>CAYXJR010000022.1:0-53078 GCA_964465145.1 uncultured Porphyromonadaceae bacterium | reverse complement strand
TTATATTCATTCGCGGTTGGTGTGCTATTTATTGCTCATGGATATTTCATAATGTTATAATTTCAGAAAAATCGTGCATATCCCACAGTTTAATAGGCACTAAAAATACAAAAAAAATGAATAATACAAAATTAAGCTTCTATTTTTGAAAACGAGCAATAACGTACGTTTTCTACGTTTTGGGAAGATCGTTTTTTTAAGGATTTACAGTTTCTTTAAAGGGGTAGATTGTTAAACCGGGCATCCATTACTTTCCCAAACCTGTAAGTGACAAAAATCGAAAAAAACAATTGACGGTTATCATTACTGGCCATGATGGGGACTTTCTTCATAAATCCTTCCAGTTGAATTCCACCTTCCAGGGCATTAATGATCCTGTCCTGGATACTATATTCAAAGCTAAGGCCAGCCCTGGCAAACACAGCTGGGTCGAGTTTAATTTCATCGAAACCCATGAAAAAAGATTTTTTGTCATAGATATCGTAAATGCTTTGCATATAATCCGGGTCGAAGAGAGATTTTTCTGTAATGACTTCGAGTTTTTGATAATCAAAACCGACAATTTTTGCATAGTACACCGGCTTCATCAAGGCGAGGGACAGACCACCGGAAAAAAAGTAACGGATGGCTATTCCGCCTTTATCATATTTCCCGAAGATTTCCTTTTGTAAACCTGTTCCGAATCTGAGGCAAATCACCTCATTCGTTTTTCCGAATACATAACCAGTACCCCAGCCGCCAGCATAGGGGCTTTGGCTTTTGTATTCTTTAGGGTGACGGAGGCTTCCAATTTCCCCTCCGTAAACCAGGCTCTTGAAAGCGTTTCTGCGTTTTGCATATTGCATACCAACGCTCCAGCCTGTTGAAGACAAGGTGCCAGAAAATGTTCTTTCATTTCTGTAAAATATGCGGGCCTCATCATCGATTTCCCCCTGTGCCATAGTTTCAACAGGAGGGAGTAATCCAAGGATGATCAGCGAAATCCCTATACAAATAATGAACCGCATTTTTACAAAGTTATTAAACAATTCAAAGACGCACAAGGGTTACAGCCTGCTTTTTTCGACTGTGTTAAGGATCTTAAATCCTACAAGGCTTTCATAGCGTTTCCTGATATCTTTGTAGTAAACAAAAATCAGATAATCATTTTCAGTTTCGAAATGGCTACCCTCAAATAAGGTAAAATCGGGGGGGGCGTTATCGGAAACGAGCACGTATTGGTAATTATATAATCCCTGCTTGAATGGACTGACCAGTTCATAAGCTCTGGATTCGAGATCGTATTCCATCTTTAATTCAGGTTGAAGGGCCCAGTTTGACAAACCTCCATACACATAGACATCGGCTCCTGGCAAGGGGGCATCAAAAGGAAGGGAAAAATGTACCATGATGTAATCAGCATCTACACGCGAATCAGTTCCCTCATCCCATCTGATGAAAAATGTTCCATTCATATCCTCGTAGAAGTCATATTTCTCTAATGCCCTAACAGGGTCGGGCAGGAGATATACGTGCTGATATGGGCGCTGGAATTCAACCCGGTCGATGCGATTAGTAATGAATTTAAGATTTTTAGTGTCAAAATACCGAAATTCACTAAGGCCAGAGAACCTGTTCTCTTCCTCATAATTATATATTAAGATGTTGTTCTGAACAAAGGTAGGGCGCAGATCATTAATGGTGTTAAGGTCACTGTTGTTTTGGCTGATGCTAACCTTAATATTTTTTTCCGGATCATCAAGATATAAATTTTCGTGCAAAATGTTAAAGTCAACTTCCTGATCAGTGTTGAAGTGCATCATATCTTCAGCCCTTTTAGCAGTACCATCGATTTCAACAAGATAATCGACCAAATAAAATCGGGAGGTGATTATCGGCTTCGAGCGGTCAAAGTCCTCATAGACCATCAATATATAGTTACCAGGGAGAGTTGGTTTCATATCTTCATTTGGAACATATAAGGTATAGTGAACATAATCGCGGAATGTGTTGCGGGAAAATTCATAATCGTTAATAATTGCTTCCGTGAAACCTGATATGTAATCCGTCTGCAAAATGTCTGACGCAACCCAATCGGAACCACAATGGATCAGGGTATAAGAATAATTCTGTGATTCATTAGTCAAATCATCAAAACTGAACAACAAATGTATAGATTCCCTGATGTCAATTACTGGGTATCCTAATTCCCAGCCTTCTGGAAAAATTTGAACCGACCTGATGTTTTCTCGGAATACAAAATTGTTAAGTTTTTCATCCTGAAAAATCCCATCTTTTAATCCTGGACAATTTTCAATATAGTTGCCAAGTAGCTGAATGTCAGATGAAAATGCCAAAAAGAAAACAATCAGGCCTACAAATCTACATATCTTCATTCCGCTATTATGATATTAAAAAAAAAGTATACTTTTGTGAATTAATTCTCAAAAACAACACCAATGCTATGTCAAAGGTAATCAAAATAAAGAAGGGCCTTGATATCAAGCTAAAGGGCGCAGCTGAAAAAGTCTGTGTATCTGCTCCGCGGGCTCGTCTTTTTGCCCTTAAGCCCCCGGATTTTGTTGGGATAACACCCAAAATGAAGGTGAAACCTGAAGATGCAGTTAAGGCGGGAACGCCTTTATTTTTTGATAAATACCATCCGGAGGTTCAGTATACTTCTCCGGTAAGCGGAATTGTCAGAAGCATCATCAGGGGAGAGCGCCGCCGCATATTAGAGGTGGTAATTGAGGCTGATGATAAGCAGGATTTTGTGTCTTTTCCCCAGGGAGACCCGGCCGCAATGGAGGCTGGGAAAGTTAAGGATACCTTTCTGCTTTCGGGTCTTTGGCCTGCTTTAATACAAAGGCCTTATGGAGTAGGGGCTGATCCGCAGGTAAAACCTAAGGCTATTTTTATATCCGGTTTTGACAGTGCTCCTCTTGCACCAGATTATGACCTGATCATGAAGAATCAGGACAAGAGTTTTGCTGCAGGCATTGAGGCTTTGAAGAAGTTGACCGATGGGATGGTCCACCTGAGTTTGCGCAGTGGATATCCTGTTGATAGTTCTTTTGCCGATTTACCGGGAGTTGAATACCATTATTTCAGTGGATCACACCCGGCCGGAAATGTTGGAGTCCAGATAAACCATATTGATCCCATTAATAAGGGTGATATTATATGGACCATAAACCCGCAGCATGTAAACCTGATCGGTAAACTATTCCTTGAAGGACGGCTGGTTCCCGAGATTGTTGTAGCTGTGGCTGGATCCAAGGTTGCCAGACCAAAATACTACCGCACTCAGCTCGGTGCCTCAGTTAGTTCATTCCTTAAAGGCGCTTTGTCGGATGGGGAACTTGATCCCCGGATCATCAGCGGGAATGTTCTTACAGGAACAAAAATCTCTACAGATGGTTATTTAGGGTTTTTTGATTCGGTGCTTTCGGTGATCCCGGAAGGCGACTACTATGAACTTTTCGGATGGGCCATGCCGGGTTTGAAAAAGTTTTCAAATTCGAGAACATTTATGAGTTGGTTGAGCCCAAACAAGGAATGGGATATTGACACTAATATTAAAGGAGGGAAAAGGGCATTTGTGATGACTGGCCAATACGAGAAAGTACTTCCTATGGATATACTCCCGGTTCACTTGCTTAAAGCCATTCTTGTTGACGATATTGATAAGATGGAGCAATTAGGGATCTATGAGGTTATTGAAGAGGACCTTGCCCTTTGTGAGTTTGTGTGTACATCGAAGATCGAGGCCCAGGATATTCTCCGAAGAGGTTTGGATCTGATGCGGAAGGAAATGAGCTGATCAAATCTTTTACCCAGATAGAAGAACGATATTATGAAAAACGGAAAATTAAGACAGTTTGTCGATAAGATAAAACCTCCTTTTGACAAGGGTGGCAAGCTAAGTTTCCTGAAATCAACTTTCGAAGGATTTGAAACCTTCCTTTTTGTGCCTAACACCATCACTAGCAAAGGATCCCATATACGCGATGGCATTGATTTGAAGCGTACTATGGCTCTTGTTGTGATAGCCCTGATTCCTGCAGTTTTCATGGGGATGTTGAATACAGGTTACCAGCACTTCCTTTCCCAGGGACAGGATGTGGCTTTCTGGTCGGGGCAGGCGTTATGGTATGGATTCATACATGTATTCCCCTTGATTGTGATCTCCTATGGAGTGGGACTCGGAACTGAGTTTGCGGTTGCCCAGGTCAAAGGGCATGAAATAAATGAAGGATTCCTGGTTTCAGGGATGCTGATCCCCCTTATCGTACCTGTGGATATTCCTTTTTGGATGCTGGCTGTTGCTGTTGTCTTTGCAGTTGTAATAGGGAAAGAGATTTTTGGTGGTACTGGAATGAACATTTTCAATGTGGCTTTGCTAACCAGAGCGTTTCTCTTTTTTGCTTATCCCTCCTTTATGTCAGGGGATAAAATTTGGATAGGCGGCCTGATGAAGGGAGGAAATATTGTTGACGGTTTCAGTGGAGCTACTCCCCTGGCGAATGCCGCGGCCGGGAACCTGGATAATCTGCCAAGTTCTATGGACATGTTTATGGGATATATCCCCGGTTCCGTTGGCGAAACATCTACTCTGGCCATACTGATAGGCGCGTTTATATTACTTTATACAGGGATTGGGTCATGGAAGATTATGCTTTCCGCTGCTGCTGGTGGTGTTGTAATGGGGGTCATTCTTAATGTGTTTGCTGTTAATCCCTTTATGGAAGTTCCCTTCTGGCAGCACCTGATTATGGGTGGTTTTGCATTTGGAATTGTTTTCATGGCTACCGATCCTGTTACAGCCGCCCAAACAGAAACAGGAAAATGGATTTACGGATTCCTCGTGGGGATACTGGCAATCCTGATACGGGTTCTTAATCCAGCTTATCCTGAAGGGGTTATGCTGGCAATCTTATTTATGAATGTATTTGCTCCTCTGATCGATCATTATATCGTTGAGGCAAATATCCGGAAAAGACTAAAAAGAGTCAGTGCTTAATATATTTCAACTGATCAAATTTCAAAGAGATGAATAAAAGCAATCTGTATATTTTTATGTATGCCTCGGTGATGGTGATCATTGTGGCTGCTGTACTCTCTCTGGCAGCTACCGGATTGAAGCCATTTCAGGATAAAAACGAGGAAATAGCCAAGAAACTGGATATTCTGAATACAGTTGACCAGGGCTTGGGAGCGAAGGAAGCTGAATCCAAGAATGATTATGTTGAGGCAGAATACGATAAGTTCATCACAGAATCTTTTGTGGTGAATTCAAAGGGAGATAGGGTAGATGGAATTGATGCTTTCACCATCGATCTAAAGAAAGAGAATATCAAAGCATTGGAGGCAAGAACCCTGCCGGTTTATCTATGCTCCAAAGAAGATGGTTCTCAAAATTACATTTTCCCTGTACTTGGAAAGGGTTTATGGGGACCAATTTGGGGGTATGTAGCATTGAATAATGATTTTGTTTCCATCGCCGGAGTGGTTTTTGACCACAAGGGCGAAACACCCGGACTGGGAGCCGAGATCAATACCCGGGATTTTCAGGCTCAGTTTAAAGGCAAGAAGGTTTTTGATTCTTCAGGGGCTTTTACCTCCATTAAGGTCAACAAGGCTGGCATACCCAAAACAGAGAATTCTGTAGATGCAATTTCTGGCGGGACTATAACCAGCAAGGGCCTTGAAGCGATGCTCTATGATTGCCTTAGCGTTTATGAATCTTTTATTAACAAGCAAAAATAAGCCGTTATGAGTATGTTCTCATCCAAGAATATGAAGTTGCTGACTAATCCTCTGAATGACAGCAACCCTATAACCGTTCAGGTTCTGGGTATTTGTTCGGCTCTGGCTGTGACTGCCAAACTTAAGCCGGCTTTCGTAATGGCTCTTTCCGTTATGGCTGTTCTGGCTCTCTCAAATGTTATTGTTTCCATGCTTAGGAAGTCTATTCCTAACCGGATCAGGATAATTGTTCAATTGGTTATAATTGCTGCCCTGGTGATTCTCGTTGATGAAGTACTGAGAGCTTTTGTTTACGATATAAGTAAGCAGCTATCCGTTTTCGTGGGACTAATAATAACGAATTGCATCATCATGGGTCGTCTCGAAGCTTTCGCCATGGCCAACAAGCCCTGGGAGTCATTTCTCGATGGGCTGGGAAATGCATTTGGATATGGCTGGATACTAATTGTAGTGGCATTTTTCCGCGAACTGCTTGGTTCCGGAACTCTTTGGGGATACCCCATTGTGGAAAAAATTGGCCTTTACAATATCGGATACGAAAACAACGGATTAATGATCCTTTCTCCAATGGCTTTAATTGTTATGGGGATCATCATCTGGATACAGAGAAGTAAAAACAAAGATCTGATTGAATCTAATTAAAGTGGATAGAGATGGAAAATCTAATCAACATATTTGTTAAGGGTGCCTTCATAGAGAATATGATCCTTGCCTATTTTCTAGGCATGTGTTCATATCTGGCAGTTTCAAAAACTGTAAAAACCTCTACTGGACTAGGCCTCGCAGTGATCTTTGTTCTGGTTATCACTATTCCTGTTAATTACCTGATTGAGAACTATATATTGCAGGAAGGTGCATTGGCCTGGATCAGTCCGAAGCTGGCAGAAGTGGATCTTGGATTCCTCAGTTTCATCCTGTTCATCGCTGTTATCGCTTCAATCGTTCAGCTGCTGGAGATGATAATTGAGAAGATATCCCCAACACTTTACAATGCTTTGGGGATATTCCTGCCACTTATCGCAGTAAACTGCGCGATCCTTGGCGGTGCCCTTTTTATGCAAGAGAGAGCCTATAACAATATTGGTGAAGCTATATCCTTTGCATTGGGGTCGGGGTTTGGATGGTTTTTGGCCGTAGTAGGGCTTGCAGCGATCCGGGAAAAGATACGCTATTCAAATATTCCCGCTCCTCTGCGTGGATTGGGAATCACATTTATTATTGTCGGACTCATGGGCATTGCCTTTATGAGTTTTATGGGAATTAAACTATAAACAAAACAAGATATGATCCTGCTTGACTCATCTTTAGGCATTGGTCTCACTGTTGGTATCAGTATCGGAGCCTTTCTTATCATCATTCTTTTGCTGGTGACCGTACTCTTATATGCAAAAAGAAAACTGACTCCCCAGGGCGAGGTTACTCTGGATATCAATGAAGGAGAGCGTAAAATACAGGTTGACCCGGGGGGAACCATTCTAAATACACTGTCAACCCAGAGTATTTTCCTCCCAAGTGCTTGTGGAGGAGGTGGAACTTGCGGCATGTGTAAATGCCAGGTTTATGAAGGCGCCGGTGATATTCTGCCTACAGAAGTTGGTTTCTTTTCCAGAAAGGAAGCTCAGAATTACTGGCGTTTGGGATGCCAGGTAAAAGTTAGGAATGACTTGAAAATTGGTGTTCCCAAAGAAATAATGGGAATTAAAAAGTGGGAATGTGAAGTGATATCCAACAAGAATGTGGCCACTTTTATCAAAGAATTTGTTGTTCGGCTGCCCGAGGGGGAAAGTATGGATTTTAAATCCGGTGGATATGTCCAAATCGATGTGCCTAAGATTGATATCGATTTTAAGAATTTCATCATTGAGGAAGAATTTCGCAATGAATGGGATAAATTTAAAATGTGGGATCTTAAGATGAAGAATCCGGAACCCACTTACCGGGCCTACTCCATGGCCAACCACCCGGGTGAGGGAAATATTGTAATGCTCAACATAAGGATTGCAACCCCGCCATGGGATGCTGCCATTGGTGGATTTGCCAAAGTGAACCCTGGTGTGTGTTCCTCTTACATATTCAACTGTAAACCAGGCGATAAAGTGCAGGTTAGCGGTCCATATGGTGAATTCCACATCAAGGATACGGATAATGAAATGGTATATATTGGTGGAGGAGCAGGAATGGCTCCCCTGCGGTCGCATATTTTCCACCTGTTCAACACCCTGAAATCCGGCAGGAAAGTATCTTATTGGTATGGTGGCCGGTCGATGCGTGAAATTTTTTATGAGGAGGAATTCCGGAAGATTGAGAAGGAATTTCCGAATTTTAAATTCTATATTGCTCTATCTGAGCCCAAAGAAGAAGAAAAATGGGCTGGCTTAACGGGCTTCATACATCAGGTATTACTTGATAACTACCTAAGCAAACATGAGGAACCTGAAGAGATAGAATATTATCTCTGCGGTCCACCCATGATGAATGACGCGGTGTTTAAGATGCTATATGACTTGGGGGTTCCTGATGAAATGATTGCCTTCGATGATTTTGGAGGATAATAGTAAACCGCCCAACCGGGCGGTTTTTTTGTATTTTCACATTCAAATATCCAACTACAATGAATCGGATTCTGATCACTTGCATCATTATTGGGTCTCTATGTATATCTTGTAAGGAGCAGCCACTTGTTTACCAGTTTTCAGAGGGCCCTATTCACGGGACAAGTTTTCATATTACCTATGAATATCCAGAGAATAAGGGATTAGAGCAGGATTTTCTCAATTTGATGAATGAGTTTGAGCTCTCTCTATCTACTTATATTCCTGGATCTGTTATTTCACGCATCAACTCAAATGACCCTGATGTTGTGCCGGATGCATATTTCCGGACGGTTTTTAACCGCGCCCAACAAATATCTATGCGTACGGAGGGTGCTTTTGATATAACCGTAGCTCCTTTGGTGAATGCTTATGGATTTGGATTCACGGAAAAGGAAAGGATCACAGATGAAAGAATACAAGAATTACTTACCCTCACGGGGTATCGTAAAATACGCATTCACGGGGACAAGGTGATCAAGGACGATCCAAGGATAATGCTTGATGTAAGTGCAATAGCCAAAGGGTATTCAGTTGATGTTGTATCAATGTTTCTGGAGGACAAAGGAGTGAAAAATTACCTGGTAGAAATAGGCGGAGAAATGCGATGTCGTGGCATGAACTCTAAAGGAAATAAATGGAGAGTAGGTGTGGATAAGCCGATTGAGAATATGATCGAACGGCAAATTCAGATAGTCCTGAATCTCTCTGATATATCTTTAGCAACTTCAGGTAATTATCGGCAGTTCTATGTGGAGGATGGTGTGAAATACTCCCATACTATCGATCCGAAAACCGGCAAGCCAATTTCCCACAACTTACTTAGTGCTACAGTTCTTGCAACCGATTGCATGACGGCAGATGCCTATGCTACAGCCTTTATGGTAATGGGATTGGAGAAGGCGATGGAAATGGTAAATTCAGATCCGGAACTAGAGGGCTACTTTATTTTCAGCAGTCCGGATGGTGCTTTCAATTCAACATATTCAAAAGGACTGGAGAAAATACTCGAGGACAAGTATTAGATTTCTGCCGAACAATTACATCCTGCACATCCAGTGGAATCTATCAGCAAGTCGGAAGGTTGGGATTTTGCAGCATTAATGTCCCTTTGAAGCTGAAATCTTTTGATTTCAGCTGATTTTGCACAACTCAGGCCCAGCTTTCTCATTTCCGGATTATGCCCAACACCTGTTTCAGGAAATTTACCATTCTTCTTAAAAAAAATACTTACACCCAATCCTATAAAAGCAAGGGCAACAAGGACAATCGACAAAAACACCAGAGTTAAAAACATATTATTCTACTTCCTCAATGAATTAAACATATTAGCTGGGCAGAAGTTCAGATCAATCAACAAATTCAACAATCTTTTCATCCTTTTTGTATCGTCTGATCCTGATATTCAGCCATGCAAAGATAATGGTCATTATCGGACTAACAATATTAAAAAAACAATATGGCAGGTAAGTCCAGGTGGATACCCCTAAAACACCTGACTGGGTGGCCCCGCATGTATTCCAAGGAATCAGTACTGAGGTAACTGTTGCTGAATCCTCCAGGGTCCTGCTCAGTAGTTCGGGTTTAAAACCTCTTTCACGGTAAACCTTGGCAAACATTCTTCCTGGTACAACGATTGCCATATACTGATCGGAGGCGGTGGCATTAAAAAACAGGCATGTCCCTGCTGTTGCGGATACGAGGCCGACTGTACTTTTTGCACGGGAGATAATAGCCATACTGATACTGTGCAGCATTCCGCCTCTTTCCATCACACCCCCAAATACCATGGCAGTGAGGATGAGCCAAATTGTGTTTAACATTCCAGCCATTCCGCCTGTTGACAACAATTCATTTATTTTAGGCTCATTAGTTTGGATCCCTATCTCCCCAAACATTGCTTTTAAACTTCCAACATATCCCGCTACCCAAAAACTTCCATCTGTTCCGGCTACCTGCCTCACAATATCAGGCTGAAAAATCAATGCAAAAATCACCCCCAGGAGTGTCCCTGCCAACAAGGCCGGCAGGGGGGGGACTTTCATGATAATTATCGCTATTAAAAGGCCTGGAACCAGGAAGAGCCATGGGGTAATAGTAAAGGAATTATCAATTGCAACAAGCACATTTTCTACGTTGGTGGTACTGTCGGCAAAATCAATTGTAAACCCCCAAATGAGGAAAATAATAACTGCTAGTGAAAAGCTGGGTCCGGTGGTGTAAATCATATACCGTATATGGGTAAAGATGTCCGTTCCTGCCATAGCTGGTGCAAGGTTGGTTGTATCTGAAAGAGGTGACATCTTATCACCGAAATAGGCTCCGGAAATAATGGCCCCGGCCACCAGGCCTTCATGGAAACCAAGGGCTTTTCCAATCCCGAGCAAAGCAATACCCAATGTGGCAATGGTTGACCAGGAACTGCCAGTTGCCACAGAGACCAGGGCACTGACAAGCACGGCCGCAAAAAGAAATATTGTTGGGTTAATCATCTTTAATCCATAATAAATCAAAGCTGGCACAACACCGCTAATAAGCCAGGTGCCTGCCAGGGATCCAATGAGTAAAAGAATCAATATCGACGGCATGGCGGAGCTTATACTTTTAACAATGCTTTTTCTTATATCCTTCCATTTATGTCCCAAAGAAATAGCAATAATGGAAGCGATGGTAGCAGATAATAATAAAACTATTTGATTGGCGCCTGAAAGAGTGTCATCTCCAAATAAGAGGACATTCAAGGCCAGAAGGGCTATTAGACAGATAATTGGGATTAGCGATTGCAGCAGGCCCGGGGCACGGATTTCTTTTTCAACCATAAGAAGTTAAATACATACTTGTCAGGTAACAAAGCTAGAAAAAAAGCCCAATGCACCTTAATTGTCAGGAGATATCCCTCAAAATATTATGAATCGATTGCCAGGTTGCGTCAATATCCTGGTCTAATCCAACGGAAAAGCGGGTCAGCCCGGGAGAGAGGCCCATTTTGTTCTGAAGTTCCTCTGGTACCTCTGAAGAAGTTGATTTGCTTGAGTTAGAAAAAAGGGTTTTAAAATACCCCAGGCTGACAGCGAGGTATCCAACACCAATATTTTGCATCCTCACCATCAGTTCATTGGCCTTGTGAGAGGTCTCCATATCGATCGACAACAATCCGCCGAATCCGTATTCTGGATTCATAATACTTTTCATAAGTTGGTGCTGTGGATGATTGTTCAGCCCAGGGTAGGTCACTTTTAGCCCATTATCAAACATTTTTGCAGCCAGATATGCAGCATTTTTACTATGCTGCCGCATTCGGATGTGAAGGGTAAAAAGATTTTTATGTATTCCAGATGCCCGGATGGGATCCAAAACCGGTCCGAGCAGCATACAGGTGCCTTTGTTGACATCAATGAGGTCGTTGATAAATTCACCTGATCCACAGATCGCCCCCGCCACACAATCGTTTTGTCCATTGATAAATTTGGTCATGGAATATAGTGTAAGGTGGGCCCCAAGATCACATGGATTGATTATCATGGGAGTGAAGGTATTATCAACCAATAATTTCAAACCATTTTGGTTGGCTATCTCCGCAAGGGAAGGAATATCGGATACCTGGAGCAAAGGATTGGTGAGGGATTCAGTATACAATATTTTGGTGGAGGGACGTATTGCAGCACGGACCGCCTCAAGATCAGAAATATCAACAAAACTTACCTCAATATTGAATTTTGGGAGATAATTCTTCAGGAAAGCATAAGTTCCCCCGTATGTGGTCATACTGCTCACAATATGGTCACCACTATTGCAGATCTGAAGTATTGCGGATGTAATTGCTGCCATCCCTGAGCCGGTTACCCAGGCAGACTCTGTATTTTCCATAGCTGCCAGAGCACGGGCCAGGGCACGGTTTGTTGGATTCCAATGTCTGCTATATAAAAAAGCGTTCTCAGATTTTCCTTCGAAGCAATCGGTCATGGCTGGTCCATCATCAAAAGCGAAGGTCGCGGAATCGGTAATAGGGGGGTTAACTCCTTTAAACGGCCCAGTTGTCAGCGTTTTCTGGAGCCTGCAGGCGGGATCATTTCTCATATCGAATTTTCCTTAGAAAGAATGGCTATTTGGCTAAGTTAAGAAATTTATTTATTTTGGTTTGAAGCAATTTTGATAAAAATTTGATGAGTGAAAATCTCGATTTTTTTAAGATAAAACATAATAATATTCCTCCGAAAAAAGGTCTGGTCCTCGTTTCTGAGCCTTTTCTTCAGGATGCATATTTCAGGCGATCGGTGGTTTTGATTACGGAGCATAATAAGGATGGATCACTGGGTTTTGTGCTTAATAATCCTATTGAATTCAGTATTACAGAGATCCTTTCAGATTTTCCTGCCATTGAAGCACTGGTTGGAGTTGGAGGGCCTGTTCGGACGGATACGGTCCATTATCTACATTCCCTGGGAGAAATAATCCCAGAGAGTGTTCACGTGATGGAGGATCTTTATTGGGGTGGCGATTTTGATGTTATTAAAAGCATGATTAATGATGGGCTCATCAAAGGTCATCAAATAAGGTTCTTCGTAGGTTTTTCGTCCTGGCATGAAGGGCAGCTTGAGAGGGAACTTTCAGAAGATTCCTGGATGGTGACAAGTCTTGACCGGGATTCCATTATGAATATCAGCAAGAATGAACTTTGGGAGCAGGTTCTGAAAAAGGAAGACAAACAATATCAGATGTGGACCAAATATCCCGAAAATCCTCTTTTGAACTAATTTGCTGCTGCCCATTCTCTGTTAATTATAGTATTGAATAATTCACTGTATTTTCTGAAATATCTTATCTCTCCATGCCCCACGATCCAACGTATACCGGTATGGTCATCGGCCAGAAAGATCTCGTCAGCTGCATCCAGATGTGCCGGTTCCAATAGTTCTGTTTCGATTACCTGCAGACCGAGGGTGGGCGCCAGCCGCAGGATAACCTTACGAATTGCACGAGGTGTCAGGCCAAGATTTAGAGATGGAGTGTACAGGCGGGTTCCCTGGATAACAAAAAGGCTGGCATCGCTGCACTCTGTAATTTTTTGATTTTTATCAGTAAAATATCCAGCATCACAGTTCAGCTGTTTTAATTCTTGTTCCCATAACATATGGATGGGATGGTAGTTGCCAATTCCCTGGATGAGCCAGTCTCCGGCGTGGGTGTGGTCCTTCAGCCAGCCTAGCTTTATTCCCCGTGAGTGTAGAATAAATTTTTCTTCACTCAGGTTTTCTGTGGCCATATATAATCCCGAAGACCTTATAGGGCCCTTATTTTTATCTGCCATAAACAACAGATGGATCAGGGCTCCTTTAAAAATTCGATTCCGGTTTAATAAGCGAGTTATTTCCCCCCGTAAAAAGGCTTCGTCAAAATTATGATTCAGTTTAACCTGGTTCAACCGAAGCATTTCTAAAAGAACTGAAAACTGTTCAGTGAAAAAGGGTATACGGGTACCAGAGGTACGCCAGGCAATATGTATACCCTGGCCAAAACTCAGCATGAACCGGGACAATTTATTTGGTGAGGAAATCAATTCCTCAATTTCCCCCTCCCTGTACCAGAATCGGTTCGCTCCCATGTTTTTATTGAAATGAAATTAATTGATCAATAAAGTAGGATAAAAGTTTAGGATTGAGGATAATTGGGATAATCAAGCCGATAATGGCTCCGAAAAAGTGAGTGTCGTGGGCAATGTTATCACGATTTCGCTTGCTCATTTGCCAACTGTACAAAAGGTAAAGAAAGGCAAATACTATCCCTGGTATAGGAATAAGTCCAAAAAAATAGATCCTGCTCCATGGCGCAAGGAAAATACTTGCGAAAACTACTGCTGAAACAGCTCCCGATGCACCTACCGCATTATAAGTGGAGTTGTTCCTGTTCCGGATAAGTGAGTAAATCGGAGATACCAGGACGGCCCCCAGGTACAGAAGTAAATAATATGGAAGACCGAGCCTGCCAAAGATTATTTCGAAATTTTTCTCAAGACTTTGCCCAAAAGAAAATAAGACCAACATATTTATAAGCAGATGTGACCAGTTGGCGTGCAGAAAGGCGTGTGAAACCAATCGGATATATTGCTTACGATGGAATATTTGATATGGATTGAATTGGTATTTGTATAATATCTCTGGCTTATTAAAGGCCAGGACAGACAACACGGCAGTGATGGCTATAATGATTATCGTCATTCTTTTTTAGCTCAAGTTTATTTAATGTAAGATCTTAAAAATCATTTCCTGGAGCAATTCATACTCTGGTACTGATGTATTATAATAACCTTTGGATTTCAGATCATATTCCCGCAGGATAGAAATAATCTCCACAACCTTGGCCCTCGAATAATTTTTTGATGCTACCTGATAATCGACTATAAAAAATGGATTGATTTGCAGGGTCTTTGCAATACTGGCGTTGGTTTCATTTCGCAAGAAATATATTGCCAGGACTTTGGAAAAAAAATAAAATAGTGAACTGATGGTCATATTGATATTATTGACCTTCTGGTTTTGTCCAAAATGCTGAATAATCCGATTGGCTTTAAGCACATTCTTTTTTGCCAAAGATTTCATCAATTCGAAATTGTTAAATTCTTTACTGATGCCAATATTGATCTCGACATGCTCTGAGGTAATATGGCTAACTCCCTCGGGCAGAGTTAACAGGAGTTTATCCAGCTCATGTGATATTTTAGCCAGGTCGCTTCCCAGATATTCAGTGAGCATAACACCGGCGGCAGGTTCCATGGAACAGTTTCGTCCATTAAGATAGTTTTGTATCCACTTGGGAACCTGGTTGTCATAGATTTTTTTTGCTTCAAAAAGCACTCCGTTTTTTTGTATCGTTTTGTAAAGTTTTTTCCTCTTGTCGAGTGTTTTGTATTTATATGCGATCACCAGCAATGTGCTATGCAGAGGATTTTGGGCATAGAAATTCAATTTTTCTATATCAACAATATTTTGTGCCTCTTTTACGATTACCAGGTTGAAGTCGGCACCCATTGGGAAGCGTCTGGCAGTATTATCAATATTAGATACATTGGTATCTTTTCCATACAGAATATTCAAGTTAAAAGGTTTTTGCGATTCTTCCAAAACGCTTGAAGCAATAAGATCGGTGATCTGATCGATAAAATAGGGTTCTTCCCCCATTAAAAAATACAAAGGTTTATAAACCCGGTTTTTAATATCCGAAATAATCTGATCGAAATTCATCATACTAATTAAAATTTCAAATGTTTTACTGAACTGCTTCCCTGAATGATTTTTTGGAGTGCTTTGATGCCGATCAGAAGATGATCCCTGACAAAGTTGCGGGTCACTTCCAAGTCACTTTCGGTTGTTTTAACACCAGAAGATATCATAGGCTGGTCGCTAACCAATAACAAGGCACCTGTTGGTATTTCATTATAGAATCCTACGACAAAGATGGTAGCAGTTTCCATGTCGATTGCCATGGCGCGGGTTTTATGAAGGTATTTTTTAAACCGTTCATCGTATTCCCAAACCCTTTTATTGGTGGTAAATACTGTGCCCGTCCAATAATCGCGGCCGTAATCCCTTGTAGCGGATGAAACCACTCGCTGCAGCATAAATGCCGGGAGGGCAGGTACTTCAGGAGGCAGGAAGTCATTGGATGTTCCCTCACTGCGAACAGCGGCAATCGGGATGATAAGATCACCAAGCTCGTTTTTCTTTTTTAATCCTCCGCATTTTCCTAGGAAGAGGCAGGCTTTCGGATGGATAGCGCTTAA
Organism: uncultured Porphyromonadaceae bacterium; assembly: GCA_964465145.1. Classification (GTDB taxonomy): domain Bacteria; phylum Bacteroidota; class Bacteroidia; order Bacteroidales; family UBA12481; genus JAUVKA01. Next base: position 36,962 of record CAYXJR010000022.1, on the reverse strand, counting down.
AAGGTCAACAATTGTGGCAGCATTCGGGGATCCCATTCCAAAATTTATTATAGTAATCCCATTTGCTGAAGCGTTAGGCATTGTGACATCGAGGATAGGTTCCACCATATTCTCGGCGGCGAAAAGCTCTACGTAGTAATTGAAATTAGTAAGTAGGATAAATGAGGTAAAATCCTCAAGAGGCCTGCCGGTATATCTTGGCAGCCAGTTCTCAACGATCTCTTGTTTTGTTTTCATGTTTTAACCTGCACTTTTATTGAAAGGGATAAAATATGGATCTATCTTTACTTCAAGGATTCTATGTATGGAGCGCCTAAATTTACCAACTTATTCCTTCAATATAAAATCGGAAAATGGACGCCGGTTAATTTTTGATCCATGCCGTTCGAAATGGGTTGCTCTTACACCAGAGGAATGGGTCAGGCAGCATATCGTCCGTTATATATCTGAGGAGTTGGATTATCCTCCCGGTCTTATAGCAACCGAGGTGGCTATTGCCCTTAATTCCCGTCTTCGTCGCTGCGACATTGTAGTGCACAACAGAAAAGGTGCTCCGGCCATGATCATTGAATGTAAAGCACCCGGGATTAAGCTGTCCCAGGCTTCTTTCGACCAGGTAAACCGGTATAACTGGGCTCTCGGGGTGCCATTTCTGATAATTACTAATGGCCTTCAGCACTTCTGCCTGGAGCGAAAGGATAATGCTTTCATTTTCCGGATAAGTTTTCCTGAATATGATCATCTGGACAGCCAATCCTGACGTAAAAGCTGAAAAAAATGTTCATCCTCCCAGCCAGAAGAAGTTTTTATCCATGATTTCTTGGTTCCAGAAAGGCTGAATCCTGTATGAAGGAAAAGGTTTTGGCTTATTTTGTTGGATTCCAGAATATTGCAATAAACCTGGTTGAGAAGAAGGATTGAGAAACAATAATTCAGCAGGATTTCCAGGGCTTCACGGGCGTAGCCTTTTTCCCGCTCACTCTTTTCTCCAATAAGGACACCAAGGCCTGCCCTTAGATTGAAGGGATCAAAATCAAAAATATCAATAAGACCGATTGGAGAACCAGATTCCTGTAACTCAATAACTAATCGTAATTGCTTGATCTGGAACAGATCCAGATGGGCATGTTCCAGGTATGAGTTTAGCAATTTCCTGGAAAAGGGAGTTAATGTCTGACTGACTTCCCAATTTTCCGGATCGTTTTCCCATCTATATAGGATTTCGAGATCGTCTTGCTCTAACGCTCTCAGAATTAGTTTTTTCCCTTGTAAAGATTTCAAATTATCAGAGCTTTTGAAGGTCTTCAATTTTTTTAGCAAATGTCTGGTTGAACCCCTTGCCCATTAGGTAAGCCTTCCCGGTATCTGCTTCTTCCTTACTATTGTAGGTTCCATAGGTATAGCGGTAATAACCATCCTTACCCTTAAAGAGTTTGAAATCGCTTATCCCTTTCAAATCTGATTGCTGCAGCATGTTTTTTGAGGCCACAAACTGCAAGGTCCATTTGTCAGTTGTTAACGGATGCAAGGAAGGTTTTTCTTCCTGGCTGATTCCACCGCCCTGATCATCCAGAGGGCTTTCGCTTATCAATTGCAAATGTATAAACTGATCAATGTTCCCAGGAGCAGAACCTACGAATAATCGGTGCAATTCAATACCAGCCTTGAGGAAGCTGTCCTTGATCCTGCTTAACCTCAAGGGAAATATTGAATCCTCTTCATCGGGAATCCAAACCATCAGATTATTAAACCCGGATAAAGTACTTAACAATTCATCAAGAACCTCTGTATTGGCCGGGGTAGTTGATCTGGACGGGTAAAATAACTTATATCTGTTTTGAAGGCCATCTGGCAATTGGACGAGATTTTCCCATTCCTCATCAAAGTTGGTTGGAACAGTAAACTGAGAATAAAAAGGGAAAAATCCCTCTTTTTCGATGATTAGTCCAAAGGTTTTTTCTTTTTCCAGGATAAATAAATATTCCCCCAGGTCATCCACAGGGATAGTTTCAATAATTTTTAATGCGGAGGGATCAAAAAGAGAAACGGTGGCACTGGAAATTGATTCCCCTGAAGGGATTAGGACCTTTCCGAAAACAAGAAGGTTGTTCGGTTTCAGTCGTATCAATTTTTTCTGATCACGGTAATTCTGTCCCTGCATTGGGGAAGCCAAGAATCCCATCAGGAAAATAATAATGAAAATAGGTTTGTAGGAATGGCCCATAATATATTGGGGCTAATAGCAACAGTAAAAGTACAAAAATATGTGGATACAACTTTGCCGGATGTTTTAAGAATTGATAAAACGAAGATTCATGATTATCAGAGAAAGATCCCTTGCCAGGCTGAAGTCTTTGGCATAGGCAAGGTTTTTTTCCAATTGGGCCATATCATCAGGCTGAGTATTCTTCCCGCCGGGGCTTTCCATCTTGGCCGGACGCAGTATTCCCACCCTAATAACAGGCAGAAGCCTCATTTCTGGATTTTCAACCGGATAATAACCAACCCAGGTTTTCCTCCCCCATAATACCTGCAGTCCGTTGCGTATAAGACGCAGTGGGTGCGGAAAATAGAACCAGAGTGACAGGGGCCAAGTAATGATCAGGATAAGGGAAAACACAACATCAAGTAGTCGTTTTAATCTTTTGTTGGACAGTTCGGCAATGGAGTTGAGGTTGATCACATAAAGATCACCAGCAGTATTTACCGAGTTGCTTCCTATAATTGAGGGGCTTTCAGGTGGTGCAATTTTATAATCTTTCTGCAAACTGGACAGGGCCAACATATGATGGATGATCTCCCGGGTACTCATATCGTTTGCCGAAAAAATCAGCTCATCTATCTTATTGATTCCGATAATTTCCTCGAGCTGGCTTAATTCTCCCAGGGAGCTTCCAGGCAAGGTGTCCGATTGAGGCTTCACCCTTCCGATAATGTCAACAGCAAGGGAGGTTTCCTTCAGTATACTGGTAATTCTTATATATTCGTTTTCACGGCCAACAATCAATACTCTCTTCTTTTTACCCAGATTCAGTACGAAGCTCTTCCATCCAGAAAAGTGCAACCCCATTCTTAAAAGGTTTAAGCAAAGAAGGTTCCATCCGGTACCAAAAAGTATCAGCGCTCTGGAAAAGCGATAATCTTCCGGGAGCAGGGAATAAGCCACAAGGATAATAGCTGTACCTATCAATATCCCTCTGGAAAGTCTTTTTAAACTCAAAGGTCTGTCGTAACCACCAGAAAAATAAATACTTATAAACCAAATTAGAATATAGGCACTAAATAAGATTCGCAATACATCGGGAGGATGTCCACCTCCTTCCGGAAATTTATATGCTTCCCATACAGGATTAATAACAACCAGTCCGGCAATTGCAATAACAGCATCAATAAGCGGTAAAAAAATCCTTTTTAAAAAACGTCTTAAAAGAGATAGTCCGGCTCGAAAATATATCGCTGCCCGGATGGAAATTGAATAAAACCGGGCGTTTTTTGGACTAAAGTGTTTTTGGGCAAAGATGATCATGGCATTGTAAAATACCAGAACATAGTTGATGCTGCCCTTTTTTGTGCTTTCTCCCTTATAATGGATTATTGTGGTTTCTGGAAAATAAAAGATTCTGAAACCAGCCAGTTTAATGCGATAAGACAAGTCGATGTCTTCTCCATACATAAAAAAGGTTTCATCCAGTAATCCTGTTATGTCGAGGGCTTTTTTTCTTAGTAGCATAAAGGCACCTGGCAGCACATCGATCTCATGAATAGCGTCTTTGTCAAGAAAACCAAGGTGATATCTGCCAAACTTTTTGGATCGGGGGAAAAGGGAGGATAAGCCAAAGATCTTATAAAAAGACACCCATGGAGTTGGCAGGGCTCTTTTCGATTCAGGCAGAAAATGACCTTTCCCATCAATCATTTTTACCCCAAGGGCACCCGCATCCTGGTGGATATCCATGAATGCCAGTACTTTAACGAAAGTATCCTCTTCCACTACTGTGTCAGGATTGAGCAGTAGGATATATTCGCCGGTTGCCTCCCGAATAGCCTGGTTGTTTGCTTTGCTGAAACCAAGGTTATCTTTATTCTGGATCAACTTAACCTCCGGGAATTTCTGTGCAACCATTGAGCAGGATCCATCAACGGAATTATTATCGACCACATAAACCTCTGCCATTCCTGGTTTGGCAGCCCTGGCAACAGAATGCAAACATTGTTCGAGGAAGAACCGAACGTTGTAATTAACGATGACTATGGATAGTCGTGGTTGAGGCATATTATGTTCGGAAAATTAATTCTTCAGTGATGCATCAAAGGGTGTCCTGTTAATTATCGACCGGCCCAGAGTGATTTCATCTGTATATTCAAGCTCATCCCCTATGGCAACACCGCGGGCAAGGGTAGTTATTGTGATATCAAATTCAGCAAGTTTCCTGTAAATATAGAAATTTGTTGTGTCTCCCTCCATAGTTGCACTTAACCCAAGGATAACTTCTTTAACTTCTCCCCTGCTGCATCGATCAACCAGAGACTTAATAGTCAGGTCTGAGGGCCCAATACCATCCATTGGTGATATAATTCCTCCCAGTACATGGTAGAGTCCATTAAACTGTCTTGTTGATTCAACGGCCATAACATCACGAATATTTTCCACTACACAAAGAATATTTGTTTCCCGTGAAGGGGTACTGCAGATGGAACAGATCTCCTGATCCGAAATATTATGACAGACTTTACAGTGATGGATCTCATTCTGCATTACCCGAATACTTTCGGTGAACATTTCTACATTCTCGGGGGCCTGTTTTAACAGATGAAGTACCAGCCGAAGGGCAGTTTTTCGTCCGATCCCTGGTAGTTTGGCAAACTCACTAACCGCTCTTTCCAGCAGTCTTGATGTATATTGATTATGATCCATATTGCAGGTGACTAACCCGCAAATTTAACACCTGCTTCATGTAAACACAATTTTTTTCTCTCTATTTGTTTTTGTAACCTTACATCACTCCAAATCTGATTGTCTATGAAGCCATTTGCAGTACTGCTGGTAGTCGCTGGTTACTTTACTTTTCTCCTGCTCATTTCCAGAATTACCAGCAGAAAGGCTGACAGTGCATCTTTTTTTATTGGCAACAGGAAATCACCCTGGTATGTGGTCGCTTTTGGTATGATTGGAGCTTCGCTTTCCGGGGTTACCTTTATCAGTGTTCCGGGTTGGGTGATGACAAGCCAGTTTGCATATATGCAAATGGTACTGGGGTATTTGTTGGGATATATGTTAATAATCCTCATCCTTTTGCCCCTTTATTACCGGCTCAATCTGACATCTATTTATGGTTATCTTGACAAAAGGTTCGGTTATTGGTCCTATAAATCAGGATCAGTTTTTTTTCTGATATCCAGGATTATAGGGGCCTCGGCAAGATTGTATATTGTTGCGACCGTATTACAATTTTCGGTCTTTGATGCCTGGGGAATACCGTTTTATGCCACGGTTCTTATTATTATAGGACTAATTTTTCTTTACACCTATCAGGGAGGGATTAAAACAATTATCTGGACTGATACCCTTCAAACCTTTTTTATGTTGGCGGCTCTGGTTTTGACACTGGTTTTTCTGGGCCGTGAATTGGGTTTATCCCTGCCTGAACTTTTTCGTTCAGTTGGGAAAGGTGATTCAAGCCGGGTTTGGTTTTTCAATGATTTTGCGGGCGACCGCAGGCATTTTATCAAATATATTATTGGAGGTGCTTTCATTACTCTTACAATGACTGGCCTCGACCAGGACATGATGCAAAAGAATCTGAGTTGTAAAAACCTTAAAGAGGCCAGAAAAAATATGTTCTGGTTTAGTCTTTCCCTTGTCCCTGTAAATCTTTTATTCCTTTTCCTGGGAGGGAGCCTGATGCTGTACCTTGTTCAGGCAGGGATTGCCATTCCGGAAATATCGGATAATCTTTTCCCGATGGTGGCTACTCAGTCGGGTCTTCCGCCGATTGTGGGGCTGGTTTTCCTGATCGGGCTGATTGCAGCAGCTTTTTCCAGTGCCGATTCGGCTCTTACAGCCCTGACGACTTCCATTACTGTAGATATTCTTGGTAAAGAGAATGCACCTGAAAAGGAAATAAAAAGTACCCGCTACCGAGTTCATTTTATCCTGTCATTAGTATTACTCGGAGTGATATTACTATTCAGGGTACTTAACGACCGTAGTATTATTGACACGCTTTTCACCTTGGCGGGGTATACATACGGGCCTTTATTGGGATTGTATGCCTTTGGACTTTTTACCAGTTTAAATATTCGTGACAGAGTAGTGCCTTTAATCGCCATTTTTGCTCCGGCAGTAACTTACCTCCTTCAGGTAAACTCGGCCAGGTGGTTCGGCGGGTATGTATTCAGCTTTGAACTCCTGTTGATTAACGGGTTTATTACTTTTTTACTTCTGTGGTTTAGTTCGATAAATAAAGGGCGCACTACACTTGTGGTGTAATACGCCCTGAGAGTAGCACGCCTGGAAATTCTTGTATTTACCTATTGATTCATTGAGAAGATTTCATTGATAAGCTTATCATATTTCTTATAAATAACTTTTCGCTTAAGTTTTAAAGTTGGCGACAATTCACCTGTTGCCGGTGACCATTCATCCGGGATCAGCCTGAAGCGTTTAACCTGTTCGTGCGGGGCCAGGTCTTTATTGGCCTGGCAGACTTCCTCATTAAAGCGGGCGATGATATTAGGTTTGTTGATTAATTCCTCATTATTAACGTAATGGATCCCCTTTTTTGCACAGTAATCATGCAGGAATCTAAAGTTTGGCGCAATAAGGGCTGAGGTGAATTTCTGGTTTTCCCCAATCACCATTAATTGTTCGATAAAGAAAGACTCTTTAAGTTTATTTTCAATCATTTGCGGGGAAATATATTTGCCGCCAGAGTTCTTGAATATCTCCTTCTTACGATCAGTGATTTTCAGGAATGTTCCATCTACAAAGGTGCCAATATCGCCGGTATGTAACCAGCCATCTGAGTCAATCACTTCTTTGGTCAGCTCCTCGTCCTTATAATACCCCATCATAATATTTGGCCCTTTTGCTAGGATCTCACCATCCTCAGCAATTTTCACCTCTACGCTACTGATAGCCTGACCCACTGTGCCGAATCTGTTATTAGGGTAATCTCTTTCATTGGCCGTTATTACCGGGGAAGTTTCAGTGAGCCCATAGCCTTCCTGAATAGGTATCCCTGCTGCCGTAAATACCCTGGCCAACCGTGGCTGCAAAGCCGCACTGCCAGTAATAGCCATTTTTATGTTCCCACCAAGACCTTCCCTCCATTTTGAAAAGACAAGTTTGTTGGCTATTTTGAGTTGAAATTCATACCACCATCCATTTTCGCGATTATGGTTATAACGAACTCCCAGGTTAACTGCCCAGAAGAAGATTTGCTTTTTTATCCCTTTCAGTGCTTTCCCTTTAGCGATAATTTTGTCGTACATGACTTCCAGTATCCTGGGGACGACAACAAAACCTCCAACCTTTAGGTCTTTTAGGTCGCGTCCTATTGTTCCAAGGTTTTCAGCATAATACAGGCCATAACCCTGTAACTGATAGGCATAATGTACCGTTCGTTCAAAAATATGACAGAGCGGAAGGAAACTCAGAACCGTATCAGAATGATCCAGGGTTAGCAGATGAACTGCGTCAACCAAATTTGAGGAAACGTTTTTATGCGACAACATTACTCCTTTTGAAACGCCTGTAGTTCCTGAGGTATACACAATGGTAAATAAATCTTCAGGTAAAATGCTATCGCGGACCTCTCTTAATTTAACCTTGAATTTCTTTTCGTTTTTCTCTCCCAAATCAACTATTTCCCGCCAATTAGACGCACCTTCCACATCGTTGAAGGTGAAAATCCTTTCAATATTAGGTGTTTGGGGGATAATCTCGTTAAACTTCTGAAAAAGTTTAGAATCGGAGACAACTGCAAGACGGGCGTCTGAATGTTCAAGTATGTATTTGGTCTCATCACTATTGAGAGTTGGATATATTGGGACATGTACCACCCCGATCTGCATCATTCCCACATCCAGAAAATTCCATTCGGGCCTGTTATTGGAGGAGGAAACGATTTTATCTCCCTTTTTAAATCCCATAGCCAACAGACCATAACTCATTAGGTTTGCAAGACGGATAAATTCTTCAGTAGAATAAGTAACCCACTCGTAATCAACTATTCCACCCAGGGCATCTTTCCTGGGAAAGTTTTTTTGCTGATAATCCAGCACTTCAAAGACTCGGGTAATTTCCATTTTATTAGGGTTTTAGGTTTTTTCGATTTAATTTATTTCATTATGGCACTAATTTCGCATAGCTCTGTTGATGAAAAAGGTTCAAGACCAATTAATTTCAAGTTTGATTTCAATTGTTCAACTGAACTTACCCCTACCAGTACAGAGTTAATAAAATTATGGCTTCTAACCCAATTCAAGGCTAAATCAGCCAGGCTCATTCTCCATTTCCCAGCCAGATCATTCAACTTCCTTACCTTTATCATTACCGGTTCGTTAATTTCTTCTTCACGAAGGAAGCCGTGTGGTTTGCCGGCTCTTGAATCTTTTGGAATTCCATCCAGGTATCTGCTTGTCAGTATCCCCTGGCCGAGGGGCGAAAAAGCTATACATCCAATTCCTTGCCTGAGGAGAACTTTATCCAGTCCTTCACCGGCTTCAGGTTTTAACAATGAATACCTGACCTGATGAATGAGGCATGGACACCCAAGCTTATTAAGAATTTCCGCGGCCCTGGTGGTTTCTTCAGGGGGATAATTGCTGATTCCTGCATACAATGCCTTACCGCTTTTTACAGCATAATCCAGTGCCCCCATGGTTTCTTCCAGAGGTGTCTCAGGATCGTAACGGTGGGAATAAAAAATATCTACATACTCCAGGCCCATACGTGTAAGGCTTTGATCCAGTGAGGCAATCAGGTATTTACGAGACCCCCATTCTCCGTATGGCCCCGGCCACATTAGATAGCCGGCTTTAGTGCTGATAATTAGCTCGTCACGGTATGCTTGCAAATCAGATCGTAAAATTTTTCCAAAATTACTTTCTGCTGAACCGGGGGGTGGCCCATAATTATTTGCCAGGTCGAAATGATTTATTCCCGCATCGAAGGCTTCCAGAACCATTTTCCTTGCATTGTCAAAATTGTCGACCCCGCCGAAGTTATGCCAGAGGCCCAATGACAGGAAGGGTAGATTTATACCGCTTCTACCACAGCGGTTGTACTTCATATGCTGGTAACGATCAGGAAAGCTGCTATAATTCATTTACCAAGAATAAATTCTTATAAATATAGGAAAAATCTTATAACCGGAAATATCTTTGATGCTCTCAGTAGTAATGCAAAATTTAGTAAATCGTGGAGCTTAATAATTCAATTCAGAACACTTAAATGGCAGATAATCAGAAAATAAGCTTCGTACTGCATGGTAGGATTCATGGTAAAAGGAAAATTATTAATGAGCTGCAAGATGCCTTTGACAATAGATATGAAGTACGGTTTTACGAAACTGAGAGGGCCAGGCAAGCACAGTCACTGGCAATCGATGCCTTACAAAAAGGCTGTGATTTTCTTATTGCCATAGGAGGGGATGGAACTCTTAACGAGGTGGTTAATGGTTTCATGAAGGCTGGTGGAAGGGAAAAAAACAAGGCGGTTTTGGGGATATTGCCATGGGGAACCGGAAATGATTTTGTGCGCTCTATTGGTATGAGACGTTCTGTCGTTCAACTTGTTTCACTTATCCAAACCAATAGCGTGCGTTTTATTGATGCCGGAATGATGAAGATAGGGCCAATCGGGGGAATACAGGAGGTAAAATATTTCAACAATATTGCCGATGCCGGATTCGGTGCCGAGGTGGTTTCAGAGGTCAATGGGGTTCATTTACGGAAGAAGATACTGGGTGGAACCCTGACTTTTTTCCTGGCCATTTTTCTCAAGTTTTTTAGCTATAAACACAAGCCGATGAGGATTTCCTGGGACGGTTTTTCCTGGGAAGGCCCGGTTCTGGCATTAATTGTTGCCAACGGACAGTTTTTTGGATCGGGGTATGGAATTGCACCGGATGCCAAAATCGACGATGGAAAATTTCAGATAGTACTTGCTGGGAATGTTACTATGCTGGATTATTTCAAGAATTTCGGAAAGCTGAGAAAAAGCCAACATATAGATCTGCCCGACCTGAGCTATCATGTTACTGATCATGTCAATGTTGAGCCGTTGGGCGACAGGGTGTCCATCGAGGCTGATGGAGAAATTCATGGGACCGCTCCACTGCAATTTGAATGCCTCCCAGGAGCCTTGCCTTTTTTGGTGCCTGTAAATATTTGATATTTAGCGATTGATATTTTTTCTCCTTACAACTTTCCGCTTCTTCGGCGGGCGATAAATAGAACGGGTTAGCTTTTCATACTTCTGAGTGACGAATAGCCGTCGTACCTTCAGTGTAGGGCTAAGTTCCCCGGTTGGGATTGACCAGTTATCATAAACCAGCCGGAATTCTTTAATTTGTTCCGTTTTACCCAGGGTTTTGTTTAGGCGATTCACTTCTTTTTCCATCATACGAACCACTTTGGGCATTTTAATAAGTTCCCTTCGGCTGCTAAACCGGATTTTCTGATTGTCGGCCCAATTTGTCAGATATTCAAAATTAGGCCGGATGATTGCCCCTGGAAATCTTTGATTTTCCCCAACAACAACAAGATTATCAATTAATGAAGATTTCAGGAATACTTTTTCAATTGCAAGAGGTGCAATATATTTTCCTCCTGAGGTTTTAAAAAGTTCTTTTTTCCGACCGGTAATTTTCAGGAAGCCCTCTTCGTCCAAAGTCCCGGTATCGCCGGTGCAGAACCAGCCGTCGGGGCTAAAACTGTCTGCGGTTGTTGCAGGATCGCGGAAATAACCCATCATAACATTCGGCCCCTTAACCTGGATCTCTCCATCTGGAGCTATTCGAACTTCAACATTTTCGAGGGGACGGCCCTGTGTTCCAGGTTTCAGACATCCAGGAGTTGCAAAATGATTGATGCTTATCAAGGGAGAAGTTTCTGTCATTCCATATCCCTCATGAACTGGAAAACCTGCAGCTAAAAATAGTTTCAGTACTTTTTCATCAAGACTAGCACCGCCGCAGGCAATAAATTTTTTCGGCCCTCCCAGTGCTTTCCGCCAATGCATGAATACCCATTTATCCGCTCTTTTAAACCGCCTTTTTAACCATCCCCCCATGTCAACCTTATACTTACCGCCTAAATCCATAGCCCAGTTAAACATCCAGCGTTGTCGCCGGTTAAGTTTACTGGCATTTTCCAGAATTTTCTCCAGGATCTTTTCTAATACCCTTGGGACAGCTACAAATCCTTGAGCCCTGGATTCCCTGAGATCTTTGAGAATACTAGTCCAGCTGCGTGAATAAAAAACTTTAACACCGGTAAATTGATAAACATAGTTGACCATTCTTTCGGTAATATGACAAAGAGGAAGAATGCTTAAAGCCCGGTCGCCATTTTCCATTGGGAAAATAGAAAGCACTGCCTTAATATTCGACAGGATATTACGATGCGATAGCATAACACCTTTGGGCGTCCCTGTGGTCCCTGAGGTGTAAATCAGGGTCATCAGATCCTCAGGTAAGATCTCATCTTTTCTGTTTTGCAATTCCAGTTGCGAAGCCAGATTGTTTTTATCCAGTACCAAATTCAGCCAGTATGGGCACTCCTCTACATGGTCAAAACTATAAATGCCCTCGAGAGTATTAATTTCTTCCAGAAGGGGAGCCAGTTTCTTTGACAGGGTTTTATCAGAAACGAAAAGAAGGCGGGCACCGGCATGTATCAATATATACCTGAATTCCTCGATACAAATGGTTGGGTAAATAGGTACGTGCACCATGCCTGCCTCGGCGGCTGCCATATCGACAATATTCCATTCCCACCTGTTGCATGAGACAGTGGCAATGCGGTCGCCTTTATCCAATTTTCGGATAAAGGCCCGGGCAAGGTAGCCTGCATTTTTTCGATATTCTTTTAAGCTGAGATATTTCCAACCACGGGTACTTCTATGTGCAAATACTTCCCGGTCGATGTTATGGTCGGGGTAATGCTCCAAAAGATCAAATATTCGGCTTATATCATCCAATTAACGTACCTCAAATAATAGTTTGAATGCAGTGTTGACAGCTTCCTGAAGACCGTCGGGATTTTTTCCGCCGGCTGTGGCGTAAAAAGCCTGACCACCACCACCACCCTGCATTTTTTTTGCAGCCTCTCTAACGATCTGGCCGGCATCCCATTTGTTCTGTTCAATCAGATCATCTGTAATCATAATGCTCAGGTTTGGTTTGCCATTGATAATAGCACCAAGTATCAGGACAAGGTTCTTCTTTTCACTCCTTAACTGAAAGGCAAGGTCCCGGATTTTTTCGGCATCTGGTATATTAACGATTGATTTGATCACCTGAGTATCCTGAACGGTTTCAGTTTGATCGATCAGGTAGGCCTTTAATCCTATTAACTTTTCTTTTTGTATCTTCTCCATTTGCTTTTTGAGGTCTGCATTTTCCTCAACAACCTGCCTGACCGTGTCAACGAGCTCCGAATTATTTTTAAAAAGGCTCATGATCCTCTCGACAGTACGGATCTGGTCCATGACGTAATTCTCCGCTCTAAGCCCGGTAATAGCTTCAATTCTACGGATTCCGGCAGCAATGGATCCCTCAGATGTGATTTTACAAAAACCTATCTCACCGGTGGCTCTGACGTGGGTCCCACCACAGAGCTCTAACGAATCCCCGAATTGGATAACACGTACAAGGTCGCTGTACTTTTCTCCGAAAAGAGCGATAGCCCCCATGGATTTTGCTTCATTCATCGGTATGTCCTTATGCTCTCTCAGTGGGATGTTCTCCCGGATCAATGCATTTACCGTTCTCTCAATTTCTTCTATATGGACAGGGGTAACTTTTTCATAGTGAGAGAAATCAAAACGTAAGTAATGACTATTTACCAGGGATCCTTTTTGCTCCACATGCTTCCCCAGGATTTTTCTTAAAGCAAAATGGATGAGATGGGTGGTGGTATGATTCCTCGTTGTAGCCAAACGGTTCTCCGTATTTACCCGCGCTAAAAAATTAGCTGAGGGATCGGATGGGAGTTTATCTGCAATATGTATGATCAAATTGTTCTCCTTTTGTGTGTCGATAATTTTTATTTTTTCACCATTATGCTCTATGGTTCCTGTATCGCCTACCTGGCCACCACTTTCAGCATAAAAAGGAGTATAATTGAATACCAGATGGTATAGCTTTTTTGTTTTTGTGTTAACCTGCCGATGGCGCATTATCCTAACCTCAGAAAAGAGGTGGTCGTATCCGATAAATTCTTCCCTTTCATCTTTTGATATAATTACCCAATCAGATGTTTCCTGTTCGGCAGCCGAACGGGATCTGGATTTTTGCTTTTCCATCTCAGTCGCAAATTCCCTGATATTGACGACAAAGCCCTTTTCATGCAGGACCAGCTCAGTCAGATCAAGTGGGAATCCGAAAGTATCATAAAGTTCAAATGCCTGCTTTCCACTCACAATTTTCGACTCTATCCCTTCATGATTTTTGATAATCTGCTCAAGTCGAATTATTCCAGCTTCCAGTGTTCTAAGAAAGGTTTGCTCTTCTTCAGTAATGACTTTTTCTATCAGGCCTCTTTGCGCAATAAGCTCCGGAAACGCTTCAGCCATGGTTTCCATAAGGGCAGGCATCAGCTGTGCCATGAATGGCTCAGTCAGGTTAAGGAAGGTATATCCATATCTCACAGCTCGCCTTAGGATTCTTCTGATCACATATCCTGCCCCGGTGTTTGAAGGCAGCTGACCATCGGCAATGGAAAAGGCAATGGCACGCAGGTGATCCGCAATAACCCGCATTGCCACATCGGTTTTTTCATTTGCATGGTAATTTATCCCGGCAATTTCTGCTATTTTCCTGATTAAAGGTTGAAAGATATCTGTATCATAATTTGATTTTTTCCCTTGAAGAGCCATGCAAAGCCTTTCGAAACCCATACCGGTATCTACATGTTTTTGAGGCAGGTTTTCTAATTTGTTTCCTTTTTTACGATTATATTGAATGAACACCAGGTTCCATATCTCAATAACCAGGGGATGATCTTTATTAACCAGATCGTGTCCGGGAATTTTTTCGCGTTCCTCATCATTGCGAAGATCCAGGTGAATTTCTGAGCAAGGGCCACATGGTCCGGTATCTCCCATTTCCCAGAAATTATCCTTTTTTGATCCCTCCAGTATTCTATCTGTACTCAGATGTTTGAGCCAAATCTGCTGAGCTTCAGTATCCTTGTTCAGATTGTCATCGGGGTCCCCTTCAAAAACAGTAGCATAGATACGATCCGGATCCAACCCCATCAAATCAACAAGAAACTCCCAGGCCCAATTTATTGCATCCTCCTTGAAATAATCTCCAAATGACCAATTTCCCAGCATTTCAAACATAGTGTGATGGTAAGTGTCATGTCCTACTTCCTCCAGATCATTATGTTTTCCCGAAACCCGCAAACATTTTTGAGAATTGGCAATCCTCACTGTTTCGGGACTTGAATTCCCGAGGAAAATATCTTTAAATTGATTCATCCCGGCATTGGTGAACATCAGAGTTGGATCATCTTTAATTACCATTGGAGCCGAATTAACTATTTTATGGTTTTTACTCTCAAAAAAGGCCTTGAATTTATCTCGTATTGATTTGGATGCTATCATAGTAGTTCTTTTTGATATATGCGAAAATATTCTATTGTAAAGTTAGATTATTTAGATAATTTTGCGACACGAAGATAGCTATTGGTGTAAATATATTGAGGGGAGTTTTATGTCAAAATCAAAGTATAGGTTTAATCCTGAATCACTGTCTTTTGACCGGATTGAAAGAAGCTTAAAACATCGGTTTTTTCGCTTCCTGGCTTATCTGGTTTCAAGTTTCGTGATTGGTGGAAGCCTATTACTTTTCATCTCTCTTTTTTATGACCTTCCCAAGGAAAGGATGCTGAAAAGGGAGAACAGATTCCTTTTAACACAATATGAATTACTGAATAAGAAAATGGACCAGGCCGTCAATGTTCTTGATGATATTCAAAACAGGGATGATAATATTTACCGGGTGATTTTTGTGGCTGAGCCTATTCCGACCTCTCAAAGAAATGCAGGATTCGGAGGTGTAAACCGCTATTCTGATCTTGATGGATATCGTAATTCGGATATTGTTTCCGATGTGGCCAAACGCCTGGATAACATTATGAGCAGGATTTATATACAGTCAACATCCTATGACCAGGTATTTGAAATGGCCAAGAATAATGAAGAAATGGTAGCATCCATTCCGAGTATCAGACCCATCGCTATTGATGAATACAAAAGAATTTCCTCCTATTTCAGACATCGGCGAATACATCCCATATTAAAGGTGATACGTCCTCATGCAGGGGTTGATTTTACAGCACCCACTGGAACACCGGTCCATGTTACCGGCAATGGAGTAGTTGAAGCCATCAAAGAAAACAGAACCCGATCAGGTTACGGAACTTATATCCTCATCAACCACGGATTTTCCTACCAGACCTTTTATGCCCATCTTGACAAGATTTTAGTGAAGGTTGGCCAAAAACTTACAAGAGGAGATATCATCGGTGAAGTTGGTAGTACAGGACTTTCTGTTGCACCTCATTTAC
Source organism: uncultured Porphyromonadaceae bacterium (assembly GCA_964465145.1). GTDB lineage: Bacteria > Bacteroidota > Bacteroidia > Bacteroidales > UBA12481 > JAUVKA01. The sequence goes on along the minus strand of CAYXJR010000022.1, from coordinate 21,158 downwards.
ACTATGAGGTTAGAAAAGGTGAGAAGATGATCGATCCGATAAATTTCTTCTTTCAGGATATTACTCCAGAAGATTACCAGCGGATGATTGAATACTCCAGGTTAACAGGCCAGGCATTAGACTGATTCATTGGAATTTCCAAATAATTTGCCATACAAAGAACCGAATATCGAAAAAGTTTTCTACTCTATCGGGGAAGTTGCCGAAATGTTTAGTCTACCTGCATCTACCCTACGGTATTGGGAGCAGGAATTTTCTATTCTCAAACCCAAAAGGAATAAGAAAGGAACACGATATTTCACAAAAAAGGACATTGATAATCTTCATTTGATCTATCAGCTGGTGAAGGAGCGGGGGATGACCCTAAAAGGAGCCAAACTTAAGATCAAGGAGAATAAGGATGACCTGGACCAAAATGTTCAAGTGGTAAAAAAACTGCAGGATATCCGCGAACTATTGATTCGCATCAGAGACGAGATCTAAAGGATCATCGCATGAAAGTCAGAGACATCATCGAAATTATTGAATCATTTGCACCCCTTGGGATTCAGGAATCCTGGGATAATTCGGGCTTGATCATCGGTGAACCTGAATCTGATGTTTCTGGCGTTCTCCTTAGCCTTGACATTACTGAGGCGATACTGGATGAGGCGGAGTCGGTAGGTTGCAATATGATCATTTCACACCATCCTATGGTATTTAAAGGTGTGAAAAAGTTCAGCGGAACCGATATGGTAAGCCGCTTAATCAGGCGTGCCATCATGGAGCATTTTATAATTTATTCTGCTCATACCAACCTTGATCAGGTTCAGGATGGAGTGAGTGGTGCCATAGCTGAAAGGATGGGCCTTTTGGAAACAAGGATACTGGTTCCAAGGAAAGATGATCTGATTAAACTGGTGACTTTCATCCCTGATGGCTATTTTGAAATTGTTTCGGCAGCTATTTTCAAAGCAGGGGCAGGGAATATTGGAAAATACGACTCATGCGGTTTCAGCACACATGGTACTGGGTCTTTTCGGGCTGGGCAGGGAGCTAAACCCTTTGCCGGACATTTGGGAGAAGTCCATAATGAACCCGAAAAGCGCTTTGAAACAGTTTTCCCCAAACATCTGCTCAGAAGTATTATTTCCGCTCTAATCGAAGCACATCCTTACGAGGAGGTAGCTTATGACCTTTACCCCATATTAAATGATAATCCCGCCTATGGATTGGGTGTGGTGGGCCATCTTCCCAAAGCCCTGCCAGAAATTGAATTTTTGCAGGCAGTAAAGGATCTTTTTGGTGCCGGATGTATCCGTCACACAAGCTTGTTGGATAAAAAAGTTAGTCGTGTTGCAGTATGCGGTGGCAGTGGGAGTGAATTTTTGGGTGATGCAATCAGGGCTGGAGCCGATGTGTTTATTACATCTGATGTAAAATATCATCAGTTCTTTAATACTGAAGGAAAGATACTCCTTCTGGATATAGGGCACTATGAGAGTGAGCAAGTGAGCCTTAGGATATTTAATAATCTTTTTTTGAAAAAAATGACTAACTTTGCGGTTCATTTGTCGAAAATAAGTACCAATCCAATAAATTATTTCTGATCTATGGCTGATAAACAGACAGGCGTAAAAGAAAAGGGGCCCACGGTTGAGTCCAAGATCAAGGATCTTTTTGAAATTCAACGTATTGATTCAGAGATCGATAAAATTAGGACTTTGCGTGGAGAGCTTCCTTTAGAAGTTCAGGACCTCGAAGATGAGTTGGCTGGGTTGGAAACCCGGATCAAAAACTTTGAGGAAGAGGTGAAGGAACTTGAGTCTGCGATTTCAAAAAAGAACAATGAAATTGCAGATGCGCAAGGTTTGATAAAAAAATACCAAACCCAGCAGGATAATGTGCGGAATAACCGTGAGTATGATTCCTTGTCAAAAGAAATAGAATTCCAAACTCTTGAAATTCAGCTGTGTGGAAAGAGGATTAAGGAGTTTTCTGCTCGCTTATCGGATAAAAAAGCAATGATAGAGGATTCTAAAACCGGTTTTGATGACCGCATAGGGGATCTGGAAGCCAAGAAAAAGGAACTTGATCAGATCATTGCTGAAACTCAGAAGGAGGAAGAAGGATTGATGGCTACCTCCGAGGAAATAGGTAAAAGGATTGAAGGGCGCCTGCTGTCAGCCTACAAACGTATACGGAAGAATGCAAGGAATGGTTTGGCAGTGGTGAGTGTGGAAAGAGATGCTTGCGGAGGTTGTTTTAACAGAATTCCTCCCCAAAGGCAGCTCGATATTCGGTCGAGGAAAAAAATTATTGTTTGTGAATATTGTGGCCGGGTTTTGGTGGATCCGGATATCATGAGTAATGATGAGCCTACAAGTTAAAGGAGGATAATAATCCTTATATTCAAAGGGTAATAGCCAGAGGTTATTGCCTTTTTTTTTATGAAAAAATTTATAATACTTATTCTGGTTTCATTTTTGGTTCTGGTACAAGGCTTAACATATGGGCAAGCACCGATACAACAGCATATTGATTGGCAAGCCGGTTTGCTAAACCTGGATCTGGATTCAAACCAGGAAGCAGATTTGCAATTTAAAAACCGATTTTTCAACCAGTACTACATGGTCTATCAGCAATTTTTAAGGACTATGGTTTGCCAGAGTTTTGAAAATCATGCCCGTCTGAGTGCGCTGGTGGACATAATACTTGATTTAGGCAGGGATCAAAAGCAGGACATCAGGGAAGACTTTGAAAAAACCTCGTATATATCGGGTTCTTTGTTGTTGCGGGCTGTCAGTGCTGCTCAATATGGAGAATATGCAAATTCTGCAAAAGACTTGTATCGTGCTTACAGATATTACCTTGATATGGTTAAGCTTCAGCCAAACCACAACTCAACAAAAATTTATGGGGGTATACTGGCTATTTTGTATGGGAAGCTGCCCAATGAATATTACAATTGGCTGGCCATAATTGGAATCCGGTTGGACCCTGAAGATGGTTTCAGGCAGTTAAAGGAGGTTTACTATTCAACACGAGAGTCTGGTGGTACTGAAAATCTAGAACCTGCATTGATAGTCATTATCGCCCTTAAAGAATTTGATGAGGATCCCAAAGCAGCCTGGCATTTCATTCAAATGGAAGGGTTGAAAAAACATTCCAATGTTCTGGTCCGATATTATTCCGCAGTGGCAGCATTCAGAGCTGGGTATACTCATGAGGCCTTGCAATTAATTGATGACCTGGATAAGCACGGAGAGGCAGAGAAAATCCCATATGCCTATTATATGAAGGGACGCTTTTTGTTATACCAGGATGATCCCCTGGCCATTGAGGCATTCAAAAAATTTTTTATGCTGAACCGTGGGGAAAACTACATCAAATCAGCCTGGCAAAAAATGGGTTGGTATTTTATCATGCAAGATAAGAAAGCCATGGCGAGTGATTGTTTTCAAAAGGTTGGTTCCGAAGGGTACAACTTTTTGTCTGCTGATCAGCAGGCTTTAAGAGAGGTGGAGAATGAATCTGTGCCATTGAAAGACATTTTACGACTCAGGCTTTTGTTTGACGGAGGATTTTATGAAAAATGCCTTGATAATTGTTCGCATTTCGAGAAAAGTAGATACCGGGACCTGAGCAACCGTCAGATTGTTGAAGTTTTATACAGGCAGGCCAGGAGCCACCAATATTTGGGAAACCATGCCCGCGCCTTAGATTATTACCGTCAGATTGTGGAAGATTTTACAGATGTACCTTCCTACCAGGTTCCCAATGCGGCCCTACAGGCTGGGATTCTTTTAGGCATATCGGGACAAAAACAGGAGGCAGAGATAATGTTGTCCAAGTGTTTGAAAATCAATAACTACGGATATCAGGCTACTATTCGACGGGAAGCGCACAGTGAGAAGAGGAAACTGTAGATTAGTAGATTAGTAGATCCTCTGAGATTACCAGCTTCCTCCGGCGCCTCCGCCACCAAATGAACCGCCTCCACCTCCGCCGAATCCACCTAATCCACCACCTCCGCTGAAGCCACCAAAAGAACCACCATGAGAGCGGCCTCCGGAATTCATCATTGAGAGGAGAATCCACAATGGCAGATTTCCTCCCAAATGATTATGCCGGCCAGTTTTAGATCCGCCTCCAAATATAGCAATCAACAGAAATATCAGGAAAATAATACCACCAATGTATTTTCCTTTGGATCCTCCGGTGCGTTTAACATATTCATCGGCAGTAAATTCTCCTTCTGTCAGAGATATGAGAACCTCAGCCGCCTGGTTGATGCCTCCGAAATAATCCCCTGCTTTAAACCGGGGGATGATTTCATTATCCACAATACGGTTGGCTATCACATCAGGTACAACCCCTTCGAGCCCATATCCAGGGGAAATATATACTTCACCGCGACTGGCTTCCGTTTTTGGTTTTACCAGAATAACTATTCCGTTATTTTTACCTTTTGTACCCACGCCCCACTTTTCTCCGATTCGTGAAGCATAATCTGAAGGGTCGAAACCTAAAAGATCATCAACAATGATTAGGTATATTTGGGTAGAGGACCTGTAAAAGAAATCCTGTAATTTTTGTTCTAAGGATGCGGTATTAGGCGGATTTAAAAAACCAGCGAAATCATTTACCATCCTTGGAGGATCCATGGGTTCAGGTAACTCCTGTGCTTTTAGTGGTATAGAAATGCCTGGGAGCAGGACCACTAACAATGGTAGAAAAGTTATTATTTTGCTTAATCGATTCATTATAATGGTGTTATTTCCCGAATGAAATGTCATCCGACAACTCATTCACATCATCGGATTGATAAGGGAAATGTTCTTTAAGTTTTTGGCCGGCCATATGAATCCCCTTGATCAGGCCTGCTGCCATGTTTCCGGCCTGGAAATCTCCCTGCATGGTAGATTTTACATCTTCCCAGAAGTTTTCAGGGACCTTGGCATTTATTCCTGCATCTCCAAGAATGGCGAAGGCTTTGTTTTTTACAGCCAGATAAAACAGAACACCATTCCGTTGTTCGGTTTCAAGCATTTTAAGCTTATTAAAAACAAAAGCAGCCTGGTCAAGCACATCTCCCTTAAATGAAGATTCGATATGTACCCTGATTTCACCGGAGGTGTTTGTTTCCGCTTCCATTATGGCTGACACAATGGCATCTTTTTCTACCTTAGAAAATAATTTCTTTGCTGTACCCATGACCTAAAACTCTACAACCGGTGCTTTATCAGAACCTTCAGCAGCTTCGAAATAGGGTTTTTCCTCAAATTTAAAAAGCTTGGCCCACAGGTTTTTCGGAAACACACTAACAAAAGTGTTGTAATCTCTTGACATCTCGTTGAATTTCCGTCTTTCAGTGGCAATGCGGTTTTCCGTCCCTTCGAGCTGAGCCTGAAGATCCAGGAAGTTCTGGTTGGCTTTCAGATCGGGATACCTTTCTACTACCACCAGCAGCTTGCTGAGGGCAGAGCTAAGCGCTGCCTGTGAGTTTTGGAATTGCTGAATTGTTTCCGGAGTAAGCTGATCAGCATTAATGTTTATACCTGTTGCTTTAGCTCTGGCTTCCACAACAGCTGTAAAAGTTTCCTGCTCATGAGCAGCGTAACCCTTGACCGTATTGACTAAATTGGGGATCAGGTCCGCCCGGCGCTGGTAAACATTTTCAACATTAGCCCATTGACCATCAACGGCTTTACCTTTTGTTACCATACCGTTGTAAGCCCCTTTCCCTGAGGAAAAAAGGAACAGGACGATGACAACAATAACAGCAATGGTAACCCAGGGTTTTTTGGTTTTTTTTGTTTCCATAAAATTAATTTGTTAGGCAGATAAAATCTGCGATAAGCTAGTTTTCGTTAATCGTTAAAAAGAAGTCGGCTTAAAGCTCATTCAATTATAATAGCATTCAGGAACTTATAGGATCAAATTTTGTTCCAAACTTTCGCTCTATATAAAAAAGGGACTAATTAATTTAAAGGAAAGGTTTCCAGAGGTCTTCCCGGAATATACCCCGATCTACTGATTCGCATTCGTCAACGCTGGAGACTGATTTGGTTGTGTAAATCATTTCTTCCAGCAATTCAGGAGATCTTCTAACACCTTCACCAATATTCAGCATGATTTTTTCTCCCTCTCTGAACAGTCCTTTTTTGAGTCCTTCAAAAAACCCCCCAACGGCAATGGTTGCAGCAGGACCAATTTTGATAGTGGTTTCATATGCCACTAAACGGGCCACTTCAACGCTCAGGTCTTCGTCAAAGGTAATTATTTCTCCCCCTGTTTTTTTGCATAGCGAACCAATGATTGGAAAGGTCTGGGGATTTCCGTTAGCCAGGGTAGGTATTTTTGTTACGGGACTGTCGTAGATTGGAAAATCATATTCCCAACCTTTCGGAAAATCGTTCTCTTTAGCTTTGTCCCAGGCTGCAGTCATTGGATCGCAGCCACTGGCCTGAACCATTAAATAGCGTGGATCCTTTTTTACTAGTCCTAATGATTCTATATCTCTGATTCCTTTGTCGATAGCTATTGGTCCTGTGCCTCCGGCAAGAGCTTGTACGTATACATCAGGCAGGGTTCCAATCTGGCGCAACCATTCAAATACCTGTGTCTTTTTAGCTTCCACACGTGCAGGATCGATATTCCCGCCCGACATATGTATTCCGTATTTAGCAGAGTATTCGGCACAAAGTTTTTTGGCGAGGGAATAGTCTCCCTGAACTCTGAAAACGCGTTGTCCATAACAGCTCACTCCTGCTTCATTGGCTTTTAAGGCATCCTCCGGGATAAATACCGCCAGTGAAATTCCAGCCAGGGCCAGGTAGTGTGCAAAGGCACTGGCAATATTTCCTGTACTCGCAACGCAATACTGAGTGATGCCATTTTCTTTAAGTACTGATGCAGCTACAGCTGCCGCAACATCCTTGAAGGTCCCGGTTCCATAATTTTCATCATTCCTGTATGCCAGAACCTCCAGGTTAAGTCCGTATTGTTCTTTGGCAAATCCTTCCAGGAAATTCCAACGGTCCACTTTGACGGCTCCTTCACCTTCAGAAATAATATTTTCCCTGTTTTCAAGAGGAAGGAAATCAAAATAATTAAACACGGAATAAGCTGGACCATTTTCCCCGCCGGCTATGAGGCCCCTTATCTTTTCAATGTCTGTGTTATATTTTACATCCACCCATTTTTGTCCGCAAGTGGGGCATTTCTGCCCCTCCTGGAACCATTCCTTAAAGCTGTTAATATGAGTTCCACAGGAACGACAAATGAAATAATACTTGGAATTTGGCATCTGTAATTTTTTATACTTATTAAATGATCATTCCGGCCGCCACGGTTTCGTTTGTGGCTTCATCAATAAGGATCAGGCTCCCCGTAATACGATTTTTGGTATAGGAATCATAATATAAAGGTTGGGTAGTCTTTACCCTGATCCTCCCAATATCATTCATTTTAATTTCCTTGTCGGTGGTGTTTTCCTCAAGGGTATTAATGTCCATTTTATAATTTACCTCTTTGATTATACAACGGACATCCCGGGTAGTATGTTTTACGGCGTATTTCCCTCTGAGATTCAAAGGCTTTTCATTAAACCAGCAGATCATAAGGTCGATTTCCTGTCCAACTTCGGGCTGGTTTTTCATCCCAACAATCATATTTCCCCGACTGATATCAATATCCTCGCAGAGCTGGATGGTTACCGATTCAGTAACTTTTGCACCATCAAGAGATTTTCCAAAGACATCTACAGTTTTTACAACTGATGTAAGCCCTGATGGCAGAACCTTCACTGTATCTCCCGGTCGGAACCAACCACCGGAAATCCGGCCGGCATAGCCTCTGTAGTCATGGAATTCCTCAATCTGTGGACGGATCACGTATTGTACGGCAAAACGCGGATCTTGGTGGTTCCGGTCATAGGTAATGTCGATATCTTCCAGAAGTTTTAACAGGGTAGGGCCTTTATACCAGTCCATGTTCTCAGAAGGGTTTACCACATTGTCACCATGGAGAGCACTGATGGGAATAAAACGAGCGTCAATAACATTAAGTTTTTCAGCTACTTTATGAAAATCGGCTTTAATTTTTTCATAGATGATCTGGTCATAATCCATCAGGTCCATCTTGTTTACACAGATCACCAGGTGCGGAATATGAAGCAGCGTGCTGATATAGGAATGGCGTATCGTTTGCTCGAGCACACCGTGCCGTGCGTCAATAAGAATAAGAGCAAGGTTGGCAGTGGATGCTCCGGTAACCATGTTTCTGGTATACTGAATATGCCCGGGTGTATCAGCAATGATAAACTTCCTTTTGGGTGTGGCAAAATACCGGTATGCCACGTCTATGGTGATACCCTGCTCCCTCTCCGCCCGTAAGCCATCGGTAAGCAGAGCCAGATCAATGGTTTCATTGCCCCGACGAACGCTATCACGTTGAACGGCTTCGAGTTGATCTTCAAATATTGATTTACTGTCATACAACAGGCGGCCTATGAGGGTAGATTTCCCATCATCAACGCTGCCAGCGGTAGTAAACCTCAGGAGTTGCATATCCAGATAAGCCTCGGAGTTGAATTTGGCCATTTTTTATTAGCGTATTTGATTAATTAGTAACGAGTAACGAATAACTAGTAACAGGTAAATTTAAAAGTAACCTTCTTTTTTACGGTCTTCCATGGCAGCTTCGGATCTTTTATCGTCGGATCTGCTACCTCTTTCAGTAATTCTTGTTGTTGCAATTTCCTTTATGATATCCACGAGGTTATTTGCTTTAGATTCTGTGAGGCCTGTACAAGAAATGTCACCGATAGTCCGGCAGCGTATCTCCATTTCAACAATTTCCTCTGTAGGTTTGAGTTTCATGAATGGGGCCCAGGCAAGAAGTACCCCATCGCGGGTAAATACTTTACGCTTGTGCGTGAAATAAAGACTAGGCAGATCAATATTGTCCTGGAAGATATACTGCCAGATATCCATCTCAGTCCAATTTGAAAGAGGAAATACTCTAAAATGTTCACCAATATTCATTTTTCCATTGAACAGGTTCCAAATTTCAGGGCGTTGGTTTTTTGGATCCCACTGGCCGAATTCATCCCTATGGGAAAAGAAGCGTTCTTTGGCCCGGGCTTTTTCTTCATCTCTTCTCCCTCCACCCAAGGCCACATCAAATTTATATTTATCAATTGTGTCCAAAAGGGTTCCGGTTTGGAGAATATTGCGGCTGGCGTTGTATCCTTTTTCCTCAACTGCAAGGCCTTTATCTATACTTTCCTGGACGGATCCTATCACGAGACGGGCTCCAAGTTTCTCCACCAACTCATCGCGGAAAGTGATGGTTTCTTCGAAATTATGACCGGTATCGATATGTGCCAGTGTAAAGGGGAATCGTTGAGGCCAGAAGGCCTTCCTGGCCAGGTGAACCATAACTATGGAATCCTTCCCTCCGGAAAAAAGGAGAGCGGGGTTCTCGAACTGAGCCGCAACCTCCCGCATAATGAAAATGGATTCATTTTCCAGATCGCGAAGGTGATTTATTTGATAATTAATCATAGATCAATCTATTCATTTCCTTTTGAATGTAATCCGCATTCCTTGCTGGAATTATCTTCCCACCACCACCGGCCGGTACGGATATCTTCTCCATCTTGTACTGCACGGGTACAGGGGCTGCAACCAATGCTATGAAAACCACGGTCGTGAAGGACATTATACGGTACATGATTTTCCCGAACATATTGTTGAACTTTTTCCAGCGGCCAATCTACCAGCGGGTTATATTTTATTAAACCATAATTGCTGTCATACTCAAAATATGCAAGGTTTTGACGATCAGCTGATTGGCCAGATCGTATGCCTGTTATCCAAATTTCAGTGCCTTCGAGGGCTCGTCTTATAGGCATTACCTTTCGGATATTGCAGCATTCTTTCCTGTTTTCCACTGACTCATAAAAACTATATGGCCCTTTTTTCGTCAATAAATTTTCAACAGCTTCCTGGTCGGGGTGAAAGACATGGATCTTTTTTCCATATTTGGCCAGGGTCCTGCTGTGTGTTTTATATGTTTCTTCGAACAAACGTCCCGTGTCAAGTGTGACCACTTTGATTGGTATGTCTTCTGTGAATATAATATCTGTTATGATCTGATCCTCTAAACCAAAACTGGTTGAGAAAAGGATTTTTCCCAGATGGTTTTCCGCCAGGTAACGCAGGGTTTTACCGATTTTCATATCTCTGGTTTCCCTGACAAGCTTCTCTATCACTTCCATAAACTACCTTTACTTCATGATGTTGGTGACCCGGATGGGGCCAAACAACAATTCCTAAAAAATTAGGTGCAAAGGTACAATTTTAATTTTTTTTATGCGGTTTAAATGATAAGTCTGATGACTACCAGAATACAATATACAATGTAGCCACAATTGCGGTCAGAATAAAGGCCCATACTTTGAATGAGGTTTGCGTATGGAAAAGGCCTTTATCAAACTTAATAGCCTTAGGATGATCACCCTTGCCTTCTAACAGACTGATAATAATCATGATGGTGGCAAGGATCAGGAAAACATAACCCCAACGGTTCATGAATGGCACCTGGGGTAGTAGAATCATGAAAGCGAAGGATAAAGGAATACTTAGTCCGGCCCCCCATAGTGCTGCATTGGATGTGGTTCGTTTCCAGAATAATCCGAAAATGAAGATGGCACAAACACCAGGAGTGATGAATCCTGTGAATTCCTGTATATACTGAAAGGCCTGGTCGAGGCCACTCAGTAAGGGCCGTGCAACTATAACAGCAATTATCAAGGCAACAATGCTGGTTAGACGTCCTACTGTGACCAGATTGGTCTGCGACTCATCCTTTTTAATATAGTTTCTATAAATATCCATAGTAAATATGGTAGCTGTTGAATTCAGCATAGAAGCCAGGGAGGAAACGATTGCAGCCACTAAGGCTGCAAAGGCAATGCCTTTGATCCCGGATGGTACAAAATTATGCAGAAGCCAGGGATAGGCCTGGTCGGACCGGGCAATGCTTTCAACCCCTGATATACCATAATCAGCCGGATTCTGATTGATAAGGAAAGCGGCAATACCCGGAACAACAACGATAAGGGGAATCAGAAGCTTGAGGAATCCGGCAAAAATCATCCCCTTTTGGGCTTCTGCAATGGATTTGGCTGCCAGTCCCCTCTGAATAATATACTGGTTAAAACCCCAGTAGGAGATATTGGCTATCCATAATCCCCCAATTACCACACTGAGCCCGGGAAGATCCATCCAGGCATCCTTTGTCCCGCCGGAGCCATCAGGAATCATTACATCACCCTTCTGAAGAATCATGTTAAATTTCTCGGGAACAGCTTCAAGAAGGTCGACGAAGCCAGCCACAGCACCATGACCTGCACCAATGGCTTTTAGGGCCATGTAAGTGGTTATCAGCCCGCCAGCAATCAGGAAAACCACCTGCACTACATCAGTCCAGGCTACGGCCTTTAATCCGCCATAAATAGAGTACACAGCAGCAAATACTGCCAACCCGATTATGCCCCACATCACTGGGATACCCATGATAGTTTTAAGTGCAAGAGCCCCTAACCAAAGGACTGAGGTAAGGTTGACAAATACGTAAACCAGTAACCAGAAAGTGGCCATGGCCGTCCTCACCCGGTTGTCATAGCGCTCCTGGAGGAATTGAGGCATGGTATAAATGTTCTTTTTCAGAAAGACCGGCAGGAAGAATACACCCACAACAATAAGGGTGATGGCAGCCATCCATTCGTAGGAAGCAATTCCAAGACCTATGGCGAATCCACTTCCTGACATACCAATGGTCTGTTCCGCAGAAATGTTGGCAGCTATCAGAGATGCGCCTATTGCCCACCAGGGAAGGGATTTACTTGCGAGGAAATAGTCCTGAGCCGTTTTTTTATGCCCTTTTTTCTCTCGGGAAATAAAAAGGCCCATTCCTACAATCAATAAACAATAGCCTATAAAAACAACATAATCGAGAGTTGAGAAACCGTTACTCATAATTGAAAAAATTAGAGTTCTATTCGCTAAAAGCTGATTTAATATCACTGATTTGTATTCCAAACGCACTTTTAATCACTTGGTTGAGAAGAACTTCATTACCACTAATATGGATTGTTGTGCATATGTGTTCAAATGAATCCCCTGGCTTTAACACAGCAGCCGCTGAGGAAGTTTCCAGCTCATAAAAAGGGCCTAATTGAGAACCATCATCCAATGGGCCATCGTTATAAGAATTAATCACATCTCCATCAAAGGGTTGTTTCTGGATCTCCCACATACTGTTTACATAACCTTCGTGTTGCTCCGGTTTGTTATAATAAACCAGAGTCAATACTCCTTCTTCACTATCGTAGCTGCCAAGATAATTCTTTGCTCTTAAAGGAGATAAACCGATTTTACCACGTTGTATACCGTCAGCCTTGAAATAGATAATCCCATCCTTGACTTTCAAACGGTTGGCCGGGACTTTCCCGAAATAATTGTCGTTAACTTCAAGGCCTAATTTATCTGTGGGTCCTTGAATGTATGGTACGATAACTGTGTTAGTCGGGGAAGAGATCAATTGTCCCAGGACCCATATAGATAATAGGCCTGTTTCCTTCGACCAGGAAATTTTTCCTGTATTAGTGACTTTGTTAACGGATTTGTAACCCACCAGGGATAGTTCATCCGGAATATTTATTCCGATCTCCCCGGGGATTTGTTTTTTGCTGAGCAATTCCACAGAGCGATCTACCCGCAGCATAAAATCAAACCCGCTGTAATTTTTTAATCTCATGTCATGCCTGAATGCAGCAAGTGTGTCGTTACTCATTATCAGCTCAAATGGTTCAGAATCAATGGGGGCCGGAACCTGCCAGTTGTCGAAGATAAATTCCGCACCTGGAGAAAAATAAATAGAAAATTGTCCTCCCTCCGGTCCGAGCCAAAAGCGTTCTTCACCTCCATAATTATTGAAGTGAGCCGCATTCTCTCCCGACTCTATCAGCCCGTAATTAAGCCATCCATAACTCTTGCCATCAAGTCCGGTGGCAGTACTTGTCATTACACGGCCCTGATAATCATTGGCAATCAGGATCATCGCATCATTCCTTTTAAGAACCAGGCTTTCCTGATGCATCTTTAGGAAGTCGAGATCGTACCCAAAGCTTCCCTTAAGGTGTACAGCAGTTTTAACCTCCTGTTTATCGCTTTTGCCAGTGTTTTTGCATCCGGCAGTAAAAACCAGGAGTGCTGCCAGAAGTCCAAGGATAGTTTTTTGATTGAAGAGATACATGTTATAAATTTTTTATAAAGGTTTTTATTTAACCAAGGTGGATTAATTGTTTGCAAGCTAATCCTCTAATCTGCTCGCACCGTTTCCGATTTCTGCAACATAAAAATCTGCCGTATATCCTGTTTTCTTTTGATATGCCGGGCCCACCGTTTCAATATAAGTATTAATGGCCTCATCTCTAATCAGGCTAACCGTGCAGCCTCCAAAGCCGGCACCTGTCATTCGGGAACCAATGAGGCCCTTGATCTTCCGGCCTTCCTCTACCAAAGTGTCCAATTCTATGCCTGTCACCTCGTAATCATCCCTTAGGGAATCATGAGAGGCATTCATCAATTCGCCAAATTCATACAATGCTCCAGCCTTAAGGGCCATAACAGCCTGAATCACTCTTTCATTTTCTGTAACAACGTGACGGGCTCGTTTCAAAACAACCGGATCTTTGATGAGGTGCTGATATTCAATAAACTCGCGAGTGCTTAGTTGCGCTAAATGACCTATGGGTTTTCCCTGGCTCAGTTGCATCACTGCTTTCTGACATTCGGCTACTCTTTCGTTATATTTGGAATCGGCCAGTCCTCTGGATTTGTTAGTGTTGGCAATAACCAGTTTGTATCCCTCCAACTGAATGGGCACCATGTTGTATTCCAGAGTGTCACAATTCAGAAAAATTGCATGGTCCTTCTTTCCCATCCCAACTGCGAATTGATCCATAATTCCGCAGTTCACCCCTACAAAATTATTTTCTGCTGCCCGTCCTATTTTTATCAGTTCGATCCGGTCAAAGTCGAGACCATAAAGATCGTTGAGTGCCACCGCTGTTACCAGTTCGATGGAAGCAGAAGATGACAGCCCGGCTGAATTAGGGATGTTCCCCGAGAAAAGCATTTCCAATCCACCTGGTTTTAATCCCCTGGCAATTAATTCGTTAAATATGCCCAATGGATAATTCACCCATTCCTCCCCTATCTTTTCATGAAGTTTGTCTATTGATATCTCTGCAGAGAAATCAAAGTTAGTGGTTGCCATCTTAATTACTGGATCTGTTGTTTGCCTGCATACGAGGAAGGTTCCGAAGCTCAAAGCACAGGGAAAAACAAAACCACCATTATAATCGGTGTGTTCACCAATGAGATTAACCCTGCCTGGCGAAAAATAGATTTGAACTTCCTCCTCCGGACGAAAATAACGGCTAAAAAAATTACGCTTAACTACTGCAGAATTCATAATTTCAAGAGATCAATAATTCCTGGAAACAGGTGTAAAAATAGAATAAAATACCAATCAGACAGGATAATAATTGTGCAAAAAAAACTAATATTGCTCAACTGATATTTTAATAAACCCGGAAAATGCAAATTAAGAAGAATCTCCAATCCTCAAGTAAATTTGCTGGATTGATTAAACCCTTGCTTCTGTTGTTCGGTATGATGCTGATACTATCAGCCTGCAAAAATAAACAGGAGACCAAAAAAGAAAATCAAATGAAGCTTTCAAAAGAAATTGTTGGACAGGTTGATGGCAAGGACGTCATCGGTTATACCCTGGAGAATAAGAATGGGATGGTAGTAAAAATTATTAGTTATGGAGCCATCGTAACTCATCTTATAGTCCCGGATAGAGAGGGTGTATTTCAAGATGTTGTCCTGGGTTTTTCTGATCCCAAGGCCTATTGGTCAGAGCCCTATATTAGTAATTGCTGTTATCTTGGAGCTATTGTGGGGCGTTATGGAAACCGAATTGCCATGGGGAAGTTTAAAATAGGGGAAACCGAATATTCGCTGGCAACTAATAATGGACCCAATCATCTGCACGGTGGTTTAAAGGGGTTTGACAAAGTAGTATGGGATAGTGAAGGAATAGAAACTGAAACCGGACCATCAGTTAGGTTGACTTATCTGAGTCCTGATGGTGAAGAAGGGTATCCCGGCAATTTTAATATAGAGGTTACTTACACTCTGACCATCGACAATGAATTGCAGATCGATTATAAAGGAAACGTTGATAAACCATGTCCAATAAATATTACGCATCACGGCTATTTCAACTTAACGGGAGGTGCAGTAAGAGATATTCTGAATCATGAGGTTCATATTTATGCGCATAGATATACAGTTGTAGATGAGACACTGATACCCACCGGCGAATTGAGGCCTGTTTACAGCACACCGATGAATTTTAATGGTGAATTCACCATTGGATCCAGGATTGATGAGGTGGAAGGAGGGTACGATCACAACTACGTGGCAAACAAACCTGGTGGTGAGTATGGCATAATTGCCCGGGTCAAAGAACCAGTAAGCGGCCGTGTTATGGAGGTTTATACAAGTGAACCCGGAGTACAATTCTATACAGGAAATTTCCTGAATGGCATTTTAACAGGGAAAGGTGGAGTACAATACAACAAACACTGGGGATTTTGTTTGGAAACCCAGCATTACCCTGATTCTCCTAACCAGAAGGATTTCCCAACTACCCTGTTAAATCCTGGAGGAGAATATGGATACAGAACGGTTTATAAGTTTTCTGTGGAGTAAGTTAGATGATTAAACCACTGTCGCTATTTAAGCTTCTTTAAAATATTTTTGGGTACACCATCTTTATGCACCATAATAGACATGGTACGCAATCGCATGAAGGAATCTGACACGTAACTGAATCCTTTGTATAAATTACCCTCTCCCCATGAATTTTTCTCTATGAAATATTGTTTCCCATTCTGATCTTTGGCGAGTCCAACCAGATGCATACCATGATCATCAGTTAGCTGGTAGTTGTCAAATACATACTGCCGGTCTTCTTGACTGACTGTCTTTTCTTCGTGTTTTGGATCCTTGATATCGGCTCCTTCTACAGGAATAGTAGCCACCCCATCTTTGAAGTTTAATCCTGAGATGTCGGCTGCCCAACTGATGGAGACGCCCTTGTTCAATGCGTATTCTACGATTTCCATCAGCTCATTGATAGGGACGTTGTTCATGCTCTTGTGCATCCAGTTATCGGGCACTTCCAGTTCAAATGTCTCATAGAAAGGATGGTGCTGGTATGATGTAAACTCGATATAATCATCTGGATTACCAGGCTTGAGCGGTTCAAAAAAACTCTTTTCATGGGGATTGTTTTAAGTGTATATTGTACTTTTATTTTAATAATTATGTACTTTGGGTATCAATCCATAAACACGTTTAAAATTAAACTTTTTTATCTCAATAAAAACATGAAGAAACTCATAATCCTTTGGAGTCTGGTATTGGCTGTAGGACTGTCATTTTCTGCTGTGAGTCAGACAGTAACAACGCTTTCCCTGATAAATGAAATGGTGGATCTTGAACAACTGGCGGCTTACCCTACGCCAGGGTTTTCGACTATTCAATTTTCTTCTTATGACCGCCGGAGCGAATATCCACACTATCCGGGTTGGTTTTCTAATTCCGATGGTTTTGGAGGAGAGCCAGAACCTGGTTTTCTGGAGGTGGTCAAAAAACCGGATAGCGATGGTGTAGGGGAGTATTTGATTTGTGATGAGAAGGGGCCGGGCGCAATTGTAAGATTATGGACAGCCTGGATCGAAGGTGATATTATGCTATGGCTTGATGGAGATAAGGACCCAATTTACGAGGGACCTGCCCAGAAATTCCTCCAGCATACTTATGAGGCTTTTCTGGGAACGGAAGTTAAAGAGTTATGGAATGGCACCCTGGCTCAGAATACTGCAGGTTATTATCCAATCCCCTACAATAAGGGTTGTCGTATGGTATGGAGGGGAAAACTTAATACCCTGCATTTTTATCACGCTCAGGTTCGCCGTTATCAGGAAGGTACCAGGGTGAAGACTTTTTCGGCTCAGGATATCACCAATAATATGACAAGGCTTAATGAGGTAGCTGAAATAATGAAGAAGCCATCGGAAAAGATCGATGGGGAGTTATCTTCGGCCGAATATGAGGCATTATGGTTGAAACCTGGTGAGAAGAAATCCCTTAAAAAATATAAAGGGCCTGGAGCTATTAAGCGATTGGCGGTTTTCGTAACTGCCCAGGATATTAACCTGGCATTACGGCAAACAATTCTCGAAATCCGGTTTGATGGATCACCCTGGGGCCAGGTACAAACACCCGTTGGGGACTTTTTTGGAGCCGCCCCTGGGATTAATCCCTATGAATCACTTCCATTTACCGTATTGCATGATGGCAGAATGATTTGCAGGTATCTGATGCCTTTTCGGGATTCTGCCGATATTATTTTCGAAAACATGGGTGATCAGGAAGTTACTGTTACAACTAAAGTTGTTGAATCTGATTATAACTGGAAAGATGGTGAATCACTTCATTTCAGGGCACGCTGGCGTATTGACCATGAGCTTCTTGCGAATCCAGCGCAGGTGAAGGATATTCCTTTCCTGATGATTAAAGGAAAAGGACGAATGGTGGGTACGGCAGCATTCATAATGAACCCAACTTTTGTGCCTTCCTCCTACGGGAACTGGTGGGGTGAGGGGGATGAGAAAATTTTTATTGATGATAATCTTAAACCTGCATTTGTTGGGACAGGATCTGAAGATTATTTCAACTATGCCTGGTCATCAGGTGATCTGTTTGCCCATGCCTATTGTGGGCAGCCCAGGAATGATGGCCCGGCAAATAGGGGATTTGTTACTAATTACCGCTGGCATATACTCGATAATATTGCTTTCGACAAGAGCTTCGATTTCTATATGGAGTTATACAGCCATCGCATTGTCCCTCATTTTTCATATGGGCGGATGATTTATGTGTATGCCATACCAGAGAGCCATGATGATCATATGAGTATCACGAAAGATGATGTAAGAGAATTAAAAATGCCGGATGACTGGTGGCCTGAACCAGATGGCTGGGCACTCAATGCGATTTTTTATCAGTTTGAGGACTTGATTGGAGGTCATTATAACCTTAAAGAGGAAAAAAGCTATTTATGGTCGGATGGGGAAATGGTGGTTTGGGAGCCAAAATCAAAAGATGATTATCTGGATTTAAGGATTCCCATTACTGAGGAGGGTAAATATATGTTGGCCCTCACGGTAGCACGCACCCCAGGTTCAGGAATGATAAAAGTTGATTTTGATGGAAAGCTCTTAAAGCTCAATGGGGCTGAGGAGAATGATTTGTCAACTTCCTACCAGGCCATTTCATATAATCTTAAATCAGGAGATTTGGATCTTAAACCAGGGATCCATATTCTCAGGATAGAGCCTGCCGGAGATCAGACTAAACCGGTGGGGCTTGATTTTATTTGGGTGAAGAAAAAATAGGGTCAAGCTTTTCAGGTTACCTTATGAGATAATAATATTAATTAGAGATTGCTATGAAAAGAATAATTCTGGCTGTTGTGATTGGTTTAATGGCGAATACAATAGGCGTTTTAGCCAAAGAGTACAAGTTAAATTCACCCGGAGGCGAATCGAGTATCGAGGTTACCATTGATAAGTCATTGGGAATTAGTGCAAAGATCTATTTTCTGGATGAGGAAATGGTGACACTAGGTCCTATCGGCCTTGATGTGGCTGGGTATGATGTACTTGGTGAAGATCCCAATGTTCGTAAGGTTAATTATCGTGAGGTAAATGGAACGATTTATCCAGTTGTAGCGGAGAAGAGATCCGAGATCATCGAGCAATTTAAGGAAATGGAGATTATCTTCAGGGAACCTTTTAGTCTTATTTTTAGAGTATACGATGACGGAATTGCATACCGGCTTAAAACTGATATTCAGGGAGAAATAAAGATAATAAACGAGATTTCAGGTTTTCAATTCCCTAAAGATGAGAAGGTGTTCTTCCCTACGGATGTAAGTTTTTTTACTCATAGTGAAAGGTCATACGAATACCTGGATATATCCGAGATTACCCCGGAAAAATTTGCCTCAACTCCTTTTCTTGTTAGCAGGGAGGATGGGATATCGGTTTTGATTACTGAATCTGACCTGGAGGATTATCCGGGAATATATGTTTATGGCAATGATAATCAGCCTTTAAGGCTTGATGTTAAATTTCCTCACTATGTGCTGAAAGAAAAACTTGGACGTGATAGGGATGTTAAGCCTGTAGAGGTAGCAGATTTTATTGCAAAAACAAATGGCGCTCGTTTTTTTCCATGGAGGGTTGTAGCCTTTGCTAAAGAAGACAAGGATATTTTAGGGAATGATATTGTTTTTCGATTGGCCCCTGATTGTCGTATTGATGATACATCATGGATTAAGCCAGGCAAGGTGTCCTGGGATTGGTGGAATGCGAGCAACAATTCAGGTGTTTCCTTCAGGTCTGGGGTCAATACCGAAACATATAAATACAATATCGATTTTGCAGCCGATTACGGGCTTGAATACATTATCCTTGATGAAGGGTGGTCAACACCTTCTGACTTGTTTGAAATTAATCCAGAAGTTGATGTTCCTGAAATTTGCAGATATGCTCAGGACAAAGGTGTTGGTGTTATTCTTTGGGTGCTTTGGAATGCATTGGACAAGGATCTTGAAAAAGCCCTTGATCAGTTTCAGGCCTGGGGTGTAAAAGGTATTAAGGTGGATTTTATGCAGAGGGATGATCAGTGGATGGTAAATTACTACTGGAAAGTTTCTAAAGCAGCAGCCCAGCGCCATATGCTGGTTGATTTCCACGGTGCTTATAAGCCCAGTGGGTTGAGAAGGGCCTACCCAAATATGATTACAAGAGAGGGTTTAAAGGGATTGGAACATAACAAATGGAGTGAGGATATTACCCCCGGCCATGATTGTACCATACCTTTTATTCGCCAGTTTGCCGGCCCTATGGACTACACTCCCGGAGCGATGCGCAATGCAGAAAAGGCAAACTTCCATCCA
The DNA here is from genome assembly GCA_964465145.1 of uncultured Porphyromonadaceae bacterium. Taxonomy (GTDB): domain Bacteria; phylum Bacteroidota; class Bacteroidia; order Bacteroidales; family UBA12481; genus JAUVKA01. The sequence continues at coordinate 995 of CAYXJR010000022.1, read as the reverse complement.
GCTTTTACACGACCAATGAGCCAGGGAACACGAGCACACCAGCTTGCATTGTATGTGGTTTTCGAAAGTCCGTTGCAGATGTTGGCAGATGTCCCAAGCTATTATTATAAGGAGCAATTGAGTATGGAGTTTTTGTCCATTGTGCCAACGGTTTGGGATGAAACTATTCCTTTATTTGGTAAAGTAGGGGATTACCTTGGCCTTGCACGCCGATCAGGTTCAGATTGGTATATCGGAGCTATAACCAATTGGGATACCCGGGATTTTGAGATTGATCTCAGCTTTTTACCTCCGGGACAATATGAACTTACTCAATACAAAGATGGAATTAATGCTGATCGTCACGCGGAAGATCTTGCCAAGGAAGAAACCAGGGTAGACTCTGGAGACAAAGTTAATATTCATCTGGCTCCTGGTGGAGGATGGACAGGGGTAATAAGGCAGAAGGCATAAGGCAGAGGGCAGAAGGCAGAGGGCAGAAGGTAGAAGGCAGAGGGCAAAATATTCTCTGGAGTGATTCAGATTCTATTGTTATTCATTTTTCAAATTGCCAGTATTAATATTTGAATTGGTTTTAATTTCTTTTACATAAAAATTTATGGCTTAAAGACTATGCAAATCCTGGGGCCTCAGGGCTCCGAACCATTTAAGGATCTTTTCTCCAATCCCGGGGGCATCAATATGGAAAATATACACCCCGCTGGCGACCGGAATGCCCCATGAATTTTTAATGTCCCACTTTAACCACGTCTGTTCTGCATCCTTTGTAAATCGTCTGACTAAGTTGCCATTCATGGAGTAAATTGATACAGTACATGTTTTAGGCAGATTGATTATTTTCACTGCATTATCGAACTGACTCCTCTCATAGGCGGAATTGCCATAATATGGGTTCGGTACGACATTAATCAGATCCAGTGAAGCAACCGCGGTAGGTAGGTGATTCCTTAAGGTTGCAATATCTGCAGTATTGAAGGTGTACATGGGCTTATTAA
>CAYXJR010000021.1:0-53122 GCA_964465145.1 uncultured Porphyromonadaceae bacterium | reverse complement strand
TGGCTCGACGGGGAGATGTACACAGGAATCAGTTTTTCTCCTGACGGAAATTATGTAATGGTAAGCTTTCTGGAAAAACCTTTTTCATATATCGTAACCTATGACCGTTTCCCAAAGAAAACCATTATTTACACCAGTGATGGGAAAAAAGTAGAAACAGTTTTACAATTGCCTTTGATCGAAGAACTCCCAAAAGGACGTATGTCAACTATTAGGGGAAGGAGAAATCTGAACTGGCGCAGCGATAAACCATCAACCCTGGTATTTGTTAAGGCCCTCGATGATGGCGATCCAATGAAACAGGTGGAATTCAGGGATGAAGTGTTTCAGGTAGAAGCTCCCTATAACAGCATACCCAAAAGCATAATGAAAACCATTAACCGGTATTCGGGGATTACCTGGGGGAATGATGATATAGCCATTGCCTATGATAGTTGGTGGAACACCCGAAACGCCAAAACCTATTTGTTCAATCCATCCGATGCTTCACAAAAACCTGTGATCATAACAGACCGGAACTCTCAGGACAGTTATAGTGATCCCGGTGATTTTGTTTCCAAAAGAAACGAAATGGGAAGGAATGTTCTGGCACTGGAAAAAAATAATGTCTTCCTGATAGGCAGGGGATTTTCAGAAAAGGGCCAATTTCCATTTATCGACAAGCTCAATTTAAAAACCCTGAAAAAAGAACGAGTCTATCAGTCGGCCTATACCGATAAGTTGGAAAACCTGAGAGAATACGACCCTGAAAAGAACCAATTATTGGTAAGTATTGAGTCGCAGAGCGAATATCCCAATTATTACCTGAGAGATTTAAAACGCAATGAATTAAAGCAACTTAGCTTTTTCGAAAATCCGTTTAAAAGTATTCAGGATGTTCACAAAGAAGTGATCACCTACAAACGTGATGATGGACTGGAACTCTCAGGCACCTTATATCTGCCGGTTGGTTACGACATTAGCAAAAAGGAAAAGATGCCTATGATTCTATGGGCTTATCCCAGAGAATTTAAAGATAAAGCCAGTGCCGCACAGATTACAACGAATCCGAATAGGTTCACAGCCCCAAATTATGGTTCCCCGATCTTCTGGCTGGCCAAAGGTTATGTTATATTAGATGGTGCAGCATTTCCAATTGTGGGCGAAGGCGATACTGAGCCAAACGATTCCTTCCGCAGGCAGTTAGTGGCAAATGCTAAAGCGGCTATCGATGCAGTGGATAAATTAGGTTATATCGACCGAAACAAGGTGGCTGTAGGAGGTCATAGTTACGGAGCATTTATGGTAGCTAATCTTCTTTCCCACTGCGACCTGTTTGCCGCAGGAATTGCCAGGAGCGGAGCATATAACAGAACCCTGACCCCGTTTGGTTTTCAGAGTGAAGACCGCTCTTACTGGGAGGCACCTGAGGTATATTATAACATGTCGCCTTTTATGCATGCCGATAAGATGAAGACTCCATTGCTTCTCGTACATGGTGAAGCCGACAATAACACAGGGACTTATCCCTTGCAAAGCATACGATATTTCAATGCCTTAAAAGGATTGGGCGCCACGGTTAGATTGGTTATGCTTCCTAAGGAAAGCCATGGCTATAGTGCCAAAGAGAGTATTTTGCACCTATTATGGGAACAGGATCAGTGGCTGGAGAAACATGTGAAGAATAAGTAGATTGGTAGATCAGTGGATCGGAAATAATTTCAAGGCGTGAGGCTTAGGGCTTGAGGCTTAAGAAAAAGTATAAGAAAGGAGATAAAAGTTTATAAGGGCCAATTACTTCCGGACATAATACTTATACTTATACTTATAATCAAGCCATAAGCCTAAAGCCCTAAGCCTCATTTGTCCCCAAATTGAAATGCCTCTTCAATGGTCAAACCAAAGATTTTTGAGATATTATAAGGCACAAAAAAAGGGACGATCACAATGATCGTCCCCAAAAGGTATAGTAATTGGTTAGTTTCTACCATTTCTCTACCATCTCGATAGTATTGGTCAAGCAGGCTTCAATATACAAGGGGTTGTGAACACCAACACTTCTACCTTCTTCAAATAGGATGTAGTTAAAAACTGCTCCAGCCTCATTTGCAGAACGCATGCCTGTTACTGGATGGCCACCGTCATGAAGTCCTTCCTCGGAATACAACCCATGCTCAGCAAGTAAACCGTGCAATTCTTCCAATAGGCCTTCAACCTTTGTCTGTAGTCCATTAATATCAAATGAAGTAGCACCAGCATGGCATTCAACACATCCAGCCATGTTCTGATATCCGTCTTCAGCTTCCATTACCCAGGTATGTCCGCCAACATCAGTTCTAGAGTCATTCTTTGCCATGTGGCAAGATGAACAACCAATCAAGGTGGTATGCGCTGAATTCTCATAAGACATTGAACCAGCTGGTTCAAATGCTCCAACACCAGCTAGTATAGCACCTTGAGGTCCGTGATGACCACCCCAGTGAGTACTGTTGATGTTAACTGAATCACCATTTGGAGGTGAAGTACCCCGACGAAGCTGGTGGCATTCAGTACAAACATTACCTGAACCTGGTAGATCAACCATAGTCATATGGTCAGTCGCAATCAAGCTTACAGGATCGTTATCACGAAGTGCATAATCCGGGAAATCAGCCTCATCGAGTGAACCATGGAAATCATGACACATGTCACACTGGAATGCTACTGGAAGAGCAAAGTTTGCGGCAGTTGTGTCCATACCTGTCAGCATTGTTTCCATTGCACCGTTATAACTGTGACATTTTGCACAGCCAAGTCTTCCACCTGCGTAACTAACATAATTACCCATGCCATGTGATGAAACAGCAAACTGGGTCTTAATGGTTGTTTTGTTAGCCAATGTATGGCAGTTAACACAGAAACTATTTGCATCAACACCATCTGTTCCATCTGTTCCATCTGTTCCATCCACTCCGGTAACTCCCTGAGGGCCTTGCGGCCCTTCGCAACTGGGTAAAACTACAAGTGCTACAAACATGGTTAAAGCACTCAGTGTCAATAAACTAAAAATCTTTTTCATATACTCTTTGTTTAGTGTTTTTCTTAAGGTGAAAATACCAAAACCATTGGCCCTTCCAAGAAATATTTAAATGTTTGATATACGAAAAAATACAAATGGGATCAATTTTAGGATAACATATGTCAACCCAAGGAGTAATATATGTCATTCCGGTGTTGATATATATCAAACTATATATTATTTTTACATAACTAAAAAAAAGATATGCCTTATACACTGGAAAGTTTTACTTGTGGCGAGTGCCTGATGAAGTGCAACTTGTTTAAGTTCCTGACAAAAGAACAGCTTGACGAAATACATCAGCACCTCTACGATACTTCCTTTCGGAGCGGTGAAATAATTTCTAAACAAGGAAGTCCCATCTCAAATATTGTTTCTCTTTCCGAAGGATTGGCAAAACTGGTATTAGAAACACCAGGAAAACCAGACATTTTACTCACTATTGTACTTCCTTCCACATTGATCACATCACCGGGTATGTTTCTGGATAACAGATACCACTTTTCTGTAGTTTCTTTAACAGATACAAGGGCTTGTTTTATAAACATGAACATCATACGCAAAATGTTTGAGCTGAACAAGGAGTTTGCTAATAGATTCCATCGCAGTATTGGTGAACGGTCCGTAATGTTGTACGACAGGTTCCGGAATATAATCCATAAAAATATGGCAGGACGGATTGCAGATGCAATTCTATTTCTCCATCAGGAAGTATATGGTAATCTGGAATTCCACATGGACCTAAGCAGGACAGAACTTGCTGAATATTCAAACATGACAAAGGAATCTGTCAGCCGGATCCTGAAAGAATTTAAAGATGAAGGGATTTTCGATCTAACTCATGATAAGGCCAGAATTCTGGATCTGGAACGGCTTGAGCAGATTGCACGAAATGGATAAGAAGTGACGGGTGACGAGTGACGGGTGACGGGTGACGAACCAATCCACCAATCAACCAAAATCTAATTTAAAATTTCTTTCATGGATTATTTTGCATCATTCTGGGCTTTTCCTAACTTTGGCTGCCCCCCTGTTGTAACTATTATAACCAAAATGTATAGAAAACTATTGATGATCGTCTTTTCGGGATTATTACTAATTTTCCTTACCCATTGCACTGAGAAGGAACCTGAAAACACAGCTCCCCTAGCAAGATTCACGGTTAGCAGTAACACCGGGACCATAGAAACTCTATTTACTTTTGATGCGTCTGCTTCTTCTGACCTTGAAGATTCGGCTTCACAGCTCAGGATCCGCTGGGATTGGGAGGATGATGGGCGGTGGGACACGGATTATTCCACCGAAAAGATCCTGAAAAGAGGCTTTCAGCCAATAGGATTTTACAAGGTAACCATGGAGGTGGCCGATACTAAAGGATTAACATCCAAATACACTGAGATTGTTAATGTTGAAGATTATTATTTGGTTGATACTCGTGATAATCAGGAGTATAAGACCGTCAAAATTGGCACGCAGCTTTGGATGGCTGAAAACCTGAATTTCAACGCATTTGAAGGGTCATATTGCCATGGCGACAATCCCGACAATTGTCAAATATACGGCCGGCTGTACGAATGGGCTTCAGCAGATTTTGCCTGCCCATCAGGATGGCACCTGCCAACAAATGATGATTGGGATCTGCTTACAGATTACCTGGGCGAAAACAACGGAGTTAAACTGAAATCAGATTTTGGTTGGACCGGTGATTATAATGGCGACAATAGCAGCGGATTTAATGCCTTACCAGCCAGTTACCATACGGAATACGGGGAATACATGGCTCTTGGAGGCTATGCATTTTTCTGGACAGCAACGGAAAATCAGGAGAACAGGGCCTGGAGCCGCCTGCTATCATACAATAGGGAGATAGTAGAAAAGAATTTCTTCAATAAGCAAAATGCCTTTTCTGTGAGATGCCTGAAGAATTAAGATTCGGAGACTCTGCAATTAAACTCTTAAACATCCAACATCTAATATCCAATCTCTTTAACAATGGATCGGAATAAACCCGATCCCTGCTTTGTAACCTCTTTTTCCCTGTTCCCCGTTCCCTGTTCCCCGTTAATAATACATCCAATAAGCCTTAAATTTCCCAAGGGAATTGAATTCAATCGCCGGAAATGGCAGCTTGATAAAGGCCATCGCCTGCAGCAGAGCATTCAAGAATTTTGAATTAGTGTGGATTTTTGTCCAGTCGATATCGAGCGACAATAAATACTGGCGATAACGTGTGGTTTCAGGAATATGAACTCCCCGGTAATAGGTTCTGTTTTCGAATTCCCCGAACATACCATTTGCACTGTACCCAACAGCCAGATTAAGCCAGTCGGGAAGTTTATCCTGTTGGACAAAGCGGTTAATATTGCTGCTTAACCAAAATGTATGGCTGTTGTAATCGTAAAAAAGGCTTTCCCAAATGTTATTACCCAGATAGCCATTGGCCATGGGGGCATATTCTGATGGGGATAATGATAGTTTGTATTTGAACACCAGGTCGTCGAACAGTAGTTCCTGCCCGATAAGGAGCCCGGCACCGACAGTGTTGGCAATAATGTCGCCCCAGGAAAAACCCCATCCCTCGTACAAACCATCAAAAACCTCTATGGGAGCCTGAAGGAGGAAGCCAAGTGTTCCTCCATACAATAGAGATTGTTTTTTTGGGACCCCGGCGCTCCTCAGCCAGTGGTATCCTATATAACTCTCCATGTAGGAGCCAAAAGCGTGACCAAATTTATCAACCTGCTGATACCCGGAATTGTCGTTATAAAAATGAAAGGGAACGCGGTCATGATCTTTGTACCAGATGAATTGAAGGTATGACATACCTCCCACATAAAAAATACTCTCCGAGATAATTGCTGTGGCGAGTTTGCCTTTTTGAATTTCCTCGGGATAATTTTTTTTACTGATCTTCTGGGCCTTCAATGTGGAAAGGCTTAACAGACCTATCAAAACTCCACCAATGAATAAGGTTTTTCTCATTAACTTGCGGTCAATTCAAATTCCAAAGGTTCAGATACAAGATATGAATTTTCAAGATCTAGCACAACATTTCATAGAAGAGGAAAAGCAATTTCATCTGGGCGGCCTGATTACGGAAAAGCCCCATCCTAAAACATCCAACCTTAGTGAAAGGATCAGCAAAAGCACACCCGATGGTGTAAGAAACTTGCTGGAGGTTGATCAGGATATTATTCCGGTGGCAAAGGGGATTTTTAATTCCCCGGCCTATCAACAATTGATCTCTGCACTACTTGGCTGCATTGAAAAAGGGAAAACTGTTTGTTTTTCCAGTTGCGGGGCTTCGGGCCGTCTGGCCATTATTCTGGAGTCCATGTGGCGTAGTTTTTGGAACGATTTTATTAATAAATACCCCGAAAGCTCAGACTTTATTAAAAAAATTGAAAATCAGGTATACAGCATAATGACCGGCGGTGACCGGGCCCTGATCCGTTCGGTTGAAAATTTCGAGGATTATCAGATGTTCGGACGAAGGCAGTTTAAAGACTCAGGCCTGGGTAAAGGAGATCTGCTGATAGCCCTTACCGAAGGAGGGGAAATCTCCTCTGTTATTGGAACGATGAAAGAGGCTTTGGATAACAAAGCTGAGGTTTTTATGATCTATAATAACCCTGCAGAAATCCTTTCGGAACGATTTGAACGCTCCAGAGAGATGCTGAATCATCCTGATGTTATAAAAATAGATCTGACAACCGGCCCTATGGCACTGGCTGGCTCAACCAGGATGCAGGCTACAACTATAGCTATGCTCGTTGTGGGAGCTGCTATGGATGAGTGTTTTGATATTATTACCAGTACCCTTAATCATAGGGAACAAGGAATTCAGCAGGATGAAAAATCACGGACCGGATTATTCTATCCTGATATTTTCAATAGCCTTCTGGAGCAGCTTAAAAAGCCAGAAGCTGTAAACAACATTGCACAACTAATTGATATCGAATCAGAATGTTATAACAAATCCGGCAGGGTGACTTACGTGGCCGACAGATATCTCCTTGATATATTTTCGGACACAACGGAAAGGGCCCCGACTTTTATGGTCCCCCCATTCCGGCAATACGATGATAAAAATAGTCCTGCACCATGGGCTTTCGCCAAGGATCCCCTGCATAAAGCAGCAGAATCCTGGTTGCACTTACTAAAAAGATCCCCCCGTGGATTGAATTGGACAAAAGCAGATTACAGGAGCATGGGCGCTCCCCCGGAAATTCAGGATAGGGTACATTCCCTTGACAATGAGCAGATCCTTAAATTCCATATCGGAAAGGAAGACGACCCTTCACGGTATAATTGTCCCTCTTCAGTGTTGATGCGGGTTTCAGTAAATGAGCCAGCAAACAGGGATTTTGATGCCTGGTGGCTGGATCATGCAAGACGATACACCCAGCCTGTTGGATTAACTATTGGTAAGGAATCTTTCAAATTATCAGATGCTGAAAATATCCATATACCCTTAAATTTGCCATCTACCATGACAAACCTATTCGAACATTTGGCAGTAAAGATTATTTTCAATACCCTTTCCACGGTGACTATGGCAAAAATTGGCCGTATTCAAGGCAATTGGATGGTTCAGTTAGATGCAACAAATAAAAAACTCACCGACCGTGCCACCCGTATCATTGCGCATTTCGCAAAGCTTCCTTACGATAAAGCCTGTTTGGAACTTTTCCAGACCATGGATGAGCCTGCATCCCACCGACTTCAGTATAAAAATTCCTATATCATTCAAACTCTTGATCGATTGGGGGTTTGAAATTTTCACTATCCACTCATTTTAGATAATTTCCCGGTTAAAATATACTATTAGAAATGAAAGCAATACAAGATTATTATAATGAATCATTCAGCCAGTGTTATGGATGCGGCAGGCTCAATGAAAAAGGTCTCCAAATAAAAACTGTTTGGGACGGTGATGAAACAGTTACCCGATTCACCCCTGAGCCCTACCATACTGCTATCCCTGGGGTAACGTACGGAGGCCTCCTTGCTTCCATAATGGATTGTCATGGAACCGGCTCAGCTTCACTGGCCCTTGCCCGCGAACATAATATCGATTTGAAAGGATATAACGCACCTCGCTGTGTAACGGCCTCTCTCAAGGTGGATTATAAGAAACCAACACCCATTAATGCCCCGCTGGAAATTCGCGGAAAAATAGTTGAAGTAAAAGGCAAGAAGGTAATCGTTGATGCCAGGGTAATTTCAAATGGAGAAGTCACGGTAACCGGGCAGATTATCGCCATCCAGGTTGGGGAGGATTTTGGGGCATGAAAGGGCAGCGGGCTGCGGGTTGCGGGTCTTTGGTGTTATTTGATTAGCTCTTCCATTGCATCGGCAACAATAAAAGTGCTGCCGCAAACGAGTATAAGATCATTGCTTTCAGCACTTTCCCTTGCAGCCGCCAGGGCTTCAGGAACAGTTTCAAAGATACTGCCCTGCAAGCCGTAAAATGCTCCTTTTGCAGCTAGAATTTTATGGTCGAGGGCCCGTGGTATTTGCGCCCGCGTGAAATAATACTGTCCTTCTCCAGGTAATAGCCGTAACATGTGATCAATTTCCTTATCGTTGACCACTCCAAAAATCATATGGAGATTCTTATATCGTACTTCTTTAAGCTGCTTGATAATCTCCTTAATACCTGCCTGGTTGTGTGCAGTATCCAGAACCAGCATGGGACCCTTTCCCATGATCTCCCAGCGGCCATGTAGTCCGCTGATCTCTTTGGTGTTGGCAATACCATCATATACAGCACTTTCAGTGATAGAAAACCGGTTCTTTCGAAGAATTTCTATTGCCTCTAAAACGACTGGTAGATTTTTTCTCTGTATGATCCCGGCCAGGTCACATTTTAATCCAGGATACACAACCCGCCTGCTTTGAAGAACACTAAAATATTGATCCCCATCATCTGCCAAAACAGAATAGGGTACCTGAAAAAAACGTTGCGCCGAATAAAAGGGCGAATTTTTCTTTTTTGCCTGGGATTCGAAGACATGAAAAGTTTCCTTCCTCTCCTCCCCGATCAATACCGGAATCCGATCCTTGATTATGCCGGCTTTTTCCCCGGCAATCTGTTCAAGGGTATTACCCAGGAATTCCACATGGTCACTGGAAATATTGGTAATAATCGATAATATCGGTGTAAGTATGTTTGTCGAATCCAGGCGGCCGCCCATACCAACCTCTATCACGGCAATTTCCACTTCCGACCGGGAAAAATAATCGAAGGCCATTGCAGCTGTCATTTCAAAAAATGAAGGCTTTATTTCCTCAAGGATAGTTTCATGCTGGCTTACCCACTGAACCACTTCCTTTTTGGGGATCATCTTGCCGTTTATTTTAATCCGCTCCCGAAAATCCAGTAAATGCGGTGAAGAATAAAGACCTACCCTATATCCTGCTTTTTGCAGGATGGCTGCAAGAATATGGGATACCGACCCCTTGCCATTAGTTCCAGCTACGTGTACACTCTGGAAATTGCGGTGGGGATGATTGAAATATTCATCGAGCTTCTCTGTGTTCTCCAGGTTGGCCTTGTAAGCGGTCTTACCTTGCCGCTGGTACATAGGCAATTGTGAAAATAACCAGGAGCATGTTTTATCATAACTATTCATAGGTCCCATCAAGAATCTTAATCAACAGTCCAAAGTTAATTAATCTCTAATCCACTTTCGATATTCTGGTTTCATTATTGCTATATTACGATCTTATTAAAAGGAAGAATATGGTTAAACAAAAAAAGATTTTCGTACTGGATACCAATGTATTACTGCATGACCATAAATGCATTTATCACTTTGAGGAGAATGATATTGTTTTACCGATAACAGTATTGGAGGAGCTGGATAAGTTTAAAAGGGGTAACGACCTGATAAACTTCCAGGCCCGGGAATTCGTGAGAGAATTAGACAATCTTACTGGTGAAAATCTTTTTACAGAGGGTATTTCCCTGGGATTGGGTTTAGGCCGACTTAATGTAGAAACTGGTAAACCTTTTTCCAGGGAAATGGAGGAATCGTTTCATGAAAAAATCCCTGATCACAGAATACTTGCCATAGCTGATTACATCAGAAATAAAAATCCCGATAAACAGGTAATCCTTGTCACAAAGGACGTAAACCTGAGGATAAAAGCCAAAGCCTTGGGTTTGACAGCCCAGGATTATAAAGCCGACCAGGTCGCAAACCTGGATATGCTTTATGAAGGCCTCACTGTGGTGGAAAATCAGAATGATGAATCTCTGGGCAAATTGTATAGCAGTCATGAGGGTGTAGCATTGGAAGAATTTGACCTGGGTTTTGAACCTCAGGCAAACCAATACATGATCCTAAAAGGGAACAAATCCTCAGCACTTGCTATTTTCGATATAAGAACCAGTGCCCTCCTTGTGGTTCAAAAAACCAAGTGTTATGGTATTGAACCCCGTAATGATGAACAGGCCGTTTGCCTGGACGCACTACTAAGGCCTGATATTCAACTGGTTAGTCTTACCGGCAAAGCTGGAACGGGTAAGACCCTTCTGGCACTTGCTGCTGCACTCCAGCAACGCAGGGATTTCCATCAGATCTTTCTGGCCAGACCGATCATTCCGCTGGGAAACAGGGATATTGGATATCTGCCGGGTGACGCTCACGAAAAAATTGGACCATATATGCAACCTCTGTTTGACAACCTGACTGTTATACGGCATCAGTTTGATCAGCGTAGTAAAGAATTTCAAAAGATCGACCAGTTGCTGCAAGATGACAAACTGGTTCTTACTCCACTGGCATACATCAGAGGAAGAAGCCTGGGAAAAGTTTTTTTCATTGTTGATGAGGCTCAAAACCTTACGCCCCACGAGGTGAAAACTATTATTACCAGGGCAGGTGAAGGGACCAAAATTATTTTTACCGGAGATGTTCACCAGATTGATTCACCCTATCTGGACACTAAATCAAATGGTTTGTCATACTTCACTGATAAAATGAACGGCCAATCAGTTTTTGCTCATGTCAACCTTGTGCATGGTGAAAGGAGCCATCTGGCAGAATTGGCCAGCAACCTTCTTTAAACCGGGAGCTAAAACTTTCACCAATATCTCTTTTCGACGATCGGAAAGATTTTATGATCTTTGCTCACGAAATGGGAGAAAGAAAAAAAACCGTTGCCTTTCATACTCTGGGTTGCAAACTGAATTTTTCTGAGTCATCAGCAATAGGCCAGCAGCTGGAAGTAGAGGGATTCAAGCGTGTGGATTTTGGAGAAAAAGCCGAGGTTTCTGTTATCCACACATGTTCTGTTACAGGATCAGCCGACAGGAAAACCCGCCAGGCAATCAAAAAGGCGATCAAAGCATCTCCCGATGGATTTATTGTCGCCATGGGCTGCTATGCCCAACTTCGTCCGTTAGAAATGGCTGCTCTGGAGGGGGTGGATCTTATACTGGGAACTAAAGAAAAATTCGACCTGCCAAAATACCTGAACAAATCCCTTAAAAAGGGAATAACCGAAATTCATAGCTGCGGCCTGGATGACCTCTACAGTTTTTCCCCGGCCTATTCCTCAGGAGAAAGAACTAGGGCCTTTTTGAAAGTGCAGGACGGTTGCAATTACTCCTGCACCTACTGTACAATCCCGCAGGCCAGGGGGAAAAGCAGGAATCCGGACATCAAATTGCTTACCCAGCAAGCTGAAAACATTGCCTCACAGGGAATTAGAGAGATTGTTCTTACAGGAGTTAACATTGGGGATTTTGGTCGAAGTACTGAAAATTCATTTACAGATCTGATAAGGGCATTGAACGCTTTGGATCTACCAGCGAGATTCAGAATATCTTCCATCGAACCGAACCTGCTGACCGATGAAATAATCGATATTACTGCACAATCAAAACGGATCGTTCCTCATTTTCATATACCCCTTCAGTCTGGTTCAGATATTATTTTAATATCCATGCAGAGACGCTACCTGAGAGCAACATTTGAGGATCGTGTAAAAAAAGTTAAATCTATCCTTCCGAATGCCTGTATTGGTGCCGATGTAATAGTCGGATTTCCAGGGGAATCCGAAATTGAATTCAACGAAACATATGATTTCATTGATGGATTGGATGTATCTTATCTGCACGTTTTCACATATTCAGAAAGGCCGGGAACACCAGCAGCCAGTATGAAACCCAATGTACCAAACCGTATCAGGGACGAGCGCAGTAAAAAATTACACGAATTATCTGAAAAGAAAAAGGCCAGATTCTATAAATCCCAGGAAGGAACAATCCGGACTGTTATTTTTGAAAGAGAAACCCAAACCGAAACAATGACAGGCTTCACTGAGAATTATGTCGAAGTGGGGGTTCCTTTGGTAAAAGAATACCTTCATATGGAAAAACAGGTTCTACTAACCCATTACATTGATGGGAAGATGTTTGGGGAAATACTTTAACAAGATACAAGATACAAGATACAAGATACGAGACTCAAGAAAAACCGACATCTGATATCCGATATCCGACATCCGATATCCGACATCGAACATCCAACAACCTGAAACCTGCAACCTGAAACAAACCATCTGCTCATGAACCTTCAAACAACCACCTTATCAGTCATCGAACTTGTAAAAGAAGTTGGCGAATTTCTTGTGTCCCAACTCCACTCATTAAGCAGTGATCAAATACTTGCCAAGGGCAAAATGGATTTTGTAACAGTTGTCGATAAGGAGTCTGAAAAAAGCTTGGTGAAAGGGCTCAGTTTGATATTGCCGGAGTCAGGTTTCATCGCTGAGGAGGGAACATCTGTCAAGCAGGGGAAGCGATGGAACTGGATCATTGATCCCCTGGATGGAACAACTAATTATATTCATGGGGTTTCTCCTTTCTGTATTAGTATAGCATTGCAGGAAATGGACGAACTGGTTGCCGGGGTGATTTATGATCCGGTGCAAAAGGAGTGTTTCTATGCCTGGAAAGATAATCCGGCATTTTTAAACGGCAAGGAAATCAGGGTGACTGACAAAACCGACCTGGCTGATATCCTTATAGCAACAGGTTTTCCATATACGGATTTCAGCCGTGTAGATGAATATATGGATTCCTTACGGGAATTCATGAAGGCCACTCACGGTGTGAGACGCCTGGGATCGGCTGCCATCGACCTTGCATATGTGGCTTGTGGCAGGTATGATGCTTTTTATGAATACCATCTTAAACCCTGGGATGTGGCCGCAGGGACTGTAATTATCCGACAGGCAGGAGGGAAAGTTTGTGATTTTCAAGGGGGGCAGGATTTCTTATTCGGCGAGAATTATGTTGGCACTAATGGTGCCTGTCATGATAATTTCATGGGAGTAATAAAAAAGTTTTTTTAGATTCACTTTATATCATCCACTGGGAAAGGAGCTGAATTATTGGGGAGTAGGGATTAGTCTTCAGAATGCCTTATTAATTTATTAAATTTGGGTTTTACAACTTTTGCCAAATCCGGACGACATATTGAGGCACAAACTACAGGAAGGTGATATTGACACCTTCAGGTCTCTGTTCGAATCCTATTACAACCAGCTGATCAGTTATGGGAAGTCCATAACACATAATCAGGAAGTAAGCAGGGGGCTGGTTCAGGATGTATTTCTTAAACTCTGGGAGAACAGGAAAAGAACCATCCTGCGAGGATCCATAAAAGCCTACTTATTTACATCTATTAACCATCAGGCATTAAACTGGTTAAGGCATGAGAGAGTGAAGCTCACTTATGAAAAGGCAAGCCTAAAAGATGTACTCACTGGAGTGGAGTTACCTCCGCAGATCACTCCTTTCCTGGCAGAAGCAATAAAAAAATCCATTGATGAACTCCCGGAAAAAGCCAGGGAAGTTTTCACCTTGACACAACTGGAAGGGATCCCGCAAAAAGAAGTTGCTCTAAATCTTGGCCTTTCTGTTAAAACTGTAGAAAACCACCTGACCAGATCACGAAAAATCCTGCAAAAAAAATTAAGAAAATACCGATAATTTCTTTAGGGGGAAAATCAACCAAAGGTGTCTTATAAGCAAGAGACTTAAAAAAAGATACCATGATTACCGATCCATTATTGATCAAATACCTTGCAGGCGAAGTCAGTCCTTCTCAGGACTCTGAAGTCCTTCATTGGATAAATCAAGATCAAAAAAACAAGGAGCATTTCCAATCCCTGAAGTCTATTTATGAGGGACATTCAGAAGATATTGGAAAGGCTGAAAGGGAGGAAGACTGGGCAAGGATCGAGGCAGCAATAATAACGATCCAACCTGCAAACCTGATATTAACCAGAAAAAATTTATGGTGGGGTATCAGAACAGCTGCTGCGGTAATAATCCTGGCTATCGGGACTACATTAATCCTGGGAATTCAAAGAGGTAATTTTACAATCAGAGGCACTAGTGAAATACCTGTTGCAACAATTCTTCCTGATGGTAGTGAAGTATACCTCACAAAAGGATCACGGGTAAGCTACTCAAGGAGTTTCAATCAAGATCTTCGGGAGGTGAGTATCACCGGTGATGCATTTTTTTCTGTAACACCTGATCCTGTACGTCCATTCATCGTACAAACTGGAGAAGCAAAGATCCGTGTTACAGGTACATCTTTCCACGTATCTGCCCCGGTAAGGAATAAAGATGTGGAGGTTGTAGTCCGTTCGGGAAAAGTGCTGTTCTACAATAGTGAAACTTTTTCTGAAAACTCATTCAAGGTTGATCTGGGACCGGGTGACAAAGGGACATATTCCTCCAGGCTCAATCAATTAAATAAAACCCATGATAAACAATACAAACAGTTAAGCTGGAATTAGTATACCAAGAATAATCACGTAAATCCAACATCATGAAACGATTAACCTTTACCTTGCTCTCCTTTTTCTTTCTCCTGACACCAAATATCATGGCTCAGAATCTTCAGGCCCTATTCTACCATGCAAGTTTTTTCCATCCTGTCGAAGGCCCATATGTGGAATCCTATCTTAAAGTTTTTGGACCATCAGCCACATATAAAATCAACAAAAAAGGCCTTTACCAGGCATCTCTGGAAGTTACCATCATTTTTAAGCAGGATGATGAAATAAAGGATTTCCGCAAGTATAACCTGATCAGTGCGGAAGTCAAAGATACATCAGTAACGATTCCAAATTTCATCGACCAGCAAAGAATACCCCTCCCGTATGGAATATACCAAATGGAATTACTCCTGAAGGATAATAATAAGGATAAGCCAGCCCTCGAAATGGCAGATATGATATCCCTGGAGTACGATTTGCAAGAGATGAGGTTCTCCGACTTTCAATTCGTTGAATCATTTTCAAAAGCTGAAGAGGAAAATGTCCTTACCAAGAGTGGATATGATTTAATTCCTTTTGTAGGGGACTGGTTTCCTGAAGATATTAAAAGTCTCACTTTTTATACTGAGCTATACGGACTCGACAAGAAAATTGCTCCGGGCGAAGATTTTCTGTTTTTGTACTATCTCGAATCCTTTGAGACCAATGTTTCCTTTGATGAATACAGCCGCTTCCAAAGGCAAAAGGCTGCCCCAGTTAATGTGTTGCTTACGTCCCTTCCAATTCAGGAACTTCCCAGCGGAAATTATAACCTTGTGGTAGAAGCACGTAACAAGCAAAATGAAATGCTATTGATGAATAAGATTTTTTTCCAACGCAGTAATCCAGGTGTTTCGATTCATCTCGCCGACATTGAAAGTGTGGACATCTCATCCACCTTTGCCGAACAAATAACAGAACTTGACTCCCTGCGTTTTTATTTACTGAGTTTGATGCCTATCAGCAATCCCATGGAAAAACAGTTTGCAAATAATGTTACCAAATCATTGGAAACCAAGAAAATGCAGCAATTTTTTTATAATTTTTGGCAAAACCGGAATGCCGACTATCCCGAAGAGGAATGGAATAGATATAAACAAGAAGTCTTAAGAGTAGAAGAAGCTTTTGCAACGAGAATCAAGCATGGATTTGAAACAGACCAGGGCCGGGTGTGGCTGAAATATGGTCCACCCAATCAAGCGGAGGAAAGCTTGCATGAACCGAACGCCTATCCATACGTCATCTGGCATTTCTATTCTCTAGGTGATCAAACCAACAAACGGTTCATTTTCTACAACCCACATCTGGTAGGCACGGAATATATCCTGTTGCATTCAGATGCAAGGGGCGAAATATATAATCCCTACTGGCAGGTTGATCTGCACGGGCGGAACACCCAGCTAAGGAATTATGACGATTATAATTACGAGGGTGGATGGGGCAGCAGATCGTCAGAAAAATTCATCAAATAAGGAACTGACCATCAATTAATATGCGAAAATTCCCTGCTGGGTTATTGTATTATGCGATTTGGCTTATCACCTTGCCTCCATTGGGCGTCCTGTACCTGGGAAGTTGGTTAGGCTACCTGATCATGAATTTCTTCCCCGGTTACCGAAAAAACATCATATATAATAATTTACGCACATCCTTTCCGGAAATCCCGGATAAGGATGTGCTCTTTCTAAGAAAAAAGTACTATAGGCATCTTTCCCAGGTTATGGTGGAATCTCTGAAAGCTATGCATTGGTCAACAGAACAGCATAAAAAGCGGATTGTTCTGAAAAACTCTGAGTATCTGAGGCAATTTGCGGTTTCTGGAAATAACCTGGTTGTGTTGGCTGGCCATACGGGAAACTGGGAGTGGCTGCCAGCCCTGGTGGTTCCCTATGGATTTGATTTACTAGGAGTTTACAAGCCTCAATCCAATACTTTTTTTAATGAACTTACTGTTAGAATCAGGGAGAAAAAAGGGGTTTATCCCATATCTATGAAGGAAACAGCAAGGGCTATGAAAGAGGTAAATGGAAATGGCAGGCCAAAAGCACTCCTGCTGATTGCCGATCAGATACCTGCAAAACCGGACATTCATTTCTGGTCTCAATTTCTTAATCAGCAAACAGCCTGGTTTACCGGTGGGGAAAAAATCGCAAAGAAGTATAACCTGCCTGTTGTATTTATGAGGGTGATTAAGACAAATCGGGGCAGTTACGAGGGAACCCTTATCCCTATCAGCCTAACTCCAGATCAGGAGCAGGACGGGGCAATTACACGGAAGTATATCGAAGAGTTGGAAAAAAACGTTAAAGCCCAACCAGAAAACTGGCTTTGGTCACATCGTCGTTGGAAACACCAGCCGGAGGATCTATATTTGCAGTGATGCCAGACATAGACGTTGTGATATTAAACTGGAATGGCCTTCATTTCCTGAAGCAATTCCTGCCGTTACTCATCAGGCATACTCCGGAAGAAGATGCCCAAATCGTTGTTGCCGATAATGGCAGTACGGATGAGTCTCTCAACTGGTTGGCTGCAAATTATGGGAAGAGGGTAAAAACCATATCATTTGACCAGAACTATGGATTTGCCGAGGGTTACAACAGGGCACTACAGCAAACCCAGAGCAATTATGCTGTTCTGTTGAATTCTGATGTTGAGGTTACACAAGGTTGGCTAGAGCCATTACTATCTGCAATTCATCCAGCCCATATTGCTGCCGTCATGCCCCGAATACTGTCCTATGCACAAAAAGATAATTTCGAGTACGCAGGAGCGGCGGGAGGATTTATTGACAGGTGGGGGTTCCCATTTTGCCGTGGCAGAATTCTTAACCGGGTTGAAAAAGACACTGGACAATACGATGATAATTGTAATGTTTTCTGGACAACCGGGGCTTGTATGATGGTGAAAATGGTGGCATTCCGCGATGAAGGGGGTTTCGATGCCAGGTTTTTTGCTCACATGGAAGAGATCGACCTGTGCTGGAGGTTTCAGGCATCCGGATATTCAGTATTGGCTATTCCAGGTTCTACTGTTTATCATGTGGGAGGAGGGACACTCCCTAGCGGAAACCCTAAAAAGATATTCCTGAACGTCAGGAACAGCCTTTTTACCCTATATAAAAACCTTCCCAGAAAAAATCTAATCAGAATACTTTTGGTTAGAATGGTTTTGGACGGCCTGGCCGCTTATAAATTTCTTTTTGAAGGCAAGCCCCAAAACTTCATTGCTGTTTTGAAAGCTCATTTAGCATTTTACAGGGAAAGAAAAGAATACCGGCCAGTAAGAGAACCAAACCTAAAAATCCTTCCACCCGATCAATTTAGCGGTTATTATCCGGGAAGCATAGTAATAGACTATTACCTGAGGCGGAAAAGGAATTTCTCTCAGCTCAGATCAAAGGTAACTAAGTAACTTCTCCATTCCCATCCCCTGTGACCCTTTAAGAAGAATAAGTGATTGGTTTAAAGGGACTTCGTCCAGAAAAGCAATAAGGGAATCAAGCCTTATAAATACTGTAGCATCCTCATTCACAGCTACCCTGGCAAATTCCGGACCCACCAGATAAACCTTGCAAAATGATGATTCCGTTAAAGCTTGTAAGACTTCCTTGTGGGCTTCATAACTATAGTTCCCCAACTCAAACATATCCCCCAAAATAGCAACTTTCCGGTCTGCTCTATATTGCCGAAAATTGGTAATGGCAGCGCTCATACTATCGGGGTTAGCATTATATGCATCCAGGATCACCCTGTTCCTGCTTGTTTCCAGATATTGTGATCTGTTCATGCCAGGAACATAAGATTCTAAAGCCTGATTGATACGTTCTGGGGCAAGCCCGAAATATTTCCCTACACTTATTGCTGCCAAAATATTATAAAAATTATATCCTCCCACCAGGCGGGTCTGCACCATCATCCAACCATCAATTTCAGGGGGGCTCTTCCATTGCACAGCCGAAAAAATTTCATGGGGATCTTTCCCCTGAATGGCAGCTTTATCATGTTTCCCGTAACCAGATTTTTGTAAATTATGGGCTAATCCTGTTAAAACCAGATCATCTTCATTAATAAACACTGCCCCCTCATTTTCCCGGATATAGATATAAAGTTCATTCTTAGCCTCCCTAACATTAGCTGGGGATCCGAAACCTTCCAGGTGGGCTCTGCCGATATTGGTTATCAGTCCGTGAGTTGGATCAGCAATCTTACATAGCCTGGAAATCTCTCCGGTATGATTAGCTCCCATTTCCACAACAGCAATCTGGGTTTCTTCATCCATCTCCAGCAGGGTGAGAGGAACGCCAATATGATTATTAAGGTTTCCCCTGGTTGCAACAACTCTATATTTTTTCTTTAATACAGCAGTTATCAGCTCTTTGGTGGTAGTTTTTCCATTTGTCCCGGTAATAGCCAGTAAAGGTGTTTTAAACTGAGATCGGTGATAATGCGCAAGCTCTTGAAGGAACAATAACACATCCGGAACATATACTATCCGGTCATCTTTAGGAAAATTATCCTCATCGACCACAGCAAGCACACAGCCGAGTTCAAGAGCTTCCCTGGCATATTGATTTCCATTAAAGTTGTCTCCTTTTAAAGCAAAAAAAATGCTGTTTGGAATCACTTTCCGGCTATCGGTACTGATCTTCCTAATTTCCAGGAATTTATTATAAAACTCTTTTATTGTCATTTTTGGATTTGAAAAGCCTTAAGATAAAAAAAGAGGCCGTAATAGCCTCTTTAAAAATATATAGAAATGTCAACAAATCTTATTTACCATTCTGCAAACCCAAACGTGACATAGCACACCGGAAACCGATATCATCCACTGATGCCCTCTCGTCCATGTACCTTCGTGTCCCTGGTACCAGCCAGTAAGCTCTATCTCTCCATGAGCCACCTTTATATACTCTGGAACGGTCGGTAATCAGGGAGGTTATTCCCTCAGATTGTAAACCTTTCCCCTGGTAGTACATTTTGGATGATCCTTCATCCGTGCCTTCCTCCCCATTTGCATAATCAATCCTGGAACCCAGATCACCATCCATATAGTTTCTGAGATCAGTACGTTTATAATTTGTTCTGTTTATACTCTCCTCTCTGGTCATTTCCCGAACAGGAATTTTTCCAAGAGAATCCTTTTCTACAAAATTTCCGTCTTCATCTCTTTCTTTAACCGTATAAACATTACCTCTGTAAGGGCGAAACTCGTCAACATCCTGAAGAGTCATCGGACGATACACATCCATCACCCACTCGCTGACATTACCAGCCATATCATACAAGCCGTAGTCATTGGGCCAATAGGTTTTTACAGGTGAAGATATACCGGCTGCATCATTCAGAGAACCAGAAACCCCCATGTAATCTCCCCGGCCTCTTGAGAAATTGGCCATAATAGCACCGCGGTCGCTTCTCTTATCATTCCTGACATAATTGCCTCTCCATGGGTACAACCTCTTGCTGTCAATAACCTCATCTTCAGCAGTTAGACCCAGAGCGGCAAATTCCCATTCTGCCTCAGTGGGAAGTCGGTATTGAGGATAAAACAATCCATCTTCCATCCTGGCATGCCGGGTTTCGTTATTAGGATCCAAATCAGGCAAATTTTGGCGTACAATACCTTCATATTGCCCAGCCATATATGCATCTGTATTGAAATTATTGGCCCCTATTTGGTTTGGATCGAGACGGAGGATACCCTCTTCGATCAACATCATTTCATTTACCCTGTCGGTACGCCAATCACAATACTTGGAGGCCTGTAACCAGGATACTCCAACAACCGGATAATCGTTATAAGCCGGATGCCGGAAATAATATTCCATCATAGGTTCGTTATATGCCATTTCGCTACGCCATACAAGCGTGTCGGGCAAAGTCTCTTTGTATACCTGAGGATAATCAGCAAAAACCCTTTTCACCCAGTACAAGTATTCACGGTAATCCGAGTTGGTAACTTCGGTCTCATCCATATAAAAGGATGATACAGTTACCCTTCTGGGGATATTATTCCAATCGTACCGAACATCATCAGTCACTCGACCCATTGTGAAGGTACCGCCTTCTACAAAGACAAGCCCAGGGCCGGTTTTCTGATTGTAGTCAGCGATGTACTCAAATCCGCCATTATCGATGTCGTTTAATCGCCATCCGGTTTTCTGGGATTGTTCTTTATTGCATGCCGACATCGACATTAATATTCCAATTCCCAGAGTAGCTGAAGCAAATAGTCTGAATTTCATACTTCTAATCTACAGTTAATAACAATTTACAAAGATAACTAAAAATTGGCATTCCATATTGCACTGACTCTTGAAAACCTGGTGAAAATAATAAAAATTATCATAATCAGCCTTTTGATAACGTTGGCATACACCCAATTATTATTGACAAGGCATATTTATCAACATTAATGCAGATATACCTGCTAACTTAGTGTTAATCCTACAATTTGCCTGAAACTTTATCGTTATTTATGGATAATCATGAGGTCTGTACATATAAATATTAAATCAAGAATTTGCTTAATTTGCGCAAGTTTTGGCTCGAGTGGAGGTAAGTGTTTTGAAAAATAGCATGAAACTTTTGGGATTGGTATTGAATTTCCTGTTCCTGGTTGTTGGTCTCAACCAGGCAATATCACAGGATCAAAAATTGCTCTTAAACTGGAAAGATCCAATTCCTTTAAACAATATTAGTCCTGACTCAGAGAGTGGCCCAAGTACATTTCTACTGTCTGTTGACAGAGCCATTTATCCAGCTAAAAACGCTGGCCTTCCAGTGGTTTCTGAATCCCTTCCCCTGTCGGGCAATTTAAGTTCAGGAAGCTGGGGGGTTGAATTAGAAGAAGCTCTATTCGAGCCGGTTCCATCGGATCAGCTTCGCTTCATTGACCGGAAGCAAATTCCGGATCATATCGAGGTAGAGACTTTCATTCAGATCTCCAGGAAAAAGCCTTTTATCAGGTACGAATTTGTGCCCTTGCGCAGAAATGCTGGAACCGGACAAATTGAACGTCTTGTATCATGCAATCCATCTGCCCGCCAGACAGGAAGTTCTAACTCTGTATTGAAATATTCGGGAAATAGCCGAAGTTATGCCAATCAATCTGTTCTGGCTGCGGGTCAATGGTATAAAATTCGTGTTAAAGAAACGGGTATACATAGAATCGGTTATAATGATCTTATCTCCTTTGGAATTTCAGATCCTGCCAAGGCTCGGATTTTTGGAAATGGAGGGAAACAGTTGACTTTTGATTCCAGTAAGGATAAAAAGGATGACTTAATAGAAAATCCCATTTACCTTGCAACAGGAAATGACGGAATCTTCAATTCTGGCGACTTTTTACTTTTTTTTGCAGAAGGCCCTGTGAGCTGGTCATATAGTCTTCCAG
Organism: uncultured Porphyromonadaceae bacterium; assembly: GCA_964465145.1. Taxonomy (GTDB): domain Bacteria; phylum Bacteroidota; class Bacteroidia; order Bacteroidales; family UBA12481; genus JAUVKA01. Next base: position 30,837 of record CAYXJR010000021.1, on the reverse strand, counting down.
ATAAGATGTTTGTCCACAATATGCATCTTTATTCTGATTTTGCATACTATTTTATTACTACGGATGCCGGAACCGGTAGGAAAGTAACACAGCTCCCGGAAGTAACGGGAACACCTGACTACCAGGTAAGCAGCTTTGATGATTACCTGTTCCGTGAAAAGGATTCGGTCAATCTTATAAAATCTGGTCAGATATGGTGTTGGACACATTTCTCTATTGAATTGAAATGGGGATTTTCCTTTAGTTTTCCGAACAGGATCTCCGATGCACCTGTGAAAATGCTATCCAATCTATTGTCCAGATCAACACGTACCAGTGAAAACAGTAAATTTCACCTGATTATTGATGATAATGTTATTAATACTGTCAGCCTTCCTGGTGTTAATACAAGCAATTATGAGGCCCTTTTTGTATCCTCCTCAAGAACTGAAAGTGTTTTTACACCTAAAGGGGGCGAATTCCGGCTGGATATCCAATATGCACCCAGTAATCCGGCAGCGGAGGGTTGGCTGGATTATCTGGTTCTGAATACACGCAGCCGTATCCGATACAATGGTAAGCAACTCAAATTCAGGGATATTGAATCTATTGGCCAGGGTGTGATCAGCAGGTTTTCTATCCAAACCAATGGAGATAATATCCAGGTGTGGGATGTTACTGATAAGCAATCAGTAAAATCCTTGAAGGTGTCTGGTAGTGGAAATATGCTTTCATTTTCTGCAAATACAGATCAGCTAAGGGAGTTTATTGCATTCAACCCCTTATCTGCAGATCTTCCTGTTCCTGAATTTGAAGGTGAGGATGGGATGGGAATCATTACGAACCAAAACCTTCACGGTGAAGAATCTCCCGACATGATCATTATTGTTCATAATGATCTTCTCGAATATGCACAGGACCTGGCTGATTTTCACACTGAATATGATGGCATAGAAAGCCTTATCGTGACCCCTCAACAGATCTACAATGAGTTTTCCTCCGGGTCCCAGGATGCTACCGCAATCCGTGATTTCCTCAAAATGTTTTATGATCGTTCGGGTTCTGACCTCAAACTGAAATACTTATTACTTTTTGGAGACGGCTCCTACGACAATAAAAACATTACCAAGGAATTTGCTACATGTCTGCCTACCTTTCAATCACTGGAGTCGTTCTACCCGACAAGCTCCTATGTGACAGACGATTATTTCGGTTTGTTGGATGATGGAGAAGGCCTGGAGCCCGGATTGTTGGATATTGGTATCGGCCGTTTCCCGGTGGTCTCGCCCCATGATGCTGAGGTGATGGTGGATAAAGTCAAGCATTATAAAGACCCTGTCACTTATGGAGATTGGAGAAACCTGATCTGTTTCATCGGGGATGATGAAGATGGCAATAGCCACATGGAGGATGCCAACACCCTGGCAGAAAAAGTAAATCAATACTATCCCAGCTTTAACCTCGACAAGATTTTCCTGGATGCCTACCAACAGATCTCTGTGCCTGCTGGAGAGCGTTATCCAGAGGTTAACCGCGCCATTAATGACAGAATAAAAAAAGGTGCCCTGATCATGAATTATATTGGTCATGGGAGTGAAAGAGGGCTGGCTCATGAAGAGATCCTTACAACCAGTGACATACAGGCCTGGAATAATTACGACAAACTGCCTCTTTTTATCACAGCCACCTGTGAGTTCAGCCGCTTCGACGACCATGAATTTCCATCGGCCGGAGAAATGGTAGTATTGAATCCTGATGGAGGAGGGATTGGTTTGTTTACAACCACTCGTCTGGTTTACTCTTCACCAAATTTCAGGCTTAATAAAGAGTTATATGATTATATATTCAATCAAAAACCCGATGGTTCGAGATATCGTTTTGGAGATATTATGCTTCTGACAAAAAATGCTGTTGGAACCGAGCTTAACAAACTTAATTTCACATTATTGAGCGACCCGGCACTTTCTCTGAACTTTCCGGAAAACAATATAGTGATGACTTCTATTAATGATCAAGCCGTAGGGGAATTCACTGATACCCTTAAAGCTCTCAGCCAGGCAACTGTCAGGGGCTATATTGCAGATTTGCAAGGCAATAAGATGGAGGGATTCAATGGCATCGTGATCCCGAGTGTATTTGATAAGGAAGTGGTTCTTAACAATCTTGCCAATGATGGTGGCCCAATTATGGAATTCACAGTACAGAAGAACATACTTTTCAGGGGTAAGGTAAGTGTTAATCAGGGTGATTTTAAATTCTCTTTCATTGTCCCCAAGGATATAGCATATAATATTGGAACAGGACGTTTCAGTTATTATGCAACTGACGGATCCTCCGATGCAAATGGAGTTAACCTGTCGGTTCTAATCGGAGGATCAGCAGATTCTGTTTATACCGATCTGGAAGGACCGGAAGTAAGGCTCTATATGAACGATACAAGTTTTGTTTATGGGGGGTTAACAAATGAAAACCCTGTATTTCTGGCGAGAGTCAGCGACCAATACGGGATAAATACGGTGGGGAATGGGATTGGCCATGACGTTACCGCCATCCTGGACGACAACAGGCAGAGTATTCTTGTCCTTAACGATTATTATGAATCCGACCTGGATAATTACAAATCCGGGATGATCCGTTATCCCTTGCAGGACCTTGAGCCCGGAACCCATAAAATGAAGCTGAAAGTGTGGGATATATTAAATAACTCAACAGAGACAGAGATACAATTTGAGGTTATGGGATCAGCTCGACTTGAGCTGAAAAACATATTAAATTACCCTAATCCCTTCACCACCCACACAGAATTTTATTTTGAGCATAATCAGGCGAATATCCCGCTTGATGTTCAGATACAAGTGTTTACGGTGAGTGGGAGACTGGTAAAATCCTTTTCTTTTCTTAATGTGGATAATACCCAGATTGAAAGCGACTCTTTCCGGGTAGGCCCGGTTGCATGGGACGGCCTGGATGATTTTGGTGACCGGATAGGGCGCGGAACTTATATTTACAGGATTCGTGTCCGCACATTGGATGACCGGACACAGGAGGGATTTCAAAAATTAGTGATATTGCGATAAGTCTTTAATTTTTCCCACAATAATTCCTGAGATTGGCAGTTTTGATAAAAGATCGGGGGAATTTACTCGTATTAATTTTTTATATTTGTCGCTTATTTTAAAAGGCATTGAGAATGATAAGATTATCTAGACTCTCTTTACTCATTTTAGTGTTATTTTTGTTTATCAGGCCTAATTATGGCCAGATCACTACTGGAGAAATTACAGGGGAATTAAACACCATCACCTCAGCTGTTCCATTCTTAATGATTGCTCCTGATTCCAGAGGAGGAGGAATGGGTGATGTAGGGGTAGCTACCTCACCTGATGCCAGTTCGATGCATTGGAATCCTGCTAAATATGCTTTTGCTGAAAAGGATATGAGCCTGGCCATTTCGTATACACCCTGGTTACGGGAATTAATTCCTGACATCAATCTGGCCTACTTGAGTGGATATAAAAAGATTGATAAAGATCAGACAATAGGATTTTCCCTGCTTTATTTTTCACTTGGCAACATCATTTTCACCGACATAGTAGGAAATACCAGCGGCCAGTTCAATCCTAATGAGTTTGCTGTTGATTTTGCTTATTCCCGTGCCTTTACCGACAGGCTGGCTGGTAGCCTTGCCTTTAGGTATATCTATTCAAATCTTACCGGAGGTCAATTTGTTGGTGGGATAGAATCCAATCCCGGTATGGCATTGGCTGCTGATATAAGTCTTTTCTATCAGAACTCGGATATAGTGATGGCTGGCAACTATGACGCCACTTTTGCCTGGGGCCTGAATTTCTCAAACCTCGGTTCAAAAATATCATACTCAAAGGACTCCGACAAAGACTTTATCCCTATCAATTTGCGGCTCGGTGCCTCATATAAGATCGACTTTGATGATTACAACAGTTTAATGGCAACGACAGATTTAAACAAATTGCTTGTGCCGACACCTCCTATTTATTATTCAGATTCTGTTGACCTCGCCAACGATCCGGTTATCAAATATGGATATGACCCCAACGTTGCTGTTCCTGTAGGTATTTTTCAGTCTTTCTATGATGCTCCAGGCGGCTTCAGAGAAGAATTTAATGAGATTACATTTTCATTTGGGATGGAATATTGGTACGCCAAGCAGTTTGCTATCCGTGGTGGATATTTTCACGAACATAGCACCAAGGGGAATAGAAAGTTCTTCACCCTGGGGATAGGTTTACGTTTAAACGTTTTTGGATTGGACTTTGCCTATCTGGTTCCACTATATCAAAACAACCCTCTTCAAAACACTCTGCGATTCAGTCTGTTATTTGATTTTGACGGTTCCAGAAATAATTAATACCCATGTTTCGTGTAGGATTTGGTTATGACTCCCATCGGTTAACCGAAAATCGCAAATTGGTTTTGGGAGGTATCACAATTCCTTTTGAAAAAGGCTGCTTGGGCCATTCCGATGGTGATGTTCTAATCCATGCTATTTGTGATGCCTTATTAGGATCGTTGGCCTTAAGGGATATTGGGTATCACTTCCCGGATAGTTCTCCGGAATTCAAAGATATTGATAGTAAAATCCTTCTCAAAAAGACTATAGCATTAATCCGGGGTAAAGGATGGCAGGTAGGTAATATCGACACGACAATTTGCCTTGAACGGCCAAAGCTTATTGATCACATTCCACATATGACCGAGGTTCTTGCCGACACTATGGGAATCGACTCTGATCAACTCTGTATCAAAGCGACAACCAATGAACAAATGGGGTTTGTTGGCAGAGAGGAGGGTGTTGCAGCTTACGCAGTTGTACTGGTGTCAAAAATAATACTCCATTCATCTTGAGTAGACAGCCGTAACATGGTCAACCTGCCCTCCCCCATCATCTGCGGTATAGCTTAGGTTTATCAACTCGTATGAAGGATTAACTGTTCCGCTGCCTTCGAATTCAATGCCATCAACCTTTTGCTTTTCCACGGTAATAACTCCACCTGACAATTTCACTTTCACTTCGACCCCTGTGCCCAACTGGTAAAAATTATCAATGTAATATGTTTGATTATCAGCAATATCCTGTGCGAAATAAACCGGAAAGATGCTGGTCCCTTTCATATTGCTCATAAAAATCTCGCTTGTCTCCTGGCAGGACCATGAGCCCTCGAGAGTGTTGACTCCATCATCTGGAATACATCCGGAAATTAAGGGAATAAGGATCAGTGTAATGAGTATGGTTTTTGGTTTCATCGCAAAAAAGGATTCTAAATGGTTAACTCTTTCATGATCCAGGATTTTCTTCCTTATGGAAAAATGACTCAATTAGCTGGTCATCAGCTATAGAGGGTAGGGTAACAATTAGTTCAGGATTTTCTTCCATTGCCCTTTTTATCGTGGTTATTGCAGGTATATTCCTGGCCCACGATCTTCTGGCGATCCCATTATTCACATCCCAGTGCAACATTCGTTGTGAACGTTCATCCGCTTCTTTTGACCCATCTATTACCAGACCGAATCCGCCATTAATGACCTCACCCCATCCTACTCCGCCTCCATTGTGAATAGATACCCAGCTGGCACCCCTGAAGGCATCCCCTATCACGTTTTGGATAGCCATATCAGCTGTAAAACTCGAACCATCGTAAATATTGGATGTTTCGCGGTATGGGGAATCAGTTCCTGAAACATCATGATGATCACGTCCCAGTACAATGGGGCTGCTGATACGACCATCACGTATGGCTTTATTAAATGCTAATGCCAATCTCATTCTACCCCTGGCATCAGCATACAGTATCCTTGCCTGAGAGCCGACAACCATCCTGTTTTTGCCAGCTTCCCGAATCCAATGAAGGTTATCGGCCATTTGTTGTTTAATATCCTCAGGGGCCTCTTTTAGTAATTGCTGCAGAACCTCCACTGCGATATTATCTGTGGTTTCCAGGTCCTTAGGGTCGTTGGATGTACATACCCACCTGAAGGGGCCAAAACCAAAATCAAAGAAAAGGGGCCCCATAATATCCTGGACATAAGAAGGATAGCGGTAGGTGCCATCATTCTTTACTACCTCAGCCCCAGATCTACCTGCTTCCAGAAGGAAAGCATTGCCATAATCCCAGAAATACATACCAAGATCAACCACCGCGTTAATTGCTTTAACCTGTCGCCGCAATGACTTTTGAACTTCCTGGCGGAATCCATCCGGATCGTTTCTCATCATCCTGTTTGATTCTTCAAAAGTTAGGCCCGCTGGATAATATCCTCCCGACCAGGGATTATGCAGAGATGTCTGGTCGGAACCCAAATCAATATAGACCTTCTCCCTGGCCAGCTTCTCCCAAAGATCAACAACGTTGCCCTGGAAAGCCAGTGATACAGCTTCCCTGCCAGCCCTCGCTTGTTCAATTCTCACAATTAGTTCATCCATATCATGGTACACCTCATCAACCCAAGCCTGCTCGTGCCTCTTTTGTGTAGCAAGTGGATTAATTTCAGCAACAACACAAATTCCACCGGCAATAACTGTAGCTTTAGCCTGAGCGCCAGACATGCCGCCAAGGCCAGAGGTCACAAAAACTTTTCCTCCCAGTCCCTCATCCTGATCTTTTGCTTTCATTCTTCCGGCATTAAGCACGGTGATGGTAGTACCATGAACTATTCCCTGCGGACCGATATACATGAACGAACCGGCTGTCATCTGGCCATACTGCGACACCCCCAAAGCATTAAAACGTTCCCAATCGTCTTGTTTGGAGTAATTGGGAATTACCATTCCATTGGTAACGACAACACGCGGTGCCTCTTTGTGTGATGGGAAAAGGCCCATAGGATGACCCGAATAAAGAACCAGGGTTTGTTCATCAGTCATTTCAGCCAGGTATTTCATGCAAAGCCTGTATTGGGCCCAATTTTGGAAAACAGCCCCGTTTCCACCATAAGTGATCAGTTCCTCGGGGTGTTGGGCAACCGCTTTGTCCAGGTTATTCATTACCATAAGCATTATAGCGGCTGCCTGTTTTGACTGGTGGGGAAAGTCATCGATATGCCTGGCTTTGATCTCATAATCAGGTTTGAGGCGATACATGTATATTCTGCCGTAAGTCTCTAATTCCTCAATAAATTCAGGAAGGATTTCTTTATGTTGATAAAGAGGCAGATATCTGAGCGCGTTTTTTATGGCCAGTCTTTTTTCGTCTGGAGAGAGTATGCTTTTTCTGTTTGGAGCATGGCTGATATTAGGATCCCGAAGATATTTTGGAGGCAGGTTTTCAGGGATACCTTCGAGGATTGCTTCTTTCAGGTCTTTTGGTTTCATCTAAAGCATAATTTGAAGTAAAATTATTTAATAAATCGAAAGACCCCAACTCCCTCCGCCGAAACAACCTTTATTAAATAAACCCCATGAGTCAGCCCAGATGTATCGAACTGTTCAACCTGCCCATTTACCCAGCGGGGAACCTCCCTTGTAAGAACCAACCTCCCTGAAATATCCATTATCTCCAGCTTTACATCCTGGTATATATCTGAGGTATTGAAGACCTGCAGCCTATCCTCAACAGGATTCGGATAAATAGATAATTCCAGCCCATGAAGATTTCCCGTAATAACCTCTTCAGTCCCGGTAGTAATATCTGGATTCTCAAGTTTTACATCGGTATATAACAGATATTCCCCCTGCAGCAGGGTCATCTCAGATGATAGGTTTTCAACAAACAGGGAATCGCCTGACCAGTATTCGTACCACCAGCCAGTGTGTTGAAAATTGGGATTTCCCATGGTGGGCCAAATTCCAAAATTACCAAGAATGGTTACATCCATTTCTGCACCGTTCAAATGAATCCTTTTCAGGGTGTCGTTCAGAGACACCTGGTAATCTGTGGTTTTGAAAACCTCATGCTTTGCTTTCAAATGGTTCAAAGCCCCGTAGATTTTATACAGACGCTGTCTTCGGGGATCATCGTAATAATCCCATCGAATAGGCTTACGGCCAATTCGCCCATTATAATCGATTGAATAATCATATCCTAACTCTCCGAACATCCATATCATTTTAGGACCTGGAATTGGTATATAAAAGTTTGCCGAGAGCTCCATCCTTTTAAGAGCATTTGTTGTATCCTTGAGCAGGTAATCAGGATTCCTAGTGTTACCCCAAACATAACATTCATACATCAAGCGCTCCTCGTCGTGGCTTTCCATATAAGCAACGCTATGGGGCTTGGTGAACCCCCTGTATTGATAGGAAGCGGCGGCCAAATTCGTAGCATTATTTGCCATGAACCAACCAGCAGCGGCCTTACGGTAAGTGTAATTCACATTTCCCCAGGATAACATCCCATATTCAATAAGTATCTTTTCCTCCTCGTACCCGGAAAAATGCTCAAGAATTACATAAACCTCCGGATCCACTTCCCAAATCCTGTCGGCCATCCTTTCCAGTATAGCTATCCTTGCTTCATCATTACCACCGCCGTCACCCGGAGTGTTGGTAAACCCTTTGGTGAAATCAAATCGAAATCCATCAATCATATATTCTTGCATCCAAAATCGATTAACACTATCAACAAAGGCTCTTGTGGCCTCACTTTCGTGATTGAAATCATATCCCCAGGCATATACAGGATTAGGCGACACTGTGTTAAACCATGGATTATTCTCTGCAGGACGATTATTCTCATCATCCCAATATAAATGGACCATGGGGTTTTTACCATAAGAATGGTTTAATACCATGTCCATTATAACGGCAATTCCCCTTTCATGACAGGCATCAATAAAGTCTTTATATGTGTCCTTTGGTCCGTAAAACTTGTCTGGAGCAAAATAAAAGGATGGATTGTATCCCCAGCTCACATTTCCTTCGAACTCAGAAACTGGCATTAACTCAATAGCGTTAATACCAAGTTTTTGAAAATAATCCAGTGTATCTAGCATGCATGCGAAGGTGTGGCGATCAGTAAAATCCCGCATCAACATCTCATAGATCACCATGTTTGTCTTGTCCGGACGTACAAAATTCTTGATTTTCCAGTCATATGGCTCCTGAGCTGTTTGCATGACAGAAACAACATCAACAGCATCGTTGCTTGGGTAGAGGAGTAAATTTGGATAAGTTTCCTGATTGATAAACTGGTCATTATAATCGGAAGTTTTCTCGGTATATGGATCAGCAATTTGCAAAGATCCATCCACCAGATATTGAAATAAGTATTCCTTACCTGCCTCCAAATTTTCAATTCGCAGCCAGAACCTGTTCCCGTCAGGAGTATTTTTCATTAAATTATCAGGGCTGGCTTCCCATGCATTAAAGTCGCCAATTACGTTTACAGAGTCTTTCGCAGGTGCATACAAGACCAGAATCACAGTGTTATCATCGATATAATTGATCCCATCCCGAACACCTGCTGGCATCTCCTCGGTTTCCCTTACAACATATGAGAATGAATCAGACTCCGTACTTCGTGAATTTTTTACTCTGACTTCAACAACATGGATACCGTCCGGTTGGGCAGCAATTTCATAATACAAATCATTTCCGGGTGTTTGAGTGACTAAATCCCCATCATGGTATAGAAAAATGGTATCAGCCATGGTCCCCTTGGCTTCAATGGTAATTCTTTGTCCCTCTTCCGCAATAAACCAATCCTCCACTGGCTGTATAATCTCCACCTTCAGACTAGCCAATTCAAAGAAAATATCAGCACCGCTTACATCCCGGCCTGTTCTGGAACCATCGCTGTTGCGGAATACGAAGGCCAGAGCAGTAATCATCTCATCATCAGGCACTCCATAAAATTCCCTAATACTTGGGCTGATTTTAAATTCCCACAAATCATCACCCAGTGAGTGTAACTTTGCCTTATCTGTATTTTGATTCCAGGTAGCAATTACATACTGCCAACCATTACCACCTGTTGTAAATACACCAGTATGAGCCCATACATCTCCTGTGTACCCCATCAAGCCGGCATCACCTTTACTGGCATCAAAAAATACGGTCACTGAATCTTCACCAGTGGCAGATGGGGGATCCAAAACTATTAGTTGTGCCTGGGAAGACAAACTAATTAGGAATAGAGCAACAAGGAATCCAAAACGATTGAACATAATAGAAATATTAAAAAAGCCCGGCCGGTAATGATCAACCAGCCGGGCAAATTATTGATTTATAAAAAGTTACTGTTTAATAATCTTTTCAGTTCTTTTGGAACCATCCCTGGCTACAAAAGTAAGGAAATAAACACCTCTCTCCAGGCTTGCAGTATTGATTTCCATCCTGGGTTGAAGATTATCCAGCGATTTAACTTCCTGTCCAACCAGATTAGAAATAATTACCATTTTAACCTGATCTGCATTCTCCAGAACCAGAGTGCTACTTACTGGATTTGGATAGAAACTGATCTCTTCTAATTTCAAGACATCCTCTACACCAACAGTTATATCATAGAAATGATGAACTATCTGGTACCCATAAATAGCAGTATATGTCCTGTTTGGCAGATCGCCGGGAAATTCATTACTGTCCCAGCTTCCGTTAATACGGAATTTGTATTCTAAGGTTTCGCCAACTTTTACATTGTCAACGTTGACGGTATAAATGTTACCATCTAAAAGTTCAAGGACGGTTCCACCCCATCCATTCATACTTCCTGCAACATCAACAAAATCAACCTCAGGGTCAAAAGTTCCAGCATCAATTGCTTTTGTCATATCAACGGAGAAGTGAAGAACAGTGTTATAAACCAGGTTCACTGTTTGTTCCCCTTCAACCGGCATAATGTTACGGTTAGGACCTCCACCTGGGAATTCCGAAGTATCCCAATTGGCATTCAGTCTGAATTTAAAATCATAGCTCTCTCCGGCATTCATACCATCAATAGTTACAGTATATATCCCTTCAGTTTCAGTTACAGTTAGAACATCCTCTCCCTCAGCCGGTCCCCAACCGTTGAAGGCGCCTGCAACATCAATAAAATCACTTTCTGGATCAAACTCACCCAGACTAATAGGGTGTGTCATGTCAAGCATAAAAGTCACCGTAGCTGGAAAAACGATAGGATCCTGGTTCCACCAGTCGTTGAATGTGTTCGGACCGCCTAGAGCTACAAATTCCCTGGTTGCATCCTCAGGAGTATCGGCGTTAATGCGATAGTTATAAGTATAAACGGCATCTTTTACCAAAGCGGATTCAATTTTCACAAAATAGATACCATCGGCGTTGAAATCTGCATCCAGGTCGATCATATCAAACTCACCAACACCGTCAATTACCAGCCATACCTTATCAATTCCGGCAATAAAGGTTCCCGCTTCAATAACTTTATTCATATTGACATTGAAGTTCCCTTCAGGTTCACCAGAAGTATAGGCAAAGGGTATTTTAAAGTCGACACACGCACCGTCGCCTGTGTCTTTACCTTCAGCATCCCAGCCCGCTCCATTATTAAAAACGGCTGAAATACCAATAAAAATACCTTCGTCTCCTGTCAGATTATAATAAGTAACCGGAACAAATGTTTTTGAGTAGGTTCCATCACCGTTAGAAGCAAGACGTGTGTCATATTCACCACCGGGTGTTCCATTAAAATCCACTCCATTGTGACCCCAGACGGTAAGTGCGTCACCCAAAAACCTCATGGCTGAGTGCATAGCAACGGATTCAAGCCCTAACAAATTTCCCTTACCATCAGGTGTGCAAGATTTATTTGCATCGAAAGTCAGGGTTATTTCATCAAAAGCTGTTGCCCCTTCCGGGGAAATAGTAATTGCATCCGGCATGGGTTGCCCAAGGGCGAATCCGGCCATTGCCAGAAGTAAAAACATCAAACTAAATTGGCGTAAAAAATTTTTCATATGCTTTAAATTAAAATTACTGTTATTGTTTTTGTTATTGTTTATTCAAATGTACAAAAAAAAAGAACCCCTCTACTTAATTAAATCCCCTTAAAGCTCAAAAAACCTGCCAATTAGGATTGAATTTCGTTGCTATGCCTATATTTCAATCGATTGCTATAAACCGGGAATTATTTGTACTTTTTTCCAAATCCTTGTGCTGCTGGACATCTGACAGGAAATTTAGGAACAAAACAGTCATGTTAGTTCGTTTCCACCTTCCATTTTCAATGCTTAAAAAGAACTATATGATCCTGATTTAAAAAATCTTGCTAATAAGTATTTGATCAAGCTTTAAATAGCTTGCTAGTTTCATTTTAATAGTGCTATTTTTATTACTTCAATCGATTGCTATAAGTTATGATGCGGAGCGGACATGTAACGATCAAGGATATCGCCAGAGAATTGGGAATTTCTCCATCAACGGTTTCCAAGGCGCTGAAGAATCATCCGGAAATCAGTGTGGTAACCAAAAAAAAGGTTAATGAACTGGCAAAAAAACTTGATTACAAGCCAAATGCCATTGCCCTTAGTCTGAGATCCAGCCGGACAAAAACCCTGGGATTGGTTATCCCCGAAATAGTACATCATTTTTTTTCCTCTGTTATCTCCGGGATTGAAGACGTGGCCTATGATGCAGGATATAACGTCATGATTTTTCAATCCAACGAATCCTTCAACAGGGAAGTGTTTGCTACAACGGCTCTTATGGATGCCAGGGTAGAGGGTATTCTGATATCACTCAGCAGGGAGACAAGGCAGTATGAACATTTATCCTATGTTCTCAATAATGGAGTTCCGTTGGTTATGTTTGACCGTGTTTGTGATGAAATAATAACCGATAAGGTTACTGTGGACGATTTTCAGGGTGCCTACAATGCAGTAAATCACCTTATCCGCACCGGTCGTCGAAGGATTGCCCATCTGGCTGGGCCTCCGGGGCTGCGAATCACTGATCTCAGGCGTAATGGATACACCGAAGCCCTGAGGGATAACAAAATGGAAATAGACAGAGACCTGATAATATATTGCGATAATTTCAACCAGGCACAAATCAGGACCAAACAACTGATGAACCGGATCCAACCCCCGGATGGCATTTTTACTGTTAATGATTTTACTGCCACAGGGGTTATAAAGTCCCTTCACGAAATGGGAATCAGAATTCCGGAAGAAATCTCGGTAATCGGATTTAGTAATGGCCTCATTTCTCAGGTCACTCATCCAACACTAAGTACAGTTGACCAGCATGGTTATGAGATGGGGCAGATTTCGGTTCAATTATTACTCGACCGGCTTTTGAACCGACAGATTGAGCAGCCTTTTATTCACCATGAATTAAAAACTGAATTGATCATACGTGAATCCACTCACAGAACCGGGGTTTTGGATTAAAATTGCTATTTTAATTTCCCCCTCTGCAAACGTTTGAAATAAGGTATACAGGGGCACAAAGCCCTCAATTACAACAAGTTTTGAGTCTTCTCTTTGTGATTATCCCGCATTTATCCTTACTTTTGATTTAGTATCTAACTACATTCTATATAAAAAATGGTTTAACCTAATTCTTTACAAAAGTTATGTATAAACGTTTACGCCTTTTTTTCCTTTTGATTATGTCCTTCGTGTTCATCAGCACGGCTTTTGGACAATCAGGAGTGATAACCGGTACGGTTTCGGATGCTTCCGGAAACCCCCTAATTGGTGCCACAGTTGTGCTGAACGGAACAACCCTTGGTACTGCCACGGATTTGGATGGGAATTATACCCTGGATAAAATACCTGCAGGTGGGTATACCATGCGGATCACTTCCATTGGTTACAAACCACAATCCCGGGTCATCCAAATATCTGATGACCAGAGCCTCAATCTCAACTTCAATCTGGAAGAAGATGTCATGAACATGGAAGAACTCATTGTTGTAGGGTACGGTACTAAAAGAAAAAGAAACATCACCAGTGCTATCGCCAGTGTAAAAGCTCAGGAGATAGAAAATGTTTCCGTTCCCTCTTTCGAAGCAGTCCTTCAGGGACGATCTTCCGGGGTGCAGGTTACAAGTGACAATGGTTTGGCAGGAGCTCCAATAACCATTAGGGTTAGGGGTACATCCTCATTATCTGCTTCTTCTCAGCCACTATATGTGATTGACGGAGTACCTGTAATTACAGGAGATTATGGTTCAGGCGGATTTGCCGACGGCACCAATGCACTGGCTCTTGTTAACCCGGCAGATATTGAATCCATTGAGATTCTAAAAGATGCTTCCGCAGCTGCTATTTATGGGTCACGGTCGGCTAATGGTGTCGTTCTGATTACCACAAAAACAGGAAAAGAGGGAAAATCACAGATCAATGCCAGTTATTATGCTGGTGTAACGGATGTGACCCACCGCCTGGATTTATTATCCGGACCCGAATATCTGCAAATGGCTAAAATGTCATGGGCGAATTCAGGTAATGACACCACAAAAAATTATCAGGCTTTTTATGATGGATTACCATTCGGCATAACCCGTGAAATTGCTGATTCTACTGATACCGATTGGATTGATGAAATGCTTCGTCCGGGGCGTGTTCAGGAAGCCAATTTTAATGTCTCAGGCGGTAATTCAAAGACAACTTTCTATGCAGGTCTAACTTATCGGGATGATAAAGGTGTAATTACCAACAATGATTTTACCCGTACCTCAGGTAAACTAAGCCTGACGCATAAGGCAACAAAGCGTTTTACGGTTGGTGTAAATATGACATTTTCCAATTTTAAAAACCATAGGGTACAAACCGGATGGGCTGGTGGACTGGGAACTGCACAATCCCGCTCATTGCCCATAATGCCGGTATATAATGAAGACGGAACCTATTTTGCAGCCCGCTCAGGGACAAATCCTCTTGCTTTTGAGGCAAATACAGAGCAAGTGCAGGATGCAACCTCTTTCCTTGGCAATGTTTGGGGGGAATATAAATTCGCCGATTGGATCTCGTACAGATCAGAGTACTCAATGAATAATATGTACCAGAAAGAATCGCGCTGGATTGGAACTATCACCCAGGAAAATGATTATGCAATGGACAGGCGTGTGAGAGTTGAAAACTGGTATACCAATAATTTCTTGAGTATTAACAAAACTTTTAACCAGGTACACGAAATCAATGGAATGATTGGCATGTCGGTGGAAAGCAGTTACCAGCAAGACAATGAATTCTGGTCTGAAAAAATGCCAAATCCAACCCTTCACAACCCAGGGAGCGGAACGACCAAGGGGGGCACAGCTTACGAAGGTGGTTATGGCTTCATTTCCTACTTTGCGCGTTCGAGCTATGCTTATGACGGAAAATATCTTGCCTCTGTAAGTTTGAGACGAGATGGATCCTCCCGCTTTGGCGAGGATAACAGATTTGGTTGGTTCCCTGCCGGATCAGTAGGATGGATCCTGACAGATGAAGACTTCATGAAGGGTGTACCTGTACTGACATTTCTAAAGTTCAGGGCTTCATTTGGAGTGACCGGAAATGCCGCAATTGGAAATTACAGCTATTTCGGATCTTATTACAGTACACAGTATAATGGTTTGTCAGGCATAGGAACCGGAAATATAGCCAACCCAAATCTCGGATGGGAGCAGGTTAACCAGTTGGATATAGGTTTTGACTGGGGAGTCCTGGATGGACGGATTACCGGTGGATTCGACTGGTATGACAAAAGGACCTCCGACATGCTGCTGGCAGTGAACATTCCTCAAACCAGCGGCTCCTCCTCAGTGATGCAGAACATTGGAGCTATGCTAAATACTGGGGTGGAGGTTTTTATCACTTCAAACAACCTGACTGGTGGATTAAAATGGAAAACTGATTTGAATATTTCTCGCAACTATAATGAAATCCTGGATATCCAGGACCAGATTATTGCCGGTACAGATACAGGAGGAACCTATGGGAATAATTATGCTCAGGAGGGTCACCCAATTGGAGCCTGGCGGCTGGTGGAATGGGTTGGAATCGATCCGGAAACTGGTGAAGAGTTATTCATGAATCAAGAAACCGGACTCCCGACAAATGAGTTCAATTATGCACGTGATGTAGTTGTTGTAGGTAATCCTTATCCCGATTTTTACGGTGGTATCAATAATATGTTCAGCTGGAAAAACTTTGATTTTAATTTCCTGTTCACCTTTGCATATGGACAAGAAGTATATCGCGATGATGCCAAATTTCTGGAAGGCGGACTTGATGGGAACTGGAATCAGACTACACAGGTATTGAATGCCTGGACTCCCGATAACACCGACACAGATGTCCAGAAATTGATGTGGCAGCCTGACAACCGCAACTATAATTCAACCAGATGGCTTGAG
The DNA here is from genome assembly GCA_964465145.1 of uncultured Porphyromonadaceae bacterium. GTDB lineage: Bacteria > Bacteroidota > Bacteroidia > Bacteroidales > UBA12481 > JAUVKA01. The sequence goes on along the minus strand of CAYXJR010000021.1, from coordinate 14,581 downwards.
GACGCATCTTACCTGCGTTTGAAAGATATCACTTTGAGCTACAAACTGCCGGACTCTTTACTAAAGAAACTGAATATTCAATCCGCCCGGATCTATGTTAAGGGACAAAACATGTGGACTTTAACCAATTTCTCAGGATGGGATCCAGAGGTTAATAGAGATCATTCTCATAATACAACCCAAGGTGTAACATATTTGAGCCCACCTCAAATAAAAACTGTCATGCTGGGTATAAACATAACTATATAAAATCCTGAAATAGAATATCATGAAAACAATAAAATATATTTCAACCTTAGCTATCGCAGGATTGGTTTTATTCACATCATGCGATAAAGTACTTGACGTCCAGCCTAAGATGGACCTGTCGGACAAGACTGCACTATCAACAACATTCGGCCTGCAAGCTGCCATTATTGGGGCCTATGACCGTTTACAGGGAGGAGACCTTTATGGGGGCAGGATTTGGGTAGCCGGAGATATGCTCGCCGGCACCGTTAAGATCTCTGGTGAACAAAACACAGTTTATGAGGAATTACAAATGCTCAATAAAACCATGTCGGCGGATAACCGTATTACCACCTCGTTCTGGCAAAATGCTTACTTTACTATTAACCTGGTGAATTCAGTTATACAGGAAATTCCCAATGTAGATGATTCTAAAATTGCGGCAGCGAAAAATCGTTTGGAAGGTGAAGCTTTGTTTATAAGATCTATGCTTTATTTCGATTTAGTTCGCTATCTGGGTAATCCAAATACTGGTGAGGGAGTTCCCTATCTTACTGAACCTAGCGCTATAGATTACAAACCGGCCAGGGAGAGTATTGAAACCTGCTACCAGAATATTATTGCCGACCTGGAGCTGGCTATGACCCTTCTCCCGGCATCCAATAGTGATCGGGCCACCAGTATCGCGGCAAATGCCCTTTTGGCCAGGGTATTGTTTTACCATGGTGATTATGCCGAAGCAGCTCAAGCCTGTACCGATGTAATCGATAACTTCTCGGGTGGCCTGGAGGAACTCATCATTGCCAATTACTCATCTACCAAATCCAAAGAGATGATATTCGGGTTAATGAGTACAGAAACGGATGCCTCAGTGGGTACCCTGAATGGATATTACAGGTTCAAATCATCAGGAAAATTCAGCCCTTCCAATGATTTTATATCACTTGTGGCTTCAGAAACAGGTGCAGGGGACAATCGTGTAAAACAATTGTATGCTAATTATGAAGGCAAATTCTTCACAATTAAATTTGATGACCGTTATATGCATGTTCCATTGATCCGTTTGTCGGAGATGTACATTACAAGAGCAGAATGCAGGCTTATGGTGGATCCTGATGATACAGACGGTGGCAGCCTGGCTGACCTTACTGTAATTCGTGACAGGGCTGGATTGCCAACATTAAACAAATCAAACCTCTCGGCAATTTTCATTCAGAGGATTAAAGAACTTGCCTTCGAAGGGGATTATATTCACAATTTTAAAAGACTTAAAAGAGATGTGGCCGGATTGCCATGGAATGACATCCGTCTTGTATACAAGATTCCACAAAGAGAATTGGATGTAAATCCCAATCTCACTCAAAATGAATAGATTTTAGTTTAAACTGTTAAGAGCTTGTTATGATCCTTTTTGGTATTGTGGCAGGCTCTTTAATTCTTATAATATGGCTAAGCGACCCCAATTAAACTTTTGGCAGATCTGGAACATGAGTTTTGGTTTTCTTGGTATCCAGATGGGTTTTGCCCTTCAAAACGCCAATGTCAGCCGAATATTCGAGACTCTGGGTGCAAGTATCGAAAACATTCCAATTTTATGGATAGCAGCTCCCGTAACCGGCCTTATTGTACAGCCCATAATTGGGCATTACAGTGATAAGACCTGGAACCGACTAGGCCGCCGAAGGCCCTATTTCCTCGTTGGAGCTATACTCGCCTCTATTGCCCTGATATTCATGCCCAATTCACCAAGCCTGTGGATAGCTGCAGGTGTGTTGTGGATCATGGATGCATCTATAAATGTTTCGATGGAACCTTTCCGTGCCTTTGTGGGCGACAATCTTCCTTCAGAACAAAGGACCAGGGGCTTTGCTATGCAAAGTTTTTTCATTGGTACAGGAGCCGTCGTGGCCTCATTACTACCATACATTTTCACTAATTGGTTTGGGATTGATAATATTGCTCCGGAAGGGGTGATTCCACCCTCAGTAAAATGGGCCTTTTATGTAGGCGCTTTGGTTTTTATCGGAACTGTTCTTTGGACGGTATTTCGTTCTAAAGAATATTCTCCTGATGAACTTGCCGGTTTTGTAGACGAGGAAGAGGCAGCAAAAAAAGACAAACAAAGAAAAATAGTTGTCCCGGCAAATAAATTTATTAGCAGCGGGGTTATTTGGACCGCAGCTGGAATTGTAATCGCTACGATTATCTATTTTCTCAAGCTGGAAAAAGAGTTATACATTCTGGGATTGGGATTAGCAGTTTATGGTATTCTACAATTACTTGCCGGACAATTTATCAGGTCGGGGAAGAATAATGGGCTTACTGAAATTCTTATCGACCTCAGGAAGATGCCAAAAACCATGGGGCAGCTTGCTGTTGTTCAGTTTTTTTCCTGGCTGGCCCTATTTTCCATGTGGATTTATTCCACGGCTGCTGTTACCTCAAACATGTATGGTACCACTGATCCAACTTCTCTAAGTTATAATGATGGAGCTGACTGGGTAGGTGTAATGTTTGCAGTATACAACGGTTTCGCGGCCATATTTGCATTCCTTTTACCTGTTTTGGCCAAATTGACATCAAGAAAAATAACCCATGCCATCGCGCTGGTTGCTGGAGGTATTGGTCTATGCAGTGTGATCCTTATCAAGAATCCTGACCTGCTGCCTCTGCCTTTCATCGGTATAGGGCTGGCGTGGGCTAGTATTCTATCTATGCCCTACGCTATCTTAACTGGCTCACTCCCCCAGGATAAGATGGGTACCTATATGGGTATATTTAATTTCTTCATTGTGATTCCCCAAATCCTTGCGGCCACTATATTAGGCTTTTTAACTTCCCATTTATTTGGTGGCAAAGCAATCTTTTCACTGATTTTTGGAGGGGTATCCATGTTTATTGCTGCCATCTCGGTTCTGTTTGTTTTCGACAAGGATGACAAGAAATAAAAATCATCTCACTGAAATACCTGTTCAAGACTGTATCGTAGTCCTGGATCTGGCCATCATAGATATCTAATTATCCTGCTAATATGAATAAATACCTGAAAAAACATCCATGGCAGATAATTGAAGAAGGTTTTAATCCGGAACGCCAAAAAAGTTCCGAATCTTTGTTCAGTTTAGGGAATGGCCACATGGGACAGAGGGCGAATTTTGAGGAGACTTATTCAGGGCCAAGCCTTCAGGGTCATTATATAGCAGGAATTTATTATCCCGACAAGACAAGAGTTGGCTGGTGGAAAAATGGATATCCGGAGTATTTTGCCAAGGTTCTGAATGCACCTTCATGGATTGGTTTAAATATCTCAATTAACGGCATTGCTCTGGATATCAACAAAATAAATATCCTTTGTTTTAAAAGGACCCTGGATATGCGGGAGGGGATTTTATACCGCTCCTTCAAGGCTGAATTTGAGGGAGGTGAAATAATCAGGGTTTCGGCAGAAAGGTTTCTGAGCATCAAAAGGCGAGAGATTGGTGGACTAAAATACTCTCTTCAGCTAATCCGTGGAAAAGGCAAATGCGAAGTTGAGTTTTACCTCGACGGAGATATTCGCAATCAGGACTCCAATTATGATGAGATGTTTTGGGAACCCATGGGAGCCATGGTGGAAGGACCATTTGGAATTCTAACCTCCAAAACAAAGAAAACGGGTTTTGTAGTATCCACAGGTATGTCCACACAAGTTTTAATAAACAATCTGCCTTTTGAAAATGCACCGAGTGAAGAAAGATCAGATAATCGGATTGGTCTGTCATATCATCTTAACCTGAATGAAACAGACACGATTAGCCTTGTTAAACTGGTTTCAGTATTAACTTCCCGCGACCATCCTGCAGATAAACTGGCTAAGCTGGCAATGAATATGTGCAGGGAAGCGAATTTCGTTGGTTACGAAGAACTGAAAAATGAGCAGGTCAGGGCATGGGAGGAAAAATGGGAAATGAGCGACATAGTTATTGAGGGTGATTTATCGTCTCAGCAAGGAATCAGGTTTTCAATTTTTCAGTTAAATCAAACTTATTCAGGACATGACCCAAGCTTGAATATAGGCCCAAAAGGTTTCACAGGAGAGAAATACGGTGGAGGAACATATTGGGATACAGAAGCCTATTGCCTACCATTTTACCTAAACACAGCGAACCCTGAAGTGGCAAGGAACTTACTCATTTACAGATACAAGCATTTGGGCAAAGCTATTGAAAATGCAGCTAAACTTGGATTCTCCAATGGGGCCGCCTTGTTTCCCATGGTGACCATGAATGGAGAGGAATCTCATAATGAATGGGAAATAACTTTCGAGGAAATTCATAGGAATGGTGCCATCGTCTATGCCATACACAATTACATTAGGCATACGGGCGACGATCAGTATATGGAAGATTATGGCCTCGAAGTGATTATAGGGGTTGCTCGCTTTTGGGTACAAAGAGCACATTTATCTCATGAAAAGGGAAAGTATGTAATTCTTGGGGTGACAGGGCCAAATGAATATGAAAACAATGTAAACAATAATTGGTACACTAATTATATTGCAGCCTGGACCCTCAGGTATGCATCAGAAAATCTAGAGTTGTTAAAGGTTAGGAATCCTTCCAGATACAGGGAATTAGCGAAGAGTGTTAATCTGCAGCTCCCTCATGAACCCGAAACCTGGACTGATGTGGCAAATCAATTATTTTTACCCGAGGATAAAAAAAATGAGATATTTCTGCAACAAGAAGGTTATTTGGATAAAGAGCAGATAATGGCTGATGAGCTTCCTGCAAGAGAGAGACCTCTTAACCAAAATTGGTCGTGGGACCGTATTCTACGATCTTGCTTTATCAAACAGGCCGATGTTCTTCAGGGACTTTATCTTTTTGAGGACCATTTTGATCTGGAAACTCTCCGCAGGAATTTTGAATTCTATGAGCCGCGAACGGTGCATGAGTCCTCCTTATCTGCCAGTTTACATGTGATACTGGCCATGAAATTAGGCATGAAAGAAAAAGCATACGAATTGTACCAACGGACTGCAAGATTAGACCTTGACGATTACAACAATGAGGTACATGAAGGTTGCCATATAACAAGCATGGCCGGTTCGTGGTTAGCCGTGGTTGAGGGATTTGGCGGGATGCGGATAATAAATGACCAATTACATTTTAATCCTTTGCTCCCTGATTCCTGGAAATCGCTGGAATTCAGCATCCGGTTCAGAAACAGAAAAATCAGGATTATTATCTATCCTGAGAGGACACTTATTAAACTACTTGAGGGAGGACCTATTAAAATCTACCTAAAGGGGGTTGAAATTGCTCTATCATAGAACTTAAATTTTGTCAGCCTACGGTTCGCTTTATACCAACCAAAGTTAGTTTTAGTATAGTTGGGGTGGTATAGATTCAATATAAATATAGCATTTGGGTGTAGACACACGCGTCAGAAGTCACTTTTACAATATAAATACCATTGGGGATCTCATGGCACGAAAAAGTAAATTTATTATTAGGAGTATTTTCAACTGAAATTGATTTAATGAGGTGACCATAAAGATCAAATAATGAGCATCTTCTAAGGCTTTCACAATTGATTACCTTTATGACATTTTGGTCAGGAATATACCAAATCTTGGCATTTGATGTTGCAATCATATTATCTTGGATAAATGTATTTTTCGATCCTAAAGATCCATCCACCCAAAAATTCTGTAACTTGATTTGACCGCTGGAGTTCCCCCATCTATCATGACTTCCAAAACAAACCACTCCTTGCCCGTCAACAATGTCGGATAATGATAAATAGTTTTTATAAGTTTGCTCTGAATTTAGAACCAATGGAGCCTCCCAGCAATATCTACCACTTGTGTCTATGGCTATTGCATTGAGATTTTGGTAAGAATCCAAACTATATACCGGATCTTTATAAACAAGAAAGATAGTATCGTTTCTTATTCGAGATGGTAAGGAAATAAATTGCCCTCCTTCTAATATCTTTCTTCCTCCCTTTTCCCACAACAATTCTCCATTTAACGAGATCTTTTGCCCAAATAAATCAGCTTTGGCAAAACCTGAGTAGCATCCCGACCAAAATATATATAAGTTTCCTTCTGAGTCCTGACCTCCAATATGTGGGGCCATCTGACATTTATTTTCACCTCTTGACATTCCAATAGGATATGCATTCCATAAAAAGGAACCATCTGAATTAATAGCTTGAATATTTACTGTTCCTCCATTTTTATATTTCATCCAGGCAATAAAAATCTCCCCGTTACTTCCCTTTTTAATGACAGCGGGATTTGTAGAAGTAATATCCCCATGGCTTATCTGCAAGTCTTTAGTCCAAACTTTCTTCCCATTTGAATCTAATTTCCTTGCATAAATTTTTAACGCCGGCCTAAAGTGCTACCACCCACCGTTTAAAAACGCTACCACCTAATAAGCAACTGATAAAACGTTAATCTTCCGGGACCTGAAAGATTAACAAAATGAAAACCACCTTCATTTGCCAATATTGTGGTAAATCTGTACCACGTGACCCCCGAATCAAGAAACATAAGTATTGCTCATCGCTGGAGTGTCAAAATGCGCGTCGCTTGACAACTAATAAGTTAAGGGCAAAGAAAAGTCCAGAGTGCCGTTTATTGCGAAGGGCCCGTAATAAGCGATGGCGTGATACCCGTCCTTCATACGAGTATCAGAAAGACTACCGAGAGTTCCACCCTGAGTATGTTAAACGCAATCGTGATATGCAAAGAGAGCGTAATAAAAAGCGTCAAAAAGAAACCGGCTCAATGATTGTAAAGACGTACGCGTTATCTCCGCAGCCCTTACGTGACGGGGTTTATACGGGATTTGAGGTAAAAAACCAAAAGATTGTAAAGACGTACGCGTACATGGCTGGGGCGCAGACTCAGCCTGGTCTGGGAGCTGTTTTTCCATCAAATCCGGGTTGATTGTAAAGACGTACGTGTTCGTTTAAGGGAAAAGTGTCTTTTACATTTACACAGATCAAAAAACTACTCCGGTGGGCCCCAGAATCGAAGAGATACCCTTAGCAAAATTTGATTTGTCCCTGTCAGAGATGCGCATCATTAACATGCCCCGTATCCTGCAGGTAGAGAAGTCGATGCGTTTGCACGGACAGTTGCAAGCTGTTGTTGCCAGGGAGAATGAAGGGGTATATCAAATTATCGATGGTTTTAAAAGATTTTATGCAGCAGAGGATCTGATGATGGAGACTCTTGAGTGCCGTGTTCTGGAGATCGATCTGCAGGGGGCCAAGGTCCTGCTTTTGAGTTACAACCGTTCTCCCGGGTCGATGGAGGCCTGGGAGGAGGCTATGGTGTTAAAGGATCTTATCAGCAGGCATAATATGGATCAAGGCAGCCTGGCAAAGCTGACCGGTTATAGCCGCTCGTGGGTAAGCCGCCGGTTGGCCCTTATCGATAAGCTGGATGAGACGGTCTGCAGTGAGATCAAGATGGGCACCCTTACCTCGAGCCACGGCCGGGCGCTAATACGGTTGCCGCGCGGCAACCAGGGTGAGTTTGCCCGTGCGATCATGGGTTACCGCCTTACCAGCCGCCAGAGCGATGCCCTGGCAGAAGCTTTTATCAAGGCTAAAGACCAGGATAAGCAGCAGTATATTCTTACTCATCCCGAGCAAGTACTAAATCAGGAACACTCAGATGCGCAGCAAGAGCCTTATGACGTGCGGCTATCGGGTTATGGCAATGAGCTGATGCAATCAATTGTTTATGCAATCCAGGCGGTTCAGATCTTGCTAACGAGGCTGGATGATCATCGTTTTGACACGCTAAATGAAACACAGAAGATGATAATCACTCCGGGCTTTAAGAAGGTTAGCACTTACACAAAGAAGCTGACATATGCCACAAGTCATTTACAAATCCAAAACCCCATAGCAAATCATGAAAGATGAACATTTAGAGAACAGCGTGGTAACACTTTACGATAAAGGCTGGTCTGTCCGGCGCTTATCGCGGGAGTTTGGTGTATCGCGTGGCCGCATCGACCGTTTGCTGGCAACAAACTCGGTTTTACGTGATACCACCCCGAAAGAGGTAATAAGAGTAAAAACCCGGCGTCCGGGCAAGCTGGATCCGTACAAGGAGTTTATTGGTGAACTGTTGGATAAATACAGTGATATCACTGGTCAGCGGGTATATGAGCTGTTGAAGGGAAAGGGTTATGATGGTGAGATCACCATTGTTCGTGATTACCTTAAAAGCATACGCCAGGTGGCATCAAAAACGCCGGTGCGTATGGTAGAAACCGGGCCAGGCCAGCGGGCAGCCCACGACTGGAGCGATTACAATATCACCTTTACCCGAACAGGCAAAACTGAGCAGGTAACCTTCTTCAGCTACATCCTTTGCTACTGTCGCAGGCAATATATCCAGGAGGTAGATGATAAGAAGCAGCTTACCCTGCTACAAGTCCTTATTAATGCCTTTATCTACCTGGATGGAGTACCACGCGAGATAAAAAGCGATAACCAGAAAGCTTGTGTGGACCGCTGGGAAATGGGCCAGGGGGTGTTCAACAGTAAATACCTTGATTTTGCTACCCATTACCGCTTCCGACCCCTGACCATCACCCCGGGAAAACCACGAGAGAACCTTAAGGTAGAGCGGCCCTTTTATTATCTGGAAAAAAGCTTCTTAAATGGCCGCGAGTTCTCTGACAGGGAAGATCTGAAAGCCCAACTACTTATATGGCTCAAGGAAGTTAATGATGTGCGCATACATGGTACTACAAAGAAAAGACCCATTGATATGTATATCGAAGAACATCCTTTTTTACAGGCTCTTCCCACTCACCATTATGACACCTCGCATGTAGCCCACCTGGTGGTTAACCAGGAGTCGTGTGTAGGATGGAAGGGTTATCAGTATGTGGTACCTGAGAAGTACATATACGAGCTGTGCCCGGTTCGTATCACAGATGATCACCTTATGGTTTACTCAGGGGATGGAAAGCAGATAGCTACCCATCCCCTTGCCAAACAGGGCCAGAAGGGACGGTATGTAGGAGTGCCTGAGAAAAAAGTCCGCAAGATTGATCTGGTCATAGCCGATGTGATAACCCGCCTGAAAGGGTTTTCTCCTGAGATGAGTGAGTATATCGAGCAAGTCAAACGTCATAAGCCCAGCTCCTGGGGGCACCACCTGAGAAGACTGTTGGCCCTGAAGGTGAACTACCGCGAGGATGATATCATGGTGGCTGTACGCCGGGCCCAGCAGTACAAGGTCTTTGAGGCGGGTACCATCGAGAGCTTCCTTGAGAATAACTCCGAACCGCGTTACAGCATCAAACTATCCTTTAAACCCAATAACAACGGAGATTATGAGCACTAAAAAAACAAGCGATACACAAAAGCAGCAGGCGCAGTTCACCCAAAGCTGCCGCTACCTGGGGCTGAAGCTTCTGGGGGAAGAGTACCAGGGAATGGTTGACAGGGCTGTCAGGGATAATGTCGGGTACTACGACTTTATCAGCGATGTTGTTCATGCAGAGACCATGGCAAAGAAGCAGAGGCGCATTGAATACCTGGTCAAAAGCAGCAGGCTCCCTCAGCCACTAAAGATGATTGCAGACTTTGATTTTGACTTCCAGCCCAAGCTCAGCCGTAAACTGATCATGGACCTGGCTTCATTGAACTTTATTGAGAGACAGGAATCAATCCTGTTTATTGGGGACAATGGAACAGGCAAAAGTCATTTAGCGCAGAGCCTTGCCCTGAAGGCCTGTCAGGGTGGATATAAGACCTATTACACTACCTGCAGTGAGTTGATCAATGATCTGAATGCCGGGGTGTATGAAAAGACCCTTGATAAAAGAATGAGAAAGTATACTGGTCCACAGCTGCTGCTTATCGACGAGATGGGCCATGACAGGCTGGAATTACAGGTGGTTAAAGAGGCTCACCTTCTGTTCAAGGTGATCGACCAGAGATACAAGGATAACAAGCCCCTGATCTTTACAACCAATATCGAAGAGCCTGACTGGCCAGAGTTCCTGGGGGATCCCATCTCAACGAGTGCCATCCTGGACCGTATCTTCCACCACTCGGTCATTGTTCGGATCAAAGGTCCCAGTTATCGCAAATACCAGGGCGAGCTTCTGCAGGAGGATTATGCTGAAAACAAACCCGACAATGCGAAAACAGTGTAATACAAACTGGACAACCATGACTCAAGAACAGGTGCCGACAATAGTCTGCACCTTTTTTAATGCCAGAATGTGGCACATAATCAACATAATACGTAGTGTATTACACTCTGAAATCAGCGGCTCAGCTAAATCCGAAATCGGTGCTTGTTTTAAGTTGGAAATCGAACATGAAAATCCTCATCGGAATAAAGCAAAAATCAAGCCTCTGAACCCTACAGCAGATCAACTTCTCAGGAAGGTGGTAGTAAAATGTTCCGTTTGCTGGTAATGTTTTAAAACCTTGTTATAACATAAATATCAGAATAAGAATATGGATAAATTACATCATATATCCGAAATAAAATAATTAAGCCTCCATCCTGTGATGATACCATTCCTATTGGAACAATATTTAATGAATCAGAGCCAACAATTGAATATTCCTCCCATAAATTCTCTCCTGAAGAACTGTATTTATTAACCCCAATGTTAAAATATCCCTGAAGGCTGTCTTTTTTATATGCCTGTGCCATCACAGTAACGGAATTATCGCGATTTATTGTCAATAATGGAGCAACTTCTTTATATCCTGATAGATCAAATCTTTTACCATCTTCACCCCATAAAAACTCACCTTCTGAAGATATTTCATATACTGATAAGTAGAAATTATCTGTATAAGCCTCCTCATTTCTGAATGCAAGAACAGCGTTATTGTCATTATCAACCTTAATATCATATTGCCTATAAATACTCGGTTGATTACGGTCATTTATTAAAAGACCATCGTAAGGCCATTCAGCAAAACCGTTAAGATTTACTTTTTGAAGAAACGGAATGTGGCCATTTGGAGTAACCCGAAAATAAGAAATGTAATAGAAGTTATCTACAGTTACAATTTTTGGTCCATGAATGCCTCCTTGATAGATTAGTGTATTTACCGATGGATCATTCGACCATTGTGCCATCAATAAATGTTGGGAAAAAAGCAGAAGTAAAAAAAATACCTTCTTCATGATTTCAGTTCAGTTACTTAGGGGAGACACTCAAAGTTAATAAGAAAATTGCTGATACCGAAATCCTCCCCTACTGAACCCGAATTCTCTCAGTGTGCTGAGTATTTACCAGTTTGCAGCTCTATCCAACTCGTATTATCAGTCATCCACAATCATTTTTTAAACAGCTTGCTATTAATCAATTATAATCTGGTCGAAATATGCTATATTTATACAAGATTCCGGATAAAACACTAAGAGGTTTCCATACTATTGTAATTAGAATCTGGAGCCAAGCATAATGAACCCAATTTTTCAATATATCTTAGCTGAGGCAGTAAACCGTCGACTTGGAAAGAAAAAGCAAAAGCTTCCTTTAAAGCAAGTTGAGGAGGAAATAGGAAAAGTAAAAGTTGAGGTTACTCACGTAATACGTGATAGCTTCTTGATTATTTTAGGGATATTATCAGCCAGTTTTGGATTAAATGGATTTTTGTTACCTAATTCTTTTATTGATGGAGGCGTAACGGGAATTTCTCTTATTTCAACTGATTTGACTGGAGTACCATTATCAATATTTTTGGTTGCAATAAACCTCCCCTTCATTATATTGGGATTTTCTACAATAAGCAGACAATTTGCTTTGAGAAGTTTAATTGCAATTATTTTGCTTGCTATTTCAGTTCATTTTATACCATTTCCCACCGTTACTGATGACAAATTACTTGTTGCAGTTTTTGGTGGTTTCTTTTTAGGGCTGGGAATTGGGTTAGCAATTCGTGGTGGTTCTGTTATTGATGGAACTGAGGTGCTAGCTGTTTTTATCAGCAGGAAAACTTCAATGACAATAGGAGACGTAATTTTGATATTTAATGTTATTATTTTTGGGTTTGCTGCTTATATATTTACGATTGAAATTGCATTATATGCAATTTTAACATATTTAGTAGCATCAAGAACCGTTGATTTTGTTGTATCTGGAATAGAAGAATATGTTGGAGTAACAATTATATCAGATAAAAGCGAAGAAATCAGACTAGCGATAATTGAAAAAATGGGCAGAGGATGTACGTTATATTCTGGTAAAACGGGTTTTGCTAAAAGAGGTGAAAAATTGAAACAAACTGATATTGTATATACATTGATAACAAGATTAGAATTAGCAAAACTACAAACAGAAATAGATAAAATAGACAAAGATGCATTTATTGTGATGCATAGTATCAAAGATGCAAAAGGTGGAATGATTAAAAAAAGACCTTTAAACTGACATCTGCTTGAACTTGAATCGGCTGTTCAATTACCTGGATGGCTTGCTTACTATCCGCAACCAAATCATACCGACTAGACCAGCAATAAGGGACGACAGAAAGATCGCCTTTTTGGCTATTATCTGAAGTGCATCTCCATGAAAGGCCAGATCCGTAATAAACAGAGACATAGTGAACCCAATCCCTGCGAGAAGACCTGCTCCAAACAACTGTTTTAATCTAACCCCATCAGGAATTTCCACCCATTTCAATTTGATGGCCAACCAAGAAAACCCGAATATCCCAAGGCTTTTTCCTATAATCAATCCAAATGCTATTCCTGTAAATACGGGATGTATTATGACTTCTCCAACATCCTGGAAGGAGAAATGTATGCCGGTATTGGCTAAGGCAAATAGGGGCATGACAACAAACAAGGCTAATGGTTTTAAGATATGCTCTATTTTTTGAAGTGGTGATTCAGCTTGTTCACAAATCCTTTTCATTGACCCTATAGTCTCCATCTGATTTCCACTCATGACACGATTATCTTCAGAATCAAAGAGTTTCCCGTATTCAACAATCAAAGTTTTGAGATTCTTGCCAAATACACTGGATCGTATTTTTCGGTTTGCTGGAATAGTCAAGGCGACAAGCACTCCGGCAATAGTTGCATGAACCCCAGACATAAGCAAAGGGTACCATACACCCACCAGTCCTAAAATTAGATAAACCCATATTTTTCTAACTCCAACACGGTTAAGAACAAATAATAGGATTATAATAAAACCAGCAAACCCTAAGTAGGCCCAGTGAATTGTATCTGTATAAAAAATGGCAATGGACAAAACCGCACCTAAATCATCCACAATGGCCAACGCTGTCAGGAAAATTTTGAGTCCTATAGGAACCCTCTTTCCCATCATCGCCAGGATCCCAAGGGCAAATGCAATATCAGTAGCCATTGGGATAGCCCAGCCGTTCCTGTAGACCTGGTCATCATGATTCATTAGAAAAAAGATCAAAGCAGGAACAACCATTCCACCTAAAGCCGCAATTAAAGGAAGTCCGGCTTTCTTAAATGATGAAAGGTTACCAACTATCAACTCCCTTTTAATCTCCAGGCCGATCACAAAAAAGAAGATGGCCATTAATCCATCATTTATCCAGTAAAATAATGGCTTGGATAACTGAAGCTCGCCTATTCCCATGTTGAAATATGTATCGGTCCATATCTGGCTGTACCCATCCGCAAATCCTGAATTAGCCCACCAAATTGCAATAGCAGTAGCTGCCATAAGCACAACCCCGGAGAAACTCTCATCCTGAATAAAACCTAAAAAACTTTTAGTTTTATTATTGCTCATAACTTTATGAAATATCAGGCTACAATCTACAAAAAGTTCACATTATACGACTCTGAACCGTTTTATTATATCCGCTAGCTTTGGAGGTGTTGGAGTTGGCGGAGATAACCGAAATTCCCAACTCCAACCCACCTCATGTACAAAGTAACCGACCTCAGGTAGAAAGTGCCTTAGGACGGCTGGATTTTGCCGTTTTATTATTCTTACCAAACGGCTTGAATATTATGGATGCCCTTGACTTATCAACAATTTGGATTTTTAGCTGAAAAATATTCGAAAAAAGGAAACCTTTTGAAGCTTCTTGCAGTATAAGAAAGATAATAAACTCCAACCTTTTTAAGTTTTTAAGGACTTGATATAGTGAGACTAAAGTCTATTGGAAAAACTAAAAAGCTAAAGAATTTATTTTCCCATTTCCAACTTAAACACTTAACATCTAAAAACCAGTATTTATTGATTTATATCAATCTATAATGGTAAAGTTATCTACCAATTTAATTTATAAAGTATTAAAACTTGAATTATGAAATATCCATGAGCAATAAATAGCACACCAACCGCGAATGAATATAAGT
>CAYXJR010000020.1:43841-53603 GCA_964465145.1 uncultured Porphyromonadaceae bacterium | reverse complement strand
TGCTCAGCAAATGCAGTCCGAACCTCTTTTCCGTATTGATGAAAAGGAATAAGTGCTTTGGGAAAGTTGCTGTATGCCAGTCCTTTTTCGGTAAGCAGGGAATTCAGTATTTTTTCGTACCGTTGTTCCCTTTTAATATCCTCATAAGAGACCCCGCGTTTATACATGGCCTTGTACAGCTTATCGAAAAAAGCAAATTCCTCGAGGTGCTCAAAAAAATAATATATCGAATCAGGACCTTTGTCTTTTAACAAATCTAATTGATCTTCATAAGTTGCCCTATATGTATTACGGAACTCAAGCAGGTCTTTAAACATCCTTGATGCCGCACCAGAGGCAGGAACGAACTTGACAATTTTATTTTCGGCAGCAAAATCCTCAAAGAGCACAACATTGTCATTCATCCTTTTTGGGGATAACTGCATTATTCCCTTTTTTGTGGTTGCCGCCTCAATAAGTTTGACATGGGGAAATCCTGTGATAAAACTATTAATTTGATTTTGCACATCAGTAGGGCTTATCCCTCTGGTTTTCAGTCTTTTTAAATCTTCTTTGGTGAGCAGGTTTTCCATGATTTTTCCTAAGATTTTATTGGAACCAAAGGGTAAAACTAATTATTTATTCTGGAAATGGACTGAAGGTATTGATAAATGAGAACCAAAAGGTTATGTTAACGGGCAGTCTGACTGCAAAAAACAGGTGTCGAATCTGAATTAATCGTATATAAATATTAAGTCAATAATCTTCAATAATTCATCAGAATCGGTTTTATCAAAGGAATTGTACACCTTGCTGTCAATATCCAGTACTCCTATGATTTTCCCAGTAGGATCTCTCACAGGAATAACGATTTCTGATTTTGAACGGGAATCGCAGGCAATATGACCGGGAAATTGTTCTACATCCGGAACAACAACAGGTTCACCATTATTAATTCCTGCCCAGCATACTCCCTGATTCTTCGCCAATTGCATACATGCCAATGGTCCCTGATATGTTGAAACAATCAATTTATCCCCCTGGAGTAAATAAAATCCTGTCCAAAAAAATGATTCCATTTTGTAGTGAAGAACAGCGCAAATGCTTGCCATCCTTGCCCCAGGATCTTTACACTTGATAAAAAGTTGCTCCAGCTGTTTGTAAATCCTTTCGTATCTAGCTTTTTTCTTATTTTTTTCCACTTAACTATTTCCGTGTTAATTCTGATTGGCCAATTGCCAGGCCGAGGCAAAAACCATTCTAGCAATATTGGTCAGATTATGATAGTCTAATTTTTCCCAGGTGTCTGTTGGCCGGTGGTAATCCACGTGAGTGCCGCAATAGAAGTACAGGACAGGTACGCCTTCGTTTTCGAAACTAGCATGATCTGATCCCCTAAGACTCAATTCATTGCTTTCTTTGTACTTATAGATAGTCATAAAGTCCTGACCTTCGAGTTTAGATGCATTTTTCACTACCTTATCCAGATTTGAGCCTGGTTCGTCTGACAGATATAGAAAGACATAAGCCGTATCTTTCTGAGCATAACCATCCTGTCGACCGATCATATCCATATTGAGTGCTGCTATTGTATTTTGAAGTGGCACAGTTGGATTAGATGTATAAAAACGGCTTCCCAGCAATCCCTTTTCTTCCCCGGAAACTGGCATGAAAAGGATGCTTCTTTTTGGCGGATATCCTGCTTCAGCCGCTTCGGCAAATGCTTCTGCAATTTCAATAACAGCAGCTGTCCCTGATGCATTATCATCTGCGCCGTTAAAAATCACATCATCGCGTTGTCCAAGATGGTCATAATGTGCTATTATGATGATATACTCATTGGGAAGCTCAGATCCCCGGATCATTCCAAGAACATTCTCACTGCTGATCTTATTGGTTCCTTTTTCCGAGACAAGTTTTATATCAGTTCCAAGGATACCGCTAACGGATTTCCCCTGGCTCATCTTTTTTAGATATTTTTCCCAATCTTTGATGCTGTTGCCAAACAGGAGGCTTGCATTTTCATATCCCATAGCAATCATCCCATTATCATAATTGTCGAATTTTCCTGAGCTGGGAAGAAAAAGCTGCTGGCTATTACTGAATTTCTTCTTCATAGCTATCATTTTATCAATTTTTGACTGATCCGGATCAATCATGATAGCACCAACAGCCCCTTTATTTTTAGCGATTCTGGCTTTATCATACCCTACTATAGAATATTCAGGAACGAATGAGCCTGTGGTCAGAAAACGACCATTTTTATCCAAGGGCTCTCCATTAATAAAAGCAACAACTTTTCCTTCCACGTCAATACCTTTATAGTCAGAATAATGCTCAGTGTCGGCTCCATGTCCTACGAATACAATGTGAAGTATTTGTTCACCTTCCGGCCATCTTCCCGAGACATATAGTTCTTTACCGATGAACATGGAATCTGCATTTTTCACAAGGATGAATTTATCCCAGTCGTTTTCAAACAGTTCAAACTCCTGAAAGAACGGATTATTACCATCAGCTGGTCCGGTGAGATTTAGCATTTTAAAATTGTCATGTATATACCGGGCTGCTTTTTTTTGCCCTTCAAATCCAGTTTCACGCCCCATAAAATCATCGGAGGCCAGAATCTTAACGTGTTCCTGTAATTCGGCTTCAGTTATACTGGAACTATAGTAAATAATTTGATTATCCTGAGCCGACAGGGGCATTAGGGCTATCAGGAATGTGCTTAAAAATAAAATTTGTTTCATCTGCATTAATACCAGAGTTAATTTTATGGGGTAAAATTAACAATTCAACATCCAAAAACACAAAAGCTCCCTTATAGAAAACACAAAAGCAGGTTGGAGATACCTGCTTCTGATAAAATCATTATAAAAATACTACATTACTAATTTCTTTTCGATCTCCGCAATATAGGCCCGGAAACGTTTGTCGGTTTCGAAAAGGTTGCTAACTGTTTTACAGGCATGAAGCACTGTTGCATGATCCTTGCCCCCAATTTGTGAACCTATGGTGGCCAAAGAGGATTTGGTCAGACTTTTGGAAAAATACATTGCAATCTGCCTGGCCTGAACGATTTCTCTCTTTCTGGTTTTGGAATGCATCAGGTCGAGAGGAATACTGAAATAGTCGCTCACCACCTTCTGAATATAATCGATGGACAATTCCCTGGCCGTGTTTTTCACCAATTTGTCAATCATTTCTCTAACAAGTTCGATTGTAATCTCTTTTCTGTTAAGTGTTGATTGGGCAAGTAGGGACACAAGAGCACCTTCAAGCTCTCTGACATTGTTGGTTACCTGGGAGGCAATATATTCCAGGACCTCATTATCCATATTGATGCCATCGTTATACACCTTCATTTTTAGGATTTTGACCCTGGTTTCAAAATCAGGTACCTGAAGGTCGGCTGATAATCCCCATTTGAATCTTGAAAGCAGGCGCTGCTCCATACCTTTTAATTCAACAGGGGGTTTATCCGAGGTAAGAATAAGCTGTTTGCCTGATTGGTGTAAGTGATTAAAGATGTGGAAAAAAGTATCCTGCGTTTTTTCTTTCCCAGCGAATTCATGGACATCGTCAATAATGAGCACATCAATCATTTGGTAAAAATGTAGGAAATCGTTTCGGTTATTGTTGCGAATGGCTTCAACAAATTGAGTTTGGAACTTGTTGGCATTCACATATAAGACGATTCTTTCGGGTGATTTTTCTTTTACCTCAATACCAATAGCCTGGGCAAGATGTGTTTTACCTAAGCCGGAACCACCATAAATAAAAAGCGGATTAAAGGCTGTGCCACCCGGATTTTGAGCAACGGCGTAGCCTGCAGAACGTGCAAGCCGGTTGCATTCGCCTTCAATAAAATTGCTAAAGGAGTTTTCCGGTTTCAGTTGAGGATCAACATGCAGTTTTTTTATTCCTGGTATAATGAAAGGATTTTTAATCGTGCGCTCTTCATCATCGTAGGGCATTGATAAAGGTTTGTTTTTTAAGCCCGTTTTTGCTTTCGTCGGAAACTTCACAGTATATGGCTTGCTGTCGTTATAGCCATTATTCTCCATCACAACACTATACTCCAACTTTGCCTCAGCGCCAAGTTCTTTCCGAATTGTTTTGCTGAGAATTCCAATGTATTGTTCTTCTAAGTATTCATAAAAGAAAGGAGATGGTACCTGGATTGTCAGGATACTACCTGAAATTTTCACTGGAATTATGGGCTCAAACCAGGTTCTGAAACTCATTGTGGTTACGTTGTCTTTGATGATAGAAAGACAGCGACTCCACACCTCAACATGGCTTGACTTCATTAATGCTGATAATTAAATAGTTAAACATCGGGATTAGGGTATGCAAGTTGGTGAAAAAAAATCTTAAAAAAAACTGCTGAGCTATTGTTTTTTTAAAAGAAATTGTATCGGGTTTATATTCAGCATTATATATTTAAAAGTTTTTAAAAAAAAATTAAAATCCAGAAAATCAGATAGTTGCATCATTAGACGTTTTGTGAAATATAAAATCGCCATATCTATATGGAATTAGGAAAGTATTGTCGTACATATTAAAGAGCTCAAAATTCAATCTGATGCCATTTTCCATTTAACCAGGAAAAAAGTCCTACACTCGGATAGCTGAAAATATATTTAGCTACCAACCTCTTACCCCGATCCAAATTCCTGGTTTTGTCGGTATAATAGTAATAACTGTTGCCGACCTGTATAAGGGAGAGATTTTTAAATTTTAAAAATATGTCATCATCTTCAGGGAGTGGAAATGTTTGGTGAATTAAACACACAAAAAACTCCATATCATTGTCATTATTTATGGCTTTGAGAAGTTCAGAATCATTACTGGTTATGATAGTTTGTCCCCGATCGAAAGCGGAGATGTGAATATACCTTTTTGGATTCAAACGAATATCCCGTATCAGGTAGTTCAGGTTTTCGGATGTAGATTTAATAGACATATACAAGGAGTCATCCTGGCTTAGCTTGCCCAGGTTTCCTTCACCCTGGTTTATGGCGTCAAACATCTTATGCAGGTCGGCTAAAACGATATTGAGATTTGTTGCCACATCGTTGAGAGGCAGGAGTTTAAGAGTATCGCTGAATTCCGTAATATTGGAAATAATCTTATGAAGTTCTGCACTGCGTTTATTAAGGCTAGATGAAATTGAATCTGCATTACTCAGGATAAAACTGAATTTTCCAGATTCTTTTTTTACATATTGATTTAGGAACACGGTTGTTTTTTCCAGGTTCTTGATAGTCTGGGTAACACTTTCAAAGCTTTGGGCCAGATTATCCCGGTTCGCAGGACCGAAAACCAGCTGCAGAGCAACCAATACAGAGTCCATCGACGCCATCAGGTCTTCAGCTGATTTCTTCAATGGCAGCATCTGGTTATTGACCTGGTCCTTCAAATCTCCTTCAATCAAGCCTGGCAGTGTGTCTTTGTAGGAATAGTATCCATCCGAATCAGCCAGGTTTATCTCTATTGCCTTAGTGCCCATAAGGTCAGTGCTGATAATTTTAACCTCCGACCCAAGAGGGATCTCCATGTCGGGATAATTAATCACAAATTTCACCATAATTTTCCCTTGCTTAAAATCTGTGAGGGTGATCTCGCGAACACTTCCAACATTAAAGCCATTGATGGTCACAGGGCTTGATTCTGTTAGTCCTCCAATTTTTGAGAATTCTGAATAGTAGAACTTTTCAGGTTGGAGAAATTTTTTGCCTTTGAGATAATTAATTCCCCAAAAAAGAATTGCAATCGAGATGGCAAAAAGTAACCCTATCCGGATTAGCCGGCCGGTTTTCATAACGTTTGTTTATTATTTCAATTTATCCATACTGATGCCTTCCTGAAGTGGAATTTTATTTCCATCCAAAAAAGCGACCACGAAAGCTCCGGGAAACTTAGTCTTTAATTCTTTCCTAAGTTCCTGGGATTGAGAGTACGTTTTAACAGGTGCTGACATATATTTATAGTATCCATCCATTTGGATTTCTTCCAGGTTGCTTACTTTTTTAAATTGTGGTGAGCCTGGCGGAATAGGATCTGGAGAGGCAATTACCTGGACTCTGAAAATCAGGCCTCCGGAATTATTAACTGCCGGGCTTTTTTTATCTTCTTCTTTTTGGGTTTTGGAAATAGGGGTTGATGGTTCTTCAATTGCTACGACTCCCACCTTTGTCTGCCCATTTTTTATAAAGGTAGCATTTGTTTTATGGTTTTCTAATGCCTCGATATTTTTATCTTCAATTTTGGCAGCAAGGATTTCAGTCCTTGCCAGAGTTTCTTCCTTGAAGTTCCTGAAGGCCCGGTAAATGGCAGATGCAATCACATCCTGGCCATAGTCTGTATTCAGATATTTTTCCTCTTCCTTATTGGATATATATCCAGTTTCAACCAGAACGCTGGGCATTGTTGTTCTCCACAATACCAGAAAGGGCCCCTGGCGAACCCCGCCGTCTTTACGTTGCGCCCTTATTCGTAATTGGTCCTGGATCTGTGAGGCCATTAGCAGACTCTGGTTCAGGAAAGTATTCTGGACAGTGGAAAACATGATGTAACTGGCTGGATCATTGGGGTCAAAGTCATATGTAGTTTCATGGCCCTCTTCAAAGTTGATTACACTGTTTTCTTTCTGAGCAAGTTCAAAATTCCTCTCACTCTTCGAAGGCCCCATCACATAAGTTTCCGCTCCGTATATGGAAGAGTTGTTATTCCCATTAACGTGAATGGACAGAAATAAATCTGCCTTGCTCTCTATAGCAATATTCGCTCTGACGGAAAGATCAATAAACTCATCTGTTTTGCGGGTATAAAGGACGTTTACATCATTCATCAGTCTGCTTATATAGTCGCCGGTTTTTTTTGCTATTGCGAGGGCAATATCTTTTTCTTTAGAAGTTTTTCCTAATGCTCCCGGATCTTTACCTCCATGACCAGGGTCAATCACCACAGTAAAGGTTTTATGCGTGGGGTCAGCAGCTTGCCCCAGTCCAGGCAAGGAAGTACTTAACGCGACAATAAAGAATGCTAAAAAGATTGTGTTCGCTCTTACACAATTCAGTAATGATAGTATCGTTCTCATAATAGTGCTACGGCTCATCTATACTTTTTTTCAGTAGTTTTGGACTGCAAAATGCTGGTGTATTAGATTTGAAACTTTACTCAAAAATACTAAAAAAACTGTTTACTGTCGCGATTGGAATGCTATTTGCTTTTCAATGCTGGGCTCAGGTGGTTGATTTAGTTCCCGACAGCATACTACAATCTGTACTCCTGAAAAATGCAACTGACACTATTAAACAAAAACCAGAACAACAATATCTTGATGCTCCTGTTCATTATCCGGCCAGAGACTCAATAGTTTATTCATATTCCGATAATAAGATCAAGATGTATGGGGATGCCAAGGTAGAATTTGAAGATATTCTGTTAGAGGCTGAATACATTGAAATGACAATGGACAAAAAGGAGGTTTATGCCAGTGGTGTTGAGGATAGTACGGGACAAATCAAGGGTAAACCAAAATTTAAGAAAGGCGAGGAAGAATTCGAAGCTACTTTATTGCGCTATAATTTTGGGTCGGAAAGGGCATGGGTAACTGACGTGGTTTCCAAGCAGGGGGAGGGTGGATTACTTCACAGTCATATTACTAAAAGAGATACTCTGGGAAATCTGCATATCAAGGATGGCAAATTCACAACCTGCGAGGCTGATCAGCCCCATTTCTATTTTGCTATTTCAAAGGGTATCATGACTTCAAAGAAATCTGTTGTATCCGGGCCGGCTTATCTTGTAGTTGAGGGAATCCCCATTTATTTCCTGGGGCTTCCTTTTGGGTTTTTCCCTAAACAAGAGAAAAAAGCTTCAGGGATTATCATGCCAAAAGTTGGAGAGGAGGTAAACAGAGGGTTTTATCTGAGGGATTTTGGGTATTATTTTGCAGGCAAGGAGAAGTTTGATTTGACATTAAAGGGCGATTTATATTCAAAAGGTAGCTGGAAAGGTTCGGCTACATCCAGTTACAGGAAAAGGTATAAGTTTAATGGTAATGTTGGGTTTACATATGCTAAAAATATTTTTGGGGAGCGGGACATTGATGTTACCTCGCCAAGGAAGGACTTCAGCGTGCGGTGGTCACATAGTCAGGATTCCAAGGCCCATCCATACAGGACATTTAGCGCAAATGTAAATTTTTCAAACAGCAAGTTTGACCAGAATAATGAATATTCTATGGAAAACAGGATGAGTAGTACTAAATCATCCTCGATTACTTTTTCCAGAAAATTTCCCAACAATCTATTTAATTTTACAGCCAAGCTTGGTCATACGCAGAACAGCCAGAATAAAATGGTTACACTGAATCTGCCTAGTGGCACTTTTACTGTGGGTAGATTCTATCCCTTCAAACGAAAAACCAGGGTGGGGAAACAGAAATGGTATGAGATGATTGATATGCGATATTCCTCCAATTTTGAGAACCAGGTTAGATCTCCTGATTCTCTTCTGTTTCAGCCAGATATATTCGACCGGATGCAGAATGGTTTCAAACATGAAGTACCTGTTCAGGCATCATTTAAGTTAATTTCGAATATGACCCTTACTCCTTCGCTTCGATATCAGGGGCTTCTCTATTTTAATTACATTCAAAAGGAATGGGACATTGTTGAAGAAGAGGTTATTGTCAATCGGATCAATCAACTGAAGTACGTTCAGACTCTGGCTCCCAATATTAATCTAACTTATAATCCCAGGATATACGGATTTTTCGATTTCAAGAAAGGCAGGATTTCAACTATAAGACACGTAGCAACACCTTCACTATCTTTTAGTTATCGTCCTGATATTGGTATCGATGATAGCAGGTATTATGATTCGGTTCAGCGCAGTGCAGATGGTGTTGAGGAGAGGTATTCCATCTTTGCTGAAAGCCTGTATCGTATGCCCTCGGTTGCGGGAAGAAGTGGAAATGTCAGCTTCCGGCTGGGAAATAATCTGGAAATGAAAGTGCACGACAAGACTGACACTACGGGGCTGTTAAACAAAATTAAAATACTCGATGATTTAAGTTTATCCACCTCCTATGATATTTTTAGGGACTCCCTGAATCTTTCCCCAATAAGCTTCAGTGCGAGAACACGGATAATGAATAATTTCGATATCAAGTTTTCCAGCACCTTAGATCCTTATTCTATAGCAGCTGAAAGCTCTGGAACAAACATCCGATATTACACTGTGAATCAGTTTGAGGTAGCTAAATCAGGGAAACTGGCCCGTCTCACCAATGCCAATCTTACCTTGGGCTTCTCTTTGCCAATGAAAAAAAGCCCTTCTGGAGGTGGAGGCGGAGGTGCAAGTGCGGCTAAGGGTGCTCCTTCTCCTGACAAAAATGAGAATGACGATTATTGGGAATACAATATGCCATGGAATTTAAGAGTAAATTATAGTTTGCGGTACCAAAAGCTATACATGGAAGGAAAGGTGACCCAATCTATTAGTTTTTCAGGAGGTTTTAGCCTTACCCCAAACTGGAAGTTTGATATTTCCTCCGGTTATGATTTTGTACAAGGCGAGGTAACTTATACTAGGATTGGCATTACACGGAATTTGCATTGCTGGAGGATGACTCTTGATCTGATCCCCATTGGTCAGTATAAAAGCTACACTTTTCAGATTAATATAGTCGCAAATATGTTTAAGGATGTTAAATTTAGGAAGGCAAAGAGTTGGTACGACAACTTCTAAGGCAGAAGGCAGAGAGCA
>CAYXJR010000020.1:0-43741 GCA_964465145.1 uncultured Porphyromonadaceae bacterium | reverse complement strand
AAGGCAGAGAGCAAAAGGCAGAGAGCAAAAGGCAGAAGGCAGAAGTAAGTTTAAAGTGATGAAGGGAAAAAGTAATATATATATATATCCAGGTCTTTGAGTCACGGTCACGAATAACGAAAAACATATGAAAACAATTATTTCTACTGATCAGGCACCGGCAGCTGTTGGGCCATATAGTCAGGCTGTTGAAGCCAATGGGATGCTTTTTATATCCGGGCAGATACCCATCAATCCTGAAAATGGCAGTATTATCGGAAAGGATATTTCTTTACAAACCGAGCAGGTCCTTGAGAATATGGGAGCTATTCTTAAGGAAGCGGGTTACAGCTATTCGGATGTAGTTAAATGCACCTGCTTGCTGGATGATATGGCCAATTTCAAAGCCATGAATGAGGTGTATGCCAGGTATTTCACCAAGGAGAAACCCGCAAGGGCAGCCTATGGTGTAGTATCATTACCTCTGGGAGTTAAAATTGAGATTGAGGCTATAGCCGTAAAATAAAGGCCGCATCCTTTGGGGAAACGGCCTTTAAATTATGTTCGTTGATTCTTCCTATTCGCTGAATACTTCAAAGCTAATTTCAGTCTTGATGTTTTTGTATAATTTTACGGTAGCTGAATAAGTACCAATCTCTTTGATCGCATCTCCACTGATAGTGATGTTCTTCCGATCGATGTCAAATCCCTTTTTTTTAAGAGCTTCGGCGATCTGAATATTATTGACAGATCCAAAGATCTTGCCGGTAGTTGAGGTTTTAGCCCCAATTTTCAGTTCCACACCGCTCATGTTTTCTACTTGTTTTTCAGCATTTTCAATCAACTTTGTTTCTTTGTGCGCCCTCTGCCTCAGGATCTCTTCGTGGATCTTTTTGTTTGTTTCAGTAGCCAGGGTAGCCATCCCCTTCGGGATAAGATAATTGCGGCCATAGCCGTTTTTTACCTTAATGATTTCATCTGTATTTCCCAGGTTGGGAATATCTTGTTTTAAAATAATTTCCATGGTCTATTTTCCTCCTTATTTCATAAGATCAGTTACATAAGGTAACAAAGCCAGGTGGCGTGCACGCTTAACTGACGTTGCTATTTTTCTTTGGAATTTCAATGAAGTACCTGTTAATCGACGGGGAAGGATTTTGCCTTGCTCGTTAAGGAAACGCTTCAAGAATTTTGGATCCTTGTAGTCGATGTACTTGATGTGGCTTCTTTTGAAACGACAATACTTCTTTTTCTTGACTTCAACCGTTGGGGGAGCCAGATACCTGATTTCAGTTTGATTGTTAGGCATAGCTTATTCCTCCGTAGTTACTGGTTCGACACTCTCTGCTTTCATTCTTCTACGCTTTTCAGCATATAAAATTGCATATTTATTCATTTTCATCGTGAGAAAACGAATGATGCGTTCATCCCGTCGGTATTCTGTTTCCAGTCGCCCGATGAGGTCACCTTCGGCCTTGAACTCAATCAAATGATAAAAGCCTGTGGATTTTTTTTGGATAGGATAAGCTAGCTTACGCAATCCCCAGTTGTCCTCTTGAACAATTCCCCCTCCGTTTTCGGAGACAAAATTGGAGAACTTTTTTACCGCTTCCTTCATCTGTTCTTCAGACAAAACGGGAGTTACAATGAAAACGGTTTCATACTGATTCAACATAATTTACTCTGATTTTAAATTAAAATTTATTTTGGCCTGCAAAGTTAGAGATTATTGATTAGTAATCAAACTATTTATATGGTTTTTCATAGATTGGCCAGGATTATGAGATGATAATATGGACATGTGATTATTCCCATTTTCTTACCTTTGTGGTAATATTAAATTATTAGCATGGATAATTTTGTAGTATCGGCGCGCAAATACCGTCCAGATAGCTTCGAAACTGTAGTAGGACAACCTTCTATAATCAGAACTCTGAAGAATGCCATTAACTCCAATCACATTGCGCACGCCTATTTATTTTGCGGGCCACGCGGGGTTGGGAAAACTACATGCGCAAGGATATTTGCAAAGACCATTAATTGCTTTAATCCCGGAGCTAATTCGGAAGCTTGTAATTCATGTGAATCCTGTGAGTCGTTCAATAATAACAGGTCGTTCAATATACATGAATTGGATGCAGCTTCAAATAATCATGTGGAAGATATCCGCAACCTTATCGACCAAATCAGGGTTCCGCCACAGGTTGGAAAATACAGTATCTACATTATTGATGAGGTCCACATGTTGTCTCAGTTGGCCTTTAATGCATTTCTGAAAACCTTGGAAGAACCGCCTGCACATGCTGTTTTTATCTTAGCGACCACTGAAAAGCATAAGATTATTCCAACCATACTCTCCCGTTGTCAGATCTTTGATTTCAAGAGGATCAGTGTAAGGGAAATGATGATATACCTCGCGGGTGTTGCGGAAAAGGAGCTGGTACAGATAGATGATGCAGCCTTGAATATTATCGCACAAAAGGCTGATGGATCTATGCGTGATGCCCTTTCAATTTTCGATCAGGTGGTGTCATTCTCTGGGAAAACAGTGGATTACCATTCGATAATTGAGAACCTTAACGTACTTGATTATGAGTACTACTTCCAGACGACACATGCTTTCCTGGAGGGTAATTATCGCCAGGCGCTTATGGTTTTTGATGAGGTTCTGGAGAATGGTTTCGATGCACGCAATTACTTGAATGGAATGGGAAAGCACTTTAGAAACCTTTTAATGTGTAAAGACGAGGAGACAATTCAATTGATGGAATTAAGTGGTGAGATTTCTGATAAATACAGATCCTATTCCCAGAAATGTTCAGTTGAGTTCCTTTTTAAATCCCTTGGAATTATCGGTGCGGCAGATGTCAATTATAAACAGGCTAAGGACACCCGATTGCATGTTGAGATTGCTCTGATGAAGCTATCGGCAATTCTACATGTTCCGGGTAGGAACCAAACTCCGGAAGTGGATCAAAGAGAAGCAAAGGACAAGCTTTATTCAAAACCTGAAATTGGAGGAAGGAAAGCTAAATTTGAACATAAAAAATCCGACGAACCTTATCGGAAGGATCCGGAAAATACTGTTAAAATAGCTGATTCTGTAGCTACTTCAATAAAGACGGGGCCGAGGATAAAAGATTTCCTGAATAAGGCACAAAATTCTGAACAAATAAAGCTGTCGGAACCAACTGAGCCTGTTGAAGAAAAGAGTACTGTTGAAATAGCTCTAAATCAGGAAAACCTGATGAAATTGTGGTTAAGTTTTGCCGAAAATATCAGGGAAGATCAACCTCGTTTGTTCAATACCCTGACAACACAAAAACCGATTTTAGGGGAAAATAATCTGATCAGGGTAGACCTGAACAATCCTTCTCAGGGGAAAGCCCTGGCATCTATTCATCCTGAAATACTGGCATTTCTGAAGAATCATACCGGGGTAGAGGATATTAGTTTGCAAACAGTAGTGGAAAGGGAAAATGCCGAGAAGAAACTTTACACCGAGGATGACAAATTTAAGCACATGCAAGAGCAGAATCCGCAGCTAGGTTTGTTTCGAAATACTTTTAACCTGGATTTCGAGTAATACATTTGCTTGATTTCTCCACTCGTTCATGGTCAATGCTATAATATATGGCATACATAAACCAGATGACTAACAAACCTGGATTACCTCCATTGCCAGAAGACTGCCCAGCTTTTTAATTTTCGATGATAAATGACCCACCCCCACAGCACAGTGATGTGCAGGACCATGACTGTTCCAGTTATTTACAAATTCACGGGCCCCGATTGGGAAAGAATACCTGCTGTTTGTATTGCCTAATTCCAGAATTAGACCGGGAACAGACTCCCCCTCGGCAAGCAAAAGCATCAATCGTCCGTCTGGTTTTTGAACAACCGACAGGAGAGTTACGGGGCCGTTTTTTACCGACATCTCCACTGATAATCCTTCACCAACTTTGCCATGATACATATTCAAGGGTTTAACCTTGGTTTTACCCTCGGCAATAGCAATATGGCCAGGCCCATCATGCCCCATTAACACCTGGTCTTTTGTCAAATCAAGAGCATAGTATTCAGTAAATGAGCCCCCAGCGCCAAAGCTGTCCAGTATTTTCATGGCCTGGACATTCTTGATCTCATACTCTCCTGCAACAGGAACACTATTAGCAGTAAGCAGAGAACTCCCCAGAATAATTGAACTGATTGTCTTCTCGTTTTCAGTAATTCCGGTTCCTTTGTAATAATAGGCCAGGGAGCCTAGTCGATATTTTTCGACAAGCAGGTCCAGAGCAAGTGAAGTACGTGCAGCCTCCGTCAAATCCTCAGGTGAACAATCATTTTGAATATCAAAATCATTATAAAATAATCTGACCCGGTTCTCAATGTCTTCCTGGTTAATTCCTCTTCTCAGGGCAGTTAATTCATCTACCTCCAGCATTTCGAAGTGTCCACCGAAATGTGCATAATGCTGAGTAATATCAGAATAAATATCCAGCATTCCACTGTAATAATGTCCCATACAACCCATCTTGTTATGGCTCATGGTATGGGCAACTTTTGCAGCATGTACCCAGTCCTTAGCCTCATTCCATACGAGATCGTCACCCTCAAGGGATCCTGTAATCTGATGGAATTGTATCCCCGTACGCAAAAACACATTGGCTATTTCAGGAACTGCACATGGGGAACAATATGCCAGCCATTCTCCGGTCATTTTGGTCCGGTCACCCATGGCATTGAAACGTTGATAATCAATCGACGGTTCAGGAACAAGATTCAATATAATCACGGGAACTTTGGCTCTCTGAACCACTGGCAAGACCGTTGAGGATAGGGCATAGGTGGCCACATAAAGGAATATGAGATCCACATCTTTCTGCCGGAACTGATGGCCGGCCATAAAAGCCTTATCGGCTGTATCAACCAGGCCCAGGTTAACAATCTCCGTGTCATATAAAGCAAGCTTTTCATGAACCTTTTCCAGATTGGATTCCAGCCGCTTTTTCAAACCTTCAAATTGTGTCCAATAGGTGTCGAGGCCAATTCCAAAAAGGCCGATTTTTAATCTGTACGCATCTTTCATAGATACAGGATGTTAGAATTTTAAAAAATTTAAATTTCTCCAAGGTAATAAAGCAAAAGTGGAAAAAAAATAGAAATTTAAATAATAAGTACGCCCATTCCGGATTCTCATCTGTTCAATGCCAAATGCAATTGATTTTGGCACTGGCCAAAGAATTTGTCAGTTGCTCCTCGCTTTGCCTTGTTAGAGAAATATCTGTTATCTTTGTTCCAAGGTTAACCAGACGTTGATTCTGCGTCTTCCCTTAATTATATTACTGTGAAGAATTTTGGCATTTTTGAAAGCATGCATTACATAGATCATGACAAAAAAGCATGTTTATTATTGTGGTTTATTATTTGTAATGAGAATTAAAATAATACCTGCGTATTATGGCTATTGTCGATAAATTATTATCTGGCTTGTTCGGAAATAAGTCGGAAAAAGATTATAAAACTGCTCTCCCTGTTGTCCAGCAGGTTCATGCATTCACTGATGAGCTGATTAAGCTTTCTCATGATGAATTACGTGCCCGGTCGGAGGAACTCAAAGATCAGGTCAGGAGGAATATAGATGAAGAGGTACAGGCAATAAAGGCTATCAAAGCGAAAATAGAGGCCGATGAAATACCACTTGCCGAACGGGATGTTGCTTTTAAAGAAGTGGATAAGCTGGAACAGGCAATCGTTGACAAAAATGGAAAGGCCCTGGGTGAAATGTTACCTCTGGCTTTTGCCATTGTAAAGGAAACTGCCCGGAGGTTTAATGAATATGAAACTATTGAAGTTACTGCATCTCAATTGGATAGGGATATTGCAGCTGTAAGGGATGTTGTTGAAATAAAAGGAGATAAGGCTATATATTATAATAGCTGGACTGCCGGAGGGAATAAGGTAACCTGGGATATGGTTCATTATGATGTGCAGCTGATCGGTGGACTAACGCTTCACGAGGGCAAGATTGCGGAGATGGCAACAGGGGAAGGGAAAACTCTTGTAGCTACATTGCCAGTATTCCTCAACGCATTGCCTGGCAGAGGTGTTCATGTGGTTACAGTTAATGATTACCTGGCGAAAAGAGATGCGGAATGGATGGGCCCAATTTTCGAATTTCACGGACTTACTGTGGATTGCATCGATAAACACCAACCAAATTCCACGGCTCGCAGAAAGGCTTATAATTCAGATATCACTTATGGAACCAATAATGAATTTGGATTTGATTACCTGAGGGACAATATGGCCATATCCCCGGATGACCTGGTTCAAAGGGGGCATAACTTCACTATAGTGGATGAGGTGGACTCGGTATTGGTTGATGATGCAAGAACACCGCTTATAATATCCGGACCAATTCCAAAAGGAGATGATCAGCTCTTTATGGTTCTGAAAAACCGGGTGGTGAATTTATACAATGAGCAGAAAAAACTAGTTTCAGAAGTTTTTATCAAAGCAAAGAAGCTTATTGCGGAGGGTGAAAATGAAGAGGGCGGTAAACTGCTTCTACGCGCACACAAGGGACTACCTAAGACAAAAGCTATAATTAAATACCTCAGTGAGGAGGGGATGAAAATGCTAATGCATAAAACGGAAAACTTCTACATGCAGGAGAATTCCAAAAACATGCACATTGTTACTTCAGACCTCTTCTTTATTATTGATGAGAAGAATAACTCCGTAGAACTAACTGATAAGGGAATCGACCTAATCACTGCCACTGGAGAAGATCCAACTTTCTTTGTGCTTCCTGATATCGGATCTGAAATTGCTGATATCGAGAAAATGGATCTTTCTGATGAGGAAAAACTGAACAAGAAGAATGAATTGATAGGTGATTTTTCTATTAAATCAGAGCGGGTTCACACCATTATTCAACTGCTTAAAGCTTATACTCTTTTCGAAAATGATATCGAATATGTGGTAATCGATAACAAGGTGAAGATTGTGGATGAACAGACAGGTCGAATAATGGAGGGAAGAAGGTATTCTGACGGTTTGCACCAGGCTATAGAAGCAAAGGAAAATGTTAAGGTAGAGGCGGCAACACAAACCTTTGCCACCATTACCTTGCAGAACTATTTCAGGATGTACAATAAGCTTTCTGGAATGACGGGAACTGCCGAAACTGAAGCCGGCGAATTATGGGATATTTATAAACTTGATGTGGTTGTTACCCCTACTAACAGACCGATAACCCGGGATGATAGAGAAGACATGGTTTATAAAACCAAAAGAGAAAAGTATAATGCTGTTAGCAACGAGATTGTTGCTCTGGTTGAACAGAAGAGGGCTGTTCTTGTCGGTACCACATCGGTGGAAATTTCTGAACTCCTAAGTAGAATGCTCAAGATCAAGGGGATTCAGCATAATGTACTAAATGCCAAGTTGCACCAACGGGAAGCAGAAGTGGTAGCCTTCGCTGGTCAGCCGGGAGCAGTTACGATTGCCACAAACATGGCAGGCAGGGGTACTGACATAAAACTTCATCCAACGGTTAAAGCAGCCGGGGGGTTGGCTATTATAGGAACTGAACGACATGAGTCAAGAAGGGTAGACAGGCAGTTAAGGGGCCGCGCAGGCAGACAGGGGGATCCCGGATCATCACAATTTTTTGTGTCTCTTGAAGATGATCTGATGCGATTATTTGGATCCGACCGGGTGGCAAAGCTTATGGATAGGATGGGGCTCAAGGAAGGAGAAATGATTCAGCACTCCATGATTACCAAATCCATAGAACGGGCACAGAAAAAGGTTGAGGAGAACAACTTTGGGATCCGGAAACGTTTGCTCGAGTATGACGATGTGATGAACAGCCAGCGGGAAGTGGTTTACAGTATGAGAAAGCATGCCCTCCATGGCGAAAGAATCGAAATGGACATTGCTAATATGATCAATGACCTGAGCTATTCAATGGTTGAAGAGCATAAGACCAATGATGATTACGAAGGCCTCAGGATGGACCTAATCAGGGTTTTGGCTCACGACTGTCCTCTTTCTGAGGATGAGTTCAAAACAGGTAAGAGGGATGACCTATATATGACGCTGTACCTCAAGGTGTTGAAAACATTTGAAGAAAAGAATGAGTTTATGGCAAGTCAAGCCTGGCCAGTCATCAAAGATGTTTTTGAAAAATCCGCACACCAATATGAAAATATCCTGGTGCCGATAACTGATGGACAGCGAACTCTGCAGATTAATGCCAATTTAAAGAAATGTTACGACAGCCATAACAAGGAATTGGTAAAAGCTTTTGAGAAAGGGGTTGTACTGGCCACCATTGATGAGGCATGGAAGGAACACCTGCGTGAGATGGATGAACTAAAACAATCGGTTCAAAATGCTTCCTATGAGCAAAAAGATCCATTATTGATTTACAAACTGGAATCCTTTGAGCTATTCAAAAACATGATGGATCAAGTTAACCGTGATGTTGTCTCCCTATTGATGAAAGGAAAGATACCAATTCGGCAGCCGGAGCAGGTAAGGGAAGCTCAGGCCAGGCAAAAACTGGATATGAGCAGGTATGAAACCAGCAAAACGGATATGCCCACCTATAATTCTTCAAACAGTTCAGCCGGTTCTGGTGGTCAACGCCCTCAAAAGGTTCAGCCAATACGAGTGGAGAAGAAAATTGGGAGAAATGATCGTTGTCCATGTGGCAGCGGCAAGAAATATAAGCTATGTCATGGCCGGGCCGGCGGAGACCAGGCTCAAGCATGATAATTTAATATTTTAGGCAAGAAGAATTTTGCTGCATAGTTCCTGGATCTTCTGTTCAGTTTTCCTTCGTACAGGAACTAATGGTAATCTTACAAACTTTTCAGCAAGTTTAAGGTGATTTAGAACTGCCTTGATCCCGGAAGGATTGCCATCATGGAAAATATAGTTGATTAATTCTATAAGTTCATAGTGGATTTGCCTGCCAGCGACAAAGTCACCCTCCAGGCCAAAACGTATCATAGAACTAACTTTTGAAGGAAAACCGTTAGCAATAACGGATATGAGGCCCTTGGCCCCCAGAGCCATAGTGGGCAGGGCTAGTGCATCATCTCCGGAAATCACCGCGAAATCTTTGGGTTTATTTCTTATGATTTCCATTATAGCGTCAAAATTGCCTGAAGCCTCCTTTATCGCAACGATGTTTTTAAAATCTTCGGCCAGGCTAAGTGTTGTTTCGGGACTGATCATTGATCCTGTACGTCCTGGAACATTATATAGGATAATAGGTACTGGGCAAACATCAGCAATCGCCTGATAATGAGAATATATACCTCTTTCACTTGGTTTGTTGTAATAGGGGCTTACGGATAAAATACCAGAAATACCAAAAAAATCCTGGGCTTCAATCTGAGCTACCAAAGCTGAGGTGTTGTTACCTCCAATTCCCAGAACGACAGGACAATTACCATTATTCACCTTCAAAATATGGTCAATAACTGCATCTTTTTCATCTTTGGAAAGAACCACGGATTCACCCGTTGTACCCAAGACGACCAAATAATCCACATTACCGGATACAACATGGTTCACTATTTTTGAGAGTGAATAAAAATCGACTGCGCCTTCATCGGTGAAGGGAGTGACCAGGGCAACCCCGGTTCCAGAGAAAAGGTGGGTTTCCATCTAAAATAATTTTAGGTCAGATTTTTTAACTTTGGGTTCGGATTCATCTTTTGCTTTTGGTGCTCCAATACTGATTAAATATTTGTAAAGGTTTTCCGTGACATTCTCCAGGGGGGATGAAGCATCTAATTCGATCCCAAAATCAACAATTTCACGGTCTTCACTGATTCGGCCTGCCACCATTTTAGAGGTGGTGGATAAAATGATGTCATACATTGTAAAGGATGGTGTTCGATCCAGAAAAAATAAAATATCATAATGCTGGTCGAGAAAAGGCTGGATCACAATTTTCTTTGCCTGTCCCCAGCGGTTTACCTCATCGCTTGCTAAAAGGTAGACCAGGCTGCCAGGGAATTGTCTCTCAAATTCAAATTGGTTGAAACTATTACGCTTATCCTGAACAAGAGCCGCCAGGCTCACAGATATGCCCTCCTTGTTTATCCTTTTATGAAAATCTGAAACAATACGAATTAAACTGCTTTCATGAAAATCAGCAATAATCCCAATTCTTTTTGCTTGGTGTAAACCAATAAACTTAGGTTCAGGTCGGTTTTTCCTGTATCGTTTCCATTTTCGTGGAAGCAATATCCGTTCTTGAATGAATGATACTAAACTCACTCCACAAACTTATTAAATTTTATAATCAATCATAGCCAGGAAATCATCTTCACTGATGATTGGAATTCCCAATTTTCGGGCTTTCTCTTTTTTCCCGGGCCCCATGTTTGAACCTGCAATAATATAGGATGTTTTTGAGGATATTGATCCTGAATTTTTGCCACCATTCTCTTCTATAAGGCTTTTTAATTCATCTCTGGAAATTTTTTGGAATACCCCTGAAACCACGAAAATTTTACTATCCAGGATATTGATATGACTAAAACCAGTTTCTTCGATTTTCATTTGTAAACCCGTTGCGGATAAGCGGTTTATTAGGATCTGGTTTTGCTCTTGCTGGAAGTAATGAATCAGGCTATCGGCAATTCTCTCACCGATATCATTTACTTCAAGCAGCCTTTCACGCGATGCTCCAATTATCCCTTCCATAGACTTCAAAGAATAAGCCAGTCGTTTGGCCACAGTTTCCCCGACAAATCGTATTCCAATGCCATAAAGAACTCTTTGAAAGGGAATCATCTTCGAAGATTCTATGGATCCCAGGATGTTAGCAGTAGATTTTTCGCCAAGGCCTTCAAGGCCCTCCAGATCGGAAGGAAGGAGTTCATATAAATCGGCAGGAGTTTTTACCAGTCCTTTTTGAAACAGTAGATCCACTGTTTCCTGGCCTAACCCATCTATATTTAAGGCCTTACGACTTATATAATGCTCGATTCGTCCTTTTATCTGGGGTGGGCAGTTAAGTTCGTTCGGACAATAATGCCGTGCCTCTCCAAGTTCCCGTACGAGAGCCGTTCCACATTCCGGACAATGAGTAATAAATTCTACTGGAAAAGTTTCTGATTGCCTTTCATCGATATTTACGCTAATTATTTTGGGAATGATCTCTCCACCCTTTTCAATTCTTACAATATCATTATAGTGCAAATCAAGCATTCTTATTTGGTCGGCATTATGAATAGAGGCTCTTTTAACGGTGGTTCCAGCCAGCAATACTGGTTTTAAATTGGCCACGGGTGTTACGGCCCCTGATCTCCCAACCTGAAAATCAACGGATTCTAAAACTGTTTCAACCTGTTCGGCCGGGAATTTATAGGAAATTGCCCAGCGTGGTGATTTGGCAGTAAATCCTAAAACTCTTTGCTGGCTCAGATCATTTAGCTTAATCACAACTCCATCTATTTCAAAAGGGAGATTTTTTCTGGCCGACTGCCAATGATCAATAAACTTTAGCACACCATCGAGGGTATCATGCAATTCATTATATTCAGGTATTTTAAAACCCCATTCCCGGGCTTTTTGTAAGTTTTCATAATGAGATGAGTAGGGTAATTTTTCACCCGCCAAATGGTACAGGAAACAGTCAAGCGGCCTGCGTGCCACCTGCGACGAATTTATCATTTTCAGACTACCAGATGCTGCATTTCTTGGGTTGGCAAAACTAGGTTCTCCTATTTCGTTTCGTTCCTGGTTTAATTTATAAAATCCGTCTTTTGGCATAAAAATCTCACCTCTGATCTCAAACTCTTCAGGGTAATCGTTCCCACTGAGCATGAGGGGAATACTTCTAATGGTTTTTATATTTTCCGTCACATCATCCCCTTTTTCCCCATCCCCTCTGGTAACACCATAAGCCAGCCTTCCTTCGAGATATGTCAGGCTAATGGCGGTTCCATCGTACTTTAACTCGCATGTGTAAACATACGGTCCAGCCAGGTTATTTTTAACTCTTTGGTCAAATTCGATGAGATCATCAGTGGAATACGTATTCCCGAGGGACAACATGGGAAATTTATGTTGCCTTTGTACAAACTTCTGGTTGATATCATTCCCAACTCTTTGTGTGGGTGAAAGAGGATCATCAAATTCCGGACAGGTATTTTCCAACTTCTCCAACTCCTTCATCCTCTGATCGAAATCATAATCAGAAATAAGGGGTTGATTAAGAACATAATACTGGTTGTTATGAAAATTCAGTTGTTCCCTTAGTTCTTTTATTCTATCATGGATCCGGATTTTATCCATCATTGTGAGTTTTGGTTAAAAATACAAATTCAAAATTGAAAATATTTTTTCTTAGTAAGATTGCTCAATTATTTTTAATTACTTTTGCACTGTATTGGTTTGCCTGGACTGGTCGGTTCAGGTGATTAATTGGGAACCAGGTGCAAGACCTGGGCAGTTTCCGCTGCTGTAAGCCCTGCAGACCTTTTCGACATCCCGGCCACTTTCCCGTTAACGGGATGGGAAGGCGTTGAAAAGGGGGGTAAGCCAGAAGACCTGCCAATACTGTTATACCCAGTGGTTCGGAATAAACCTTAAAGGAATTTGAGCAGCATTTCATATAAATATGGCCTCATTTTATTGAGTATTTGTGCTTCTTCTGTATGTTTTGCTCAGAAGGTGGACTACTCATTGCGTGAAATTCAGGTCCAGGGAAATCTCCAGGCATATTATGATGAGGATACTCGCAGGGAGGTTCTCGATACTGTTTTGCAGGATCGCTTTGCTTTTTCAAACCTTGGGGAAATGCTTCAACAGCATGGAGGAATACTTGTGTCATCCTATGGTAGCCGGGGATCCCTGGCTGGGATAAAGATCAGGGGAACCGGTGATAACCACACACTCTTTCAATGGAATGGTATTCCTGTAAATTCCTTAACTACAGGAACATTAGATGCATCGCTAATTCCTGCTGGATTCATGGAAAGAGTAGCTATTACAAGGGGTGCATCAGGTGTAGTGGCAGGAAATTCAAGTTTTGGCGGTGCTATATCCCTTGAAAATACGGCTGATTGGAGTAACAAGTATGGTATGAGTATGAAATTCGAAATCGGAAGTTTCGGTTATCATGCATGGATGCCGTCGGTGCTGGTCTCAACAAACCAGATACAATACAGAGCGAGTTTTCAGCAAATTAAATCAGAAAATAATTTCACCTTCACCGATATATATAAGTCGGGGTCGCCAAAGGTTCGACAGACAAATGACAGCCTGGCCCAATGGGGCCTGATCCAGAATTTGTATATCAAATTAAGGGGAAATGCAGAAATAGATATTGGGCTGTGGCTGCAGGACAAGGATAAAGATATTCCTTCTGTAATGGGTTCCTACCAGGCAGGCACGGCAAACCAAACCGACAGGTCGGATAAGGGCTATCTGAAACTTACAAAAGTTCTGGGAGCATCGCGGGTTCTTCTTCAAATGGGTTACTCAAAGGATAGCCTGAACTATACAAAAATAAATCCTGACAATCCCGGGAGTTACCTTATTGATTCTCATATCACCACAAGAAGCATTTTTACCAGATCGGAATGGAGATGGTTTGTTGGTAAAACGATGACTGTGGATCTAGGGGCACATTCCGAGCATCCCAGGGCCTGGGTAGATGCCTATGGATCAGTGAGGAAGGAAAATCGTGTAAGTTTGATTACAGCCGCAAAATTCCGCTTTGGCTCATGGATTGGGAATGTTGGGCTAAGAAAAGAGTTTAATTCTTATAATCCTCCAAAACCTCTTATGTCTTTTGGAATATCCTGGAAATCGAAGGATATGCAAAGCATGATCAGAGGGAATATCTCAAACAAATTCAGAATTCCAAGCTTCAATGAACGATATTGGCTGCCAGGTGGTAATCCCGGCCTTTTACCTGAATCGGGATGGG
Source organism: uncultured Porphyromonadaceae bacterium (assembly GCA_964465145.1). GTDB lineage: Bacteria > Bacteroidota > Bacteroidia > Bacteroidales > UBA12481 > JAUVKA01. Next base: position 29,790 of record CAYXJR010000020.1, on the reverse strand, counting down.
GTGGTGAGATTGGCTGGAGATGGGAAAAACGGATCAGCAGAAATCTTGTAAACCAAATCGAGCCCGTATTATTTTTCCAGAAAATAAGAGACTGGATACAATGGGTCCCTGCGGAAGAATTCTGGTATCCGCAAAATCAGGAACTGATGGCCAGCAGGGGAATTGAATTCAATGGCTTATCACAGGTTTATTTGGGTAACTGGAATATTAAATGGATCTATAAATATTCGTTCATCGATGCCGTTCAGGCTGAATATAATAAGCCTGATTATTCTAAACCTGTTATTTATGTGCCGAAGCATCAGGTGCTTACTGGCCTGACTGTGGGGTTCGGGAATTTTGCGGCAGGTGGTAATTATACTTTTCTCAGCAAGATGTATACCACCAGGGATCAGAATCCTCTATACGCGCTGAACCCCATTCATCTGGTTAATCTACATGCTTCATTAAAACATCAATTGAATCAATTTGAACTCGAATACTATTTTCAGATCAATAACCTGTTTAACTACCAGTATCAAATGATCAGGTCTTATGCAACGCCCGGTTTTTCAGGTGTTCTGGGCTTGAAAATTAATTTTATGAAACCTAAAATAATAGTCAAAAATGAAAATTAGCTATTTTATTGCCGCAATGACTATCCTAACCTTACTGGGTTCATGTGAAAAAATCATTCCTGATGATACCCTGGATACTGGTTTTACACATGGTGCATTTATTACAAACGAAGGTGGATTTGGGAATTCCAATGGTTCTGTAAGTTATTTGGATCAGGATTCCATGATTATGCATAATAATATATTTAACCATGTTAACAACCGGCCTATAGGCGATGTGGTTCAGTCTTTTACCATACATGGTGAGCTTGGGTATATAGTTGTCAATAACAGTCAGAAAGTTGAAGTTGTAGATTTGGAAAGCTTTACCTCCGTTGGATTGATACAGGGTTTATCCTACCCGCGGTATTTTTTGGGAATTGACGGGCAAAAGGGATATGTATCAAACGGGGCCATGGAGGGCTTGGTTTATGTAATTGATCTGAATAGTTTTACAGTTGCAGATTCTATAGCAGTGGGATTTGGCCCGGAGCAGATGTTATTAAAGGATGGACTTGTTTATGTAGCCAATTCAGGAGGGTGGGGCAATGACAGTACCCTTTCTGTTATTGATTCCAGCCAGGACAAATTATTGGAAACTATAAAGATTGGACAAACCCCGGTATCCATGGCCCTGGATATTAATGATGATCTTTGGGTTTTGTGCAAAGGGAAGGTGATATGGGCTGCGGATTGGTCGATTAAAGAAGAGACCGATTCCGAATTGATTAGACTGAATACAAACACCCTTCAGATCGACAACAGGATACACATCGGTGTTAAAGGGGACTATTTTTGGCCGGCCAGAATGACCACTAATTCCTCAAAAAGCAGAATCCTTTTTACCGAGGCTGACGGTTTATATGAATTGGATATCAACGCATTAACCCAACCTGCCAATCCACTTATAGGCATGGATTTTTATGGTTTTGGTGTTGATCCCGACTCGGGAATAATATTTGGACTCTCAGCCGGTAGTTTCACTGAAGCCGGCTTCCTTTATCGCTTTTACCCGGATGGATCGAGAATAGATTCACTGGAGGTTGGAATAGCTCCAAATTCAGTTATTTTTAATTAAGAAGAGGGACTTGGGGACATAGTCCCTATGTCCCCAATCTCGGTTATCCGGTAAATATTTCTATTTTTACCTGCCTAAATTAAGGACATGTGCGGACGGATTTTGATAAAGATCGGATTGTTGATTTTAATCTTATTACCCCAATCGGTGATTGCTCAGATTGCCAGTGGAGGAACACCTTTAAGCAGGTATAATAATATTCCGGCGCAAGCAATATTTTTTGATCTTTCCACTGAAGCTTTGGAGCAGGGAAAACAAAAGATGGCTTCGGAGCCCGGGCTAAAACCTTTTCTTTTTGCTATTCCTGTGGACACAAGTATTTCGGTGCTTGAATCCGGTCAATGGGACGAATTAACTGATGGATCAAGGATCTGCCGTCTGGGAATTAAATCAGCGGGTGCCTTCTCCTTGAATATTACCTTCAGTGAATACTCTTTACCCCCGGGTGCCAGTGTATTTATATATACTCCAGGTTTTGATGATATTCGGGGTGCCTATACTAATGTAAATAACAAAAAATCGGGTAAGCTTGCCACCACCCCCTTGCCTGGTGATGAGATAATAATAGAGCTTAATATTACTGCGGGTGAGCTCAAATATCAACCTTCCTTAAGGGTTGGCCGCATTGCTCATGATATAAAAGATCCATTTGGTTTTAAATCTGGTTACGGTAAATCCGGGGATTGCAATGTGGATATTAATTGTCAGGCAGGTAATGATTGGCAGGTGGGAAAACGATCGGTCTGTAAGTTCATACGCGGGGGTGTATGGCTTTGTACTGGAGCTCTTATAAATAATACGGCTAATGATGGCCGGGCACTATTATACACTGCCAATCATTGTATTGGATCTCAAAGTCAAGCAGAAACCTCGGTGTTCTATTTTAATTATGAAAGTCCATCATGCGATGGGCCTAACGGCAGACTGGATCATTCCATTTCCGGTTCTGATCTGCTGGCCACCAGGGATGGTCTTGATTTTGGACTTGTGGAGCTCAGTATTGTCCCACCTCCTGAATTTGAGCCCTATTATGCTGGCTGGAACCGGACGGTATCATCATCAAATGAGAATGTTACCTGTATTCATCATCCGAGCGGGGATGTGAAAAAAATATCCAAATGCCTTGGAACCATTGTCACAGGTGATTTTGGTTCCGGATTTGATGCCAATACTCACTGGCGTATACCCGGATGGGATCTTGGTACAACCGAAGGGGGATCTTCTGGTTCCCCGTTATTCGACAGGAACCACAAGATCATTGGTAGCCTCACAGGAGGCGACGCCTCATGTACGTACAATTACAATGATTACTTTCAGAAATTTTTTGTTTGCTGGGATAATTATCCTTTACCTGAAGAACAGTTGAAATATTGGCTTGATCCCCTTAATGATGCTGCCTTGGTGTGGAATGGTTACGACCCAAATGCTGCTGGCAGGCCAGTGGCTAATTTTGATTATATACCCAACCCCCCGGTTGTGGGTAAACAAATTCGTTTTAAGGACAAATCTGAAGGACAGCCCAGCTACTGGGAATGGAGTTTTGAAAATGGGATTCCTGCCCATTCAACACAGGAACAACCTGTCGTACATTTTAATAGTTTAGGACAGGTAGATGTGAAATTGGTTGTGAGTAATAATTTTGGCAAGGATTCTGTTCAACAAACCCTGTTGGTTCGGGATTATCTGGCTTTTAAAGCCGATCAGAACAGGATAGTAACAGGGAGCAGTGTGAAATACACAGATTTGTCTACTGGTGAACCACTTTCACTTTTTTGGCAATTCCAGGGCGGAGAACCAGGCACCTGGTCGGGTCCCGATCCTATAAAAATTCAATACCTTGAACTGGGCACCTATGATGTGAGCCTGGTTCTTGAATACCTGGATTTTACCGATACCCTTTATTATCGTGATTTCATAAAAGTAGAGCCTGAAACCATTTTATATGCTGGATCGGGTATGAGTGCCATTAAGGATGAATATGCCAGTGATATGGTTGAATTAGACGGACTTGGATGGATCGCTGGTAATAATACTATTGGCATTAATGCTTTCGCAAATGTTTTTTCGCCGGGTAAAGATACTCTGCGTGTTGCGACCGGAATACGCATTCCTATTGGCCAATTGCCAGGGTCTGTAAACGGGACTTACCTTACTGCAGTTATCTGGGATGATGAGTTCAATGAGATCATTCGAGATTCTGTAGAACTTTCTAAAAATCCTTTCCCGGATAACCAGACTGTTTGGTTTAGACATCCGGTTGGGATTGATTCCCTGGTATATGCGGGTTTTATCGTACCTAAAAATCAGACTGGACTCTTTTGTTCAAAAATAGCTACTCCAAGGAGTCTGAGTGAAAGAGGATCGGCCTTTGCACATTTAGATGGCAACTGGGTCAGTTTGTTTGAAGCTACCGGCCTGGTGAGTGACCTTGGGATTACAATGGAAACTGGCTATATTTTTACAGATTACAATAGTCAGATCAAGCTTTCACCCAGAATTACCAGTGATAGGATTTATCTCGACCTCAGCAATCTTGTTTATGAAAAGTTTGATGTGCAGATTTACGATATGCTGGGGCGTAAGATGTTTTCAAATTATTCTTTGTACGACAAATACCTTGAGTTGGAATTCCTTGCTCCAGTATCCGGAATGTACCTGATGAGATTTGACCTTGATGGCTTGTCCTTTACTAAAAAAATCCTGCTAATAAGGAATCTATAAGCTTGTTATTTGCTCTTTATAAGGTACTCCAGTAATTGTGAAGTTTGCTCAACGGCCAGGTCTTTGGCAACAATTTTTTTATCCTGATCCAATATGAAAATTTTTGGGGTATTGTAAGCTTCATAATTAATCAGTACACTTCTCACATCGTTGGGGGCGAAAACATTAATCCAGTCAAGTTCGTTCTCAACAATAAACTTCTCCCAGGACTCCTTGTCGAGCCGGGTATTAACTGCCACTACCACAATGTCCTTATCCTTGAACTGGTCATATATTTTCTTCAATTTGGGAGTAACTGTTTTACAAAAAGCACAATCGGGCTCCCAGAAATAAAGGATCGTATACCTTGCCTTAATATCCTTGATATCAATCCTTTCTCCTTCTGGTGTTTCCAGTCCTATTAATTCAGGGGCTGGTTGACCAATCAGAAGAGGTTTTAAAACCTTGACACGGTTGGTGATAAGTTTGAGGTTTTCTTCATCAACCCAACTTGCTTTTCCAGTGAAATAGTAGTTTTCAGCAAGGTATACGTATACTGCATCCATTCCCATAATTTTTGGGTCAGAATAGAAATTCAGCAAGAACTGTACAACAAACCGGAACATTTCGGGGTCACTGCTGGAAAGGCCTATCACCCTATCTGCATAAACCTGGACGGTATCTGGGATTGCAGGTATAACTTTAGAAAAGAATTGTTGAAGTTTTGAATGTATCAGGGGAGTACGGATTAATGCGGGATCTGTGAAGTCAACAGGATCAAAAAAGTGTTCTTTATAATATTCATATTGTGCTTTTTGATCTATTTGGCCATCTGTGCCCAACACTTCTGCTTCAGGAACGATAAATGGCCTCATCCCTTTCAGAAATTTTCCTGGAAGTTGATTCTCAAGCCTGAATATGGTTTCGTCCCATAAATTTTTATTTGTCTCCCTAAGCTGGACAAGTTCATTATGCAGTTTAGAATATTCAGGGTTTTCTCTGGTAAGTGATTCTAACTTTGTCTGAATATTCTGGGCCTGGACTCTCAACCGTTGATTTTCCTCTTGCCAGACAAAAAACTGTTCATTTGGTAAATTATTATTCGAGTGAAGGTTTTCAACCAAGGAGCCAACTGTAGTTTGAATACTGAAATTTTGTGTGTCGTCAATAAAAAAATCAACGAAACTCCTGTCAGGTAAAACCAGCTGGTACATCCCGCGATCAAGCTGAACGGTATCCATGAAACTTGCGAACCCCTGTTTGTTTGTGCGTACCGTATCGAGAGTATAGAACTTTGTACCGTATCGGTAGGATAGGATCAAGCTGGTATCTTTAAGCCCTGATATCGTTGCATCTATCTTATATCCTTGCAGATAAGCAGGTTGTAGCGGCAATAATAACAAAGCCAAAGCCGTTGTCAGGTATGATAATATTCTATTCTTCATAGTGCACAAAGATAGCTAATCATTATATTTGGCCTATTCTTATGATCTCCATATTAGTATCGATATATAACCATGATCCTAGCAGTTTGGTTCAGGATCTTTTGGCCCAGATAAAGAACTCGGATTATCCTTTCGAGATACTCGTTGGTAACGATGGATCAGATTCAAAATTCATGCCGGTATTGAGGCTTCTCGATAAGCTTCCCGGGGTCAGGTGTATTCATGCAGAGAAAAATATGGGCAGGAGTAAGATCCGCAATAAGCTGGCAAGTCTGGCAAAGCATCCCTACCTTCTGTTCATTGATGGGGATGCCAGGGTTTGTTCTGATATCTTCATTTTGAGCTATCTGGAACAAGCTGAGTCAGACAAGGTGATATGCGGTGGGACTGGCTATTCCAATGAAGTTCCAGGGAAGAAGGAGGAATATCTTCGTTGGAAATACGGAATCAGCCGGGAAGCCAAAACGGCAAGGCAGAGGAGTATAAGGCCTTATATCAGCTTTTCCAGTTTTAATTTCTTTATGCCTGCTGAGATTTTCAGAGAAATTCGTTTCAATGAAAATATTCTTAGATATGGGCATGAGGATACTGTTTTCGGGATCGAATTAGAGCAGAAGAATATTCCGGTTATCCACATTGATAATCAGTTGATCCATACTGGATTAGATACTGCTGAGATTTTTCTTAAGAAAACCAGGGAAAGTTTGATCAACCTGAAAGAACTGGTGAAAAGCTATGAGCATACTGAAGACCTGATCAGGCATATCCGCCTTCTGAATCGATATCGGAAAATCAGAAAATGGGGTTTACATCACTTGCTAACTATTATATATAGAGTGGCAGAGAATTCAATACATAAAAACCTAACAGGTTTTGCACCCTCTCTTGCACTTCTGGATCTTTATAAATTGTGTATTCTTAATAAGATTCAGGCCTGATATTACTATCTTTGCGCTCTCAAAAAAATTAAGAATATGGTTCGCATAGAAGATCGGATAGCTAAGATTACCGCGGAAGCTCTGCATACTCTGTACGAGATTAGTTTGGATTACAGGCAGGTCCCTTTGCAGCGGACACGAAAAGATCTGAATGGTGATTTTACACTGGTGGTCTTCCCACTCTTGCGTTATTCAAGAAAAAACCCTGAGGAAACAGCTACTCAATTAGGTGATTTTATCCAGAGCCATATTCCGGAGATATCAGGTTTTGAGATAATTAAAGGATTTTTGAACCTTCATGTGAGTAAAGTTTACTGGTTAGAGTTTTTCGCTTCAGTTTACAATAAAACAAAATACGGACATGTTCAAATTGATGATTCTTCAGAAAAGTATGTGATTGAATACTCATCCCCGAATACCAATAAACCCTTACATCTGGGTCATATTCGCAATAACCTCCTGGGATTTTCATTATCCCGATTGGTTGAGGCAAGCGGCAAAAAAGTTGAAATGGTTAACCTGGTAAACGACAGAGGAATTCATATATGCAAGTCAATGTTGTCCTGGCAGAAATGGGGCAATGGAGCAAGTCCTGCATCAACAGGCATAAAAGGGGATCGATTGGTGGGGGATTTTTATGTTTTGTTCGACAAACATTATAAAGCTGAAATCAAAACCCTGATAGAAAATGGGCAGAGTGAAGAGGAGGCATCAAAAAATGCTCCCCTAATTCTGGAGGCGCAGGAAATGTTGCTTAAATGGGAGCAAAATGATCCTGAAACTGTTGCATTATGGGAGAGGATGAACCAATGGGTGTATAAGGGTTTTGATGAAACCTACAAGAGGCTGGGAATTAATTTTGATAAGATTTATTACGAATCTCAGACCTATAAGTTGGGTAAGGAATTGGTTGAAGAGGGATTGAAGAATGGTGCTCTTATCCGCAAAGGGGATGGTTCTGTATGGGCCGATCTGAGCAAGGAAGGGCTGGACGAGAAATTACTTCTCAGGAGTGATGGGACAAGCGTTTATATGACTCAGGATCTGGGCACTGCTCACCAACGATATACTGAATATCAATTTGATAAGCAGATTTATGTGGTTGGTAATGAGCAAATCTACCATTTTAAAGTACTTTCTCTAATCCTAAAAAAGTTGGGCTATACCTGGGCAGATAAACTATACCATTTATCGTACGGGATGGTCGAACTTCCTGAGGGCAAAATGAAATCCAGGGAAGGGACTGTAGTTGATGCGGATGATTTGATTGCTGAAATGGTCAGAAATGCAGAAGTAGTTTCTCAAGAGCTGGGCAAGGTGGATGATTTTCCGGGAGAGGAGAAATCAGAGATCTATTACCGAATAGCAATGGGTGCTTTAAAATACTTTATTCTGAAAGTTGATCCCCAAAAAACCATGCTTTTTAATCCTGACGAGTCCATCGATTTTACAGGGAATACAGGCCCATTCATACAGTATACCTATGTTCGAACAAGAAGCATTGAACGGAAGGCTATGGAAATGGGAGTGAATGAAGAATATTTATTTGCGAAAGATATGGAGCTGGATCCCAAAGAGGTGAACCTCCTTAAAGCAGTTTATGTTTTTCCTGAACTGCTTCAGGAGGCCGGAAAGGAATTAAGCCCTGCCATGATCGCTAATTATGTTTATGATCTGGTAAAGGAGTTCAACAATTTTTATCAGCATATCCCTATTTTAAAGGAAGATGAACTGGACAAACGAGGATTTCGATTGGCTCTGTGCAAATTCATTGCGAATCATATTCAGGAATGTATGTTGCTCTTAGGCATCACAATGCCAAAAAGAATGTAATTTAGAATGTATTTGAAAACATAAAAAACATGTTTGAAAGTTTATCGGAACGACTGGAAAGATCTTTTAAGCTCCTGAAAGGGCAGGGCAGGATTACTGAAATCAATGTAGCTGAAACCCTAAAGGATGTTAGAAAAGCCCTGCTGGATGCTGATGTGAACTTCCGGATTGCCAAGGAATTTACTAATACGGTAAAGGAAAAGGCCATGGGACAGGATGTCCTGACCGCTATTTCACCTAATCAGATGATGGTGAAAATTGTACATGATGAACTTGCTGAGCTTATGGGCGGAGCCTCGGAGGAAATAAACCTCAGTGGAAACCCGACTGTTATCCTCATCGCTGGCTTGCAGGGTTCGGGTAAGACCACCTTTTCTGGCAAATTGGGTAATTTTCTAAAAACAAAAAAAGGTAAAAACCCCATCCTGGTAGCTTGTGATGTTTACCGGCCCGCCGCTATTGAGCAATTAAAAGTTCTGGGCGAACAGGTAGGAATCCCTGTTTTTACTGAAGAGGGAAACCATGATCCGGTAAAGATTGCTAAGAATGCCGTGAAGCATGCCAGGAATCATGGTCATGACCTCGTTATAGTGGATACTGCCGGACGATTGGCGGTAGATGAGCAAATGATGAACGAGATTGCGGCCATTAAGAAAGCAATTGATCCTGAGGAAATATTGTTTGTGGTTGACTCTATGACCGGCCAGGATGCTGTAAATACTGCCAAGGAATTCAATGACCGCTTGGATTTTGACGGAGTTGTGCTTACCAAGCTTGATGGAGATACACGTGGTGGAGCTGCCCTTTCGATCAGGGCAGTTGTTGACAAGCCAATCAAGTTTATCAGTATGGGAGAGAAATTAGATGCACTGGATGTATTTCACCCAAGCCGGATGGCGAATAGGATTCTTGGAATGGGTGATATTGTGTCGCTGGTTGAAAAGGCACAGGAGCAGTTTAATGAGGAAGAGGCGAGGCAGCTGCAAAAGAAACTGGCCAAGAACCAATTTAATCTTGATGATTTTTTCAAACAGATCCAGCAGATCAAGAAGATGGGGAACATCAAAGACCTGGCCGGCATGATCCCTGGTATGGGTAAGGCAATGAAAAATATAGATCTCGATGATGATGCTTTTAAGGAAATTGAGGCCATCATTCGTTCTATGACTCCTGGTGAACGGGAGAATCCCATTGTACTTAATGGAAGCCGCAAGAAACGAATTGCTGAAGGCAGTGGATCTACCGTGCAGGAGGTGAACCGTTTGATCAAACAATTCGATGAAGCCAAGAAAATGATGGGCGCCATGGCCAGGGGGAAAAATCCAGCCCGTATGTTGGGTAATGTTCCCGGACGACGTTAACAAAAATCTATTATGATCCTTATTGATGGTAAAAGTATTGCAGCCCGGCTCAAGGAGGAAATGGCCTCTGAAGTTGCTGAGCTAAAACGAAAAGGATTTAAAACCCCGCACCTGGCAGCCGTACTGGTTGGCACTGACGGAGCCAGTGAAACCTATGTTGCAAGTAAAATCAAGGCCTGTGAACTGGTAGGTTTAAAATCCAGTCTTATCCGACTGCCAGAGACCGCTTCTGAGGAAGAGCTTCTGGAAAAGGTTGCCGGGTTGAACAGTGATGAAGATATTGATGGGTTCATTGTACAGCTGCCCCTGCCTTCACATATTTCGGAACATAAAATCATCGAAGCCATTGACCCTGAAAAGGATGTGGATGGATTTCATCCGGTAAGCATAGGCCGTATGGTCCTGGGACTTCCAACCTACCTTTCTGCTACACCTGCAGGAATAGTAGAACTTCTTAAAGCATATAATATTGAAACATCGGGGAAGCACTGTGTGATTTTAGGGAGAAGTAATATTGTTGGTACTCCCCTGGCTATTCTTTTATCACGTAAATCAGATCCTGGAAATTGTACTGTTACCATTTGCCATAGCCGCACAAAAAATATCAAAGAGATAGCTTCTCAAGCCGACATTCTGATAGCTGCTCTGGGAGCCCCTGGGTTTGTTACAGGGGATATGGTTAAAGAGGGGGCTGTAGTGATTGACGTGGGCACTACCCGCGTAGCCTCAGACAAGACAAAATCCGGCTGGAAATTAAAGGGTGATGTATTATTCGATGAGGTAGCTCCTAAAACCTCTTATATCACCCCAGTTCCCGGCGGGGTAGGCCCTATGACCATTGTATCCCTGATAAAAAATACAATACTTGCTGTTAAGAATAGAAACCTGGATCTATCATAGTGAAAATAAGACACCAATCATTTAGCCAAAGTCAGGGCCGGGGAATATACAGATTGGGACAGTGAGGGGATAGTTTTCCAACGCGAGTATGATCCATTTTTTATCACTGATCTGTCTTTGCAGTGGAAAATAAATATATTCTTCTTGCATCTCACTATAAATAATGTCTTTAACTCAGAACATGCTGATTTTGGTCATATTTGGCAGCCAGGCCGATGGGTGATGGTGGGGTTTGGGATCTATTAAGCGTACCCGGCCTAAATCCCCTTGTTGTTTAAGTACCCACCCTAAATCCCTCCCTCCTGGCAGTGAGGGACTTAAAAATTATTACTTTTATCCAAAATCTATTGACCTATGAAATTTAGATCTCTCTTTTGCTTATTTATTCCTGTCCTGTTTTTGGCCGGATGTTATAATGATAATCAGAATATTGAACGCGGCCTTATTGCTGAAAATGGGATGGTGGTATGTGCACATCCTGAGGCAGCCCGTATAGGGAAAGAGATCCTGGAGATGGGTGGTAATGCAATGGATGCTGCTGTAGCTGTGGAATATGCTCTGAGTGTTTGTTATCCGGCAGCAGGTAATATTGGAGGAGGAGGATTCTGGGTTGTCAGAACAGCCAAAGGGGAAGTCAGTACTTTGGATTATCGCGAAAAGGCACCGGCAAAGGCCCACAGAGATATGTATCTTGATGAAGAAGGTAATGTGATCGAGGATGCAAGTACCTCCACCATTCTGTCGAGTGGAGTACCGGGTACCGTTGCGGGTACAGCCGAAGCCCATAAGAAATATGGAAGCATGAAATGGGAAGATGTTCTTAAGCCGGCTATCAAACTTGCAGCGGAAGGTTTTCCTTTGACAAGAGATCAGGCAAGGTATCTTGAAAGTCTTAAGAAGGTATTGCTGGAAAGAAATACATGGGTTCCCCCCTTCGTAAATGAAGCTGGTTGGAAAGCTGGTGACCGGCTCGTGCAGACTGATCTGGCTAATACACTTAAAAGAATTGCCAGCCAGGGTGCAAGAGAATTTTATGAAGGGGAAACAGCAGAAATGATTGTTAAGCAGATGGAAGCTCTTGATGGATTAATCTCTGCGGAAGACCTTAAGAATTACAGAGCTTTTTGGCGTTCTCCAATCAAGGGTAAATATAAATCCTATACCTGCTATTCCATGCCTCCTCCTTCATCTGGAGGGATAGCTCTTATTCAATTGTTAGGTATTGTTGAGAATTTTCCAATGGATAAATTCGACTGGCACTCTGCAGGTGCTATGCACCTGATGATAGAAGCAGAAAGACAGGTTTATGCTGATCGTTCCAAGTGGCTGGGCGATAGCGATTTCTTTCATGTTCCGATGAAGGATCTTCTTGAAAATGATTATTTGGATTCCCTGGCAGGTACCATTGATTCTCATCGAGCCAGCAGGAGCTCTGATATTCTCCCTGGTGAGTTTGCAGGTGATGAAAGTGAGGAGACTACCCACTATTCGATTGTTGATAAATGGGGAAACGCCGTTTCCGTTACCACAACTCTAAATGGAGGATTTGGGAATAAGGTCGTTGTTGAAGGTGCAGGATTCTTCCTGAATAACGAGATGGATGATTTCAGTATTAAACCCGGGTACGCGAATATCTATGGCCTTATTGGTGGAGAGGCCAATGCCATTGAGCCAGGAAAGAGGATGCTGAGTTGTATGACCCCGACCATTGTTTGCAGGAATGACGCTGAAGGTGAAGGACTGTTTATGGTTGTGGGCAGCCCAGGAGGTTCAACCATCATTACATCGGTTTTTCAAACTATTCTGAATGTGGTGGATTATGGTATGGGAATGCAGGAGGCTGTTACTGCCTGTCGTTTTCACCATCAGTGGCTGCCGGAATATACCAGTATGGAGAGGGATTGTGCCGATAGTGCGCTTATTGGGAAGCTCGAAGCTATGGGCCATGTGATTAAGCCTCGTGGATCAATAGGCCGGGTTGATGCCATCCTTGTCCTTAAAGATGGCCGCCTGGAAGCAGGTGCCGATCCAAGGGGAGATGATGCGGCCGCGGGTTATTAGTTTGGTGGCTGTTTTGTAAGTTTCCAGGTTAACAATTTTCTCTAAGGAAGGCTGATGCACTTAGGGCAGCAATTGTTCCGTCAGCCACTGCGGTAGTTACCTGTCGATATTTTTTCGGAATATAGTCACCTGCGGCATAAACACCCGGGGTACTTGTTTGTTTGTCTTCGTCAACAAGGATCTCAAGCCGGTCATTGAGCTTAATTAAATCTTTGAAAGCATTGGTATTAGGAATATATCCGACAAAGACAAAAACACCATCCACAGCACAATACGATATGCCTTTCCCTTTGAATTCTTCTTCACCGGGTATATTTAAAGGTCGTGGTTTACCTCCCGGAGCCAGAATAACGGTTTTGGCTGAGAATGCTCGCCCATCCTCCAATGCAACTTTTTTGACAGGGCCGGATAATTTATATTCTTTAATCCGGATATTGGATTTTATCTTACAGCCAAATTCTTTGGCTTGTTTTTTCATGATGTTTGCCAGTGATTACCCTTGTGTTATTTCAACACCAGGGTAGTTAGCAATCTTATTTGTTAATACCATTTGTCCGCCCACAGCGCCCTCATTCAGTATCAGGGTAGAATGTTTGGCACGGGAGCTGTAGATACCGGCGGTTAATCCGGCAGCTCCCGCACCAATAATCATTACATCAAAAACTTCGTCCATTTTATGATGCTTAGTTAGCAAATTTGTCATCGATAATCGACATAATCTGATCTATGTTTTGAATACTGGTAGTTGCTGCACTGACTTTACCATTTTTGTAGTACATCGTAAATGGTAGTCCCATGAAGTTTCGGTATTCAGGTACATTACGAATAATCCCAGCTTCAGGAGTATCAAAAGACATCACGGCAAATTTCACATTTGGGCGCTCTTCTTCGAGTTCTTCCATTATGTCGTAAACTGGAATACACATTGGGCCCATACGTCCGCAGCATACCATAACATTTTCATTTTCAGAGATCATCTTTTCCAACTCACCAGCTGTTTCAATCTCATGTACATCAGTTTGCAAATATTTCATTGTATTAAATTTTCGTGCAAATATAGCTATAAGGAAGATAATTACATAACTATATAATTACATGAGGGATTACTCATTAAGAAAAAGGAGATTGATCTTTTCTGACAATAACCTGAAGCTTTCTTTCATGTGCATGTTTGTAGAAAGAAAGACCGATTGCCCTTGATTATTCAGATTCCCTAATTCTCCTACAAAAGGCACTTGAGCCAGAAGGGGTACATCAAACTCACTGGCTAACTCTTGACCTCCACCCTGTCCGAATAAGAAATATTTTTCTTTGGGGTGATTATCAGGAATGAAGTATGACATATTCTCAATTATGCCAAGGATTTTAATGTTTACTTCGGGTTTCAGGAACATATTACCGGCTTTGCGGCTGCCACTAACCGATAACTGCTGGGGAGTTGTTACAATGAGAGCCAGGGCTTCAGGGAACTCATGGGTAATAGCTACTGCCAAATCACCAGTGCAGGCCGGCATGTCAATAACCAGATAATCAAGATCGCCCCAAACAGTTTTTTGTATTATCTGGTCAATTGTTTTTTTAACTGCAGGAATTCGGGCGGTCTCGCCTTCTTTGGTTTTTATCATGAAGCCTGGGGACATTACCTGCACTCCATTTTTTAATATAGGAGTGAAGTGTTCTTTTGAATCTGAACGATAGATATTGACCATAGCATGATCGATCCCAAAAAGAATGGGCATGGAGGGTCCAAAAAAATCAGTATCCAGCACACCGGTTTGAAAACCTTGTTTGGCCAGAGCGATAGAGAGATTTGCTGCAATCGTTGATTTACCTACACCACCTTTACCAGATGATACGAAGATGGTGTGCTTGATTTTTGGGGAATCATTGTCCATGGTTAAAAGGATTATTTTTTTGTTCTGAACTCATGATTTTGATAAACTCTTTGAAGTTACGAATAGGCAAAGTGGCTGGAATCATTTCTTTGATTTTCCAGAAACCTAATGATGCAATGGAGAGTGCCAAAAATCCAATAAGGATTGCGAAAGCATAATTAGCTGGGAAATCAGTACTGGTTATTACTTTCTTTGCGAGGAAAGCAGACATTACAAACACGATACCAGTGAGCATTTGTTTTGATGAAAAAAAAGCTTTTCTCTTATCTTGTGAAATTGATTTACCAACAATATCGGTGTAACTTACATTGGCAAAAGCTCCCCCGACAGCAAAAATTGTGATAAAAATAAAAATTAGCCAGAGTAAGTGACCTTGATGATCAGCGGTAAGAAAAAACAGTATCATACCCAAACCTAATAGTGCTATCATTCTCGTATTGATTCCCAACAAAAGGTAATTTTTTTTAAAAGGCTTATTACTTACGAATGGTGCGAATAATATTTGAGTAAAACTTGAACCTCCTGTTAAAATTGCTTCCATCAGCCCAATATGGATTGAAGACCCGCCTGCTTCAATTAACATAGCAGGAATGATGATATCGATATCTAAAAAACTCTGCGCCAGTGCCAGAAACGCTGCATGCCATAGAAACGACAAGAAGTTCCTTTTCGAAATTGCAGGACTTAATTTATGAATCATATTTCAATCTGGTATCTCTGTCGGACATGGTTGGTTTAATCAATTCTTGCCATTCCGGGATATCCCAGGTTTCCAGATTACTGTGGGTTGTTAAATACTTTTCAGGAATAGGGTGCGTTCCCACCACAACTTTCATATTGTATTTATCTTCAATGAAAGTACGAAAATGGTCAATGTAGGGGCAGGGAGGGTAGCCTACTACAAACCCGGTGGCAAAATGAATGATTTCGGCTCCATTGTTTTTCATTTCTTCGGGAGCGTACTCAATATTTCCTCCCGGACAACCATCGCATGTTGTGTAACCAACCAGCTCCACATCATCGTCTTTGTCATATTGGCTAAAAGCGCCATCCCTGTTTCGAAGTGCTCTAAGGCATTTGCCCCCGGCACAGGTGCGGTAACGATCACAGATGATAATTCCGATTTTTGTTTTCTTGGTTTCCATACTATTTTTTGATCAAGTTATAAGGGAATTGCCAGTTGATAAGCACTATGTATTGCATCCTGAGCTTTTGCCACTTGTTTAGCATCTCCAATGAGCCAAGCCGGGATTTGATTCTGTAGCTCTGGTGTGATGGCTCCGATATGATGCGATCGTCTGGAGTAAAAATCTAAATGCTTCTGCAAAACCGACCCGGTTCCGTCACTATAGCCTAACTTCAGCGGTGCCATAATGAATTTATTTCTTAAGTCGAGCATGTGATAAGTAATGAGGTTTATAAATCTTTATCAAGTGAAGAGATATCCAAAATGAAGCCTTCCATTCCAACAGCTTTGTTGCCAACATAAACCGGATTTGCCGAGAGTATGTGTTTCCCGATTGAGCCATCTTTGCATTTCCTGACAGCTATTCTCCCAGTAATTGTTTGTCCTGATAAAACTGCCTTCAGGATTTTCTCAATGTTATCGTTGTTGTCATTTTTCAGTTTCAGCCTCTATTTTCTCAAACCTTGAGATTTCTCTTTTATTCATTTTTCTAACATTATACTCAATGCGTAATCCCAATTCCTGTATGGTTTCAACAATTGAGTTTATTATGGTGTAAGTAACTGGTATGTGGGAAGTAGGAAAGGCAAAAACAAGGGTAACTTTGTTATCGACCAGTTTAATTTCCGTAACGATTCCTAAGTTAAATAATGATGATCTGATTGTAGGATGTTCAATTTTTGAAATCTCAGTGACCACGTCATTGATCGTTATTCTTGTATTATTGTAATTCTTGACTTTTATTGGATCCCAAATTACCAGGATTGTAGCTCCTTTTTCTGAAGTAAATGACCCATGTTGTTCGCCGGGTGAAATTAGTTGGTACGATCCCACGGGGAAATATTTGCCGTTATTAACATACTCCCCTCCAAGTATAAAATGCTGTTCAGTTGTGATGTGTGAATGTGGCGGGATTACGAAACCAGGAGGCAGTTTAAGTAAAACCGTTCGACTTCCATTTTCATCCCTCAGTATTTTTCTTAACGTTCCCGGGAAATAGTCATCAGCATTTTTCCAATGTTTTTCATCAAATAAATTCTTAGTCTTTTTCATCATGATTTCATTAAGTAGTCCTTATTTCACAGCTCTTCATTGGCCCTAGATGTTAAGTTCAGAAACCACAGTTATGGCATTATTGTTCCTATAAAACTTTCAGCTCATTATTTTTATATGCTTCGTAGGCTTGTTTTACGGTCATTTCTCCAGCACCGATGAAGGTTCTTACGCCGACTTTCTCCAGTACTGTTGCTGCATTTCCTCCTGGTCCGTTGCCAGTAATTAATATTGTAGCGTTTTGTTCAGATAGTTTTTGGGCAGTTTTAGGACCGGCTCCATGGGCTTCATCTTCGGTTGATCTGTTGTCAATAGAAATGAGTTCATTTTTTTCTTCATCATAAACCAGGAAGAAGGCTGTTCTTCCAAACCTTGCGTCCATCGGGGAATCCCATCCCGTTCCTTTTGTTGTAAAACCAATTCTCATTTTTATATGTATTTGTTAATTATTGATTTCCAGGCTTCTGCAATAAGCTCTGTTAAATGGTTATTATCCACTTCCACAATGGTTTTCCCCAATGTCATTGCTGCAGTAAATTGTTCGTTATAGGGTAATTCTGAGATGAGCGATATTTCATTTTCCTTAAGAAAAGCCTTTATATCTTTACTTTTCAGTTTATTAATATCAGCTTTATTGATTATACATCCAGAACGAAGATTAAAGTTTTTAACCAATTGATATACCCTTTTTAAATCGTGTAAACCTGATACAGATGGTTCAGTTATCAATACTACAAATGATGCACCGGTTAACGAGGATACTACCGGGCAGCCAATGCCAGGGGAGCCATCCACAAGAATCAATTCTTTTTGGAGGTCTTTAGCTCTCTGTCTGGCTTCATTTTTTACTTTTGCAACCAGTTTACCAGAATTATCGGCCCCTATATTCAACTTTGCATGAACCATGGTCCCGCTGGTTTTAATGGTTGAAACATACCAGTCGCCTACCTTCGGACTTTCATTTACAATGGTTTCAGTGGGGCAGACCCTTGCACAGTATCCGCATCCTTCACAATTTAATGGGTCAACAACATATTGATCCTCAATGATATGTATGGCATTGAACCTGCATACAGTGGCACATTTTCCACATTTAATACAATCATCCTGTATAATACTGGCGATTTTGCCACTGAAGAAAGCTTCTTCAGTGGCAAAATCAGGTTTCATGAGGAGGTGCATGTCAGCTGCATCAACATCGCAGTCGGCCAGAACTACATCAGTACCAGCAAGGTATGCAAATGAAGCTGTGAGTGATGTTTTCCCTGTCCCTCCTTTACCTGATATGATAACTATCTCTTTCATGCTTCTTCTTCAACCATAAGTTTTAAAAGGTAATTCTCAATCTCTTGAAGTGCCTGAGCCATCTCAGGTATCTGTGTATAGAGCATTTTACCTTGTGAATATAATTCAGCAATTTTTCGCTCGTTAGGGATTTTAGCTAGCAGCGGGATGTTTTCGTTTTGGCAATACTCTATAACATCGTCATTGCCAATGCCATGACGGTTAACTACAACGCCAAATGCTTTGTTCAAACTTCTCATGGTGTCAACGGCAAGTTTGAGATCGTGTAAGCCAAAAGGAGTGGGTTCAGTGACCAGAATAACGAAATCGGAGTTTTTAGTAGCTTCGATGACCGGACAAGATGTTCCCGGGGGGGAATCAATAATTTTATAATCGGCTTCAGGGAAGTGTTGATCTATATATGCAATTGTTTGGGAGATCAGGGGTACAGCCTGCTCTTCTCCTACGTCAATGCGACCTTCGACAAAATCCAATTTCCCTTTTTTATAATGACTGAGTTGGCCTATTTTCTGTGGAATCATTGGTAGGGATGATTCGGGACATAGTTCGGAGCATGCGTAGCAGCCGTGACAGAGCTGGGGAAAGACCAGTATCTGTGTTCCTAAACGGATCACCGCATTAAAATTGCAAACATCCTGACAGATTCCACATAAAGTGCATGAATTTTCTTTCCATTCGGGAATCATTTTATATCTATCTTCAGCACTGACAAGCTTGCCACGAATAAATAATCCCGAATTGGGTTCTTCAACATCCAGGTCTGCTAATACAACTTTATTATTATTAGCTAAATATGCCGCCAGGTTGGTAGAGAGGGTCGTTTTACCAGTTCCTCCTTTTCCGCTTGCAATTGAGATTTTCATTGATTAAGTAATTGCCTTCAAACAGGTATTTATTTATTGCGAATGATCTATAAGAAAAGGGCAGGTCAAAGATTAGTTTGGCCTGCCCTTTTCATGGTGTCAATCATCTTCAGGCTTCAAGAGCTGTTTCTCTAAATAAGATAATTGATCTTTAAGAACCCTGATCTCATTTTCTATCAGAGTCTTTTCTGAGACGGGGGAGCCACTTCCGGCGTAGGTGTTTTGATACCCATGTCTAAAGCCAAAGCCCTGCCCCATGCCTCGTCCGAATCCTCGTCCCTGAGCTCTTCCATATCCTCCTGCGAATCCGCCCCTTGCTCTCCTTCCAAATCCCTGTGCCTGATTTGACTGATTGTTAATAAATCCTGGCTGATTATTACCAGTACAATAGCCCTGTGCCCTTCCGGTCATTGGGCCATCGCCGTTCGGACCTGTTTTGTTACCTCTTGGCATTTTGACCTCCTCTTTTTGAATGTGAATTAATTCTGTTTGTACAACATGCTCCATGACCAAATCCCCCGGCCAGGTTTTCCAACTCAGTGGAAGAACAGCTTGGGCATTTGGATAATGGCAAATCGATACTCGTTTTAAACATATGACCACAATCCAGGCAACGGATAATGTTATTCTTGAAATGAATGTTGCCACCATCTATTGTCAGTAGTTGTCCTCTGATCATGAAAGTGGCAATTTTTTTTCTACTTCTATCAACCAACCTACTGAAGGTTGAGCGTGAAATGTCCATCTCACAAGCCGCCTCTTCGTGAGACATACCTTTGAAATCAGCCAGTCTGATTGCTTCGAACTCATCCAGAGTAATAAAGCTTTGTTCTAGATTTTTCCCAGCGATACCTGTTGGCTTAAACTCGATAAAAAGCGGTGGCTCGTGTACAATTCTATTGTTTTTTGGACGTGGCATATAATGTCATTGTCTGTTTATGGCTCAAAGATAATGAACATATGTGCAAAATGCAAATTATTATTTATCCGATTCGAAGTAGTTGCTCAAGATATTTCTTATCCAGGACTTCAATATTTTTACCTTTTATATTAAGGATTTCCTGTTCCTTGAATCACCTATAATTCTACCTTTACTATCAGAACATCCCTGTCCCTGTCTTTCCCTAATCCCAGAATATTACCGTTTTTATCAGAAACAAGGCTTGCTCCTCCATAAACTAATTCTTTCCAGGGGCCATGACTTATCTGTCCGATCAAATCGGTACCAACAATAGGACAACCAATTACCTTGGCAGCATTAGTAACAGTCCTACTTAATTGTTTAGCATGTTCAGGCCAGGAATCTTCTGCGGCAGCCCAACCATAGGGAATCAGTACCATATCAGGTTTTAATTCCTTCATTTGATCTAATATTTCCTCCTTGAATGAATCAGCACAGATTAACATTCCGATTTTTCCGAATTTAGTGTCAACGGTGTTAACACTAGTCCCTGAGGTATAGGGACGCTCCATCAATTCGTCGAGTGTATTTATCTTCCTATGTTTCAGGATTATATTGCCTTTGTTGTCGATAAGGATTACAGAATCAAACAGTTTTTCTCCCTCCTTTTCGGCCAGACCGGCGCATAAAAACACATTATTCTCCCTGGCTAATTGACATAGCCTTTCTGAATCTTCTCCGGGAATGGGGAAGGCCCTTTCATGCGCATCAGGATTAACCCAGCCTAATATTGAGGTTTCAGGAAAACATACAATTTCTGCTTCTTGTTCCTTTGCCTCTGAAAGCGCATTTTCAATTCGCGCAAAATTACCGGACCGGTCGCCGTCAAGGCAGAAAATTTGGGCGAGAGCGATTTTAACAGTTCTCTGTTGAGCCTGGATATTGTTGAAACTCATGATTGAGAGTATAGATATTAAGGCTATTATGCCGATGTTTTTTGATGATTTTATTGCCATTGTTGCTGGTTGATATGTTTATCCCCTTCTTCCCCGTTCCCTGCTCCCCGTTCCCCGTTCCCTAATTCATCTCAAAAGTATCATCTTTTTTGTTTGCGAGTAGTTTTGGGACTTCAATATATAGAAATATACACCGGGACTGACTTTCCGACCATTTTTATCCAATCCATTCCATCTGGTCTGATATATGCCTGGTATTTTGTTATCATTAATCAAAGTCTCAATTTCTTCCCCTAACAAATTATAAACACGTAGGGAGACTGACGATTCTTCTGGTATAAAAAATTGGATTATGGTTTCCGAATAAAATGGATTGGGGTAGTTCTGAACTAATTCGAATCCCTGGTGAGTTTCATTTTCTTGAATAAATGTTGTCTTGCTAATTGAATATTCCAGGCTGATATCATTGAATGTAAGTGAGTATATGCCATCCTTGGTGGTTGAAAAAGAGATGTTTGGATCCCCTCCTGTGGCAAGCTTAGCTATACCCGATAAACCGGTGCTGTTTCCCCAGTCATCACCGCTCCAATTATTTGTATTGGCAAATTTCAGTTCATGATTACCTGCCGGGATCTCTACTCCATTCGCAATCCAGCTTTCATCAGTAAGATTCATTGCAATATTTGGGCTCCATCCTGTAAAAGTTCCCGCCACATACATCTGATTTTGATGTCCACCGGAAACATTAAAAGATTGTACCTGAGAAAATGCTGCACAATATGTGTCATTACCAGATTGTTTGGCCAAGACGAATATTGTTCCAGTCTGTCCGGTAAGATGAATCTGATCTCCCTCGACGGTTGCAGGACCTAAAGCCACTTCATATTCAATTAGTAGCCCTGAACTTGCATTTGCATTTAAGGTGAAATCAGGATCACCATAAACTCTGTCTCCAATAGTATTAAAACTAATGGTTTGCTCTATTCCTGTTTCGACCCCTTCCTCAACTTTCAGTATCAGGCATCCATGAGGAGGAAGATCTGCTACGATTGAATCCATTGAGCCCAGCCAGGCATGTTGCCAGAGGTTCCTGACTGAAGCTTCACCAGAATATCCAAGGTCTTTCAAATCAATAATTCTGCTTCGTATTTCATTTTCCCGGTTAAATAAACCGATAATCCAATCACCATTTGACATCTGACCGGTCCAGACCTGACTCGCCTCATCTGTAGGATCATTGGTCAGAGGCCGGCCCACAAAACCATCCCAATTTAATTCGAGCATTTCTTCATTTTGATATAGCCAAAGGTCATTTCCGATTGTCCTATACTGGTCGGAAATTGTTACAGGACCACCAGCAAGCAGGTGAGCTGAAATAACAGTTCTCTTTTCAGAATCTGACGCAAAAGTATTTATGCGGATAAAGTCACCATCCAGTCGTATTTTGTCCCTTCCGGAAATGTATGACCAATAAGTAAAGCCGTCAAGGGCATTGGCATATTGCGACCATTCATCAAACCGATGTCCTCTGTGAATATCGTTGAACTTCCACCATGTGCCATAGCCAGTATCCTCATTTATCCTTATCATATGACCATACTGAAGCTCCAGTTCCGCTTCGTTGAAAAGGTTTGGCATTACCAGGCTTAAAAACATACCGTATTCATCGCAAGCCTCCCGCATCCATCTCAAGGCTGTTTCATAATGTTCTCGAGGCCTTGCCGATCCAACCGTACCTACCCAATGATCATAGCCGGTTTCGTACCAGGAAAGAAAATCAACCCTAAAATACTTAATGCCCATATCAGCATAGTATTTTATGTATCCTTTCACATATTCCTTCGCTCCGGGTCTGTCGACCTGGACCCAGGTGAATCTCGCATTTTCAGAAGGATCAATCAGACTGCTAACATTGATATTTGTGCCAGGGATTTTTCTTTGGGTATCAGATGGGTCAACATGGATCCAGAGTGGATTGCCGTACATGCCCAGAGTCATGCCGCGTTCCTTCAAGTAATTTGACCACCAGGCAAAATCATGTTCCCAATGCCGTGAGTGCGATGTCTTGTATCCGTTTTCATTAATTTGTGATACATCGCCCCAGCCATCCATGCAAATCATATTATATCCCAATTCTCTGAGGTTCTGATCTACCCAGTCGATGTTAGCCAATAGTTCAGATTCAGGGATATAGTTGTCATAAACACCATTTTGTTCCTTTACAATATGATGTTCATACACACTCCAATAAAGAGGTGACTTGTACGGATTATTCTGGGCATAGGAATTTGGGATAACAATGCAAAAAAGAATCATAGTCAGCATGTGGGCAATATACTTCATGTTATTCTTTTATCAATCTGATTTGTTTTATTTGAAGCTTTTCGCGCCACTCACTTTCGATTTATTTCTTTCCTTTTTTCTTTAAATATTCCTCCCTGGTAACCGGTTTGGATTTATTTGGCGCATTCATTCCGACCCTTGCCGTTTTATTGAGTTCTTCAGCCGGATGATCATAAAAAGATCCATCGATTTGAGTGTAGATAGGACTACCATCTTTTTTAGGTAACTGATCAAGGACCTTTTGAAATTTCTTTTTGGCTGCTATTACTTTCTGATCATTACTATCAATCAGGTTATTCATTTCATCAAAATCAGAATTAAAATCGATGATCTCTGAAATCTGACATGAAGTATCTATGTAGGCTTTATAGTTTTTATCCCTTATCACCCGGTCTCTGAATTTATGAACGCTGGTGATCCTGTCATTCTTCAACATCGCAAAATGTCCTCCAAGAGCCATAATACTTTCTCGTTCAGAATCCTGTTTCTGTCCAAGGATTAGTGGTGCAAAGGAGTATCCATCGTAAGTATATGCAGGGTCAAGCTCGGCTCCAGCCAATTCACAGAAGGTTGGCAATATATCTGTAAAATCAACCAGGGCATCTGTGATAATCCCCTCAGGGACAGTCCCTGGACAGTTTACAATGAAAGGGGCATTAATACCATTTTCACTTGTCATCATTTTACCCCCACGCACATAACGCATATTCATTTTACCAATTATCCCCTGTCCGGTTCCATTATCGGTCGTCCAGACAATAATCGTATTGTCCCTTATTTCAAGATCCTCAAGGGCATCTACTAATCTTTGGAGGATAAGGTCGGTATATTCAACCATTGCAACATGTTGCTCCTCCCTTGGAGCATCAGGTCGGGCCGGAGTGGTAGTTAAGGGGCCGTGAGTGAGACACATCGGGAAATAGATCATCATCGGCTTGTCCTTATTTCTTGTCATAAAGTCGATGATGAAATCGGTATAGATATCCGGACCGAACTGGCCTTCATAGGTTTTGCTACCATCTTTGGTATGTATGTAGGGATCCCAATATCTAAGCTGACTGGCTTTTTCACTGGGGCCGCCACCTTCCCCGCCTGTCCACATGCAATACTCATTAAACCCTGCCAGGACTGTGGCATCGGGTTCGAGCCGGAAGTCATTGATCTGCCATTTACCGGCTACACAGGTCACATAACCTGCATCTCTAAGGTTCTTTCCAAATGATGGGTTTAATTCCGGATCATATCTTCCTCCATGACCCCACCTTGGGACATCATAGTGATTAACCCAGCCGTTTCGCCAGGGATACTGGCCTGTCAATAATGATACCCGTGTTGGTGTACATTGGGGCATGGAATAAGCATTTTTAAACAGCATTCCCGTCAGGGCGAGTTTATCAATGTTTGGAGTAGCCACATCTTCAGCCCCATAGACACTGATCCATTCTTTTCCGAGATCATCGATCAGGATGAACAGGATGTTGGGTTTGGTCTTTTCAACTTGATTGTTGGTGCAGGAGAGGAGCATGGCGCCTAAGAGAAGAAAAAGACCTGTGTGTTTTGAAAGGATTGATTTCATTTTTTTCTGTATTCCCCTGTATCCTCGTTCCTATCGTACCCCCCCCCTTTATTCCCCCTGGTACCAAGGGGGAGGGATTTTAATTTATTTATCGTTTTTGGTTAGGGCCGGGGTAAGACCCGGCCCCTTCCGTATCTTTTGCCATCCATTTGTTTAAGGACGAAGCGTGTTTACGTCCCTACTATATTTTCACCACCCACTCACCACCCACTACCCACTACCCACTACCCACACTCACTAATCTACTAATCTACTAATCTACTAATTCCTTTCTCCAAAATTTGAGTTAATAGTTGAGAGGCCATGTTCCTGAAGCATCTTATTGAATTCTTTTAAGTCTTTTGAGACTACATTTTTGACCTGTTCATCAACTGCCATTAATCGCTGATGAAGAACTTCGTATACTTCTTTTTGCTGCTTATTGGGAGCAAAATCAAAGTTACTTGAAACATCTCCTGCCAGTACAGACAGCTTAGAATATAGCCTGTTAGGATACCTGAAGGATTTGGAGTCACCTTCCCTGGATATTGGTTGAAGTAATAAATCCTCAATATCTCCCAGCTTTTTATCCATTTCATCAAATAGGGAGGAACCATGAGGATTATCAGAGTTGTTTTTGAAATACTCTTTTTGATCAACTAATTGCTTTCTCAGCCATTCGATATTGTTGATCAATTCTGTTGCCAGGTTAATGTCCTTTTGCAGCTTATGCTGTAGTACCAGGTTGGCTTCAATCTCTGACTGGCTTCCGGCCGATGAAGGATCCTTTAGAACTTCCAGGGTTTGTTTTTGAATATTCCCATCAACCTCCATTTCAATGGTATAGGTTCCAGGTGCAACCAAATACCCATTTAATCCTCCTGATGCTCCCCAGCTTTGGAATGGATACCAGCCTTCCTTAATCCAGGTATCCCTGTACCGTTTTTCTTCAACAACGGTTGGGTTGTCGGCTGGCTTAATTCTGAGTTTTATTGGCTCTGCCCCTGGATATCTCATATTCCAGCTAATCCGGTTGATACCTGATGTATTGGAAGCTCTGGGGGTACCGACAATATTACCTTCGGCATCTTTGATTCGGATTTTAACTCCATTATCAACTTTGTCTTTTAAATAATAGTTAATAATGGCTGTAGCACTACCTGACGGGCTTCCAGTTTTTCTATTGAAGCGATAAGCTTGCCTGGGTTTGAACAGGTGAGCATTCGAATTCAGAACTTCTTTGTCCAATTGCTGAAGCGGGGTTATGTCATCCATAATCCAGAACCCCCTGCCGTAAGTGCCCACCACCAGGTCGTTAAAATGCTCTTGTATAACCATGTGGTGTACTGGCGCATGGGGCAGGTTGTTTTGAAGCGGCACCCAGTTCTCACCATCATCGAATGAAAAGTAGATAGCATTTTCAGTACCCAGGTACAAAAGTCCTTGTTTCACGGGATCTTCGTTTATCCAGTGACAATATGAAAATACAGATTTTGGAATGTCAGCGCCAATAAATGTCCAGCTCTTGCCATGATTTGTTGTTTTATAAACAAATGGATCGCGATTATTCATTTGATGAAAGTCTACCGTCAGATAGCAAGTCCCGGCATCATATCTTGATGGTTCGAGGTTGCTAACTGTACCCCAAACAGGAAGATCAGGAATGTTTTTTGTTACATTTGTCCAGTTTTTACCTCCATCGCGGGTTAGCTGAACCAAGCCATCATTCGTGCCGGCCCAAATACAACCTGCTTCTAAGGGAGATTCTGCAATGGCAAAAACCAGACAGGCAAACTCAACACCGATATTATCTTTAGTCAATCCTCCGGAAGGCTGCATCCTGCTTAAGTCATTAGTACTAAGGTCGGGTGAAATGACCTCCCAGCTACGGCCTCCATCAGTTGTTTTATGAATGAACTGACTGCCGGCATATATGGTATTATGGTCATGGGGAGAAATATGGATAGGGAAAGTCCAGTTGAAGCGATACTTAACATCCTTTGGGGCAGCTCCATAGCTTGATTCAGGCCAGATCATGACTGTTTGATTATTTCCTGTTCGGTAATCAACTTTGGTAAATTGTCCCACATAGCTGCCACCCCAAACGATATTTGGATCGACCGGATCAGGGATAATAAAACCACATTCGCCAC
This sequence comes from uncultured Porphyromonadaceae bacterium, assembly GCA_964465145.1. GTDB lineage: Bacteria > Bacteroidota > Bacteroidia > Bacteroidales > UBA12481 > JAUVKA01. Next base: position 2,668 of record CAYXJR010000020.1, on the reverse strand, counting down.
CTGCGGTGCCCTCCCATACGTCAGGGTTATATCTACCTCTTCCCCCTACACTCGGACCTTTATAACCAGAACCATCCTGCTTTCCACCATAGACATAATATGGGATTTGGTTATCTACGGCAACGTGATACATCTGAGCGATTGGAAGTGAAATCCGGTTCCAGGTTTCACCGCGGTTAAATGTCATAATCACTCCACCGTCATCACTTATCATCATCCTGTCGGGGTTCTGGGGATCGGCCCACATATCATGGGTGTCGCCACTCCATCCTGATCTTTCAGTGGTTTGCCCACCATCGTAAGAAATACTATGACTGTTTGCAGCAAAATATACAAGGTTCTCATCAGCAGGATTCACCATTATCCTGGAAGCATAATGCGGACGTTCATTAAGTAATCGGTCTTTACTAACCATATGCCACCGATCTCCACCATCATTTGAGCGCCACAATACTCCTTTGTTAGGAGTTCCGGTTTCCATCATTGCGTAAACCACTTTGGGATTACTAGTAGAAATAGCGATACCAACTTTACCAATGGGGCCTGTAGGCAATCCATTGCCTTCTAACTTTTTCCATGTTTTTCCACCGTCATGGGAGGCATAGAGCCCACCATTCGGTCCACCGCTCTCACGACCATATGTTTTAATCTCCAAAGGCCACATACCTGCGAATAGAATCCTGGGATTTTCCGGGTTCATAGCTATCTCAAAACAACCGGTATTCTCATCTGCGAAAAGAACATGTTCCCATGTTTTACCGCCATCCTCAGTTCTGAAGATCCCTCTTTCCTTTTGTGGACCATAACAATGTCCCAAAGCAGCGACCATAACGATATCCGAATTCGTTGGGTGAATAACGATCCGACCAATTCTACCTGTCAGGTCCAGACCCATGTGTTTCCATGTTTTACCGGCATCGGTTGACTTATATACACCGTCACCAATAGATACATTGCTTCTTATAAAGGCTTCCCCCGTACCAGTCCAAACGACGTTGGGGTCGGAGGGGGCAATAGCTATTGCACCTATCGACTGGCATGGCTGGTCATCGAAAATCGGATCCCAGTTTAGTCCACCATCTACAGTTTTCCAAATGCCACCGGAAGAGGCGCCGATATAGGATATCATATAATTACCTGGTACCCCAACCACTGCGGATGCCCGGTTTCCCGGAGGTCCGATATGACGATATCTAAGTTGTGAGAATAGCTCAGGGTTGAGATCCTGGGCAGTGAGGTTTATAGTGGCTAATAGCATTACTATCAGCAAGATTGGAAAAGGAAGGGATTTGAGTTTCATGAGTATGGAGTTAAGAGTTTATATGTTTTTAGGTTTAGTTTAGGGCCTTGATAACTGGTAATTGATAACGGATAACGGATAACGGATAACGGATAACGAATAACGGATAACGGATAACGGATAACGGATAACGAATAACGGATAACGGATAACGGATATCTGTCATCTGTCATCTGTCATCTGTCATCTGTAATCTGTAATCGGTCATCTTATTACGTGCTAAAATAGGTTTCAAGCTCTTTGAGCGTATATTCGGTTTTTTTCATATCGAATTTGATATTTCCTTCTTCAAGGAGAACTATTCGGTCGGAAACTTCAGTGATATGGTTCAGGTCGTGACTGGAAATTAATAGAGTTGTGTTTGTGTTGGTTTTCAGATCATTAAGAATTTTTATTAATCGAAGTTGCGTAGAAGGGTCCAGTCCGTTAAAGGGTTCATCAAGGATGAGTATTTCCGGTTTGGACATTAGGGCAGCAGCAATTCCTATTTTTTGTTTATTACCCTGAGAGAATTCTCTGATATATTTATTTTTCCCAAGTATCTCACCAGCAAAGAAGTCATTGTATTCATCATAAAAGTTGCTTATGTCTCCCTGTGACTGGCCATGAACCTCGGAAATGAATTTGAAAAATTCTTCAGGCGACAGGAAATCAATCAGGAATCTTTCGTCGAGGTAGGATCCAGTATATCTTTTCCAATCAGTGGTACCGGTAACATCTTGACCTTTAGATTTTACCCATCCTGTTTCAGCTCTGATAAGATCCAGAATCAATCGGAAGAAAGTTGTTTTACCTGCTCCATTATTACCTACCAAACCAAAGCTTTCTCTTGGATTGATTTTCATTTGAGGAATATTCAGAACCGGGGTTCCACCGTATTCTTTGCTTAGTTTATTTACTTCTATCATAAAGGTTTGATGGTTTTAAATTTATTATTATGATCTGAATCCTTTGGCCATAATATGGCGTCGTTTCATGAATTGACGGGTCAGAACGCCCAAAAGGGTTTTGTTTAATAAGATTCCTGTCAGGCCAATCATACCGACCAGAATGTAACCCAAATATGTAATTCCATAATGTTTAAATGGCAAGATAATAACTATGGGAAGTATGAATGCAGGAAGCATGGAAAGCCAGTGAGTAGCTCCCATGCCCTGATAATTAAAACTTGCATTTTTGCTAAGATCCAATCTGTTAGTCGTATAGGTTGCAGTAAAGAGCAGCCCGAATGACAGAAATCCAAGATTATACAGGAAAGCAGCGGTGTTTATCAGGAAAATGTAATTGCCAAAAAAAGCGTATGGTATGGTGAGGATATAGCAAATACTCACAATTGATACGGCCACGATATATTTAACGCGTAGGTAT
>CAYXJR010000019.1:0-54515 GCA_964465145.1 uncultured Porphyromonadaceae bacterium | reverse complement strand
ATAACAACCCTTACCGATTATCAGATCAAACAATTCTGGCACCTGGATGCCCCGGGGAGGGAAAATGTACCTGGGTGCAGACAGCCTTTCCAATGTAAACTTCATTCATCCTGAATTCGAGGTATCCAGTAAAGACCACCAAATGCTTTACTTCCAGAATAAAGCCTGGAAGATAACATCGATGAAAATTCAGGAGATCCCACTCACAGAACTCACTCACTATGTCTAGGATGAAAAAGTCAATAAATTCGATGCTAAAAATCTAGACTCCCCCATGGTAGAAATCTTTAAGGAAAATGGCTCTTATGACATTCAACTCTCCGATAATGGTACTAAATGCCATTTTCTGATGTTCCTGCTAAATGCCTCAAATTTCTATTGGGAAGAGCAAAAGAGCAAAGAAGTCGATCCAGAAGAAGCATATGATGTAGCCCAACATTTTGTTTCAAAAATGACAGCCATGGGTTATCTGCTCCACTCTTATAAAGACCGATCAGAGGCAAAGGCAGTCATAGCCATGGATGGGAAGCTCTCCGAGATCGGGACCTCTCATGGCCGCACAGGTAAATCCCTGTTCGGACAAGCAATCGAACAGGTGATTCCGCTAACCTACATTGCCGCAAAGAATAAGAAGATAACAGAGGATCTATTCCTGTTCGAAGAAGTATCCGAGAAAACAGAAGTGGTTTTCCTGGATGACGTTAGGGCAAATCTTGACTTTGAATTTTTCTTTCCCCTGATATCGGGGAAACTCATGGTTAACCCTAAAGGAGGGAAGAAATTCACGCTTACAACTGACCAAACGCCTAAGCTTCTGATCTCCACAAACCATGCAATCCTAGGGGAAGGAGCAAGCTTCAAAGACCGGCAAGCCTTTATTGCTTTCTCCGACTATTACAACGAGAATCACAAGCCGACAGACGACTTCAACACCGTATTTTTTGATGAATGGGATTATAACCTGTGGAACCTGTTCTATAACTTCATGGCTGAATGCATCCAGGCATACCTCAAATACGGAATTGTTAAATCTCCGGAAGAAAGACTCGAGCTTCGGAGGCTTCGCCAGACCATGGGCGAAATATTCCTGGCCTGGGCTGATGAATATTTTTCAGTACCAGAGGACTTTGATCCAACCAAAAGCCAATGGCCGGATGATTGTAATTTAGGTCGCAGACTTTCCAAAAAGGATCTATACGACCATTTCATCGATAACAATCCCCGGGAGCGGGCATTTACCCCGGTAACAAGATTCAAGAAGAATCTAAAAGCTTTCGCGCAGTACAAAGACTATACTTTTAATCCGGCTAAACTTGGACATGATGATAAGGCAGGGGGAATTGAATATATCTGTCTTGATCAGCCCTCTGTTTAAAATAATAAGTTCTCAGCGATGTCTAAAGCCGTAAATATCAAAGCATAAACTAGGTACTAGAAAACAATAACACGACATAGTTTGTTTTAATAGGATTAATTATTGCTCATTATCCAAAATTTAATTTTATGTTTTTGTGAAATGGCATAAAGATTGTAAGTTTACAACGAAAACAGCAAAGCAAAGGACAATCACACTATGGGCAAGAATACCATTAAAATCTCTGGTAAAAATGTTATTGCAAGCATTGAATTAGTAATCTATGAAGAGGACGGATTCCATATTGCCTTTGCCCCTGCAATAGATTTGTCGTCATATGGCAATTCATTAGATAATGCCTTAGAAGAATTCAAGGTTGCAATATCAGTATATTTCGATTACACCTTAAAAAAGTCTACCTTAGAAAAAGACCTGCTCGCATTGGGCTGGAAAATCGAAAAACGCCGCTCTCGTAGGTTTATCCCTCCCACCTTAGATGAACTCAAAAAGAAAAATAATTACATTGGGCATATAATGAATCAGCCAAATCTGATTCGCCAACAAATTTCTGTACCATCTTAACTTATTATGGGTAGTAGGATTGGTAGTATTAAGCTAGCAGTATTTCGTGAATTTCTTGAGGCCCAAGGATGCAAGCATATCCGTGATAAAGGTGGACATGAAATATGGTCCAGAAAAGACTTATCCAGACCAATAACTATTCAACACCATTTCAAGGAAATTCCTGAGGCTGTCGTCAGATCTAATCTTAGAACATTAGGTGTCGAATTTCAAGATTTCGTTAATTGGTTAAACAAATAAATTTGCCACACCTTTCAATTGATCATTAATCTTTTACCAATAGATCCGACATCTGATTTTTAACATTCCTAGACACAGCATATCAAGATAATTTAGTATAGAGCATTAGCGGGGATTTGAATCCCTTCTCTTAATAATTTCGCTTCCTTTTGGCCTTACTCTGTTTTCTTCAATGTAATTTCTAATACCTCCAAAAACTTCTTCTACTTTCATTAATGAATTTTCTATTAACCAGAAAGCCACAATATTAATGTTTAATTCTTTTTTATGCTGTTTCAAAGATTTGAAAAATCGGAATATATTTTTCGGTGCGCTTATTGTAATTTGTGCTTTCCTTTCAAACACATGAAAAGCAGAACTATCACCAACCACATCATCATGGTAATGAATCAGCTCAGCTCTGTATTCTATTAGTTTTTTTGTCCATTCATTGTCAATTTGGACGATTTTTTTTGCCAGTTCTGTTTCATTAAAGCCTGGAATGCCGGACATATGGCACTCCTGAAAGCAATAGGGGAAAGACCTGAAGTGGAAACAGATCCCAAACTCGTTGAGAAACATACATTCATTGTTCAGGTCAACAACAATAAGCAAACGGTTAACCTCAACCTTGATAAAATCAGTAAAATACCTAAAGAAGTAAGGATGGAATTAGCCGATGGTCTATTCACAGAAATAGATGATCAGGAGGCTACCGAAATAATGAATTCATGAACGAAATAATATCATTAAACAAGCCGCAACTTTCATCGGTAATCCTTAATGCGAAAAACAAAGTTGATATCTGGGGCCGGGGAACAGGCAAATCATTCCTGGTCGGTTGGGATATCAACTTAATCAATAGAACAATGCCGCGCGCCCTGATCTCAGTAACCGGTCAGACATACGGGCAGCTCCTAACAAGAACACTTCCATCCACTTTTAAATTCCTTGAAAACCTGGGGTATTTAAAAGATAAAAATTTCGTAGTCGGCAAACGTCCGCCTAAGAGTTTTTATACACCAATTGAAAAACTGATGAAACACGATAATGTGATTTCATTCAGTAATGGTAACGCTATCCTGATGCTCTCACAGGACCGCATCGGATCTGCCCGTGGCCCGAATGTTGACTATGAAATACTTGACGAGGCAATAACAATCAATAAAGAAAGATACGATCAGGAAACCTCACCAACTAACCGGGGAAATGAAGAAATGTGGGGGCCACAATCGCCGGATCCTATTCCCTGGCATCATGGATTCCACTATGTATCATCCATGCCTCACACAAGCCTGCAGAAATGGCTTTTGGATTTCGCAAAATATTATCACCAGGAGGCCGGGATAAATATATTCTCCATTTGGAACCGCCTGGTTAAACTCCAAATGGAACTAATACCGGCCGCAATAGACCAGGACTCAAAATTGTTTCGTGAAATATGGAATGAAACAACCCGGCTTCGCCGTCAGATCAATCCGATTATCTCTAACAATAGTCTATGCTTTACCCTGGCTAATGCTTTCGACAACATTCAAAATGTTGGCTTTTCCTATATCATAAGGGAATACGAAAAGCAAACGCTTATGACATTTCTGATTGAGATAATGAATATCTATATCGACCAGGTAGAAGATTGTTACTATCGGATCGATGAATCAAAGCACGTTTACTATCACGCAACAAACGATGATTTCATCCGGGATATGGCTGAGAATACAGATTGGGATTTTCAGAAGCTAGGTACTCCCGATTCTCGGTTCGATTTGGATTGTAATCCAAACAAGCCCCTGGAAATAGCACCTGATTGGGGAGCAACTATAGCCCTATTCTCAATAGGTCAGGAGAGATCATTTGACTTTGTCACACGCCAGGCAGTTGACACCGATAACTTTATCAATGAATTCTATATCAAACCCGAGACATCAAAGGATGTAATGATAAATGCCCTTGTAGATGAATTCGCAAAGTATTATCGTTATCATGCTGACAAGACAGTATTCTATTATCGGGATCGCTATGGTGATACTCGCAATCCAAACGTAAAGAATGCTAAGTCTTATAATGATCAGGCAATCTCTCGGTTAGAGAAAGCCGGTTGGTTAGTTATGTCCAGGACTCACCGAGGGATGGAACCACCACAACATGATAAGTTCCTGCTATGGGGAAACATTCTCCTGGGATCGGATCCAAAGTTTCCAAGAGTCAGATTCAATGGATCAAAGTGTAAGTACACACTCATATCGATGAATAATACTCAGGTCATTGAATCTGAAGGAAAATTCAAGAAGAACAAATCTAGTGAGAGATCAAAGACAATACTTCCGGAGGAAGCCACGCATTTCTCAGATGCAGTAGACAAAAGGATGTGGACAAAGTACGGTGAACTACTCAAACAAGACTCAACATTTATTCCTGCAAGGATCTAGCAATCCTTACTGCTTTAGGACTCGTTTCGCCTAAACTCTAATTTTTCAAAGGCTCTCTAAAGCCAATTAAAGGCGTTTACAGGCTACGTCTATACAAGACAACAAACGCCACAATTTCCAGTAGATCGGGGCATATATCCTGCAAAAAGAGGCTCTTTTTTCGCCTTTCAGCATAGGGCGGGCTTGGCATAACTATCGTAACAGGGCAAAGCCCTGTACCGGCTGGGTTCCCATTCTTTCTGGCGTTCAACGAGTTGATACTTGAAATTCTGGAAACCCAGCCGGTTGAAAATTCCTTTTTTTCTCTGACTGAAAGAAAGGAAGCAAAAAAAGAGGTTTGGAGCAGTTTCCGGGGGCTAAATAGCCTCCGAAGAGGTGAAATGGATTTCTCACAGTGCTATCATTCTTTCGCTCCAGGGATGAATCCGGATCGTCAAACAGAATGGAATATAACGGTCACCGCTATTAAGCGTGGCAAATTTTCGGAGAGCGTTCCTGTCCACCAGGACGGAACGTTTGAACAAGAATCCGATACTGGCAAACCACCTAACCCCGCCATGCTTTATTAGCATTTGTCAATAAAAAAAAATTTTATCAATAGAATCAACAAAAAGAATAACGCAAATATTATAAATGATATAGACGCTAAATAAGTCAAATTTAGTTTTCGTAAAAGCCTATTCTTAAAAGTTAAATCTCCTAAAATACCTTTTTTAAACAAATCTCTTCCATTATTGAAAATCGGAACGTAATTAAAATTGTTTTCAAAAAATATATTTTCAATTTTTCGTAAATGAAAATAAGTTAAATTCGCATCTTTGCGAATCCTACATAATGATATCCAACCACTTAATGATATTATAATACCAGCAATTGAGATAAATATAATAGCTCCATTCTCTAAAAACCCTTTTTTATCTACCTTAATCAGAGCGGTCAAGATTGCCATTAAAATAGTTAAAATTGTTAAAAATGTTTTCCAATGGTCAATCCATCTTTTATGATTTAAATCCTGCATTGAGATTAACTTTTCATATTGCATGATTAATATTTTATAATATTCCATGTTCATGATTATTTAATATTTGCAGCTAACGGTTGAATATGTAGCGTTTGACATTTCCTTGCTCATCATTTTCAATTTTTCGTAAATCTTATTTAATGCTATAATATTCATTTTTAACGCTGTCTGCCAAATGCCCTATTTTTTTTATTGTGGCACGTATTTATTCTAATTGGTTGCTATAATATGTCCTGAGCTCTGAAGAAAAGTGATTAATAAAGTCGTTGATTACTAAACGTCTTACTATTTCCTTACCTATAGAACCTACTTTAAGTTGTATCTTCAAGACATGATGAACGATATGGCGGCAATAGTCGCCAAACAGATGTCCATAGCAGTCTTTTTTGGGGTCAAGTGATTTTCTGGAGCCATATTTATATAGTGTTCCTTTATTTAATCCTTGTTTCGATAATAGGTTGTCAATTTCAACTTTTTTTATGTAAGGTTGGTTGTTAATGTTGCACTCCACACAGCGCATGTGCCCTGATGGTCTTGGAAAGAAAGACTCACCCTTTGCAAATTGAAAACCGTCCGCATAAACGCCAATTTTTACGTCCTTTAAGAACTTAAAATATGGCTCATCTACTATCTCGTCTGCAAATGGAACAGCACCAAGACTCCTAAGTATGGATTTAATAAGTGATTCATTCCAAGCATCATTCTCCCAACTGTAACCAAAAGTGTAAAGGACATTCTTGTGTTTAATGAGATTTCCAAGAGTTTCATCAAATTCCTTGTCCATGGCAGCATATACAGTGGTGATGTTGTTGTTTATAATTTCCTCAGCTATTTTTAGAATCGTTGATTTGGAACCGACAGCCTTGTATTTGATTCTCTTGCTCGGATGATAAGTATCAAATAACTTGCCCCAGAACAAAACATCAATTGAATGGTCAGAAAAAAAATTGTTATCTACTTCGTCCTTTGTAAAGCTATTTTCTCCGCCTTCAACAAATACAACCAAGTCAACACCATAAAATATATGTTGATTAGAAATACCCGATGTGGTCCTTATAAAAGCCATTACCTAATGAATTTTTCAATTTCAATAACCGATTTTGAGTAGTGGCTGACAATGTCCGGGGAGTGTGTTGCAAATAGAATTTGACAATTAGGGTTAAGGGACTTGAGGCTATCAACCAATTGTTCTTGCCATTCTATGTGTAATGATAATTCTGGTTCATCTGCAATGAATATATGAGGTTCTGATTGTTGCAAAAGAGTTTCACCCATGATGATTACTAATTGCTTTTCTCCTGATGAAAGGTCTTTTAAATCCAATACTTTACCGCTTTGTGTCTCTACTTTGAGTTCGTTCTTTTCATTAATTATTAACATTTTTTGTTGAAGGAGTCCGTTAATCACTTTTCTAAACGTGTCTCTAAACAAATAGATTTCTTGCCGTTTTGAAACGAGTTTATTCCATTCATCAACTACTGAGTGGATTCTCTTAATACCAAGTAGATATTCAGCGTCCTTAAAAGATATGGTTTGTCCTTTCCTATTTTTATACGCTTTCTCATATTCTGAGAAATACTCATTTAGTTTGTTTTTATATTCCGAATCTTCAAGTTGAAACAGCTTGTAAATTTGAATTAGGGACTCCTTTTCCTTGTCAACATCCACAGAAGATAAAACCTGAAATAGCTGTTCCTTTTTCTGTACAGATATTAAGGACAAAAAGATGAATTTTTGAAACTTGTCTGTTTCTCCATCCGCTAAACTCTTGAGTTGAGACAAGTATTTTATTAGATCATTGGAAAACTGATCGATTTTTTGGTCAACGAGTGATGCGTGTGTTCTTTCCTCACGTCTCTTATAGTCAGCTTTATATCTATGAATGGAGAGCCAACTAACATTGAACAAGCTATCTAGTTGAAATAGCAAGTCTTTTTTGTCCTTTGGGCGATGTCCAAGCAAAACTCTGCGTCTATATTCATCACTTGGATAACGGTACATTCTTTCCTCTTCTAAATCATCAAGATATATTTCAAAAGGCTCTTCAGCATGACTTGAACGAATCCTTAATAATATTCTTTGATATGGGGTGTTTTTGACTTCCTCTTTGACTACTTCTAATTTTGGGCTTTTCCTTTTGTCGTATTTATTTCTTAGTGACAGTGTTATTTTGGCAAACTCAATTCTGTCAAGAGTGATGAAATCGGCAGTTAATGAGGCTGCTATGAGATTAATAATAGTTGTCTTACCTGAGCCATTAACGCCTATTAGGAAATTTTCATTCTCCTTGAAATCCAGTGAAACTGTCTTATCTCCCCAGAATCCTTTTATTTCTACGTGTTCAATGTAATTCATTGGTATATTTTTATATTATATGTGCCTCAACGGTAGCAATATGAAGCGGTTGGCGCTTAAAAGCACTATCCTTTCAAATTGCTGATATGTTCGCTTAAATTCATTCGTTCAATTTTGCACAGCTCCGCCAACTGATTTATATTGTCGTGTTAGCGTCTTTTATTCCTATTCAATCTATTCATTTACTATTCTAATTTCTTTAAATGCCATATTGTTGTTTTTACGCAGTTCTTCGTATGGATAATCGATAACAAGCTTATACCATGCTTTTTGAAGTTCAGAAACATGCTCCCAATCATCACCTGATAATTCCTCCTGGGGATTAAATTCAATAAAATCAATTATTTGTTCATTATCTGTTGGCAGCTCCTTTTGACCAAGTAATATCCATCCATTATCAGTATAATCTGTAATTATCTGTCATCATAAAATCCTGTTCAATTCGCAAGGATTTCACTATCTGCCGTGATCAAAACCAGATAAAAATGACCGGAAATCCTTCTCCACTTTTTTTGATGGGTTGATATAGGCATCAAAAAAATAATGCAGCAGTTCACAAATTGACCGGTAGGTGTTTATTCTTTCAACATATGGAGTTGGATTGGGTCCATCCAGGGCAATAGATCTTTCGGAAGGAACATAATCATCTGCTCTGGAAGCTTTCAGCAAAAGGGTAACCGTCGAAAAATCATAATGATCTAAATCTTTAAAATCGATGGAGAATTTATCTGAATCAGTATGCTTTTGGTAAAATACCGAATCCAGGGGTTTTGTAATATAGGGTCTCTGCAACAATTCAAGGAAAGCTGACTCAAGACAAGCTTCTGGGTCATCCAGAACCTCACCCAACAAACTGTATGTATAACTCATCGCCCCATCAATTGAGGCAGTACATTTAAAATCTGAATGACTCATTGCCATGATTGCTGCAGGTGCAGCTCCTAGACTGAATCCCATTGAAGCCAACCGGGTTGTGTCAACAAAATCCAATTCCGAAACAGCTTTCATTGCCACCTGAAGATCCATTAGTTGCATCCTCACACCTTCACTGTCCATGCTCATACCTTCGGGAGTAGCCCCCATACTTGATACTGCAGCAATAACAAATCCATGGCTGGCAAGATATTCGAACAAAGCAAAATTCTCGATGGGGCTTGATCTGAAACTGGAAGCATAAAAAACCACCGGGAATTTACCTGGCTGTGGATCAGCATCATGGACGCCGAGGGTTCTCATTTTCAACAGTTTGTTTACTTTCAGACTATCACTTTTTAACATTTTCCCCCAAGTATGGAAGGGTACAATACCGTCCTCTTCAAGAGAAAGGTATTCGCCTAATTCAACGTAGTCAGCCAGATGCATTTGATGGCCTGTTTCTGACCGGCAAGGATACCAAATATGGATTGATATGGTTCGGAACTCTTCATGGCCAAAAAGTCGGGAATTGTCTTTATCACAAAGGATCGTAAAGCCTACACCGTATTTTCCGTGTGTAGGAATTAAATCGGAAAGGATAGTTTCTGCCTTTTCATTACATGACATCATCTGCATACTAAGAGCAGCAATGACCAAGCATAACCTATTGATTTTATTGGCGTTTTTCATGATGATCTAAAATGAATCCCACAATGTACAAAATTGTATAGCATTTTTCACAATTACTGTTGGTGGTTGTGAATTATTTCTATCAATGTATTTGACACCAGCATGCATAACTTTTTCACTTGAACCATTTTCATTGACACAAACTGTCTCATCCCAAATAATTTTTATTGAATGGTCAGTCTAGTTAGAAACATGAGTGAAGATCTCCGTTACCCTATATCCTTTTAGGCGCTCTCGGGTCTCCGGTGTGCTACCATCCAATTAATACAAAAGTTACTTGCGCGCCCGGAAAAATGTAAAGGGGCAGGCGGTTCTCTTTAGCCTGCCGTTCCGGTTTGTTCAGTTTTCTCGCTCACTCAAAAACTGACATACACCCCATTGACAATATTTCCTGGTGCTCGTGGCCTTTTGGCAAATAATTAATTGGCGTGCCAGAAGCCTACATAAATCCTCAGGGCAGGGGTAAACTTTCATGAATCTATTCCTTAATAATCTCGCTGAAATTAAAATTTCCTATTCCACAAAAGTTCCTGCTAAAGATCGTCCCTCTGTATCATCATCCAGAGATGCAGAAAAACTTCTCAGATTGATCTACACAGACATTGAATATCGTGAATCCTTTTACATCCTTCTCCTAAACAGGGCTAACCGGGTTTTAGGATTCAAGAAAATATCTGAAGGTGGGATCACTGGAACGATTACCGATGTCAGAATGATTCTGCAAGCAGCACTAAAAGCAAACGCTTGTGCATTCATCTGTTGTTGCCATAACCATCCTTCAGGAAACTTAAAGCCTTCGGAAGTTGATCTGAAAATCACTAAAAAGATTAAAGAAGCCGCCAGCATCATGGATATAGCAGTCCTTGACCATCTTATTCTCTCTGAAGAATCATACTTCTCATTTGCAGATGAAAATCTAATGTGAGATTAGGGGCTTTGCCTGGGGTGAACTAAATCTAGCTATAATAAATTATAACTTCGTTCAATTAGTTTGGATCGTATATATTATCTATATTTGATAATCAAATAATAAATGAACGAAATCACATGTTAGAATCAGACTGGAAAGTTCGTGCTATTAGTAGAAGGCTCAAAAATAAGAAACTGAAGAAAAAATGTAAGGAGCTTACTATTAGCCGTGATGGCTGGAAAGAAAAGGCCATAAAAAGAAAAGCAGATATAGATGTATTGAATAAACAGTTGTCAGCCGTAAAAAAAAACATTCAAAAGATAATCAACATTTAAAAAAGAAAGATAAACCCCGGAGGTCCCATTTCAGCACATTGATTGTACAATTATTTTTACTGACCAAAATCAATACATCAGCTAGTTTTAGAGGGGTTAGTAAGACGTTGGTTATTTTTCAATTTAGTTTAAATATTCATTGCAAAACTCCTTCGTACCAAGCAGGTTTGCTGTGGGTTAAGAAAGTGGGGTATTATCAATTACAAAAGCCCAAAGAGAAAGCAGATGACTGGATTATTATAGCTGATGAAAGCATTGGTGTTGGACAGGAAAAGGTGTTTGTTGTTTTAGGAATCCGCAGGAGCAAAATTGAATTTAACCGGCCATTGAAAATACAGGATTTAGAGCCATTACTGGTTAAATCAAAAGAAAGATGGACGGGCGATATGATAGCAGAACAGCTCAGGATTGTAAAGGAGCAAGTTGGAAATATATTATATGCTGTGACCGACTCATGCTACACTTTAAAAAAAGGATTGCGAGAAGCCGAAATAAATCACATTTTCGACCTAACCCACTCTATAGCAATAGTGTTGGAGAGAATTTATAAAAAGGATCATGATTTTAAAGAATACACACACAAAATGGGTCAAATGCGAACTAAGTTATGTAACAGTAAATATGCCCATTTAATGCCGCCTAATCAAAGGGCAAAGTCGCGATTCCTAAATATTGATATTATTTCAAGCTGGGGAATGAAAGCATTGAAGGCTCTTGAATCAAGGACAATTTCTGTTGAAGAAAGAGAAAAATTATTGTGGGTAAAAGAAAAACAATCTTTAATAGAGGAGATGAATAACATAATTGATGCTGTCAAACAAATATCCATCTTGCTTAAAACAAATGGATTAAGCAAAAAGACAAAGCGCCAAAGCTCCTTTATTTTAAAGCAATACAAAACAGGTAAAATGAAAATTTTCAGAGAGCATATGATAAAATATCTTGAATATAACATTCAAAATGCACAAAAACGGGGAGAGCATTTGCTTTGTAGTTCTGATGTAATTGAATCAACATTTGGGAGATACAAAAATGAAATCAGCAAGAATCCAATGAGTGGAATAACAGACTTGGCACTTATTATTCCAGCACTGACAATAAATTTGTCAAGCGAAGAAATTAAGAGCGCAATTGATTATAGCACTGTTAAACAGTTGAGGCAATGGAATAAGGAAAATTTGTGTGATTCATTATCCGTCAAAAGAAATTTAGTATTTCCAAAAAAGAAGAACAAATTTATTTTTTCATAAATAAAGAATTAGTTCGCCCCAGGCTTTGCCCCTTTTTTTATTCGGCAACAAAAATCTTATTTGCTCCCTGGGATGAGACCCGAAGAACTTTCTTTCTGAAATTGCACCCTTAATGCCGGGCATGGAGTCTAAATACTTTCCGCAAAATCCCGCAATTATGAACCACAAATCTGCATGAAAAAACTATCCAGGTTCATTCAGTAAGTTTCTAAAAATACAGGGAAGCCATCATAGTCTACAATACAACCCAATTCATCAAATAAACTGAAGTCAATACACTTTCCTATAGGGTAAATTTCCCCACTTCTCCCCTTTCTGAAGTTCTATTACATCGTGAATTCCTTAACATTATCAAGTATGGCTGTAAAATTCTATGCAAAGAAAATGCTCTTATTTACAAACCACTTGGGCGTTTCCACAAGGATTTGCCAGTAGTTCCTCCTTGCTGGATTGTATATGTACGGGCAAAAGAAAATCATAAAATTTTAAACCCTTAATTGATAATTAGAAATCATGACATTTAAAAGAGACTACATCGGAAAAGGAAAAAGAAACGAGAAAATTAACTCAATTGTAAAATTCACCATCTCAATGGAAGAATTGGAACGTGTTGCTTACGATTATGAAGGCAAAATGTATGTTTCATTCGAAACCACCGAGATGAATACTCCGGACAAGTACGGACGCACACACACAGCCTGGGTTCCTGTAAAAGTTGAGGATGAAACTTCCGAGGAAGCTCCTGCAGAGACTCCAAAGCCAAAGGGAAAGAAAAGGCCGGTAGCTAATTAGCTGGAAAGGAAGCCCTTCGGGGCTTTTTTTTATAGTCGCAAATAAGAACGCCACTAAAATGACCTATTCCCCACCACTACCAGATCAACAACATCAATCAGACCAGAGCTCACCAATCACCCCAATTCCAAGGATTCCAAGCTAGTCAGCATCACAAGCATCCGTCAATTCCGGCTGAATTAAACACTTGATAAAGCATTCATAACCACCGTGTATCCCAGAGTTATTTTCTATGCAAAGAAATGCTCTTACATCCTAACCACTTAGGCGTTTACACAAGGATTTGCCAATAGTTCCTCCTTGCTGTATGGGCTGTTTTTGAGCGAGAGAAGATCACAGAAATTAACACTTAAAAAATACATGCCATGAACGCTTTATTACAAGAATTTAACTCAGCTTACGAAACTGCCAAAAAAGATTTTTGCAACGCTAACAACCGGAATCCTGAAGTGGAATGGGATGATTTCGACGAAATCTTCCTAACTCCTGATGATGATGACGATGATCTGGAAGAAACCATCTCTCTCCTCTACTAAATCTTCAACACCCTCTTTTAAAAAGTAAAGGCAAAAAAACCTTTACTTTTTTTGTGTCCGTTCCTGCGTTTTTGATTGTCCTTTTATTCCACCTCCCACCAAATTACATTGCCTCATAATTTCAATAAAATGGAAAAAACTAGAAGGAACCTGGTACTAAAACAAATGGACATCAAGGAAAACCCTGGAAAATACAAAGGCCCCTTGCATATTGCAAAGGGCCAGGTGATCCCGGCAGGATTCGAACCTGCGACCCGCAGCTTAGAAGGCTGCTGCTCTATCCACTGAGCTACGAGACCTTTTTACGGATCGCAAATTTAGGATTAAATAAAGTATTCTACAATTTATTGATAAGGATATGACGGGCAATGGTTTCGGATTCCTCACCCATATCTTTCAAAGCTTTCTCTACACCTTTAATTCCAAAAGATTTGATCGAAGCCAGGGCATGAGCTGCTTCTATGCGAAAATCACCGGGAATCTTTAGCAGCTCCTTGAGAAAATCAATGCTGGACTTTTCAGGCATCCGGGCCATTGCTCTCAGGATCAGCATCCTGTTCGTATAAGTCTCCATATCAAAACGCTCCCTGAGAAGTCCCAGTACCTGCCGATTGCCCAGTTCACCAAGAGTGACAATAGCCTCCGCCCTTATCTCATCATCTTTATGATCAAGCAAACGCACAACCGCACTATAAGCACCAGTCTGTTCAAAGGAACGAATCATCCTCAAGCAAAAAGCCACAATGCTGGCGTTTTCTGAATCCAACCAAAAGGAAAATTCTGGTGGGGCCTTTTTTCTTTCCCTAATTTTCTCATAAAGACGCAACTGCTCCCAACCCGAGAGATCTTTATCCGATCGATCAAGGAAGGAAAATGGAGCCTTGCCAGATAGCCAATGCTCCACTTCCCTGTCTTTGTCGTCCCCTGAAATCCCCTCCTCTTCAACTTCAGAGGCAGTGCCCTGTCTACTATTCATATAACGGATTGACCATCTGATCAACATAATCAATATAAAAATTATAAGCAAAATCAGCAAGATCCTTAACCAGCCAAGACTCCGATTACGGACCTCATTAACTCCCTCTTCAGCCATTTGTTCAATCTTCTCCAATTGAACC
Source organism: uncultured Porphyromonadaceae bacterium (assembly GCA_964465145.1). Classification (GTDB taxonomy): domain Bacteria; phylum Bacteroidota; class Bacteroidia; order Bacteroidales; family UBA12481; genus JAUVKA01. The sequence goes on along the minus strand of CAYXJR010000019.1, from coordinate 40,009 downwards.
CTGGAATATTCCAGGTCGGGTTTCATGGAAGAAGTTTCCAGGAACAGGGATTTAGCCAGCTCAAAGTCGGAAGCCAGAAAAGCCGAATCGGCCTGTTGCAATTTCATATTGAAAACCCTATCCAGGCTATCGGTTGATATTAAACCGGCACCTTCCCTATCCTCCAATTTACTGCCCAGACTATCTACAGGAACAAGCGTTTGAACAGTATCTTCCTCTATTTCAATCGGCTTGTCAATAATACTGGAGATAACAAAACCCACATCATTAGTTTCATGGTAGAAAGAAGTAGCTTCAGCCTCAGTTTCAAAATCTCCCACATAGTACTTATACCAATCATCCTTGACAAAGTATTGAACTTCTTCCTCAAGCTTGAATTTGGTTTGAAAATAAGACGGTTGGATAAAGGTTTTGCTCGCCGCAAATTGTACCCGGTAAACACGGATTTTCTCGACCTCCTGATAAGCAGATAAGGGCTTGATCCCCATGAAAAATAAAATCAATGCGATAAGCAAAAATCCCTTTATGTATTTGTTCAGCTTCAGGTTATTCATGGTAAACAAAAATAATAAAAAATATCATTGGGCTAAAGCCCTGATAACTCGCTCACTATCAATCCACTAGCTAAAGTTAGTGGCAATTATAAATGCAGTATCCCAATATACTATTAACTGATCTACAACATTTCCTGATCTACCAGTCTCCTGATCTACCAGTCTCCTGATCTACCAGTCTCCTGATCTACCAATCTCCTCATCTACCAATCTCCTCATCTCCTGATTTACTAATCCCCCGATCTACTAATCTCCTGATCTACTAATCTCCTGTTCTACCAATCACCCATTTTCTTTGATCCAATTAACCAGCCCCTTCTTATCCAATATCTCCATCAGCTTATCCGGCAAGGGTTCAAAATCGAAAAGCTGATCGTTCAATCTGATTTTTCCTTCACTCAGCGATACATCCAGCTTATCTCCTGGCTTATATTGATTAACTACCTCCGTGTGCACCAGCACAGGCAGGCCCTGGTTAATCGCGGAGCGATAGAAAATACGGTTAACAGACTTAACAATCACTGCCTTAACCCCAGCGTAGGCCAGTCCTACCGAGGGATGCTCCCTGGAGCTTCCACAGCCAAAATTATCCCCGGCCACCACTATATCTCCAGCCTTTACACCACTGCTGAATGCCGGATCGCAACCGGCAAAAAGGTGGGGCATGATGGCTTCCCCATCGGAGCTGAGAACTGAATAAGTGAGATTACCGGCAAACATCTGGTCGGTATTGAGATTATCCATATCAACATAATTCCACACAGCCTTATTTCTCCTGTTCTCCCCCCGGGGAATCTCAGGAACGATACTTTCAGGCAATAGGCTTTCAAATACCTCCTGTCCTGGTTTATCCCTGGGGTCGCTGATCTTTCCTGTCAGTGCCGATGCGGCCACAGTAGCAGGAGAGGCCAGGTATATCCCGGCATTGGGGTTGCCCATCCTTCCCTTAAAGTTCCTGTTTGCCGTAGAAATCACTGTTATTCCATCCGCAGGAATACCTTGCCCCGTACCCAGGCAGGGGCCACAGGATGAGCTAAGGATAATTGCTCCCGCCTCAACCATTGATTGTATCAGCCCTTCCATCATGGCCTGCTGGTAAATAAGTACTGATGCAGGAATAACTAAAAGTTGAAATCCTGGATGAACTTTTTTATTTCTCAGATAGCTGGCAGCTATCCGCAGATCTTCCAATCGCCCGTTGGTGCAGGTACCTATGAGGCCTTGCTGAACTGATACCCCGGAAACTTCCGACAATGCCCTGATATTATTCACGTGGTGAGGAGCTGCCACTAAGGGGAAAAGTACATCCAGATTGATGATCATCTCACCGGCATAAACGGCATCTTCATCAGCCCAGACACCAATTATTTCCTCATCAAAAAATTCTTTCAGACCTTCATCCGGGGGAAATACAGCATTCTTGGCCCCCATTTCCGAAGCCAGGTTGGCAAGGGTCATTCGGTCAGAGATTTTGAGGCTGTCCACCCCAGGGCCATGGTACTCGATCGACATGTAATTGGCTCCTGCTGAACCAATCTTTCCAATTATATATAAGGAAATATCTTTGGCATAAACACCTTTCGGCAGGCTACCCTCCAGCGTTATCTTCAAGGTTTCAGGAACCCTGAACCATGTCTCCCCTTTTTTCCAGATCCCTGCCGACTCGGTTCGGTCAATACCAGCCGCAAAAGCATTGAAAGCCCCTGCAGTACAGGTGTGGGAATCGCTCCCCACAATAATCATTCCGGGCCGGGCATGATAGGACATAATCTGGTGACAGATACCTTTCCCGGCATCATAAAATTTACGAATACCCTGATCCTTAACTATCTCCCTAATAGCCTGATATTGATTGGCCAGCTTGGCTGTGGTTGGTGGTGCATTATGGTCCAGAACCACCAGCATCTGCTCGGGCCGGGCCAACTTGTCACCACCCATCTTCTCAAAAGTCTGATAAATACTTGCAGTATTATCATGAGTTAGAACAATATCAGGACTACGGAATACGATGCTGCCAACCGGGGCATCGAATATTTTTTCAACAAAAGTTTTTCCCATTTCAATATGATTCTTAAAGAAATCGAAATTACTAATTTTGAATCATTCTTAATTAAAACAATCCCCCATTCTGAAAGATTTCCAGTTGTACTTCGGAAAATGGCTGAGCCTGAATATGATTGCCTGTTCGAATGTTTGTTACCATCCCGTTTTCAAAGTTGATCTTTATCCGGTCTCCGTCATTGACATCAGGTTTGTCAGAAACCGAATAAGCCAGAATTGGGAAGGCTGCGTTGATAGCATTCCTCTCATAAATGGCGCCAAAACTTTCAGCCAGTATACAACTTACTCCCAATGCTTTAAAACAATCTACAGCTTGCTGGCGAGATGACCCACTTCCGAAATTCTTGCCAACCATGAGGATATCCCCCGGCTGAACCTTCCTGGCAAAATCCTCGTAGCCCTTGAGGTTATCGAAAGTATACTTTCCCATTTCATTGATATCGGTGATCGCCAGATATCGATTATGAAATATCATATCTGTATCAATATTGTCCTCATAAATTAGCCATAACCGGCCTTCTACCTCTCTGGATTTGAGATCATCGGTCAGTATTCCAGGCTTCTCAGTTTTGGCCTTATCAGCTTTTGGAAGCCCGCTCCCAATTTTAAAAAGTGCCGGAGAGTCGGGAATATTTCCTGGAGTGGTAATATATCCTGCTACGGCTGAGGCAGCCACGATGGCCGGACTAGCAAGATACACTTCACCTTTACCCTGTTTTCCAGGGAAATTGCGGTTTCCACTGCTGATAGTTATCTCTCCCGGTCCATTCTGGCCAACTTGCCCGGCAGCACATCCTGCACATCCGGCATTGGACAGCATTGCTCCTGCGTCCTTTAAAATATCAACAAGCCCTTCATCCAGGCACTGCCGCCAAATCTCATCGGTAGCCGGTACAATCTTCAGCACAACTCCGGGAGCCACTTTGCGGTTGTACAGCACAGCAGCGGCTGAAGCAATGTCCTCGAACCTCCCATTTGTGCAGCTTCCAATAAAGGCCGAATCTATCTTAATGCCCTCAACTTCTGTTACCGGAACAGTATCATGTGGAGCGCCTGGCCTTGATACCCGTGGTACAAAACCAGAAATGTCCAGGATAAACTCCTCAGCATACACTGCATCAGAGTCGGCTTCAACCTTCTCCAGGGTTCGACCAGCACGTTCAGAGCTATATGCCATTATATTGTCGTTAGGAGTGAAAAATAGAATTATAGCCCCCATCTCCGTACCCATGGAAGAGATAGTGATTCGCTCATCCAGACTGAGCCGGTCAACCTCTTCCCCATAAAATTCCACCGAATAAGCTAACAAAGAGTTTGCTCCAAAATGAGCCAGCAAATTCAGAGCAATATCCTTGGCTGATAAACCATCCGGCCGCTTCCCTTTCAGAGTAATCTTAACGGATTCAGGAACCTTAAACCAAACCTTTCCATGAGCCCATGCTGCCGCAATATCCCTGTCACCCATCCCCTGGCCAAAAGAGCCTACTGCCCCAAGAATATTTGCATGGGAATCAGTGGTGACAGCTGTAGAACCGGAATAGGCCAGACCCTCATGTATCAGTGTATGTGTGCCAATGCCATTATCAATATCATAAACCTTGATACCATTCTCTCGGGCATAGAGTCGGCATATATGTTGGTTCACTGCATACTTCTGGTCAGAGCCCGTAGGGTTGCAGTCGAAGGTGAAGAAGGTTTTGCCCGGGTCGTCCAGGCTCAAATCATGATCCTGCATATTCTTCACTACGTTCGCTCCCCCAAAATCCCTGGCTGCCCGAACGTCCATGGTAACATCCACAATTTCCCCGGGTTTAACCACCTTCTGCCTGCTGTGATTTGCTAGAATTTTCTCAATCAGGGTCATGATAAATAAAGGATTATATGATTTATTTTAAGTTTTAATCGATTGATTTCTGAATTAGATATAAAGTCAATTATATTTGATCCGAATTTACTGTTTTTAAACAATTCTTTGATCAAAAACCTATCAACTGAACAGTTATTATGATTTCCGGTAAAAGAATCATTGTTGTATTGCCGGCCTACAATGCAGAGCGCACTCTGGAGCAGACCTTCAGAGAGATCCCCATGGACATAGTCGATGAGGTGATCCTGGTGGATGATGACAGTAGCGACAAGACTATTCAAATTGCGAAAAAGCTGGGTATTCGTCACATCATTCGGCATGAGCAAAATATGGGCTACGGCGGAAATCAAAAAACCTGCTATCAAACTGCCCTTAAAATGAAAGCAGATATAGTTATAATGCTTCACCCTGATTATCAATACACTCCTAAACTTATCCCGGCCATGTCGCACTTGATTGCAGCAGAAGTATATCCGGTAGTCCTGGGATCGAGAATATTGGGTAAAGGAGCATTGCGAGGGGGAATGCCCATATGGCGTTATATTGCCAACCGGATCCTTACCCTTTTCCAGAACATCCTGATGAAACAGAAGCTTTCTGAATACCATACCGGGTATCGCGCCTTTTCGGCAGAGGTATTACGCAACATAAATTTTGCGGCCAATTCGGATGACTTTGTTTTCGACAACCAGATGCTGGCTCAAATCCTTTACGCCGGCTTTCCCATTGCAGAGATTACCTGCCCGACAAAATACTTTGAAGAAGCCTCATCTATCGGATTCTCCAGAAGTGTCAGGTACGGACTGGGGGTTCTGGGAACGTCCTTTGCCTACAGATTGCAGAAATGGGGAATCGCGAAATACAAAATCTTTGGGGAATAGTTGATTGGTTGATTAGTTTATGAAATCCCCCCCCCTCACCTGACAGCAGGGAGGGGATCGGGGGGAGGGTTAGAAAACAAACGTGTCCCGCATCCCGTGTCCCTTCTAACTCACGCCAGAAACAAAAATACCGCCGGCTGTTTCTGAAACTCAATCTTAGTTTTTTCCCATTGAGCAACCGGCATGGAAAGGACTTTCTCTTCCCTGCCAGTAAGATTTATTGCCAGACACAATCTTGTATTAGGATTTAATGTTGATATCAAGTCGGCAAACATCTGATGATTCCTGTAAGGTGCTTCAATGAAAATCTGAGTCATATGCTCCTTCCTGGATTGCTCTTCAAGATCCCTGATTTTTCTGACACGAGCCGGTTGTTTTACAGGTAAATACCCATGAAATGCAAAACACTGGCCATTCAAACCGGAAGCCATAAGCGCCAGGAGGATAGAAGAGGGGCCGGTAAGAGGGACAACCCTGATATGCCCTTGATGGGCCAATGCTACGATTTCCGCACCTGGATCAGCCACACCCGGGCAACCGGCTTCTGTGATGAGTCCGGCTGAAATTCCATTTTGAAGAGGTTGAACAAATTCACCGAGGACCTCCGGTCGAGTATGTTTGTTTAGAAGCTCAAATGTAATTTCTTCTAAGTATTCTTTCATCCCAAGACTGATCAGGAACCGACGGGCTGTTCGCTCATTTTCGACGATAAAATACCTTAGGGAACGAACCTTTTTTATGACTTCCAATGGAAGAACCTGTTCGGGGGCAGTGTTATCCAAAAAACTGGGAATAAGAAATAAATCACCTTTCATAAATATGACTAAAAAACATCTATCAATTCTACCTCAAACAAGAGTGGAGTATAGCCCGGAATACTATTCTGTCCGTATGGCCCATAAGCCAGGCTTGAAGGAATCAGAAGAATGGCCTTCCCCCCTTCCTTCATATAAGAAATTCCTTCATCCCAACCCTTGATAACCGCTCCGGCACCAAGAATAAAGGTATATAAGCTTTGATTGCTGCCTGCTCTTTGTCAAAATCAGTTTCCTTGTCACATCCTGATCCAAAAACCGTGAATACACTGATAACAAACACAAAAACAGGGAATTGAATTTTAGGCTTCTTCATAAATTATATGTTTTTCTACTTAAAATCCAGAAGTTCAACATCAAAAACCAGGCTTGAAAAGGGTAATATTTTTTGGCCGTACCCTTCTTTTCCATAAGCCAGGCTTGAGGGAATGATAAAGCGTGCATGACTACCTTTTTTTAGTTTAGCAAATCCTTCATCCCATCCGCGAATAACCTCGCCCCGGCCAAGAGTAAAGGTCAAAGGCTTTCCACGAGGCACCGAGCTGTCGAAAATCTTGCCATCAATAGTCTTCCCAGTGTAATGAACGGTTAAAGATTGACCCGGCATCACCTGGGGGCCGGATCCCTCCTCCTGTATCACAACATATAACCCGCTGGCAGTGGGCTCAACCTGTACATTTGCTTTGGCAATAAAGTCGAGGAGAAGCCTCATCTCCTGCTCCTCATCAGTATGATAAATTCCCAACCGTTCTGTTTGCAGGGACTCCACCTTAACAATACTTTTCAGTCTGAGCTGGATCAGTATTTTATCACCTTTAATAAATTCTTCAGGGAGCTCCATCTTTCGCGTATTTTGATAATAATTCGCAGCATCCAGCAAAAAATGCACACTATCATCAACCTGAGTGATAGCCAGTCCGGTATAAAAGTCACCCTGGTAAATCGGCTTAGTTAATTGTAACCGGAAAGAAGAGGATTCATCCACCAATAATCCACCCTCAGTGAGATACTTTATTGAAAGAAGGAGAATATCACCGCTAACAGGAGTCTTGCCTCGAGGGTTCATCTCAATAAACTTGTACTTAAGCCCCGAAGAATGCTCCTGAAATTCTCCCTTATGGCCCGAACAGCTAATAAGCAAAAGGGAAAGTATCAATACGGCACTAAAAGATTGAATTGATATTGTTTTCATGCTTTAATTTTTAACAAAAGTAGAACCAATTTTTGGATTCGCTACTCGTAATTCCAAGTCCCTGTTCCCTGTTCCTTATTCCCTATTCCCTGTTCCCCGATAAACAGAATCCAGCCGCAATTCATAAACCAGTATTTCTCTTGGAGCCACACGGTTTCCATCCCCGGTATGGCCGAATGCCAGGTGGGGAGCTAGAATGACAATGGCACTGTCGGCAGGACTCATCAATTTTGCCGCCTCATTCCATCCTGCTTCTATATCAGATTTATCCAAAATAAATTCTCGTTGACCAAGCTCGTCGGAAGAATACAGGAGATCACCCTCAAGAGTTCTCGTTTTATAAGTAAAAAAAACCTGCTCACCAGGCTGTGCTTCCTGACCATCATGGTCAACTACCAGTTTAATGAATAAGCCCGTGCCGGTTTTTGTCATCTTGATACTTCTGGAGGTTATATAATCATCTATTTTCTGCATGTCACGTCTAAGCAGGTTCTTATTAAACTCAATCAGGCTATCTTTCCGGGAAGCTGGATGTGCGGTTGGTTTATCCCTATTTTGACTACCAGACTGGCAGGAAACGAGGCAAATAAAAAAGACAATAGTTAATCGGATATACATAGGAAAGGGATTCACATTAAATTGTTATTCTTGATATAAACGAATCGTCATAAATTGCTTGACAAGTTCTTCGAAACGATCCAGGGTTTCATGCATGCTCAGCTGGCTTCTGCCGCCTGCGGCATTAAGGTGCCCTCCACCCTGGAAAAAGCTGGCTGCAAACTCATTGACAGGGATATCGCCTTTTGACCTTAGTGAGAGTTTGATCTCTCCATCCAATTCGGTAAAAAGAACTGTGAATTGAATGTCCTTAATAGTCAATGGATAGTTCACAAAGCCTTCAGTATCCCCTTTGATATGGTGGAATCTTGCCAATTCCTCTTTCGTAATCCAAATGTATGCAACCTTATAATCCGGCATTAGTATGAGTTTTTCTGCAAGACAATAACCCAGCAATTGCATTCTATTGGCACTGAACTGACTGTATAAGTTGTCAAAAACCTCATGCATCTTTATACCGGACTCAATCAAACGGCCAACCACGCGGAAAACTTCCGGATAAGAACTACCAACCTGTAATCCCAGTGTATCTGTAATAATTCCGGAGTAAAGACAGGTGGCCGCCTCCTTGTCAATGTATTCAAGCAGCCCCATGTCTTCCAACAGTAGAAATATCATCTCAGAAGTACTGCCCCGGGAAGTATCGACAAGTGCAAGATCATAAAATGGATCATATCCTGGATGATGATCCACAAGCACCTTAAAACCACTTAATCTATCAATGGCGGATGCCATTTCCCCCAGCCTTTCCGGAGTATTGAAATCCACAAAAAACACCAGGTCCGGGTCTTCCGAAAATCCAGGAAAACTTTTTGCTGAACGCTCATAAGTAGCTACATGCGAATATCCAGGCATCCACTTTAGAAAGTCGGGGGCATCATCCGGGAGGAATACTTTAACCTGATGTCCACAAGATTCCAAAACACGCCCCAGCCCCAAAGCTGAACCTATTGCATCCCCATCAGGATTTTTATGACTTATTATGAGGACCCTGGAAGGATTACTGATCCGGTCCAGAAGTAGTTTTTTGGAGGATTCCGAAAAATCAGTATAGCGCTTTTGAGTTTCTATCTTCGTAATCATCCTCAAAGATAGAAAAACTCATCCCCAACTAAAGGGGTATTTTCTTATTTTTGCATCCACAAAAACATTGAAAATGCAAGAAAATATAACTTTTACTATGATCAAACCCCGTGCTATGGCCAATGGCCATGCTGGTGAGATATTATCAATGATCAACAAAGCAGGATTCTGGATTGCTGGAATGAAGACCACACTGCTCAGTCAGAAACAAGCAGAAGAATTTTATAGTGTTCACCGTGAACGACCATTTTATGCTGATTTCGTTAGTTTCATGACTTCCGGGCCTATCGTTGTTGCTGTGTTGGAAAAAGAAAATGCGGTTGCCAGTTACAGAAAGCTTATTGGTGCCACTGACCCTTCAAAAGCAGAAGAAGGTACGATCAGAAAACTATTTGCTGAATCCATTGAGGCAAATGCGGTTCACGGTTCTGATAGTGATACGAATGCTCTTATTGAAGCGGAATTCTTCTTTTGTCGTAGTGATTTATTCGACAGGAATGGAGCTTTTCTATCTCTTTCTTGCTGTAAATAAACACTATTGATATCATTTTATTACGATCTTATCTATAAGATCGGCACCTGTGCGAGAGTTTAAGGCCTGAATAAGGCCCTCCCGTATCATCATTAGCTCATTTTTTACAACGGATGACCGAACTTCCACAAATAAGGTGCGGTTCCTGATGTATATGGAGTGAGTTGAATTAGCCACCATTTTTCCAGTTACTACTTCCCAATTCCGGATTAACTCTCTCTCCTTGAGCTGTGTATCGAGTTTGTTTTCCCGCAGGAATTCTTTGATCACATCCTGCAGTTTTCTTGTTTGGGTTCGTCTAATTACCATTTTTTATCCGGTTTATCTTGCCTTTACTCACCTTGAATACCCGATGCTCAACTGGAATCTTTGCCAAAATGTCGGCTAGGTGCTGCTCATTGGTATCAGTAATAAAGATTTGTCCAAAATTATCTTCACTCACAAGTTTAATGATCTGAGTTACACGTGAACTATCAAGTTTATCAAAAACATCATCCAATAATATGAGGGGCTTCACCTTGTTAACCTTTTTCAGAAAATCATATTGCGCCAATTTCAATGCAAGAAGGAAAGTCTTTTGCTGGCCCTGGGAACCTTGTCTTTTTATGGGATATCCCGACAACATAAGTTTCAGATCATCTTTATGGATACCCACCGTAGAGTACTGCAGGAGTCTGTCTTTCTCACGGGCAGCTTTCAGAATCGCATCAAACTCATTCCCATGAAGCTGAGAATCATAAATCAGCTCAACCTCTTCATGTCCATTGGCAATAAAATCATAATAGTATTGAAAAATTGGGAGCAATTGATGAATGAAAGCCTCACGCCTTTCATAGATCCTGCAACCGAGTTGAACCAGTTGAACATCCCAAACATCCAGCGAGTCAGATTCGAAATACCGCTTATTCACAAAATCCTTTAATAGCTTATTACGGTGCAAAAGAACCTTGTTATACTTGATTAGGTCGTTAAGGTAATCCCGGTCGAATTGTGAGATTACCCCATTAAGATATTTTCTGCGTTCTTCGCTCCCCTCCAGGATCAGCCCGCTGTCTGCCGGTGAAACCATTACCAGAGGGATCAGGCCGATATGCTCAGATAGCTTTTCGTATTCCTTATCATTTCTCTTGAATTTCTTTTTCTGATTTTTCTTAAGGCTGCAAAATACACTTTCTGTATCCCCATTCTTTTTAAACTCCCCCTGGATCATAAAGAACTCCTGCCCGTGCCTGATATTCATGGTATCAACAGGATTAAAGTATGATTTACAAAAAGAAAGATAATAGACTGAATCAAACAAATTGGTCTTACCTTCCCCATTGTTGCCCACAAAACAATTAATCCGTGGAGACAGGTCTACCTCCAGTTCATGGTAATTTTTAAAATTCATCAGGGCAAGTTTCTCCAGGTGCATGTGGGTATCCTATTTGTAATCTATTATCTTATCTGATATTATAAGTGTCAAAGGTAAAACCCCGATCCAATTTTTCAATGTTTTATTTTAATAACCGAAGTAAATATTCTACATTTGCGTGATTTTTAAGAATACCTAATTTTAAGTATATGGTTAGCAAGAAGAAAGGTCATGGCGGTGAAAACCTTGTGGCGGTTGAGCAAGCTTTAAGTCGTACAGAAAGAGCCATTGAGGACAATCAGAAACCATTGACTATCATTGTGATAGCTATTATTGTGCTTATTGGCGGGTTCCTGGGTGTTAAAAAGTTTATTCTCGGCCCAAAAGAAAAAGAAGCCCAGGCCCAGATCTTTATGGCCGAATCCTATTTTGAAAAGGATTCTTTCAATCTCGCACTCAATGGTGATGGCAATTACCTGGGAGTTCTTGACATCATTGATAATTACAAAATAACTAAAACCGCAAAACTAGCTCATTATTACGCTGGGATTTCATATTTACGGCTCGGGCAGTTTGAAGAAGCCATTGATAACCTGCAAAAGTTCAAGTCAAAAGATAATATGATCATACCCATAGCCTCTGGAGCCATAGGTGATGCTTATGCTGAACTGGAGGATTTTGACAAGGCTATCGAGTATTATCTGAAAGCTGCCAATAAAGCTGATAATATTTTCCTCACCCCTATATATTTGCAGAAGGCGGGGGAACTTCTTGAACAACAAAACAAAAAATCAAAAGCACTTAGTCTATACCAGCGAATTAAAGTTGATTATCCTGATTCCAATGAAAGCAGGCAAATTGACAAGTATATTGCCAGGGCCAAGCTTAAGAATACTGAATAATTTTTGTTAGGCCGGTTCAATACCGGCTTTATTTTATGTCAAGCCAGCTAAAAAATCTATCGGCATATCAACCTTCTGAAGTTCCAAACGCTGAAGGATTCCGTATTGGTATTGCTGTGGCTAAATGGAACAGCGAAATAACTTCTTCACTATACCAAGGTGCTGTTGAGACTCTGATACGCCATGGAGTTTCTGAGAATAATATTTACCGACTTGAAGTCCCGGGCAGTTTTGAATTACCCCTGGCAGCCCAATGGTTATTGGAAACAAGAAAGGTGGATGCAGTAATATGCCTGGGATGTGTTATACAGGGCGAAACACGGCATTTTGATTTTATTTGTGAAGGGGTTTCACATGGGATCATGGATCTCAACCTCAAATTCAGCAAACCTGTAATTTTTGGTGTTCTTACTACGGATAACCAGGAACAGGCTCTCGACCGGGCAGGTGGCAAACATGGCAACAAAGGAACCGAAGCCGCTATCACGGCTATCAGTATGATTGCCTTGAGAGACAAAGCTTAATAATTCCACAACAAATTTCCGAAGACTATCTTCTCTTCTTAACAGGCGCTTGCCTTTCCTTGGCCATTTTTTTCAATCTAGTCTGAAAATTCGACTTTTTTACAGGTTTCTTTTGATTCTGGTTCAGCTTCTTCAGGAGTTTTTCTTCATTAAGACTCCGTTTTATTAAAGTCATCTGGCCAAAGGTGATAAGGTTGGACACAAAGTAGTAAAAGCTTAATCCGGAAGAATAGGAATTAAAAAATGCTAACATCATAACTGGCATCATATACATCATCACCTTCATACCGGGCATTTGCTGGCCAGTATCAGTTTGCTGCATATTTATCTTTGTACTTATCACCATTGATGCAGCCATCAGTAAAGTAAACAGGCTCACATGATCCCCATACATAGGAATCGTAAAAGGCAGCTGCAGGATGGAGTCATAGGAAGAAAGGTCAGAAGCCCACAAGAATGCCTGCTGCCGTAATTCTATGGAGGCGGGAAAAAAACGAAACAGGGCCAGCCAGATAGGCATTTGCAAAAGACTGGGTAAACACCCTCCCATTGGACTTACGCCCACCTTTTTATAAAATGCCATGGTTGCTTGCTGCTTCTCCATAGCTTTGTCCTTGGAGAATTTTTTGGTGATCTCTTCCAATTGAGGCTTAAGCACCCGCATCTTGGCTCCTGAGATATAGGATTTGTAGCTAAGAGGAAGCAATAGAAGCTTGAAAAAGATTGTCAATAATATTATAATGAGGCCATAGCTGGCAATTTTTGACTCAAGAAAATGGAATATATTGATGACAAACAACTTATTGATCCAGGAAATGAATGGCCATCCGAGATCCACAAGGCTTTCAAGTTCGATATTATATTTTTTCAGAGATTTAAAATGATTTGGAACAAAATAATATGTAAGAGGAATTACCTCTTCACTTTTCCCTTCCAGTGGAATACTGATCTGGGCAGAACAATATTTTAGGTAGCCACTGTTCTCTTCTGTCGACTCCATTTTAATACTGGCCCTGGAAAAAGAATTTTCAGCATACAGAACAGTTGAAAAAAACTGCTGTTTGAAACCAATCCATTCAACCCTGGTGGTCAGATCCTCCTGACCATCCGGTTTACGCGACTGTAAGTGCCCAACCTCATCTTCGAAATATTTGTAATAAATTGATGTGTACATGCTTTCCGTCTTGGCTGACCTTTCCTGTTGGCGAATCGGCATAGACCAATCCAGATCGATGTAGCTGTTGTTCCTGCCCAGCACCTCATTCATGCCAACCATTTTGATCTGCATGCCAAGTTTGTAGGATCCGGGCTCAAGGGTATAAATATAATCCAGATAGCGGCCGGTACCGGCATTCAGGCGCATAGTAACCGACTTTGGACTCGAAGTAATCACCATTTTCTGCTCAGATGATTGTGGTTCGAAAAACAAATCCTGGGTAAAAATTGATTTGTTTTCGGCAAAAAACTGCAGATTAAATTTACTGGTCTCCTCATCGAAAAGGATCAATGGCAAACTGTCAAACGTATGATAGTTTATAAGCTCTACCGAAGCGACTCGACCTCCGTGGTTGGTGATCCATACCCGGATGAGATCGTTTTCCAGAATAATGGATTTATCCTCTCCCTGTCCGGCGGCGGCAAAAACCCCTAATTGCCTCTCTAATTGCTCCTTAGTACTCACAGAGTCTGGCAATTCAATGACAGGGGAAATTGTATCCTGGAGATCCTGCAGCCGTTTTTCTTCTATTTGTTGCTCGATTCTGGCATGCTGAATCGAGTCGTTGATTCGTTGTGTTTCTGCCTTTTCCTCTTTGGAAGGCCTGGTATAAACACTATAAACGACCAACAGGGCCCCAATTAGCAATAATCCAATCAGTGATTTTCTATCCATACCTCTTTTTTAATAATTTACCCTGAGAACTTTCCCTTTGGGGGGGGCAAAAATAATTAATTATTCCATGCTTGCCTTAACGAAATTGACAAAAAGTGGATGAGGGTTTGAAACGGTAGATCTATATTCAGGGTGGAACTGGACTCCGATAAACCATTTGTGCTCCGGAATTTCCATGATTTCCACCAGCCCGCTGTCAGGATTGATACCAGCCGGTACCATCCCATTTTCAATAAAGTGGGCCATGTAATCATTATTAAATTCATACCGGTGCCTGTGCCGTTCGTTGATACATTTTTGATGGTATATACCGGCAGCAAGTGAATCGGGTTTGATTTTGCACTCATAGGCTCCAAGACGCATTGTTCCACCTTTGTCAGTAATATTCTTCTGCTGTTCCATGAGATCAATTACCGGGTCAGGAGTTTTCGAATCCATCTCAGTTGAATTTGCCTTTTTCAAGTTCATCACGTTGCGGGCAAATTCAATTACGGCACATTGCATACCCAGGCAGATCCCGAGGAAAGGAATATTATTCTCCCGTGCATAACGTGCAGCATTGATCTTACCCTCTATCCCTCTAAGCCCGAATCCCGGGGCCACAAGTATACCCTTAAGTCCGATTAGCCGCTTTTCCCAGTCAGGATTTTCTAGTAGTTCACTATGTATCCATTCCACCTCGACCCGGCAATTATTAACAGCTCCAGCATGAATAAAACTTTCATTAATTGATTTGTAAGCATCGTGGAGTTCCACATACTTACCTACTAATCCTATCTTAACTTTATGTTTTGGTTTTTTTACAGAATGAACAAAGTCCTCCCAATGTTTTAGATCCGGTTTCTGAGTTTCAGATAAATCAAGCTTTTTCAAAACGATCTCATCCAACTTCTCCCTACGCATCATCAGTGGAACCTCGTAGATAGTAGAGGCATCAATAGATTCGATAACTGCAGGCAGGTGAACGTTACAGAACAGTGCTACCTTTTTCCTCACATCCATGCTCAGTTTCTTCTCAGTTCGTAGAACAAGGATATCCGGCTGCACCCCTTCCTCTAATAAGGTCTTCACAGAATGCTGAGTAGGCTTGGTTTTGAGCTCTCCCGTTGCATTAAGGTATGGTACAAGAGTCAAATGGACAACCAAAACCCTATTGCCAAGTTCCCACTTGAGCTGCCTGAGAGATTCAATATATGGCAAAGATTCAATATCGCCAACCGTACCTCCAATTTCCGTAATGACAATATCAAATTTACCCTTTGACCCGAGGAACTTAATTCTCCTTTTAATCTCATCAGTAATATGAGGAATGATCTGAACTGTCTTCCCAAGATAATCGCCCCTTCTTTCTTTATCGATAACCGATTGGTAAATTCTTCCCGTGGTTACATTGTTTGCCTGTGATGTTGGAATATTCAGGAATCTCTCATAATGTCCCAGATCAAGATCAGTCTCAGCGCCATCTTCAGTAACATAACACTCCCCATGTTCATATGGATTCAGAGTCCCGGGATCAACATTGATGTAAGGATCCAGTTTTTGGATGGTAACTGAAAATCCCCTGGCTTGCAGGAGTCGCGCCAGGGATGAGGAAATAATTCCTTTGCCCAGGGAGGAAGTTACTCCTCCAGTCACGAAAATATACTTTGCCTGTTTCTTAGTCATATGTATTAAAAAGTCCAGCTCACACCAATAGTGGGCATCAAGGGTAGTTGATCCACCCTTTCGTACCTGACGCGGTCGAAGTAGAAAATATTATCTCGGTTGTAAACATTAGTAACACTAAAGGATACCTCCAGGTCACTATAATCACCCAGGACAAATGATCTTTTTATATTCAAATCCAATCGGTGGTAATACGGTAGGCGACCTTGGTTTAGTGGACCATAAACGATTCCAAGCTCTCCGTTTGCCGTGGTATAATCGGTATTAATTCCATCATGGAAAGGTATTTTCTCGTAAAATCCCTGCGTTTGTGTGAATGGAAATCCGGATCCAAGATTCCATCTCGAACTGAATTCCCAATTAAGGTCCTTACCAAAAGTATAAGCAGCCACAAGGTTAACATTATGACGGCGATCGAAATGCGGTGGATACTGGATTATCCCATCATACCTGGTAACCCAGCCAAGAGAATATACACACCATAAATAAAGTCTCTTATAATCGTACTTGAGCAGGAAATCCAAACCATAGGCCTGACCTGTCTCAATAATAAAATCCTTCCGCAGGTAATCCGGTTTGTCCTGGTTCTCACCAGTATCGTCATATAGCTTATTCCTGTTGATATTGGTCAACTGTGTATTATCCTTGATATATGCTTCAACATTAAGATTAAGCCGGTTGGTGATATCAAATTCAAAACCTAGTATAGCATGGTTAGATTTTTGCAGCTTCGAGGTTATTTCCTTTCCATCAAATTCTTTCTGCAAGTTCTCAGGTCCACTCAGGAAACCGTAGAAAAGGTTTACTACATCCCTGTCGGAGTTTGCAGCAATCAGGTTCTGAGAATATACTCCACCTGAAAATTTCAAACGAAAAATATCACTCAGGTTATACTTTATCCCGAACCGTGGTTCAGGGCTTGCTTCTCCCAGGGATGCATAATAGTGCAGTCTAAAACTAGGTTCTATAAGAAGTTTGCCAAGCGTCATTTTATATTTTGCATAGCCGGCCAGCTCAGTGGTGTATTGTTGTTGAGTAATCTTACGGCCAACGGAATTGAAATAATTAAAGTTGGTGTTAAATCCGAGTACCTCAATACCATAATCCAGCTCATCCTTACCGAAGAAGTATATAAAAGATAGCCCAACATTAAATCCATTGATAGAAGATTCTCTTGGTTGTTGTTCGGCCTCGTTCATAGCAATGCTGTATGAGGAATAAGCTATGTTAGCTTTCACCAGGGCTGGGAAATCGCCTGGAACTAATACTACATTTGAACCAGCACCGTAGGTATTCCAACCGATATCAGTAATGCCCCTGTAGGTAACATCATCATTGAAGTTAAAGCCAAAAAAATTGACTTTACTGCCGTTTTTTCCATTCAAGGAGATCTTCCCGTAAAGGTCAGTAAAATTAAAAGGTAATCCTGCCGTATCAACGTAGGTATACAGGTATTTGGAGGTCTGTTCAAGATAGGAGTGTTTGGCAGATAAAATGAAGGAAGCTGACCCCTCTTCATCACTGCCTTTTTTTAACGGACCTTCAAGCAGGGCTTTTGACACGAAAGTACTGGATGAAAGCTTACCTGAAATCCGTTTCTTGTTTCCGTCACGGGTAGATATATCCATGATGGAGGAAATACGTCCGCCATATTTGGCACTAAAACCACCGGTGTAAACATCGGCAACACTGATCACGTCCGAATCAAACACAGAAAATAGGCCGATTGAGTGAAAGGGATTATACACTATCATTCCATCGAGCAACACCTTGTTTTGAATCGGAGCCCCACCTCTGATATATAACTGCCCACCCTGGTCACCTGTAAAGATCACTCCAGGCAGGACCTGGAGGTACTGGGCTAAATCAGGCTCACTCCCAATGGTTGGTATCTTAGCCATTTGTTTGGGTGTTATCTTTTGTACCGAAGTATAGATCTGTGTTTTTAGCTTCTGCCGCTCAGCGCTAATTACAATTTCCTCGAGTTCTTCTACTGACTCCTTTGTGTATAGTTTAGTTGTTAAAATAGCATCGGCTTCAATTACAACCTCAATACTCGATCGTTCCCATCCCACGGCACTGATAACCAACTGATAAGTCCCGGCCGGGACTTTGGAAATCGCAAAATAACCGTTTTTATCCGTAACACTACCAAAGATGGTACCCTCCAGGAACACACTTCCAAAAAGTAAGGGTTCTCCTGTAGCTTCATCATAAACAAAACCTCTCACAGTCCCCTCTTGTGCGAGAGATGAAAAAGAGAAAACAGCCCCAAAAATGATTGTCAGGCATATTCCTTTAATTAAATTTTTCATAGTGGTTTAGTGTTAATAATCACACGCTAGTAATCATATTTGTCAATAATCCCTAATTTTTCCTGCATGGTGGTAATCCGTTCTTTTGCCAATTCAATTTTTTTCTCAATCTCTATTTTCAGAGAATCAGACTTTTTTGACTTGGCAAAAAATCCGATATTATTTTCCCACAGGACAACATCGCTCTCAAGTTGTTTCAATCGGGTTACTAATTTTTCACGCTCCGCTTCTATGCGGTTTCTGTTATTGGGGGATTGTGCTAAATTATCAATTTTTTGCCTGAATTTCAAAACCTCTCGTTTATTTTCATCAATATCAAGTTTATCAAAATGAGAATTGATGGCATCTCTAAATTCCTTGACAATATTTTCCTTCTGGTCATAAGGAACATGGCCAATAGCCAGAAAATCCTTCTGGAATTGCTGTAGCTTGTTGAGATCCTTGTTATGATCTTCTCCAAATGTATATGCTTTTATTGTTGCAATTATATCTCGCTTTCGGTTAATATTCTCAACTTGTTCGGATCCCTGTCCCTTAAAATGATCATTTTTCCTCTGGAAAAAGGTATCGCAGGCTGTCCGGAAGCGTTTCCAAAGTGCATCGGAATATTTCCGGGGTACGGGACCAACGTTTTTCCATTCCCGCTGCACATTAATCAGATCTTCAGTTGCTTGCTTCCATTCATCACTGTTCATCAGTGACTCGGCCTGAATGCACAGTTCGTTTTTTAACTGCATGTTGGTGTTTTGAACGTCCCGATGGCTGTTAAAAAACTCCCTTTTCATGTTAAAAAAGGCATCGCACCCTGCCCTGAATCGGTCATAAACCCTAGTGTTGTCCCTCTTTGGAGCAAATCCAACAGTCCTCCACATTTTTTGCAACTCTACGACCTTGCGGGAAGACTCATTCCACTTATTGGGAGAGTTGACACCCTGATTCAGGATATCTTCGATTTCCTCACACAAGCGTATCTTGGCTTCCAAATTAGTCTTCTGTTCATTTTTTAGGTGCTGGAAATGATCCTGATGACTTTTATTGATTTTAGTTGTAGCTTCTTTGAAACGATCCCATATCTCCTCTTTTTTCTCCAAAGGCACAGGTCCTACCTCCCTCCACCTGGAATGCAATTCCTGAAGATCCTTGAATGCCTTTATAACCGATGGTTCCAGCAAAAGATCTTCGGCTTTCTCACATAATTCTAATTTTATTTCCAGGTTCTTTTTAAGATCCAGATCGCGGAGTTCCTTATTGATCTTAATGAAATCATAGAATTTCTCAACATGATAGTGATAGTTTTCCCACAACTGACGAAGAGAGGATTGAGGAACTGGGCCAAGATCCCTCCATTCTCGCTGAAGATCTCTGAATTCGTTAAAAGTTTTATTTAAGGATTCCTGGGAGTTTACAAGCAGCTCAATCTTATCAATAATTTCCTTTTTCTTGAGCAGGTTTTTCCCTTTTTCTTCCTCCAGTACTTTTAAATACTCAGTTCTCCTGATCCGGTAAGAATCATACAATTCCTTGTATTGCTCTTCAAGAGGATCTAGTGGCAGCAAAAATTCTTCAGGAGCACCTCCGTTTTCAATAAAACTTCTCCTTTTCTCTTCGATTTCAAAACGGTGGCGTTTATAAAAAGCTGATTTGATATTTTCAACCTCCTTGCGTATTTCCTGGATAGTTCTCCTGTCAAGAAGGAGGCGAAGAGTTTCAACTAGTTCCTCTTTGGGGGAATTGGAATAATCATGACCTAACGCAGGAAGACTTTCAACAGATCCCTTTCCCACCTCAGGAGAGACCACAACTGGAACTTCTTCGGCCGCAGGTTCTGCCTCTGTTGTTTCGACTGGGGCTTCTTCGGCTATTGGTTCTGCTTCTGCTGTTTCGGCTGGGGCTTCCTCGGCAGTAGTTTCTAATTCTGTTGTTTCGACTGGCGCTTCCTCTGATACTGGTTCTGCTTCTGCTGTTTCGGCTGGGGCTTCCTCGGCAGCAGTTTCTAATTCTGTTGTTTCGACTGGCGCTTCCTCTGATACTGGTTCAGCTTCTGTTGTTTCGGTTGGCGCTTCCTCGGCTACTGGTTCTGCCTCTGTTGTTTCGGCTGGCGCTTCTTCTGCTGCCTTCTCCTCCTTTTCACCATTTAGCTCAATATCTTCTTGATATTCTGAATGATCTTTCTCTTTAGTTAACTGATTTTCCAGTTCTTCAGCTTTCCGTTCTTTTTTAATCGTCATATTATCGCTCTTTATTACTTACGTACCCTCAGAATTCTGAGTTGTTCATTATGAACAGATTCAGGGACAAGACCCCAGGTTCGGCTATCCGACAAATATAAGCCTTTTTTTTTATTATTCGGACGCACGCAAACTCACTAAAAGTAAAGAATATAGCAATTATTTGCAAGTAAAATATACTAAAATGCCACCCTTAAAAAGAGTGGCATTTCATTCAGCTTTAAATCAATTAAGCAATAGTAATTTCTCGTATCGGCTTTGCTTTTGCTTCTTCTTTCTTTGGAACGGTAATCATAAGAATCCCGTTTTCGCATTTGGCAAGGATTTTTTCTCCTGCCAACCTATCAGACAACCTGAACTTACGGCTAAAACTCTTTGTTTGAAATTCTCTCGAAATATACATCTCCACTGAGTCCTGCTTATTTATATTAGTTTCATGGGAGATATTGAGAATACCGTTTTCAACCTGGATTTTAATATCCTCCTTTTTGATTCCCGGCACAAGTAATTCTATCTTAAAATCATCTGTCGACTCCAGGAAGTTGGCCGATGGGAAATTATTGCATCCACCATAGCCAGGAACCTCATTCGTAAACCAGTTAAACATATCATCCATTCCATGGTAAACACGTCTGCCCGGTAAAAAATCTCTGTTATTTATTCTTACTAAAGTCATTTTCTTATCCTCCTGTTATTTTATGGGTTTGAAAAAATTTTACTGTTTCTCCTCTTTTTCAAAACATATGCCATTCCTTTTTTCCACCATTCTGACAGGCGTAAATTCTAAATACATGTCATTATGTCTGTTTTATTTATTGCTAGACTGCCATATTGTCAGTGTAGTTGATATTCCTTGATTTAATACCTTTGCTTTAAAATGCAAAGTATGCGAATAGATCTTTTAACAGCTGTTCCGGAATTACTTCATAGTCCTTTTCAGCATAGCATAATTAAAAGAGCCCATGACAAAGGCCTGGTAGAAATATTTATCCATAATCTCCATGATTTTTCCCAAGAAAAACACAAGAGTGTGGATGACTATCCATTTAGCGGCGGAGGTGGAATGGTTTTAACTATTGAACCAATTGAGAGGGCAATTGAAAAACTGAAGAATGAAAGAGATTATGACGAAATAATTTATACTTCTCCGGATGGGGAAGCTTTTAATCAGAAAATTGCCAATCAGCTATCCTGTTTAGGAAATTTGATCATCCTATGCGGCCATTATAAAGGGATAGACCAGAGGATCAGGGATCACCTGATCACACGCGAAATCTCAATTGGGGATTATGTCCTAACAGGCGGAGAGTTGGCCGCAGCTGTTATGGCAGATGCGATAATCCGACTATTACCGGGAGCTATTTCAGACGAAGTTTCTGCTCTAACCGATTCATTCCAGGATAATTTACTGGCTCCTCCCTTATACACCCGCCCTGCAATATACAAAGGCTGGGCCGTACCAGATATTCTTCTTTCCGGAAATGACAAACAAATTGAGATCTGGAAGCTGGAAAAGGCAATTGAAAGGACAAAATTGCTTCGGCCAGATCTACTTCAAGAGGATGAAGATCAACGCCGACAATAATCTTTGAAAGGACAAAACCTGCATGTGGTTTCATTTTCTGTTTGTTTGAAATCCAGATCCGGGTTGAAAATATCAGCCAATACTCCCCTGAGCAATTCTAGCAAACCATCACTATAATCGAGAATATCCTGAATTACATCTTTATCATGGATAATACCCGGCTCAAATGGTTTCTTCCTCATTTTACCGGTGGGATAAATGGCAGGCTGTATAGCTTTGTATGTCGACTGCCCCTTTAGAAACAACACAGAATAAATTAAAGCCTGCAATATCTCTTTTTGTCGTTTTTGCTTTAGAGGATTAACTAAATCCTGAATATCCTTGAAAGCCATTCCAGGGTTCCCCGACTTATAATCCAAAATCCGAATCAAACCGTCTTTTTCATCTAAACGGTCAATGTAGCCTCCTATCAACACCTCCATCGGCTTTCCGCCCATTTCAAACCGCACTGTGGCAGAAACCTTTTTTTCCAGTCCTATGATTTTGAAAGGGGTATATTGGACATCAACCATTAAAACGGATCTGAATTGCTTTGAAAGGACTTCTTGAACGAGCAGGTCTTTACCAAACAGCTCCGGCCATGCTGAATCGGGATCTAATTTGAAATACTCCGACTTAAAGGCCTGCCTGATGTATTTATTCAATTCCTCATTATTTTGCAGAATATTCTTAAGGTATTCAATTTGAACGAACTTTCCCGATTCAGCAAAGTCCTGATATAAGTATTCCAGGGTTTTATGCATAAGCTGACCAAACATTCGTGGCTCTCCAGCTTCCACAAGATCCTCTCCTTCTCTGATCCTGAGCAGATATTGCATTGAAAAGCGCAAAGGGCAATCTATATAGGTATTTAATGCACTGGGAGATAAATACTTTCCACTACTTTTGTCCAGATAACTATTCAGAGCCTCCCGGACAGCCCCAGACTTTAAGATGATTCGGGCTGGAGAAACGCCTGGATTAAGGGAGGAAGCAGAAAGAAATTCACGGCAAAATTGATTCGAATCAAACCTAAGCTGCTGAATAAACCTGCTGGGATCGCCCTGGCTCATTTTGGCGGGATCAGGTGAATTTACGTACATCAGGCTGACTTTCCTGGCACGTTGAAGCAAACGGTAAAAATAATAACCGTAAAAAGAATCTCTGTATTCCCGGGTAGGCAGGTTATTTGCCCGGCGTAGGTTATAAGGGATTAATGTTGGTGGTGAGGAATCAGCAGGCCATATCCCCTCATTACAACTCAGTATAATTAACTCATCATAATCCATTAACCGCGTCTCAAGGATCCCGGTGAGCTGAATCCCGGCACTAAGGCTGCCTTCAAAAGGCAGCCGCTCCTTTTGAATAAAATCATTAAACAGCCAAATAAAGGAGTCCAGATTGATCTTGAGCTTTTTTAATTCCAGTCCCTGAAGTATGGTTATTATCCAGTCCCGGATCCTTTGGAAAGATTCCTTCTCCAGTGCAGGCTGTGTTTCCAAGGTCAACTTAAACCTGTCAAAAAGTGAAATCAGCTTATTAATTAGTCTTCCAACATCCTGGAAACACAGGAACAAGCTTATCTCCGGTTCCTTTTTTAAAATAAGATCCAAGGGCACCATGCTGGCTGGCCAATCCTTCAACAAGTCAAATCCACTGTTCATATCATCGCTCAACAAGGAAGCCATTACCGGATGATGCAGTAATTGAGACAGCTGACTGGTCGGCAGAAAAATCTTGCCGGATTTCTCTGCAGGTAAATATGTATTGATTTCAATAATCCGTCTAATGAAATCTACAAACAAAGAACGATCCGCCGGAAAACCCATGGAAATATTGATTTCGGTACCAGGATTCGAAATGGCTGATAACACAGGTTCAAGCAAGGTCTCGTCTGCAAGAATAACGGCTTTCTGGCTCTTTCCAGAAGATAGTTGCTCTATTGGACCAGTTGAAAGTATCTGCCGCAAAATCCCAACCTGACCGGAAGCAGATTCACAAGCATAGATATCAACTGGTTCGAACTGTGCCGGAAAAATTTTTCCAAAACGGTCCTGGAGTCTGTGAAATTCATTCGTAAAGGTTTCAGGAGGTGGAAATTTTCGGACATTAGCACGAATAAAATGTCCGGATTCCTGATATGAATCCATTAGGTTGGCGGGGATATCCCAGTAAAACGAAGCCTTTCCCTCCTGCTTACATATTGTAAAGACCCTTTCCTCAACTGCACTTAAAGCGTTAAACCCAATAAAAAAATATTTTTCCAGGGGCAGGCTTGCCGATGGATCTTTTTCTATTTTATAACAAGAACTCCTGTAGATATATCCACTTGTTGCCAGTTTTTGTCTGGTTAATATATCATGAAAATCCTGATAAATATTCTCAAGAGAATTCCATAGATGAAGCCATTTTTCCTGAAAAGAAGAAGGAGTCGGGTGAAAACCAGACCAAAATTTCTGCAATTGTTCCAACTGTTCAGGGCCCAGGCTCGGAAATTGGGCCTCAATCTCCTTCACGGAGAGAATGGTTCTGAAAATTTTTTCCGGCTCTACTAAGTATTTATCTATTTCATCAAAATCCCTAAGAAGCATTTCCCCCCAACGAATAAATTGATCCACACCTTCCTTTTGCCCATCCTTACCCTGAACTGCCTCATAAAGGTTTAGTAATTGCGTGATTTTATCTGCCTCAGATAAACCAGATACTTGAGCCATCCAGTCGTCAATACTGATCATCCGGGGAGTCCAGATAGGTTTTTCTGTTAGATCAGTCAAATGGTTCTTAAAAACCTGAACAGCACGGCGATTAGGGAAAATAAAAGCCATCCTGCTTAGTCCAGATTCATAATTTTTAAGGACGTGTGATGCAACAGCGAATAAGAATGAGTTCAAATTAACCGGATTTACTTTCAAAAGTACGCTTTTTTGCATGTCAGTCGAACAGAATCAGAATTCATTTGTATAAGCTGGAGTAACATTACCTTAATAATTCCTGTGTCATAAGGATTTAATTATTTTTGTAAGCTAAGCTGATCAATTAAAATGGATAAATTCACCTATCTCGGCAATGCGGATGTCGGGACAATTGAATCAAACTACCGCCTTTACCTGGAAAATCCCGAAGCTATGGATGATTCCTGGAAGAGATTTTTTGAGGGATTTGAGTTCGCCAGATCTCATTATCCAGAAGATCAATTACAAGGACAGACCTTCGACCAGGAATTCAATGTTCTGAATCTGATAGACTGGTACCGGAAGCGGGGCCATTTATTTACAGTGACTAACCCGGTAAGGGTAAGACGAAAATACTTCCCCACCCTTGCCATTGAAAACTACGGACTGGAGAAAAAAGATCTCGACACTATTTTCGAAGCAGGCAAAAACATTGGTTTAGGACCGACATCTCTTAATAACATCGTTGACCACCTCGAAGAAACGTACTGTAAGAGTGTGGGTGCTGAATTTATGTTCATCCGTAATCCGGTGATCCTTGAATGGTTAGAAAAGAAAATGGAAAGCACCAAAAACCAGGCTGTTTTTACCAGAGAGGATAAAATCCATTTTTACGAGCATCTGAACAAGGCAGTCAGTTTCGAAAAATATATTCATAAGAAGTTCGTTGGTCAAAAACGTTTTTCTCTTGAAGGTGCTGAAGCCCTTATCCCAGCACTGGACTGGGTAATTGAAATGGGATCCAGGCTAGGCATCAGAGAATATGTCATTGGAATGGCACACCGGGGCAGGCTGAATGTCCTGGCGAATATACTTCAGAAGCCCTATGCCGATATTTTTACCGAATACCGGGCTACCGAATATGAAAAAGGGGTGGAGCTTGGTGATGTTAAATACCATTTGGGATACGACAATATTATTACCACTGATGAGGGTAAAAGTGTACGGCTGGATTTACTCCCCAATCCCTCCCACCTTGAAGCGGTTGGCCCTCTGGTGGAAGGTGTAGCAAGGGCAAGACTGGATAATTTCCTGGATGGCGACCTATCCCAGCTCGCTCCTATTATCATACATGGTGATGCAGCTATCGCCGGCCAGGGAGTTGTATACGAGATTGTTCAAATGGCCCAGTTACCTGGATACAAAACCGGGGGAACAATCCACATAGTTATTAATAACCAGGTAGGGTTTACCACTAACTATACTGAAGCCAGGTCAAGCACTTATTGCACCGATATCGCCAAAGTCACCAAGGCTCCCGTATTTCACGTAAATGGAGATGACGTCGAAGCCTTGTTGTATACAGTTGGCCTTGCCATGGAATTTAGGCAGGAATTTGAACAAGATGTATTTATCGATTTACTTTGTTATCGTAAATATGGTCATAATGAGGGAGATGAGCCCAGGTTCACACAACCTTTGCTATATAAAGCAATTGCAAATCATCCGGATGTTTGTGATATTTATGCAGAGAAATTAATTAAAGATAAAATAGTAAACCCGGAAGAAATTGCAGCCATAAATAAGCAACATGAATCTATTCTCGAAAAGAATTTTGAAAAGAGCCAGAAGGATAATATAGCCAGTATCCGTCCATTCTTGAAAGATGACTGGAAATCATTTCACCACCCAATCTCAGCGGATTTTGGAAAACAGATAAAGACCAGTGTGGATAAGGGATTGCTCCTTGATCTTGCTCAAAAACTGACCTCTTTGCCGGAGGGTATGAATTTTTTTCAAAAAATGCATCGCATAATAGATGCCAGAAAAAAATCATTTGAGGGTGACAAGCTGGACTGGGCTATGGGTGAACTCCTTGCCTATGCCAGTTTGCTTATAGATGGTTACGGTGTCAGACTCTCCGGGCAGGATAGCGAAAGAGGAACATTCGCCCATAGGCATGCGGCTCTGGTCCAGGAGGATACCGGGCAGAAATATTACCCCTTGAAAAATCTCTCGGATAAACAGGCTCGATTTGAGGTATATAATTCCCCATTATCAGAATATGGTGTTCTTGGCTTTGAATATGGCTATGCCCTGGGAAGTCCTAATACACTTACCATCTGGGAAGCTCAGTTCGGTGATTTCGCAAATACAGCCCAGGTGATTATCGACCAATTCATCTCCTCGGCAGAGGAAAAATGGGGTGTTTTAAATGGCTTGGTCCTTTTGTTGCCGCATGGATTTGAAGGTCAGGGCCCTGATCATTCCAGTGCCCGTATGGAGCGATTTCTTGCATTGGCAGCTGGAGACAATATGGAATTAGTTAATCCCACAACCCCAGCTAACTTATTTCACCTGCTGCGTCGTCATATGATGCGAAAATTCCGTATTCCTTTAATTGTATTTACACCAAAAAGCCTTTTAAGGCACTCGGCTTGCACATCTGCATTGAGCGAATTCAGCAATGGTGGGTTCCAAAAGATCATTGATGACCCTGAAACAGACGTTGAAGATGTAAAACGTATTGTATTTTGCTCAGGTAAATTATTTTATGATCTTCTGAAACAGAAACAACAGTGGAATACCAGAGATATTGCCCTGGTCAGGATTGAACAGATATATCCATTCCCACATGAAGAATTCAACAAAATCATAAAAAAATACTCTCAGGCAGAATTATACTTGTGGGTTCAGGAAGAACCTCATAACATGGGAGCCTGGAGATTTCTTAGTCATGAGGTTCGCCAGGTCAATTGGATACCGGTTTGCAGGGCAACAAGCGCATCACCTGCCACAGGCCTGAATAAAATACACCAAATGGGGCAACAGGAGATTATTGATAAAGTTTTCAGGCCCTGCACCTGTGATTTAAAAAACAAGTATTGTGGATTAGAATGTGTTGAAGGAAAATCCAGAGTTGAAATATTAAAGCAATTTGAATACATTCCATTTTCCAAATAATTCAATAATAAGAATAATTAACCATGGTAGATATTTTAGTGCCCACCCCCGGAGAATCAATTTCCGAAGTTGAAATCGGTTCGTGGCTGGTCGAAAATGGTTCCTGGGTAAACACCGACCAGGAAATTGTTTCTCTGGAGTCAGAAAAAGCTACTCTGGAAGTTACAGCTCCAGCCAGCGGAGTAATTAATATCCTGGTTCCTAACGGGGAAGCTGCTGCCGTGGGATCAGTGATTGGAAATATCGATGAATCAGCTGTCAGGCCAGAAGGGCGGGATGACCAAAAATCCGATCTGAAAAAGGAAGAGGGATTATT
Organism: uncultured Porphyromonadaceae bacterium; assembly: GCA_964465145.1. Lineage (GTDB taxonomy): Bacteria > Bacteroidota > Bacteroidia > Bacteroidales > UBA12481 > JAUVKA01. Next base: position 11,792 of record CAYXJR010000019.1, on the reverse strand, counting down.
GGAAGTCCCATTGGATAACTCAACTGTGAAAATTACCCCGGTGGCCACAAGGATGATGGAGGAGCATAATTTATCTGTGGAGGATGTACTTTCCGGTCTGAGAAGAATCAGCAAGACAGATATTCAGGCTATACTTAATCTGCCTGCAGATTCAGTACTCACTACAGTTAGCCGGGGAACAAGGAATTCGACCAGTAAAAAGATGTCGCTTCTCAGGAGAAAGTTGGCCGAACGCCTTGTTGCCGTTAAAAATGAAACCGCGATGCTTACCACTTTCAATGAGGTAGATATGTCGGCTGTTATTGCTTTGCGGAACCAGTATAAAACAAAATTTCAGGAAAAGCATGGGGTCAAGCTGGGATTTATGTCCTTCTTTACACAGGCTGTCAGCCGTGCCCTTCTGGTCTTCCCTCAGATCAATTCCAGGATAGACGGTCAGAACCTGGTGAATTTTGATTATCATGATATAGGAATTGCCATACAAACACCAAAAGGATTAATGGTTCCAGTAATAAGGAATGTTGAAACAATGAACCTGGCATCCATTGAGAAAGCCATAGCGGCCCTGGCTGAGAAATCAAGAGACAACAAAATCAGCCTGGATGATCTCGATGGCGGCACCTTCAGTATTACTAACGGGGGGGTATTCGGTAGCCTTTTATCAACACCGATTCTTAATCCGCCTCAGTCTGCGATACTGGGTATGCACAATATTATAGAGCGGCCAATTGCTGTTGAAGGACGGGTTGTAATCCGGCCTATGATGTATCTTGCACTGTCCTACGATCATCGCCTGGTAGACGGAAAGGACAGTGTGGGCTTTCTAAAGAAAATAATTGAGCTGATAGAAAATCCATACAAGCTCCTCCATTTCGGGGGTGAACCGGAAAAAGGTCTTTTTGATCTCTGATCTGCGGCAAAATTGTTGCTTAAATAATCCAAATAATAAAACTGTGCGCTGGCTAATCCTGATATTTCCTTTTTTTCTTTTACATCCCTGTCCTTGTTTGGCACAGGATATTGGCGAAAAAGAATATATGCTGATTGAAGCAGCTGAAAAAGGAGAAACGGCCAAAGTGCTGTCTCTCCTCAATGATAGTATTAATCCAAATGTAAGCGATTGGGACGGTATGACCCCGCTTCATTATGCTGCTCAAAATGGTCATATTACCACAGTAAAAGCACTGGTACTCAATGGAGCACAGGTAAATGCCATGGATAATGAACAACGCACTCCACTGCATTTGTCTGTTCATTTTAATTCGCTGGATATTGCTGAATACCTGGTTCAGCATCAGGCAAATGTGAATGCGAAAGATCAGTATGGCCTTTCTCCCCTTTTCTATGCTTCAGCCTATGGCGATTATATTATGACCGACATGTTCCTGTTTTATTCAGAGGGAGAATCTGTCACCGACCCAGAGGGTAAAACTCCATTTCTGGCGGCTGTTTGGGGAGGCCATATAGCTGATGCAGGTCTGCTTTTGAGGTACATTTCCGATATAAAGGAGACAGACAATCAGGGCAACAACGCTATTCATCTTGCCGTTCTTAACGAGGATATAGAAATGCTTGACTCCCTGATAACCTGGGGATGCAATTTCAATTCTGTGAATATGCATGGCTATTCCTGCCTGGATCTGGCTATACAGGAAAATTATCCTGATGTAATTGAACATTTAATTGCTGCCGGTTCTGAGGTGAACCACTCCATAAGTAAGGGCATAAATAGTCTTGACCTGGTTTTGATGGTTTCGAAAAATCCATATATTATCTCATTGATGGAAAATGCCGGGGCAGTGAGGAATAAAAGGGTATCCTTTTCTCAACCAGCCCTGAGCACAAAATTTAGCACAGGTTTCCGGGATGCCTTCTCCTCTTTACAAATGGAAATATGGGAACCTAAATATGGAATAGGCTTTGATCTGGGTGCCTCACAACGACTCGGCAGGCTCAAAGTCCTTACGCCATCTGAAGCGAATATAAAATATCAATACAGGGAAACACGAACCGGATTCCATGTTGGCATCCAAAAACAATGGGTTTTATTAAGGATAAGCAGGAAAGAACGAATCGGAATGAATCTTGGATTTGATCTGGCCTACTTTTTGGGGAATAATAAAGCCAGCGAAACTCCAGCTGATAAAATCTGGGTTCCTATGCCATCTACCGGCTTGTATTGGCAGGCTGGATCATGGCAATTGGGTTGTTCAATGCTTCTTCAAAATATGAACACTTATCAGTTATCGCCTTTACGATTTGGGTTATCCGTATCGTACCGCTTTAACGAAATGAAATAATGATAATTGAATGGTAAGATATTATCCTCTTTGATAACAACACAAAAAATATTATCGCCGAAACTGGGGGTTTTGATCCTCCTGTTGATTAGCATCTCAATTCTTAATTCATGTGAGCTGGGCAATCTTAACCTATCCTGCAGTAATTGCTACGATATCAAACCCACAGAAGGTTTGCTTTCCATTGAGTTGAGCCCACTCCATGCGGGAGATAGTATACCCATTACTATATATAAGGGAAAGTTGGAATCCGGATCCATATTTTTGCGTGACACAACAGGAAAAGACTACCTGGACGTTTGGGTTCCTATCGACGAATTCTATACAGTTCAGGCGGAGTATCAGGTCGACAGCACTCTGATCAGGGCCATAGATGGAGACCGGGTGAGTGTTTACCTGGATAAAACCAATTGCAGTGCAGCATGCTGGAGGGCCAGGGATGGGAAAGTTGATTGCAAATTAAGATAAATCAGGCTATTTCCTGTAATTGACCTGATTCAGGATATAACAAGTACGCCCTTACCTGCTTATATCCCATCTTTTCAAGTGCCAATTTATATCCCCTCACCTGTTTACCGTGCGACTCCCGTGGTTCACCAAACTTGTAATCAAGAATGATCAGTTCATTTTCATCCTCCATCAATCGGTCTGGCCGAATTTCTCCTTTTCCAGGAACCAAAATACTTCTCTCTCTATAAATAACATACTTGCCATTAAACCAATCAACTAAATCAATTCTATTAAGCAGCCGGGTCAAATGGGCCAACACAACCCCGGCCTCTTCCCTTGATAATTCTCCTTTCTCAAGCATTTCATTAATTGCCAGATCCAGGTCAGGTAGTGTTTCAGTCCTTTCCAAAATCTCATGCATAATTCTACCATGGTGTATGGGTTCAGAATCATATACTTGCCGAAGGCCTGTTATTCCTGAAAAAGGTTCAGGCTGATAAGGTATCAAATCAACAATTTGCGGACCTTTAGGCTTCTTTCCATAACTCGGGTAAGTGTCGGGATTGCCAAAAGAGTATTTAGAGAATGTAGATCGATCAGAATAAAGAACATCTTTTAATAATTCGCTTACAGTGTAGCTGCCTCTCTTTGATTTATATGGACAAAAGGCATACAAGCGATCCTCTGCACGGGTAAATGCAACATATAAGAGGTTAAGGTTATCCAGGTAAATTTGTATCTTTTCCTCAAAATACATTGATGAGAAACTTGACAGGGCCAGTTTTTTCACAAATTTTACCGGGACAAGAGGGACTTGGTCAAAAACTGTGCCTTCAGTATCAACCCAGATTAGCTGATTTAAACTTCCCCCTCCCATTTCCCAATCACAATAAGGTAAAATCACCGTTTTAAACTCCAGCCCTTTGGCTTTATGGATAGTCATTACGCGCATAGAACCAGTTTGCTCTGTCATGGGCACGGTCACTTCCATTCCCTGGTCGTCCCACCATCCCGACAAATCCTCAAGCTTGTCTTTTGTTCCAATTCCAGAAATGACCTGATCCCGGAAAGCCATTAGGTAGGGCATTTCTCTGCTATCCTTTTGCAATTGTAAAATCCTAATGATCTCTTCGATCACCCTTATGCAGGATGCGTAACGGTACAGCAACCGGTTTTGCTGCAGCTCCTCGGGTAATAATTTATTAAAAACCTCTTGATCACGCGACAGATTCATCATATTCAAAAAATCGGAATCTGCTGGCTGCTTTTTTTTCAGGCTGATGAATTCCTGAGCCAGCCTTGCCTGGAAATAAGAATCCTCCGGTTCAATGATATACCTGATCGCCCAAATAATGCAGCGTATGGCCGCCGAGTTCCGCAATTGATAGCTTTGGGAGGAAACAATATTATAAGAGCAACCATCCTTATCGGGATGATTCTCCCGATAGGCCTGAAGAAGGTTGACTATTGATCTTACTTGTTTGTTAGTTCGTACCAGGAAAACGATGTCCTCAGGCCGATAACCGAATTTAATCTGGAGATCCTCGATCAATTGAGGTATTTTCATATCCCAGTTCTCAGTTTCGGTTTCAGTGTTTGCTTCTTCCTGAAAATTAACCTCTACATATCCTCCAGGTTTACTATCACCTTTTTCCTGATGAGCATTCGCGTAAATTTTGCTAAGTAATTCAGGGTCTAAGTTGCTGTGTCCATTATAAGAATCTAATTCCTGCCGGTTTTTTTCAACAAGTTTTGGGGGTGCCAGAGAAAATAAATCATTATTAAAATCAATGATTGATTCCCGGCTTCTCCAGTTTTTATCAAGAGGGCTCTTATCCACCCCAAAGTTCTCAAGATCCTTTTCGGCCGTTTCTGCCATCAGCTTCCAATTGCTATTCCTCCATCTAAATATGGATTGCTTAACATCTCCAACCACCATACTGAAATCATCTTCAGAAAGGCTATTCCTGATTAAGGGCAAAAAATTGGCCCACTGAAGATTAGAAGTATCCTGAAACTCATCGATCATAAAATGATCATAATAAGTTCCAACTTTTTCGTAGATAAATGGAGAAGGATTATCGCCTATGATGCGTGAAAGGAGTGGAGCCGTCAAATTTATTAACAAGCTGTTGCTCTTATCAGAAAAACTATTTATGTATTTCAAAAGTTTTCCTGTCAGCCCGAGAGAAAACAAGTACTGGCGAATTAACACTGCCGATTGGTATACAGGTTCATTCTGGTCGAGAAAATCATTGGTCTGCCTGAGCAAATCATTTAAACCCTCGGCCCAGGCGGTAATGACTCTATCCCGGGTTTGAGGTGGCAGGTCTTTCCTGTACCAATCTTCAGAATTATCAATAGCATTTTTATGCCGGCCCCTTGTTTGAAGGATTTCAGGGCTCAGAGCAAGGAGAAAAGCGACAGGACTTCTTCCTGCACCTTTAAAATCACCTGTTTTTAAGTCCAACCGATCCAAAACATCCCGGGTACTGCTGACAATAGTTTTCAACTCCTTTTCAAATGATTTCTCAATCCCATTGATCAAAGAGTCGAATTTAGAAATGGATTCTTCACTGTACTTATCATTACCCACCTGACCGTCATCTCCCATGACTTCCATTAATTCCTCTTTCAGAAATTCATAACCAATGGTTTTCAGATCTTTCTCTACCCGGCTCCAGCTCTCATCATTATTAATCTTGTAATCGACCCATTTCCCAAGCCAGTTTAATAATCCTGGATCCTTATCCAGGTCGCCCATCATCAGATCAATGGACCCATTAAGAAAAATACTTGAATTCAGCTCAAGGCTGAATCCACTATGGATTCCAACCTCTTTGCTAAAAGATCTCAATACTTGTTGAAAAAAATGGTCGATGGTTCCGATACTAAAATGCCCATAATCCTGCAAAATCTTCCGAAGAATATTTCGTGCTCTCTTTTGAAGCATATCTTCATCCTTTTTCAATAATTCTGTCAGATATTTAAAATGGCCTGAGGTGCCGGGATTATTGCTGCTAATAGTCACGAGTTCCCGGATTACCCTATCTTTCAATTCACCGGCAGCTTTGTTGGTAAATGTTACGGCGAGTATTTTTTTGTAATTGTCGGGCTCTCTGAAGAGCAGATCGAGGTAATGCCGGGTCAATTGGAATGTTTTCCCCGATCCGGCAGATGCTGTATATATCTTCAGTTCTGACACAGGCTCAATTTACTCAAGGACCTAAGGTACAATTTTCCATTTAGAGGGGGACAAAAGTCGCAGGCTTATCCGGATCGGGAAGTAATTTTTTCTCTGCCTTTTTCAGGTTTGCTGCTGTACCCAGATCAAACCAGTAATTATCCGCATGGTCCCAGCCCCGTATCTCATAGTTACTTAACAATTCGATGAGCCAGGGAGTCAGGGAGAAAATATTTTCCTCAGGAAATAGCTTGAAAATTGCGGGATCGAGGATATAGACCCCACTAAAGGCGGTTTCATGGTATCCTCGAGGGCTTTTACGGGAAAGTATGCGTATGCGTTTTTCCAAATGCTGCCATCCAACAATACGGCCTCCCTTATCCAGGAGCAAGTGCCTGGACGTGGGCCTGTCTTTTGTTGCCAGGGAAGCCATTCCTCCCCATAAAAGATGATCCCGGTAAAAATCATGGAGATTGATATCAGTTAATACATCCACATTATGGAACAATACAGGCTCGGTACCCAGGTATGGCATAGCTTTTTTGATTCCTCCTCCTGTATCGAGTAACTGATCTTCTTCAGAAAAAACCACATTAGCTCCAAAACCCTTATTATCATTCACAAAACGTATTATCTGCTCCTTGAAATGAAAAACATTGATTATGATATCTTTGAAACCTTCCCTTACTAAATGCCGTATTAGAATTTCCAGCATTGGAACCCCAAGGAAAGCAACAAGTGCCTTCGGTTGGTCCAGAGTCAGAGGCATCAATCTGGTGCCCTCTCCTGCCGCTAGGATCATTGCTTTCATAGGAATAAAATACTTGTTTCAGCAGTTAAAATTAAATTGATATAAATTGGGTTTTATAAGCTCAGAATGTTGGAATATATTCTCCTGACTCAATTTATCATTCTAAAGATTTTATCTGCTCCTCCACTTTTTCAATAAATTTGGATTTTGGGAGTATAGTCAATACCCTCCATAATTCCGGGATATCAATATTAAGCTCATAATGGCCGGTCAACCATTCCAGATTTGCTATAGCAGGTGGTATACTTTGAAGGAAATGTGATTTTCGCTCAATCAGGCCCCTAAATCCAAATGCTCCCATAGCCTGCATTTTACGGATAAGGACAAAGCCCGGATAGTACTCCTCAAACTCGCGCTCATCTATGTCGCATATCTCTTTTATATTAGAAATATACTTCCTGTAAAGATCATCACGCAGTTCGGGTGAGAATCCGGCCTTGGCATCAAAAAGTAAAGAAGCAAGGTCGTACGCAGGATACCCCTGTCGGCCGCCCTGAAAATCGATGAACCAAACTTGTCCGTCCTGAACCATTATGTTTCTTGATTGAAAATCCCTGTAGAGAAAAAAATCTCTGGAAGCCTTACTGAGATATTCCGACAGGCATATGAAATCATACTCAAGTTGCTGTTCGTCAAAGGTAATACCTGATAATTTCAGGAAGTGGTATTTGAAATAGTTCAAATCCCACATCATGGATTGTATATCAAAGGCTTTTCTGGGAGTAGCTTTATCGTAATTGAGTCCCTCATGCCCAAGTACCTGCAGGCGTGGAAGCCAATAGATAACCTGATCCAGGCTATTGCGCATTAAAATCTGTGCGCCAGGGTCATCTACCCTTTCAGTCAGATCAAAAAGCATAGTATCCCCCAGATCCTGCTGGAGATAAACCTTCTTGGAAAGATCTTCAAAATAGATTTGTGGAACAGGCAATCCACTGTTATGGAAATGACGAGCGAAGTAAACAAAGGCATCATTTTCCTTAAAGTCATTATGGTAAACCCCTACGGCAGAATCAGAGCCGTTCTCAAGCCGGAAATATAATCTGGAAGAACCCGACTGGGGCAAAGGTAAAATGGTCCGGGCTTTGGTGCCGGACCATTTTACAAACAATTTACCCAATTGCTCAACAGGGTTTAGCATCTTAATCTACTTAGCATAATTCACCGCCCGGGTCTCACGGATCACCGTAATTTTCACCTGGCCGGGATAAGTCATTTCATCCTGAATCTTTTTAGCTATGTCGTATGACAGGGTTTCCGCCTCTTTGTCTGAGACTTTTTCGGAGCCAACGATTACCCGTAATTCGCGCCCAGCTTGTATTGCATAGGTTTTCACCACACCGGGATGGTTCAATGCCAGTTCTTCAAGGCCCTTTAGCCTTTTGATATATGATTCCACGGCTTCCCTTCGGGCACCCGGCCGAGCCCCGGAAATAGCATCGCACACCTGAACGATAGGTGCAAAAAGGGTTGACATCTCCACTTCCTCATGGTGAGAACCGATGGAATTGACTATATCAGGCTTCTCTTTATACCTTTCAGCCAGCTTCATTCCCAGCAGTGCGTGCGGTAATTCAGGCTCTTCATCAGCCACTTTACCTATATCATGCAGCAAGCCGGCTCTCTTGGCAATTTTAGCATTCATTCCTAATTCGGCAGCCATAATCGAACATAAGTTTGCCACTTCCCTGGAATGCTGAAGCAGATTTTGCCCATAAGAAGAGCGATATTTCATTTTTCCGACAAGCCGTATCAACTCGGGATGCAACCCATGGATACCCAGATCGATAGTGGTTCTTCTCCCGGTCTCATTAATCTCCTCTTCAATTTGCTTGTGTACTTTTTTTACCACCTCTTCTATTCTGGCCGGATGGATTCTTCCATCGGTAACAAGTTGGTGAAGGGCAAGGCGGGCCACTTCGCGTCTGACAGGATCAAAAGCTGATAAGATGATTGCTTCAGGTGTGTCATCCACAATGATTTCAACCCCTGTTGCAGCCTCAAGAGCCCTGATATTACGGCCTTCCCTACCAATAATTCTTCCTTTAATATCGTCATTTTCAATATTGAATACTGTAACAGAATTCTCGATTGCTTCTTCCGCGGCGACACGTTGTATGGTATTAATAACAATTTTTTTGGCATCTCGGTTGGCATTCATCTTTGCCTCATCCATGACCTCTGAAATATAAGTCATGGCTTCGGTCTTTGCTTCGCTACGAAGAGAATCTATCAGGTTCTCTTTTGCTTCAGCAGCGGAAAGTCCGGAGATGGCCTCAAGTTTTTCAACTGCCTGGAATTGTATCTTTTCTAATTCCGCAGAGCGCTTATTCACCAATTCCAATTGAGAATCCAAATTGCTCCGAATGGCTTCGTTCTCCTTCATCTTTCTCTGGTTATCTTCGATTCGCTGAGAAAGACTGGCTTCTCTTTGCTTGATTTTATTCTCTGCCATCAGAATCTTACTGTTCTTTTCATTGATGACCTTTTCATGTTCCGTTTTCAGTTGAAGGAATTTCTCTTTTGCCTGCAGGATCTTGTCTTTCTTGATCATCTCTGCCTCAGCTTCAGCCTCCTTCATAATATTGTTCGACTTATTCTGAAGGCTGGTCCTTCCCAGAAAAAAAGCCAAAATTCCCCCTACCAAAAAAGACAGGGTTCCTATTATGATTTCTATAGTCATATTGTCTGTATTATGTTTATATATGATTAGGGATCAATCCCTTGAATTTAAAAAAAAGCCCGTACCAGATCCTTTGTGAGAAAACTCCAGTAAGTCAGGGATGGAGCCGCCAATCTCTTCGAACTTCCACCGGCTTCCTAAGAAGCTCTTCCGGCACAAGTGCCGGGATAAAGAGGCCTGTTCTATGAGATTATGAGCATTGCTCCAATTGTATAAACGTTGAGTTTTACAAAACCAAAGGATTAATACGGGCAGTATTTATTATGCAAAGAACGCGTTTACTCATTTTGAACAAAATCTTCCAATTCATCTGCCAAATCTCGAATGGCTGAAAAAACAGGTTGATTTTCTATCTTCTCATTCAAATCTAACTCTTTTAGTACAAACTGCAAAGAAGTCATGGCTAAAAAATCCTGAATATCTTTATCTCTGTATCGCTGTTTATACTGTGCTACCTTCTCGTTTATAAGTTTTGCAGCTTTTCTAAGCCGTTCCTCATCCTTCCTCTCAATAACCAGAGGATAGTATCTGCCAACAATCTGTAATTTAATGTGGAATTTACCATCCATCCTTCCCGCTTTATATGTTCAAAAGTGCAATACAATCATCAATTTCCCGCACTATCCTGTTTATCTGTCCTCTGGCCTCCTCTTTATCTTCCATCGGAGCCAGAACATTTGATGCAATTTTTGCTGTTTTATACTGTAATTCTATATATTCTATTTTTGCTTTTTGTTCACTTACCGCAATTTGCAAACCATCATTTTCCCGACTAATCTGGATAAATTGATTCTTTAGCGCCGCATATTTTTCCATTAAGAGGTGAACCCTGTCAATTAAATCTTTCATTGAACTATCCTGATCACCATTCATGGTTAATTATTTATTACAAAAATAACACACGGTAAGATAATATCAAAATAAAACAGAGGGGCTCACAACTTTTATCTATGATAGATTAATTAGATCTTTACTAAATTTGGCACCCATGCAAAGAAAAACTGTCATACTAATTTTGGCAATGATATCCTCCTTATCATTGGCCTATCCGATGAAAGTCTTTAGCCAGGTAAATCAAAAGAAGTTTTCTTTCAGGGCTCCCATAAACATTGATTTGTTCTTAGCCGGAAACTTTGGGGAAGTTCGAAGCAACCATTTTCACTCAGGAATCGATATCAAAACCCAGGGAAAGACAGGCGAACCCGTTTTTTCTGTTGAAGATGGTTATGTTTCAAGGATAAAGGTCGAACCCGGAGGTTACGGGAATGCTATCTACTTGAAACACCCTAATGGTTATACCTCCCTTTATGGCCATCTGCAGGAGTTTGCTCCGGAAATAGCCGATTATGTAATAAAACAACAATACAGATTAAAATCTTTCAAGGTTGATCTGTATCCTGAAGCCGGTACTTTCCAGGTTAATAAGAGTGATCAAATAGCAGTCTCCGGCAATTCAGGCAGTTCAATGGGCCCACACTTACATTTTGAACTCAGGGACTCTCAAACTGAAAATCCAGTAAACCCACTTCTCTTTTCCTTGGATGTTAAGGATAACCGTAAGCCTGAAATATACAGCGCAAATTTTTATAGGCTCAAAGGAGGGCCCGTATTAAAAACTCCTGTGAAATACCATATTACCGGCGGTGATGGACAATACCATATCACTGGCAAACAACCAATTCCAGTCGATAAATCTTTTGGCCTTGGTATCGAAACAATCGATTTCCTCAATGGCAGCTCAAACAAATGCGGCGTATTTAGCATAAAAATGTTTGTTGACGGCCAGTTGTATTTCAATTCAAGGAATGATGAGTTCTCTTTCGCCGAAAGCCGCTACATTAACAGTTTCATTGATTACAGGGAGTTCATGGAAAAGGGGACTTCCATGTATAAAACTTTTATAGATCCCAATAATCATCTGAGCATTTACCAATTTGCCATGAATAATGGCCACATTGATTTCCAGGATGAAGAAATACATAAAATCAGTTTCGAAGTAGAGGATGTTGCAGGCAACCTCAGTAATCTGGAATTCAATGTGAGGAAAGATACTACAAAATACATGACTTCCTCAGAAGAAATGCCACTGTACAACGCTTATTTCCATTATGCTGAGGAAAACCGTTTTGAGGAGGAAAACCTGATTATACTAATCCCTTCACAGTCATTATACACCAATTTATATTTCAGATATGAATCTGAACCAGCCCCGGCAGGAGCATTTTCCCGTCTTCATAAGATCCATAATGAAAGTGTTCCATTACAACAAAGCTACAAACTGTCCATCAAGCCTGATTCTCTGCCGGAAGAGTTAAACTGATCTTAAACAGTTGCTCCGACTGCCAAAGTTGCAATCATCAGGTA
>CAYXJR010000018.1:0-54625 GCA_964465145.1 uncultured Porphyromonadaceae bacterium | reverse complement strand
GAATGGAATTACACTATAAAGCCAGAAAAGTAAAGTTTAATTTGTCCCAATTCCTTAGCTCAGAAATTTCAAGAACGGCCTGCTTGCATTGCACACATTTTTCAAGGTGGTCTTGTAGAAGCCCATCCAGCTTTTCAACACCACTGCTAAGCCATTCCGCACAAGCAGCAATAGAATTTTCATCAAGATGTCCATCTGATGATAATCCTTTTATATTTTTAATATCTTCTTTCATCCATATATATAGATTGAAATAGTGTACTGAAATGGAAAAAATTAATGATTATTTTTTGAACTTTCATAATTTTCCAATAACAATTCAAGTGTTTCCAGTGTATATGCAGACCTCGGAGGATCACCATTCATTAATTTCAGGCATTCAATACTTCTGGAGGTAAACCACTTTCTCAGAGAGTCTGGAGAAGTGTAATAATCTTCAAGTAAGGTCAGTACCAGGCTCAATTGCTCAAATTTTGCCTTCTTAGTCAGTTCAGTTGAAGGATTAAGAAGGACCAGAGTTGTTTCCAAAACTTTGCCATCCGATACTGGAAATAAATTAAGAATATGTTCTTTGGAAATTTTCAGATCCATTAGATATCGAAACATGATGACAAATCTGGAGCTGTCTTTGAACAATAACCTAAGGACTTTTTCGAAGCGCTGGTATTCCTCCTTGATCAGGAAACCATCCACGGGCACTTCTGCCTGATCCAATTTATGATAGTTCGGAGCCTGAGGCTCTTCTAACTTAGGGCTTCTTCTAATTTCCTCCAGGCATATATTCCTGATAATCACTGAAAAATATGTCCTCAGCAAGCTATTCCCATTATATTGCTTTTGGATTTTAGGTAAGCGCTCCAGAAGTTTTCTATTAATCTCCTGGATCAGATCTTCAATTTCCCTGCTGGGCACATAACCCAGCCATCTATATTTACGAACAATTATTTTAATCAAACCCTGGTACAAGGTCAATAACTCACCCGGATCGTTTTGTAATAGCCATATTTCATTATCGTTTTGCCCCATTCAATCAATCTACTGCATCATGAAGATAAGAATTATTTGCTCTCAGGCGAGCATCCTTGCCTCCAACCGTATACCTGGACTCAAGCTCCTCCCTGGGAAAAATTTCCGGTTGAACTGGTAATCTCTTTCTTTTGAATGCCGGAATTTTCTCTATCTGGTCAATATTATCAGAATCATAAATATTATTATAATTGAAAGCCTTTAGCCTGGCTGCATTTCTTTTTTCCTGGGATTCATGCTCGTCTTCAATAAGCTCTGGGTGTTCTATTTCACTGTCCCTTTCAGGCTCCATTTCTAATTGTTCGTTTGGATTTTCAGTGACCGGAGTTTCAGTCACATCTTCAATGGTTAATTCATCTTTCACTATGGAATCAGGAACGGGATCAATTATATTTTTTTCAGAAAAATTAGAATCACCATTAGAGCCTGGTAAAATAACCACTTGCTTTTTAGGAGGGTTCTGCATAATAAATTCAGGTATACTATCCTCACTAAATCCTGTTGCCACTAAGGTAATACGGATTTCTTCTCCCAGAGTTTCATCAGTACATGTTCCCCAGATCGTATTGACTTTTCCCCCCACATTTTCCATAATGGTGTCGGTAATACTGCCAATTTCATCTACAGTTATTTCTTCCTTGCCAGAAGTAATATTAAGCAGAACTCTGCCTGCTCCTTTTAAATCATTATTGTTAAGCAAAGGAGAGCTTATGGTATTCTCAATAACCTCTTTTGCTCTATCAGGTCCACTCGCCGTGGCAGATCCCATAAAGGCAATTCCTCCACCTGACATCACAGAGACAACATCTGCGAAATCCACATTAACATAACCATGCATTGTGATAATCTCAGCAATCCCTTTTACAGCCAGGAGGAGTATGTTGTCGGCATTGCCAAATGCATTTGACAGGGTCAGGTTACCATAGATTTCCCTGAGCTTCTCATTGTGAATGATAAGTAGAGCATCTACTTCATTTTTTAATTGATTTATGCCTTGAATTGCCTGTTTCATTCTCAATGGGCCCTCGAAACGGAATGGCAGGGTAACTACGGCAACTGAAAGTATATCCAATTCTCTGCACAATCCAGCAATGACCGGGGTGGCGCCTGTACCTGTCCCTCCACCCATACCAGCGACTATGAATACCATTTTGGTTGATGGCTTGATGCTCTCTCTTAGTTTATCTGCACTCTCGATGGCTGCTTGCTTGCCAATCTCCGCACGATTACCGGCACCTCTGCCTTCGGTAAGAGTTTCTCCCAGCTGGATCTTTATAGGAACCTGGCTGAGAGCCAGTGCTTGAGCATCAGTATTTGCTACCAAAAAATCAACATCTTTGATACCTTTTTCATACATCCTGTTCACTGCGTTATTACCGCCGCCACCAACTCCTATTACAGTTATTATGGTATGTTCGTTCTCTGGTAAATTAAAATCGATAAGATCCTCTTTCATTTTCGTCCTTAGATTTTCAATATTCTGATTTTAATGATTTCCTGCTTTGTCATCAAAAAATCCGCTCAGGGTACTTTGAACCCAACCTTTTTTTTCATTCCTTCTTTTTCTTTTTTTCGTTGGATAAGAAGAGGCATGTTCACCTGGCTTATCTATATCCTCATCCAGACTATACCGGTTAGTATCCTCAACATGTTCCTCTCCGTTAACCTCAAATGGTATACTTTCCCGTGGAATTTCGTCCACCAGCTCATTATATACGAACGATTCCAAATCATTTTCTGATTTCAGTTGAAAAGTTTTGGGCTGCAAATCAGGGATCAATTCCCCTATCCCCACTTCGGAGTTCAGTCCTGTAGCCACTATGGTTACACTCAGGGAATCATCCAGGGATTCATCATAACCATTGCCCCAAATAATATCTGTTTGAATACCGGTCCCCCTCTGAATAAACTCCATGATTTCGGTAACTTCATCCATCAAAACTTCTTGCTTCCCTGAAGTAATATTGAGCAGAATATTCCGCGCTCCTTTCAGGTTATTGTTGTTCAAAAGAGGAGAAATTAAAGCTTTTTTAATGGCTTCCTGGGCCCTGTCTTCTCCGGAAGCAACGCCCGAACCCATTATAGCCACACCACTTCCCCTCATAACTGTTTCCACATCCGAAAAATCAACGTTTACATACCCATGCACCGTAATAATTTCGGCAATTCCCTTTGCCGCCATGGCTAGTACATTGTCTGCATTGGCGAAGGCTACAGAAAGTTTTTGGTCTCCATATATTTCCCGCAAGCGGTCATTATGTATAATCAATAAGGCATCAGAGTGGTCTTTTAATTTTCGTATCCCTTCTATGGCCTGGTTCCAACGCTTTTCCCCTTCAAATGAGAAAGGCAGGGTTACGATAGCCACAGTAAGAATATTAAGATCCTGGGCCAGTTTTGCAATAACAGGTACAGCACCAGTTCCTGTACCTCCCCCCATACCAGCTGTCAGGAAGACCATCTTAGTATTTGATTCCATTAGAAGGCGGATATCATCCAGATTTTCCATGGCAGATTGCTCCCCTTTTTGGGGCTCATTACCTGCTCCCCGACCATTTGTTAAGAGCTGTCCTAACTGCACTTTTAACGGGACAGGACTGTTCTGTAAGGCTTGCCCGTCGGTATTGCAGACCAAAAAGTTTACCCCTTTGATACCCTGGTTGTACATGTGATTTACTGCATTACTTCCTCCACCTCCAACACCAATCACCTTAATGATGGATTCCTCTTCCTGAATGCTGTCTAATTGAATTATTTCCTCAGTCATAATCTCATTTTTAAAGATTAAAAGCTATTACTGTCGTCGCTAAAAAACTTACTCCAGCCTTCTTTTACTTTATCCTTTATTCCCGGAACAGGTATTTTTGTCCTTATTGGAAAGATATTCGTTGATGAAAACATACCCATAGGTTCACCTTCTATTGCCAGACCAATACTGGTTGCAAACATCGGTTGGTTAATTTTCTTCGACACGCCTGGGACAAGATATTGGTTTGGATAACCAATCCGAATGTCAAATCCGGTTTTGAACCTCATAAGTTGAGGCAAATCTTTCAGCAAGGATCCGCCTCCGGTTATCACCAAACCCGCACTGAGCTTTTCCTGACAACCGGAATTCTCAATTTCAAACATAATGGCGTCGATAATCTCTTCCATCCTGGCTTGTATAATATAAGCCAGGCTCTTGAAAGAAATTTCTTTTGACTCCCGTCCGCTTATCCCGGGTATTGTCACCAACTTATCTCCAGCTGCCGTATCACCCATTGCAGATCCAAATTGTATCTTCAGGGCTTCGGCATGCCTTAAGAGAATTGAGCAACCTTCTTTTATATCGTTAGTAATAACATTTCCCCCGAATGGAATTACAGCTGTATGACTTACAACATTATTATAAAAAACGGCTAAATCGGTTGTGCCGCCGCCAATATCTACCAGGGCCACTCCAGCCTCCTTCTCATCTGGGGATAGCACAGCAGTAGAGGAGGCCAATGGTTCGAGAATTAATCTCTTAACTTTCAGGCCTACTCTTTCTATGCATTTAGTAATATTTTTTGCCGATGCAACCTGCCCTATTACCAGATGGAAATTACCTTCGAGTACCCGGCCTGATATACCTACAGGCCTTGCAACATCTTCCTCCTTGTCGACTATATAACTCTGGGGTATAACATGAAGAATCTCATCACCAGGATCAATGGGTGTTCGCAGCATCTGCTCATAAAGGTAGTCCACATCTTCCTGCGTAATCTCCTCACCATCAATATATTTATGATTGCGGTTCTTCATGCTTTTAATATGCTGTCCTGCGATTCCCACATAGACCTCATGCATCCTATAACCTGCAAGTTCCTCTGCTTCCTTTTTTGCTGCTTCAATAGCAGCCACCGTATCCTCAATATGGATGACCACACCCCTTTTAACTCCATTGGAAAGAGCCTTACCAAGTCCCAGAACATCATATTTGCCTGATTCATCTTTTCTTGCGATAATAGCGACAATCTTGGTTGTGCCAATGTCAATCGCGGAAATGATTTGTTCCTTTTTACTCATATTGGATTATCTTTATTTTAAGCTACTGTATTCAATTTTTTTACAAACCACCTGGTCTCCAAAGCGCAAATCAATACTGCTGTATTTGTTCCATCCCAGATTGGGAAGGGCCTTTTTGTAGAAAGCCATCAATTTTGTCAGCTTCCATTCATAATTCTCCGGACCTCCCATAAATATTCTTTGTTCACCCACTCTTGGAATGATCTCCAATTGCTCCTCCTTGTTAATATGTATTTCCTGGACCAAAGCGTTAAAAAAAGGATCCTGTCGAATAAATACCGCAAGGTTAAAAAGTTTTTCCTGAGCCAGAGTGACATCATCTGATCCAGTTATAATAAGCACTTTGGGAGTAAACCGTGGCGAAAATGGAAGGGGTAAATTATCCTCATCGAGGTAATAATCAAGTCTTCCTGATTTTATCCTTACAACTGGTTTTCGCTGCCATATACTTATATGCAACTCACCATCAGGCGTATAAAAGACATTAACATCTTTAACTTCGGGTATGTCATAAACAGCCTCTCTCACCCCTGAACGGTCTATTGAATCCAATGGCATCCCGCTAATTTTAAAACCTCTAAGTTGTAGAACCCTGATCACATCTTCGCGATCAACAAACTGGAACTCTGTACTATCCATCAAGTCAACACCAATATATCCAACCATTTGTGTGTCTTCCATACGCTCAGTAAAGGTTAATGCAATCACCAGGTATGTAAAAACACACAACCAGATTATTATATGTATCACTCTACGAAGCATAATCAAATAGATAATTTTCAATTGGGGCGACAAGCTGATCAATATCGCCAGCACCCATAGTCAGTACTACTTCAAGATTTCTTTCCCCCAGGCTTGGTATTAAGTCTTGTTTAGAGATTAAACATTTCTTATCAATTTCAGTCGCATCCAAAATCAATTGTGAGGACACGCCAAGTATTGGCTTCTCCCTGGCCGGATAAATATCCAGTAGGATTAATTCGCTTAGAACGCTAAGTTCATGACCAAAATCAATCGCAAAATCCTGTGTCCTGGAGAATAGGTGCGGTTGAAATATTCCGGTTAATTTTTTCCCTGGAAAAAGCATTTTGACTGACTTCAGGAATAATTTGATCTCAATTGGATGGTGGGCATAATCATCTATATACACCACTTTTGTGCCTAAAATTCTTACATCAAACCTGCGCTGGATACCCTGAAACCCAGCTATTCCCTCTCGTATCAATTGTTCAGAAAGGCCAGCTTCCACGCTTATGGCAGCAGCACCAACTGCATTCTCTATATTAATCCAACCTGGAACAGCAGTTTCAAAATCCTTAATTAATCCACCAGGGGTCATAAGATCAAAATGATAATACAGTCCATCCTGCCGAATATTGGTTGCAAAATAGTCCCTGCCTGAATCCAAACCGTAATATTTAACTTCAAGTTTTTTTGAGGCGGGTATAATAGAATTCAATCCCTCCTTTAACACAACAACCCCATTTTTATCAAGCCTATCCAGAAATGCCCCAAAACTCTGCCTAAGGTGATCCCTATCCCCATAAATATCAAGATGGTCGGAGTCTATGCTGGTAACCAGTGCCATATGAGGATGAAGGGACAAGAAAGACCGGTCGAATTCATCAGCCTCAATCACCGCCCACTCGCTATCCGGAGTATAAAACAAATTAGATTCGAAATTTTTGCTTATACCACCAAGAAAAGCCGAGCAACCCAGACTACTTCGCCTGAATATTTCAGTTACCATGGCTGAAATGGTTGTTTTACCATGAGAACCCCCAATAGCAATGGTTTTATATTGGCTGGATATTTCTCCAAGAACCTGTGATCGCTTATACACCTGGTATCCATTATCCAGGAAATACTTTAACTGAATGGCATCAGCAGGTATGGCTGGAGTAAATATGATTATTGTATCTCCCCTGTGAGACTGATCTCTGAACCTCAATGGAATAGATGTTATGTCATCAGAAAAATTAATCTCAATTCCCTGATCCTTCAAAATTTCAGTAAGGGTGGTACTGCACCGGTCATATCCTCCCACTTCCTTTCCCAGGATATAAAAATACCGGGCCAGGGCACTCATCCCAATGCCGCCGATTCCAATAAAATATACCCTATTTATGTTGGACAGATTCAACTATTTAAGTTATTAATGTTCAATTTCATTTACATCTACCGGCCTATCACGTCCTGTATTTAATAGTTTTATTGCTTCTTCAGCAATTTTTAATGTTGCATCAGGTTTGCCGAGTTTGGATATATTTCTGGCCATTTCTGCCATTTGCTGCTTGTTTTTCAGCAGATCTAATAGTTTTTGAATCAACTCCTTATCAGCATTTTTATCTTCTACCATGTGGGCAGCCCCCTGATCGAGCAAGGCTTGAGCATTCTTTAACTGATGGTCTCCGGCTGCATGGGGATAGGGAACCAGTATCACCGGTTTCCCTACCAGGCACAACTCAGATATCGAAATAGCACCTGCTCTTGAAATGATAACATCGGCCAATTGGTAGGCTAAATCCATACGGGAAATAAATTCATATGCCCTGCATTCACCTGCATTTGCCTGAACAATAATGTCATTAGCACGGGCATAAAAATCACTGCCGGTCTGCCAAATCAGGCTAATTTTCTCAGCAGACAGTTTTCTGAGATGTTCAGCCACCGCTTGATTTAGCGTTTTGGCTCCAAGGCTCCCTCCAAACACAAATACAATTGTATGATCCCCTTGTAAACCAAAATACTGTAGAGCTTCTTCCCTCGTACTTTTTTTCTCAGTAAGATCCTGCCTTACCGGATTGCCTGTCAGGACAATTTTTTCTTCAGGGAAGTATTTCATAAGGCCTTCATGAGCCACACATATGGTGTTCACTCTTTTCCCAAGTATACGATTAGTAACTCCTGGAAAGGCATTTTGCTCCTGGAGCATGCATGGTATCCCTTTTCTGGATGCTGCCTTAACAATTGGGCCACAAGCAAATCCACCTGTCCCGATAACCAGGTTGGGTTGAAATTCTTTAAGTATTTTTCTAGCTTTAATAAGACTGGCAGCTAATTTAAAAATGAAGGACAGGTTTTTTATAGTCAGGCGCCGATGAAAAGCACTCACAGGCAAGCCAATGATTGGGAATCCCGCTTGGGGCACTTTATCCATTTCCATTTTTCCCTTGGCCCCAACAAAAAGGAACTCAGCATTTGGCAGCATATTCTGGAGTTTTAGTGCAATAGAAATTGCAGGAAAGATATGTCCCCCCGTTCCTCCTCCAGATAATATGATCCGTTCCTTATACATTTACCGTTTCCTCATTTTTCTCTTCAAGACTACGACTAACGCCGAGAATTATACCAAAAGCCAGGGAAGTAAATAGGATTGATGTTCCACCCCTGCTAATCCACGGCAGGGGTTGGCCTGTAACTGGTAATAAGCCAACGGCCACACCCATATTCACCAATGCCTGCGATACCAGGCCAATGGTCAATCCAATGGCCAGGAATGCAGGAAATGTTCGATCGCATTTTTTTACAATAACACCTGCCCTAAACAGCAGAATCAGATATATAAATAGTAGAGGCAAGGCACCAAAGAGGAAACCATATTCTTCAATAATAATGGCAAAAATAAAATCCGAATAAGCCTGCGGCAAACTGTGTTTCTGAGTACTATGTCCGGTGAATCTTCCCAGAAGTCCACCATTGGCAATAGCTATCTTTGCCCTGTCTGATTGGAAAGTATCCCCTTGTCCAGGGTTTCTGTAATTCTCTATTCGATCGGCCCAGGTTGGAGCCCTTCCTTTTTCAACTGAGTTTTTTGCAATCTGAAAGACTATCAGGCCCATAACGAGGCCAGCTGCTAGAAGGCCTGCCAGATATAAAACCCGAACCCTGCCGATAAAAAGAAGAATTACGCATACCATAAATAGAATACCAGCGGTGGACAGGTTAGCAGGAAAAATCAGTCCACACACCAAAATAATCCAGAAAAGAATTGGTAAAAATCCTTTTTTAAAGTTGTGAATATCTGATTGGTTTCGGCTTAGATACCTGGAAACAAATATTATGATAGCAATCTTAGCAAAGTCTGAGGTCTGGAAAGTTAATCCATACCCAATATCCAGCCACCTTGAAGCTTGATTTAGAACTTTGCCCTTAAAAAGAGTAAATCCCAATAGAAAAACAGCAACCAGAACTAGAAGCTGGGCCAAAATGCTGTAATATTTGTATGGAATAAGATGAGTGACATAGATAATGCACCATCCTACCAGCAGGAACGTAGAATGCCGGATTATGTGCATAGCAATCGAACGGTTCCCTGCATCAGCTAAAGAAACAATTGAACTGGAAACAGCCAGCACAGAATAAACCGTGAGGATCACGATCAGAATCCATATCACCTTATCACCGCCAAATAGTTTCAGTATGCTTTTCATCAAGAGTTCTATTTCCTCTGTCTTCTAATTTTTCAGGCTTTTATAATTGTCGTACACAATCCTTGAACTGACGCCCCCTGTCTTCATAGTTTTCAAACAGGTCGAAACTTGCACAAGCTGGTGATAGCAGCACCTGGGTGCCTTTTTTCGAAAGGTAATAGGCCATTCTCACTGCCTCACTCATATCTTCAGCATCCACGATTGTATCCACTATATCATCAAAGGCATCATGGATCTTGCTATTATCCTTGCCAAGACAAACTATTGCGGAAACCTTTTTCCGAACAAGGGGCAAAAGCATAGAATAATCATTGCCTTTATCAACCCCCCCCGCTATCCAGACAACCTCATCTTTCATGGTTTCGAGGGCATACCAGGTTGAATTTACATTCGTGGCCTTGGAATCATTGAGAAACTCAATGCCATGGACTTGAATTACAGGTTCGAGACGATGCTCCACTCCCTGAAAATCAGCCAGACTTTCCCTGATAGTTTCCTTGCGGATATCTAAAACCCGGGATGCAATACCAGCTGCCATGGAGTTATAGGCATTGTGTTTGCCCTGCATGGATAGATCAAATAATGACATACTTATTGTGTTATTATTTATTAATACTCTGATTTCTTCTTGTTCAACCCAGGCTCCTTGCGGATAAGGCCCGGCATACCCGAATGGGTACATATTTATTAATGGATTTGAATTTTTTAATTCCGTTCTAATCACCTCGTCATCTGCACAATAGATAAAATGATCGACTGGTCTCATGTTTTGAAGAATCCTAAACTTTGATTTTTTGTATTGGTTAAAATCATAATGATACCTGTCGAGATGATCTGGTGTAATATTCATCAGTATTGCAATATCAGCCCTGAAGTCAAACATGCCATCAAGCTGGAAACTACTGATTTCAATCACATAATGGTCGAAATTTTCCTCCGCCACCATCCATGCAAAACTTCGTCCTACATTTCCTGCAAGTCCCACATTTAAACCAGCATTATTGAGAATGTGCCAGATAAGCATGGAAGTGGTTGTTTTTCCATTACTCCCGGTAACACAAATTTTAAGTGCATTGGTATATCTTCCAGCAAACTCGATTTCAGAAATTATTGGTATTCCTGATTCACTCATCTTTACAATAATAGGAGCAGTATCAGGTATTCCAGGACTTTTTACCACCAAATCGGCCCCAACCATCAAGCTTTCAGAATGACTGCTTTCCTCCCATTTCAGACCGTATTCTGAAAGAGCTCTTTTGTATTCCGGCTTAATTGTTCCACTATCCGATACGAATACTTCATAGCCATTTTTCCTGGCAAGCACAGCTGCCCCTACTCCACTTTCACCCGCTCCTAATATGACTATCTTTTGGGTCATGTTTATCTGATCTTCAGCGTTACAATTGTTATTACTGCCAGAATAATCCCAACAATCCAGAACCTGGTAACGATTTTGGGTTCCGGGTACCCTTGTTTCTGAAAATGATGATGCAGGGGGGCCATTAGAAATATTCGTTTCCCTACACCACTTCTCTTCCGTGTATACTTAAACCACATCACCTGCAGTACTACCGAAACATTTTCAACCAGGAAAATTCCGCACAGGATAGGAATAAGCATCTCCTTCCGAATTAACACTGCAAAAACGGCTATAATTCCACCTATTGTTAGACTTCCTGTATCACCCATAAAGACCTGAGCCGGAAACGAATTAAACCATAGGAAACCTACCGTAGCTCCGATAAAAGCAGCAATGAACACCACTAATTCACCGGCATTTGGTATGTACATTATATTGAGATAATCCGCTATATTGAAGTGACCAGATACATAAGCGAGTATTCCCAAGGTTACGCCCATAATGGCTGAGCTGCCTGTAGCCAGGCCATCCAAACCATCGGATATATTCGCGCCATTACTCACCGCGGTAATAATGAAAATTACCAATGCAATGAAAATCAGTAATGTCCAGAGCTGAACACGACCGCCCAGCCAACCTAATATCCAGGAATAATCAAATTCATTATTTTTAACAAAGGGTATGGTAGAGGTGGTCGCCTTCATTTCCGTGTACTCTTTGACCTCTGGGTTATCAGCAACAGGCTGATCTGCTGGCATAATAATAGCTACCCCGTCAGATACATTATGTTTTTCCCCGATTACAATATCTGGGTGAAAAAACATAACGAGTCCAATAATCAATCCCAGGATGACCTGTCCAAAAATTTTAAATTTCCCGGCCAGGCCGGCTTTGTTTTTTCTAAATACTTTGATGTAATCATCTATGAATCCAATAATGCCCATCCAGACAGTAGTGATGAGCATCAAAATCACATAAATATTATTTAGTTTAGAAAATAGCAGGGTCGGGATAAGGATGGAGATCAAAATAATAATACCCCCCATTGTTGGAGTACCTTCTTTTTGCATTTGTCCGCTCAAACCCAGGTCCCTGACTGATTCACCCACCTGCTTGTGTTGCAGGTATTTGATCATTCGCCTTCCAGCCACGGTGGAAATTATTAATGCTGTGATAATGGATAAAGCTGAGCGAAAGGAGATGTATTCAAACATACCAGCACCCGGTAGATCTAAATCATTGAACCAACTGAACAAATAATATAACATGTTATCTCCTTTTTATTTTTTTGGTCGATTTCATCCTCAAAAGTTCCTCCCTGTCATCGAAATGATGGCGTTCTCCATTGATTTCCTGATAATTCTCGTGTCCCTTTCCTGCCACCAATAAAAAATCTCCCGAATTCGACATTGCAAAGCCAAGTTTAATTGCCTCCCTCCTGTTAGTAATGGAAAAAACCCGCGATTCCATTTCTGATGGAATGCCGTCCTTCATATCCTCAATAATTTTGTCAGGACTTTCGGATCTTGGATTATCCGATGTAAGAATGACGATATCGCTTTTCTGACAGGCCACATAGGCCATTTTTGGCCTCTTGCCTTTGTCCCTATTTCCGCCAGCGCCTATTACGGTTATGATCCTTTGACCAGTGGAGCACATGTCCCGAATTGTTTCGAGGACATTTTCCAGAGCATCTGGTGTATGGGCATAATCCACGATGCCGGTTATTTGTTCTCCCAGGTCAAATCGTTCAAAACGGCCTTCAACCTGTTGCATTGAACTCATTCCTGTTAGAATCTCTTCATCCTTCCAACCCAGCTCTCTGGAAACACCGTATACAGCAGTAAGATTGGAAGCATTAAATCTTCCAATAAAAGGTACCCACAGCTCCTTCCCATTAATCTGAATCAACATGGCCTGGCTGATCTGTTCTATCAGTTTGCCATGATAATCCGTTATCGACCAGGTTGAAAATCGAACAGGCCTGGCACTGGAATTTTGCAGCATTACTTCTGCATTTTTGTCATCATGGTTTACCAGTGCGAAAGCATTTCTATCTAAATTGTCAAATAAGGTCTTTTTAGCGCTGAGATAAGCCGGAAAATCATGATGGTAATCCAAATGATCACGGGTAAGATTGGTAAATACTGCTCCAGTGAATCTCAGGCCTGCAACCCTATTCTGATGAAGGGCATGTGAGGATACCTCCATAAATACATACTGACATCCGGCCTTAACCATTAAATGCAAATAATTGTAAAGGCTGATAACATCTGGGGTTGTATGACTTGCCGGGTAGGAATTTCCCCTAATCATAACCCTTATGGTAGAAATCAGGCCACAGGGATATCCCAGTTTTCCCCCGAGATCAAAAAGCCAGGTGGCTATACTTGTTTTTCCATTTGTCCCGGTAATTCCAATAATCTGCAGGTCCTGATCCGGTTGATCATAAAACCGGGAACAAATTTTTCCCAGCGCTTCACCGGTATCCGGAACCACCATATATGCTACAGATTCTGAGCACTGATCAGGGAAAACTTCGCAAAGGATTGCAGAAGCTCCTTCACGAATGGCCTCAGAAATATAATTATGACCATCCATCAAAGTACCTGGAATGGCAGCGAATAGGAAGTCTTTACTTACTTTGCGGGAATCAAGGGACAAGCCAATAATCTCCGGATTAGATGTTCCGGTAAAGGCCATGTCTTTTATATCCTTGATAAGTTCCCTTAATTTCATTAACTCAGCTCTAATATCAATTCAATTATTTGCCCGGAAACAATCTGCTCCCCTGGGTTTTTCGATTGCTTAATGATCCTTCCATATCCAACCACAATTACCTTTAGCCCCTCATTTTCCAAAAGAGGAAGCGCATCGCTAAGGCCCATACCAGTAACATCAGGAACTACACCCGGCTGCAAATCAAGCTTTTTGAGACATAGATTGTCATCCACTTTTTCTACCGATGCATATGAATCTATGTCTTTATTATCCTTGTATGTAATTCCTAGGCCTTTCAATACTATCCTGCTTGCTTCCGATTCACCAGCCATGACAGTTGGGATTTCAGGGACCGGTTCCCAGTAATAACTGTTAAGGTTGGGATGCAAATCAATGTCTGTGGCGTATACTTTATCGGCAATTTCTTGAAAAACTTCTCCTGCCACCACATTGCCATAGTACTGTTCCTGCGGTTTTGTGACCACCACAATACAGCTATAGGCTGGTTTATCAGCTGGGAAATATCCCACAAAAGAAGCTCGGTAGTCCTTTTTACCCTGAGCATTCAGATAGCCGGATTTACCATGGGAAATAACCGCAGTGCCTGTTTTCCCTGCAATTTGATAGGCTTTGGTTTTCAGGTTTGTTGCTGTACCATTTTCCACTACCCCTTCCAGGAGAATTTTTGCTTTTCTAATTGTTTCTTTCGAGCAGATAGAATTCTTTATTATCCTTGGGCCAAAGGTCTTTTCCTGATGACTATGATATTTTATCCCCTTCACCAGGCGCGGTGCTACCATCTTTCCTCCATTAGCCACCGCATTGTAAAAAGTAAGGATTTGAAGAGGGGTCATTTCCAACTCATAACCATGAGCCATAAAAGGCAAAGTAGTTTTATACCAGTCAGAATCTCCCGGATTCTTAATCCTGGGTTCGGGCTCTCCTTCAATTTCAATTCCGGTAAGCTCTTTGAGGCCCATTGCGTATAAACGGTCAACGAATTGCTTGGGATTGTCTTTATAGCATCTTTCAATAATTCTGCCCATTCCAATGTTGGATGACTTCTCCAGTACAGTTTGGACGTCTATCAATCCATATCCTCCTCTATGGGAATCTCTAACAGTGGACCCGTAAAAACTATAAACTCCATTATAGGTATCAACCGTATCATCCAGTTCAATTAATCCTGCTTCCAGGGCAGCCATAAGTGCAGGAAGCTTAAACGTTGAGCCAGGCTCATGCTTTTCACCAACAGCATAGTTATAAGTTTCATGATATGCCCCATCCTGACCCCTGGCCAGATTAACCATAGCCTTAATTTCACCTGTAGCTACTTCCATAAGAACTGCACAGCCATGATCGGCCATTTTCTCCTCCAATAGGTTATAAAGTGCATTCTCGGCAACATCTTGATAATTCATGTCTATGGTCGTCACGATATCATATCCGTCACGTGGTTCAACCATGTTTTTACTACTCGTTGGCATCCAATCGTCTCCACCAAGGCGATATTCATACCTCATCCCGTTTTGCCCGCTCAGGAAGGAATCAAATTTACCCTCGAGTCCAATCATTATGCCGGATTCTCCATCCTGAGCATATCCGATTGTCCGGCTGGCAAGGAGTTTGTATGGCCTCGCCCGGGTGTTTTTCTGAATAAGTTTTATTCCGCCCTGGAACTGACCGTGTTTGAATAGGGGCAATTCCTTAGCATTTTGGGCCTGCCGATATGATATGTGTTTTTTCAGAACCAGGTTCTGTTCACCCTGTTGTTTGGCCCGGCTGATCATTTGCTCATATTGCTTTGCAGATTTTTCACCGAAAAGTTCTTCTAATCCTTTTGCCAGTCCAGGTAATTCTGCCTGATAAACAGCCAGGGACATTCCCTTACTGCAAGGATCCATTGCAAGGTCATATGTAGGGATTGTACTGGCAATAGGATTCTCATCTGCATCCAGAATATTCCCTCTGTTAGCGGGTATAGCTTTGGAACGCTCACTCATCAATTCTGCCTTAGCTCTCCACTGTTCCCCTTCAACAAATTGCAGATACAGGACCTTCCCCATAATCGCTATTGCCCCAATTAACATGAGGACATAAATCCAACCAATGCGTGACAATATGGTACCTTTTATTTCCAAGTTTGCTTATTCTATTTCGATGTTATAGGGCGGTAAAACAGCCTCTTGCAAAGGCAGGCCTTTGTCCTTAACCAGTTTTATTACTTCTGATTGCTTGCTCATTTCCATTCGTTCAAAAGTTGTGGAAATGGATTCGGTGCGCAACACCTTCAGCCGGGCTTCAACCATAAGAACATTTTTCATGATCTTTGCCCCCTGGTATTGATTTCCTATGTAGAATATGAGCATTACAAAGAGGAATAGCAGAAATGGCACCTGCCGGATAACTCCTTCCCTCGACAAAACCCCTCCACCGAGAAGATCCTTAGCAGTAAGTCGTTTTGCCTCCTTCAATTCCTGATGAGGGCTGACGAACTCTTTTCTATCCTTACGATTCCTTTTCATCAAATAGTCTTTCTGCAATTCTCAGTTTAGCACTTCGCGCTCTTGAATTCCTTTCCAATTCGTCTTCTCCGGGTATGATCAATTTTCTGTTCACCACCTGAAAGGGCACCAGCTTATTTCCAAAAAAATCTTTACTCACAATCCCCTCGACATTACCTGAATTGATAAAATTTTTAACTATGCGGTCCTCTATTGAATGATAACTCAGCACCACAAGCCTGCCGCCAGGTTTTATCCAGCTGACACACTGCTTTAGCATTTGTATCAATCCATCCATTTCCCGGTTTACCTCTATTCTAATTGCTTGAAAGAGCCTCGACAGATCTTTATTTTCCCTGCCTTTTTTCAATAAAGGCTTCATGCATTCAACCAGCTGAGAGGTTCTTTCAATCGGGGACGAAGCCCTTTCCCTGATGATATGATTTGCCCAGTATCCTGCCCGGCCAATCTCCCCATAATCCCGAAAGATCCTGGTCAGCCTTTCCTGGTCTGCCTCATTAATAATTTCTCTGGCGCTTTCACTTATCCCCGGACTCATGCGCATATCCAGCGGGGCGTCAAACCGATATGAGAACCCTCTGTCTGGCTGGTCTAACTGATGGGATGAAACTCCCAGGTCTGCCAGAACTCCATCCACCTGTCCTACACTATGGTAGTCCAGAAAATTCTCCATGTAACGAAAATTATGGTTGATAAACAGAAATCTCTCATCCTTAATAAGGTGATCCCTAACGTCCGGGTCCTGATCAAAGGCAATCAGGCGACCCTGATCCAAAGCGGATAGGATCTTCCGTGAATGGCCACCCCCACCATATGTCAGATCTACATAGGTTCCGCCGGGTTGCAGAGACAGTCCTGCAATGCTTTCCTCTAGCAGAACAGGTATGTGATATTTGTCTTTCTCCATTATTCTTCATCTTCCCATTCAAAATCACCCATTACATCCTCTGCAATAGAAACTCTTTGCTCGTCGGTCAATTGAGTTCCTTCATATTTATCTCTGGACATCAGTTCCACCACATCTCCCTGACCAGCCAGCACTACCTCCTCACCTTCACCGGGAATCACCCCAAGCTTATTCAAAAAACGCCGTGACAATAAAACTCTTCCTGAGCTATCCAGTTCCATTTCAATTACATCCCTGAAAAAATCCCTTTTAAATTCGTTGTGTTTTGCCTTGTATGGATTGAGCTTTTTTAAGGTCCTATTGACTAGCTTATTCCAAACATTCTCCGGATAGAGAATCAGGCTATTTTCAAAAGTGTTGATCTTACCAATAAAGACATCCCCGGCTTCCTGAGGCATCTGTTTTTTAAGCCTTGAAGGAAACAGGATTCTTCCCTTAGAATCCACTTTACAATAATGATCTCCCTTGAATCTGGACATATATTGGCATGGTTTAAGTCGTAAAAATAAACACTTATTGACATATATTCCCAATTTTTGACACAATATTTCCCAATCTGTTAATAACTTTTCGATCAGGAAATTCAAAAAAGATTATCGGCCTTCCCTAATGCGTGAAAACACAAAGGATAAAGCCATAGTGGAATAATTTATTTTGTACTTTAGCCGAATAATGAACTCCGAGAGGATAATGATGGTGGATAAGATCCCAGATGACGCCTTGCAACTTATTGATATTGAAAGCGTTTTTGCTTCTAAAGATGAAAAATTACTTAAACGGATTCCAGGCTTTTTGATTCGTTACCTCAAACGCATTGTTCACCAGAATGAAATAAATGAATTCCTCATCCGCAACCAGAATTGCCTGCCTTCTGAATTCATTAACAGAGCACTGGAATTTTTTGAAGTGAACATAAAAACTATTGGGTTAGAGAATTTACCGAAAAACCCAAGAGCTATTATCGTTGCAAATCACCCCCTTGGAGGCCTCGATGGAGTTAGCTTGGCTAAGGTCATCGGTAAAAATCTTGATATGGGGGTAAAAATCACAGCCAATGACCTTCTTATGAATTTAGTGCCAATGAGGCCAGCCCTTATCGGCCTCAACAAGCATGGTGGAAACGCAAAGTCATATGTTTCAGATATGCACGAATCTTTTGTCTCTAACCATCCTGTCATTTTTTTCCCGGCCGGCCTGATCAGCAGGCGCACTAAAGGCAAAATAGAAGACCTTGAATGGAAGCGGACTTTTATTAAGAAATCCATTGAATACAAGAGAGATATTGTCCCGGTTCATATAAATGGGAGGGTTTCAAGTTTCTTCTACAGACTTGCTAATTTGAGAAAGTTCCTGAGGATCCGTCAAAACATTGAAATGCTATACCTGCCGAATGAAATGTTTAAACAACGTCAACAGGAATTAATAATGACATTTGGAAAACCCATATCCTGGAAAACCTTCACACCGGATAAGACGGCCGAGGAGTGGGCTCAAAAAGTGAAAGAAATTGTTTATGGACTAAATAATAAATCGTAATTTTATTTAATGATATATCCTTCCAAGGGAGGCGTATGCTGATGAAACCAATTATTCCCAAAATAGATCGCAAAAAAATTCTAGCTGAACTCACACCAGAGAGATGTTTACGTGAAACTAATTTCGTTGGTAATCAAATATATACCTTTACAGGAAACGATGCACCTAACCTTATGAGAGAAGTTGGAAGGCTTCGGGAGATTTCTTTCAGGGAAGCAGGAGGGGGAACGGGTGAGGAAATGGATGTGGATGATCATGACGTTTCCTCGCACCCATATCACCAATTAATTGTTTGGGACCCTAGGGAGAAAGAAATCCTGGGAGGTTATCGTTATTTTTTATGTAATGAGCTTAATAGTGATAAGGAAATGGTCAAAAAACACTTGTCCACTTTCAGCATATTTACTTTCTCTGAGAAATTCCTGAAAGATTACATGCCTTACACAATTGAACTTGGCCGATCTTTTGTTCAACCTATGTACCAGTCCAGTCGCCTAATGAGAAAGGGTATGTTCGCCCTCGACAATCTTTGGGACGGTTTGGGGGCATTGTATTTGCAATATGAATACGCCAATTATTTTTTTGGCAAGGTTACCATGTACACGGATTATAACCGTAAAGGCCGTGACATGATACTCTATTTTCTTAATAAACATTTTCCGGACAAAGAAAAACTAGTTACCCCGATACACCCCTTGGTTATACCTGAAGAAATAGAATATATGGCTCCAATTTTCACTGGTTCTAAATATGAAGAAGATTATAAGATTCTGTCAAGGGAAATACGTGCACTTGGTTTAAAAATTCCACCGCTGATTAATTCTTACATGAATTTATCGCCAACGATGAAAACTTTTGGCACCGCCAGAAACAACGAATTCGGGGCCGTTGAGGAGACGGGAATTCTTATAACAAACAAAGATATTTACGAGAAAAAAATCAGTCGCCATATAGTTTCTTACATTAGGGACAATCTCCGCATCAGGCCATTTAATCTGCGCCATATTCGCGTTCGCTTCCCCAGTTTATTCAGGGAGGGAATTATTCAGGCCAGAAAGAAAAAACAGGATGAGGGGGCGGAATAATAAATCCACATAAAGCCTTAATATCCTCTTTCGTCGCTGCCTTCCATAAATTTGATAAAAGAATTATTTACTACCTTATTCCCACCGGGGGTGGGATAATTTCCGGTAAAGTACCAGTCGCCAAGATCATTGGGACAGGCAATATGCAGATCTTCAACCTTTTGATAAATCACCTCCACCTCGGCATTAACCTTTTCAGTTCTTAGAAGAAAAGCAATTTCCACAGATATATCATTGTCGGAAAAAGGAGCATAAATGTCCTTTACATAGTTATCGATTCCCTCTTTCGGGAAAGATTTCTGTGCTTTGCATTTATTGTAAACCTGTGTTATCACCCCTTCCATCCCTCTCTTCTTTAACAGGGATATAGCTGCTTTAAATGCGATAAAATCACCCAATTTGGCCATATCAATACCATAACAGTCGGGATATCGAATTTGAGGAGAAGAGGAAACAACAACTATCTTCTTGGGGCTCAGACGATCGAGAATGCGGATAATACTCTTTTTTAATGTTGTTCCGCGAACAATAGAATCATCGATTACCACAAGGCTGTCTTCACCAGGATTTATAGTACCATAAGTAATATCATAAACATGGGCAACAAGATCGTCCCGATCCTGGTCCTGGGTGATAAAGGTACGAAGCTTAACATCCTTAATGGCGATTTTTTCTATCCTGGGTTTTATTGAAAGTATCGCATCCAGATTGGCAGGATCTTTACAGGTGGTAATTTTTTCTTTTTGGATGGTCTGGATATGATTCTCAATTCCCTGGATCATACCATAGAAAGCTGTTTCAGCAGTGTTAGGAATATATGAAAAAACGGTATGAACCAAATCGTAATTGACACTTTTCAAGATTTCAGGCACCAGGGAGTACCCCAACTTTTTTCGTTCCTGGTAGATATCCTTATCAGAACCCCTGGAGAAATAGATTCTCTCAAATGAACATGATTTTCGCTCTCTACTGTCACTAATAGACAGCATTTCAACATTACCATTATTTTTAACCACCACTGCATTACCAGGATGTATTTCTTTTATTGAGTCGATAGGAACATTAAAAGCGGTTTGAATAACGGGGCGTTCAGAGGTAACCACCAGAACCTCTTCATCCTGGTACCAAAATGCCGGACGTATCCCATTTGGATCTCTAAGAACAAAAGCATCTCCATGTCCGATCAGACCGGCGATAACGTACCCACCATCCCATTTCTTCGATGAATTCTTGAGTATCTGTTGAACATCCAGCTTTTCTGCGATTAGCGTAGAAATTTCATCTTTCGCATAACCTTTGGCCTTAAAGTCCCTGTAACTTTTTTCCACCTCTTCATCCAGGAAATGACCAACATTTTCCAGGATAGTTACTGTATCGCTAAAATCCACAGGATGCTGGCCGATGTTCAATAAATCCTGGTATAACTCATCAACATTTGTCAGGTTAAAATTCCCTGCAAGAACCAGGCTTCTTGACTTCCAGTTGTTAGCCCTCAGGACGGGGTGGACAGTACTTAGATTATTTCGGCCAAAAGTTCCATATCGCAAATGCCCCAGCAATAATTCCCCGGAAAAAGGCAGGTGTTCATAAGCAAAATGAGGGTCATTCAGGTTCTCATCTGAGTAACCTTTTTCCAAAAGGTGGGCAATATCAATATTAATATTTTCAAATACCTCCCTGATAGGTTCTATATTATTGCTCCTGTGACGGTGGATATACGGCTTTCCTGATGACAGATTCAATTTCACACTTACGATCCCAGCACCGTCCTGCCCTCTATTGTGCTGTTTTTCCATTAAAAGATAGAGCTTGTTGATCCCATATCTCCAAGTGCCATATTTTTCCTGGTAATAATCAAGGGGTTTTAACAACCGGATCAGGGCAATTCCACATTCATGCTTAATGGGGTCACTCATAGAAAGATATTATTTTGGAGAAAAAGGATAACAAGATACTTGAATCATTCTGTATTAACTTCATTTCAATTCACCTGGTTTGATAGTTGCCTGAACCAGGTAGGAGAATTCAAATTCTGTTTTAATTTGTTGATGAAAGCGGTATGCTTCCTCTCTGGTTCTGAATGCCCCAACAAGGGTTTTGAAGTCAGGAGCCTGATAGTCCACCAAAAAGGGAACCTCTAAATCAGGAAATGCCGAATTAAATCTTGCACCGGTGTCCTGTGCCTTTTTCAGTTCCCTGCCATGGTAAATCATTATTTTCCATCCTTGCACTCCTACACTATCATTGTAAGTGATATGCTTTCGCAGAAGGTCATCCAACCGATCGTCCTGATTAATATTAATCCGACCGAAGGGCAGATCATTCTCTAAATACAACAATATCCTGTGAGTGCTGTCAGAAGGGATACTAGAAACCAGGCTTTTCTGTCCAAAAGCAAATCCATTCATAAAAAAAGCTGAAATTATAATCAGCCATAAATATTTTGTAAAGGTGATTCTATTCATCCAGTGCTTGTGCTAATTCTTCGGTAAATTCCAGATTGTGAAAAACAGCCTGCACATCATCATCATCTTCAAATGCTTCCACCATAGTCAGAAATGATTTTGCAGTACTAATATCCACCACCTTTGTGGTGGTTGCAATTCTCTGCAATTCGGCGTTCTCGGGCTCTATCTCCATTTCCTCAAGTTTTTTCTGAACATTGCCAAAATCCTCCAACGGGCAAGTAAGAATAAAACGATCATCCTCCACTTCTATTTCCTCAACCCCTGCATCAATAACCTCCAGCTCAAATTCCTCTGGATCAAGATCTCCCCTTAGTACCTCAAATACTCCCTTTCTGTCGAAGACAAAACTAAGGGAACCATTCGTTCCCAAACTACCCCCTCTTTTGTTGAAAATAGCGCGGACATTGCCAACAGTCCTTTTATTATTATCAGACAGGCACTCAACAAAAATAGCAATCCCTCCCGGGCCATAGCCCTCAAAGGTAACATCCTGCAAAGCTGCTCCATCAGATGAGGCTTTGTTAATAGCCCTCTGGATATTATCCTTTGGCATATTTACCCCTTTGGCATTGGACACTGCCATGCGTAGTTTTGGGTTCATCTCAGGATCGGATCCTCCCTCACGGGCTGCGATCATAATTTCCTTAACAATTTTGGAGAAAATCTTGGATCGTTTGGCGTCAATAGCACCCTTCTTCCTTTTAATGGTTGACCATTTACTATGTCCTGACATAGACGTGTTTATTAAAAATATTATCAATTTTTTAGCCGGTTAAAGGTACAAAATTATATCTTACCTTTGCTGCCCACTTTAGCGAATGATAAGGATGCCAAAATTATATATAGAAACATATGGATGCCAGATGAATGTGGCCGACAGTGAGACTGTGGCAACAATTTTACGTAATGAAGGATTTGAAATAGCTGGAGATATTGAAAGTGCCGACCTGGTTCTGGTAAACACCTGCTCAGTGAGAGAAAATGCTGAAAATAAAATCTATAGCAGGCTAAAAGCAATTAGGTCATACCGGGGTGGCAATCCTTCTTTAAAAATTGGTGTAATAGGATGCATGGCAGAACGGGTACAGCAAGATCTAATTGATAATCACGGTGTTAATCTTGTAGCTGGCCCAGATTCTTACAGGAAGTTCCCTGAACTCCTGCAAAAAATTTACCTTCAGGAGACTGCTATCAATGTTGAGCTTTCAACCGATGAAACATACGCAGGTATTTGTCCAACACGACTGGAGAGTAATGGGATAAGCGGATTTGTTACAATAACCCGGGGATGTAATAATTTCTGCACTTACTGCATTGTTCCGTACACACGTGGGAGAGAGCGCAGCCGGGACCCTCAGGATATACTTCAGGAAGCTCGCGACCTTTTCCATCGAGGATACAAGGAATTGACCCTGCTCGGACAAAATGTAAATTCCTATCTATGGAAACCTGGAACCAACTCTCCCGAATCACAAGACCATAACATTGGAAATATTGGGTTTCATCAGCTATTAAGTATGGTAGCCAGGGAAGTTCCCGGCATGCGAATACGTTTTACAACCTCTCATCCAAAAGACATGTCGGATGAAACATTGAAAACGATGGCCCAACATGGAAATATCTGCAAACATATCCATCTTCCGATGCAATCCGGCAGCTTAGATGTCCTTAAAAGGATGAACCGGAAGTATACTGTGGAGGATTATAAAGACAGGGTAAGTGCAATTCGATTGATACTGCCAGATTGCGGAATATCAACCGACATATTTTGCGGTTTCCCGGGAGAAACGGAAAATGACCACCAGGAAACCCTGTCTATGATGAAATGGGTTCGCTTTGATTCAGCATTCATGTTCAAGTACTCAGAAAGGCCGGGAACATTCGCTGCGGATAAGCTGCCGGATGATGTGCCTGAAGAGAAAAAAGCTACTCGCCTTCAGGACATCATTGGATTACAAAACATACTGTCGGTAGAGAGCAATAATGCTGATATCGGAAAGATTGTCGAGGTATTGGCTGAAGGGTTATCCAAGAAGTCAGATAAGAAATTATTTGGGCGTACTTCTCAGAATAAGGTTGTGGTTTTTCCAAAAATGGTTTATTCTCCCGGGGACCTTGTTAAAGTAAAAATAATTCGCTGTACCTCAGCTACATTGATAGGGGAGCTTGTTAAATAACTCAGGGTGCCAGACGAATAATCATTCCGAATTGTATTATAAGCTGATTTTTTCACACAAGGTATATAGATGAATGGCAATAAGGTTGTCATTCCCTATTAAAGCCCTACTCAGATTTCTTAATGATTAGATTAAGTTCATCCAACTGCTCCTGGCTTATGCTGGAGGGCGTTTCACTCATTAAATCACGGCCAGCATTATTTTTAGGAAAAGCGATAACATCCCTTATTGAATTTTCACCTGCAAATAGGGATACCCAGCGATCAAATCCAAAGGCTATTCCTCCATGGGGGGGGGCACCGTACCGGAAGGCATTCATCAGGAAACCAAACCGGGATTGTGCTTCTTCTCTGGTAAAACCCAATACATCAAAAATTTGTGACTGCATTTTTTCACCGTGGATCCTTATGGAGCCACCTCCAATTTCTATTCCATTGATAACAAGGTCATAAGCGTTCGCCCTTACCATTCCGGGCTTAGTTTTCATGAG
The DNA here is from genome assembly GCA_964465145.1 of uncultured Porphyromonadaceae bacterium. Lineage (GTDB taxonomy): Bacteria > Bacteroidota > Bacteroidia > Bacteroidales > UBA12481 > JAUVKA01. The sequence continues at coordinate 29,847 of CAYXJR010000018.1, read as the reverse complement.
CTCTATGTCTTCCAATTTGGGTGATGTAAAAGGGTGGTGCATTGCATAATATCGCTGTGATTCCTCATTCCATTCTAACAGTGGAAAATCAACAACCCAGAGAGGAATAAAACTTTTCTTATCCATAAGATTGAGCTGCCTTCCCATTTCCAGGCGCAATTCGCTTAAAGCATGCAATGTTTGCTTTCTGTCACCGGCTAAAATCAGCATGAGATCCCCAGGATTAGCTCCAAAATGATTAGCCCAGCCCTTTAGGGCATCCTGATCAAAAAACTTATCTACAGAAGACTTGAAAGACCCGTCTTCATTATATTTAGCGTATACAAGTCCTTTGGAACCAATCTGCGGCTTCTTGACAAATTCAGTAAGAATATCCAATTGCTTCCTGGTGTATTGTGAACCACCCAAAGCACAGATACCTCCAACGTATTCTGCATCTTCAAACACCGGGAAGCCAGTTCCGCCAACCATATCAGTCATTTCATATATAGTCATACCAAACCTCAGGTCTGGTTTGTCATTACCATATTGACTCATTGCTTCTTCATATGGCATTCTGATAAATGGTACTGGAATCTCCATTTGCAAGACCTCTCTGAAAAGGTGAGAAGTCAGGCCTTCAAAAGTTGAAAGGATATCCTCTTGTTCAACAAAGGCCATTTCACAGTCGATCTGCGTAAATTCAGGCTGGCGGTCTGCCCGTAAATCTTCGTCCCGAAAACACCGTACGATTTGAAAATAACGGTCGTACCCGCTAACCATAAGCAATTGCTTAAATACCTGTGGGGATTGAGGGAGGGCATAAAACTGTCCCTTATTCATCCTACTTGGGACGACAAAATCACGAGCTCCTTCAGGGGTGGATTTTATCAGGCAAGGAGTCTCAATTTCAAGAAAGTTTTCCTTGTCCATGTAATCACGCACGGCTTTTGCCATCCGGTGCCGCAAAATTAAATTCTTCTGAAGGGGTTGTCTCCGCAAGTCAAGGTATCTGAATTTCATTCTTAACTCATCACCTCCATCAGAATCATCTTCAATTGTAAAAGGAGGGACCTCTGAAGAATTCAGAATCTTAAGATTATCAATATTTATCTCAATATCTCCAGTCGGCATCCTGGGATTTTTATTGCTTCTTTCTGAAACAACCCCTGATATTTGCACAACATATTCGCGTCCCAGTTTTCTTGCTTCCAAACAAAGGGATTTATTGGTTTCCATATTAAAAACCAATTGGGTTATTCCATATCGATCCCTAAGGTCAATAAAGGTCATTCCTCCAAGGTCCCGGTTTTTTTGGATCCAGCCAGAAAGGTTTACTTTTTCATCGATCTGGTTCATTCTCAACTCTCCGCAAGTATGTGTCCTATACATTGTTTCTACTATATTTATAGGCTGCAAAACTAAGAAAAAACCCCTAACTTTCGGACATGGACGACGCTTATTTCATGGGGCAGGCTTTAAAGGAGGCAAGGCATGCATTCGAAATAGGGGAAGTTCCCATAGGGGCGATAATTGTTCTGCATAACCGTATAATAGCCCGGGGCCATAATCTGACCGTGACTCTAAATGACGTAACGGCACATGCTGAAATGCAAGCTTTTACTTCGGCCGCAAATACTCTTGGGGGTAAATACCTTATCGATTGCACCTTGTATGTAACACTTGAGCCCTGCGTGATGTGTGCTGGTGCAGCTTTTTGGACTCAGATCGGTAGGATTGTATATGGGGCAGATGATCCGCTTCGGGGTTTTCTCCGGCTGAAAAAACAAGTCCTTCATCCACAAACTATTATAACAGGAGGTATATTGGCGGAAGAAAGCAAAGAACTAATTCGTGATTTTTTTTCTGAAAAGAGATAGATATCCATCTTTAGCTGGCCAGGATGAATTTCTGCCAATTATTGGCAATTGGAATTTTTTTCTTCAGACTAGTTTGATAAAACTTCTACTAAAACCTCTTCAATTAAACTTTCTTCAACATAATTATTAATCCGGTACCGACCGATTCCTTCCAACATGGTGATGTTTATCCGGTTATTATCATTCTTTTTATCAGACCTCATAAATTGAATCAGTTGTTCAATATCCTTTTCGGCAAAAGGAATTGGACCGTAGATAGAATGCATTACCTTCTTAATCTGATCTAAGTCATCCGGTTGGAGACCTGAGCAAATTTCGGAAAACATAGCTTCAAAAATCATTCCGTATGCCACTGCATATCCATGATGAAGATGATTCTCCATTTTGAGAGAATAACTTTCAAAGGCGTGAGCAAAAGTATGACCAAAATTCAGGGCCCTTCTGTCGGATTTTTCTTCCGGATCAATATCTACAATTGCTTGTTTTATCTGTACGGATCTCCAAATCAAAGGAACGAGGATGGGAATGTTTCGGATTTCCAGGTCGTATTGTATTAACTGCGACCACAATTCCTCATCCTGGATCAGTCCTGCTTTAAGCATTTCCGCAAAACCTGATTTAAAGTTCTCCTGATCAAGGGTTTTCAGGAAGGGAGCATGAATCAAAACATCGTTAGGTTGCCTGGTAATACCGATTTCATTTTTTAGCCCATGGTAGTTAATCCCTGTTTTCCCTCCCACACTGGCATCGACCATGGCCAGTAATGTTGTTGGAACATTGATGAATGACATCCCACGTTTAAAGGTACTGGCAGCAAATCCACCCAAATCGGTGAGCATACCACCCCCAACCGTAACCAATACAGATTTTCTTCCTGCTCCATTGTCCTCGAAGAAATCCCAGGTCCTCTTTAGCTGATCAAGATTTTTATTCTCCTCTCCTGCTTTTAATATCAGGCTAAAAGAATCTGAAAAAACAGATTGAATATTTATCAGTGGCTGACAGTATTGGAAGGTATTCTCATCAAATAGAAAAAACACCTTATCTGCCTGCATTGCAGAGATGGCTTCTATAAGATCTGGAATGATGCTGGAAGACAGTCTGACTCCCTTAATATTATTGTGGAATTGCTTCAAAAGGTATAAAGCTTGGTACCAGTGCAAAGATAAATAAATAATCAACTAAATTTGTGACCAAACACTGAGTAATGACCGGATTCGAGAACACAGAAATTGCCTTTGCTTACAAGACAAACGGAGAACTTCGCAAAGCTTATTACCTTTTTAAGATTGTAGGGTCATCCTGGATGGTCAAAATGGGAAAAATTATCACCCAGATACTACTTGGCCTTCGACTGCCAATCAGCTGGGCTATTAAACCGACTATCTATTCACATTTTTGTGGCGGCGAATATATTCCCGAATCTATTCCTGTAGTAGAATCACTGAGTAAATATGGAGTAAAAGTAATTCTTGATTATTCGGTAGAAGGTAAGGAAAGGCCTGAGGACATTAAGGCAGCTCTGGAAGAGACCCTAAAAACCATATCAAATGCAGAGGACAACCCAAATATTCCCTTCGCTGTGTTTAAACCTACTGCCTTTACAACCTCCCACATTTTGGAAAAAGTCAGTACCGGAGATGCCCTCAGTGATGGAGAAACTAAGGAAGCGCAGGAATTTCGTGTTCGAATTGATACCCTATGTAATGCGGCTTATGAAAAAGATATACCTATTTTGATTGATGCAGAAGACTCATGGTATCAAAAGTTTATTGATGAGGTAGTTGAAGAGATGATGGAAAAGTACAACCAAAAAAAGGCAATTGTCTTTAATACTCTTCAAATGTACCGCAAAGACCGGCTAGAATTTCTCAAGGAGTTATATAGGAAAGCTGTGCAAGCTGGCTATTTTCTGGGCATTAAGTTTGTTCGTGGTGCATATATGGAAAAAGAAAGGGAAAGAGCGCAAAAAATGTCGTATCCGGATCCTATAAATAAGGATAAGCCATCAACCGACAAGATGTATGATGATGGACTTCGATTCACCATTCAACATATTGATCGTATTTCAGTATTTAGCGGCACTCATAACGAAGATTCAAACATACTACTTACCCAATTGATGGAAGAAAAAGGCTTAATGAAGAATGATCAAAGAATCTGGTTTTCACAACTTTATGGGATGAGTGACAACATCAGTTTTAATCTTGCTGCCCAGGGATACAATGTGGCAAAATATTTGCCCTATGGCCCTGTTAAACACGTTTTACCATACCTGATCCGGAGGGCCGAGGAAAATACAGCTATGGCAGGCCAAACGAGCCGGGAACTTGAATTGGTAATTAAAGAAAGAAACAGGAGAAGAAATAGTTACGACAATGAATGAATTAGACAATAAAAACGCAACCAGTTTTGCAAAGCTTTGGCTTATAAGAATGCCCTTACTCGTTTTTCTGGTTCTTTTGGTGCTAACCCTAATGGAAGTTTTGCCCTCCGCTATTTGGCTGATAATCTCGGCTGGCTTATTTATCCTAACCCTTCTGATAGTTCTTATTGGCAGGCTCCACTATGTGAAATTTTCATTTTCAAAAGAGGAGATTATTGTACGATTTTTTCATCTATTCCCTTTGATTACGGATTATCAGGAAATCCTTATAACGAGATCAGATGATCCGCAATTTGCTGTGAAGTATTCATTATACGGTTTGATTCCACTTCTTTCCATTACAATCCATACCAGCCAGGGGGAAGCAGTGTATCCCCCAATCCCTTTAAGCCTTCTTTCTAAAAAAGAATTGCAACAATTACTGGAAGAGCTCAAGATATCATGATCAAGATTAAAGTACTGCCCTTGTTTTTCTTTTCGATGGTGATCATTCTCAACGGGTACAATGTTCAAGCACAGAATAGCAGAAGGGTGTGCATTCACATGAAAAGCCAAACACTTCAGAAAGGCCGTATCCTCACCACAGAAGCCGATCAGTATTTCGTCTTTCCAGAAGGTAAAATAATCAGCTTTTTCCAACAGCCAGAAGAATATGTTTTCATAAGTAACCCACTCGGTGAAGCAAGGATTTATCATCCCGGGCAGAATAAAGTTATTCTGCAATCTAACGAGTTATTCACCACACGAAATAATAGCCTTTACTTCTTCCTAACCAACCAGCTTTACGACCTAGGGTTAAAAAACCTGGGGCTTAAAGTTTTTGATAGTGAGGAGGATGGTGAGTTTCTTATAACTTGGTGGCAAGCACCTATTCACATGCTGGATCAGGTTGATAAAATTGAACTGGTTCATGAAAATTTGTTACCTATATATAGTTCATACAGGAATACAAAAGGAGATATTACCCTCAAGGTTTATTTCGAGGACTTTTCAGTTATCGAAGGAAGCCAAATACCAAATCGTATTACTGAAATTGTTTTCCTGCCTGATGGTGATTCCCTGATCAAAAGAACCGATTATACAAAAATAAGATCTGGTGAACAGTGTGACCAGGCAAAGTTCAATTTTACCATTCCTGCAGATGCGATTATTACAAAATAAAGTACTGTTCCTCTTTCTTCTGACGGGTTGTTTTTTTCAACTTAATGGACAGGTGCAATGCGATGACCTGGAGCTTATCAAAGATTATTCAATTGCATCTCATGAAGATGCAGGCCATAAGCACCATATATTATTCCTTTTATCTGACCATCCTTCGGTATTTGTAAGATATAACCCGGCCAGCCTTGTGCTAGGGAGCATAATGTGGACCTACCAAAAAATCATTTCGCCTCAATTTGCTTCCAGCTGTTTATATTCTCCAAGCTGTTCGGGCTACAGTATAAAATTGATATCTGATTATGGTATTTTAAAAGGCATGGTCCTTACAGCCGACCGATTGACACGTTGCAACAGACTTGCCCTGATGGATTATAAAATATGGGAAGTAAACTCAAAGGATGGTAAGATCAAGGAATCGACTACATACTATAGAATAAATGATTAGAGGCTGGGCACTCATATTTTTTTTCCTTATACACCTTTCTCCCTTAACCGGACAAATTGCAGATCCCGGTTTTGCCAAATACTTATCTGATAAAGGTTACTATCAAGATCTTCTTCAGTTGGATAATATGAGCCAGGGGTATCTTAATAATTACCAGGTGGATTCCATGAATTTTTATTTAGGATGGGCTGGTTATAATTTGCAATTACTGGAGGGTGGAATTGAATCTTTTTTATCGGTTAGCAGGGAGTCAGGATTTTTTAATGCCTCCCGGTTTTTTGCCAGCTGGAGTAAATTTTATCTTGGACAGCCTGATAAAGGGATTGACTATCTTAAAGAAATTTTGCAAGGAAGCCATGCTGAACAAGAATTACTACACATGTTCAAAACCAGCGGGGCATTGATGAAGCGCAATATTCATGAAGCTGATTCTTTGTTGGGTACCATCAAAAAATCAGATGTCATGTACGCTCCTCAATGGGAACGGATGGAGCAACATACCAAGCGGCTGGTAGATTTCAAGCCAAAATCTTATGCTATGGCTGGTATTTTGTCGAGCATAGTACCCGGTGCAGGCAAGATATATGCCAGGCAAAAAGGTGCCGGAACCAGTTCTTTTTTAATGGTTGGTACGCTGGCAGCAATAACTATTGAAAATGGATATAAAACCGGCTGGACAAGATGGAATACCCTTACAGCCGCCAGTATTTTAACTATCTTCTATGTGGGTAATATATATGGAAGTATTGTTAGCGTAAGAGTTTACAGAGAAAGATTTTTTAATGAATTGGATCGTGCGATATTGCTTGATATTAATATTCCTTTGCGGAATATCTACCAGTAAAAGTCAGGATATATTCCACAATGCCGACTCACTTTTTATGGCAGGGGAATACAGCAAATCGGGACTGGCCTATGAATGGATTATCTATTCCGGACCTTCACCCGGTATTGAAGCCCGCGCTGTTCTTGGCCGGATACAATCGTTTAAAAAACTAAATTTATTTGACCAGGCCGGAAGCTGCCTCGATCAGGTAAATATTTTCGCGATGCCCGATTCAATGAAGGCCAAGATTTTATACGAATCCTTGTTAGTCAATTATCTGGCGGGGAATTTCCAGGAAGTGCAAAGCCGGTTTTTGATGGCCCGACCCTTTCTTCAAAACACAAACTTTAATCCAACAGGGAAACTACTCCTTTGTCTCAGTCATCTGAAATCAGGCCAATGGGGCCTGGTCCCAAAATCTGCAGAATCCTTTATCCGTACGGCAGCACCCCCTGAGAAGGCCGACTCATTAATTGCACAATTTTATATCCTTTTTGACACTCTACAACCACCCCGGTTAAAAAATCCTAAAACTGCCCGTATTTTATCAATGATCATCCCAGGAAGCGGACAAATATATTCTGGCTATTTGGGTGACGGGCTGATCAGTTTTAGCTTGCATTTACTTGCTATTGGTGGTGCTGGCTTTGCTTTCACCCAAGGTCTTTACGTCTCAGGATGGATTGGGGGATTTGGTCTTTTGCAAAAAATTTATTTCGGAGGTATCCAGAGAGCCGAAGAATTAGCTGAACAAAAAGACCGGTTGAATAAAGAGCTCTATATTCAACCGGCATTAACCTATTTAATCGGTCTTTCAGAAGAGTATAACTGATTTACATCTCATTTTTCCACATGATAAAATGTGGATTATCAATATACGGCCCCAGATCCTTTTCATCAAGCAATACCAGAAGCAGCTGAACCCAGTCGATAAGGGTAATTATCCCACAGCCTCCTGCCGTGACAATATAAAGGATAACAACCACAGGCTCAGTACCTAAATACAAGCGGTGGATACCTAAATATCCTAAAACTGATGCGAGCACAAAAGCTATTACAGGATCTTTTTCGTCCAATACCTGATTTGTACCATTAAATGAGTTAAGATCAAAAGCGGACATTAAAGATATCTCGGTTGCCTCTGCAAAACTGGCATCAATTTTGTTTTGATCAATCTTGTAATTGCCGGCAATTGCTGTAAAGGGTAGAATTAAAAAACTTAGAAGTAATAGCGTAAATAGTTTTTTCATATTAGTGAGATTTAAATATTAATCGTTTTGTGTCTGCAAAATACAAAATAATATTTTATACATTGAAATTGAACAGAAAAATAACCTGATGTTAAACCCAACTTAAAATCGGTCTAAATTGATAGCCATCAATAATAATGGCAAATTTTATTTATATTGCAAGGTTCAAATTAAATTATATCCAATGAAGAAATTAATCCTTATCGCCAGCATATTAATATTTCTATTTGCTGGTAAAACTTATGCCGGAGAATCCGGTTTATTCACTTATGACAAATCTGCTATAGAAATTGAAATGGCTTCATTAAATGAGCTGGAGCTATACGTTCTAAGCCATCCGGGCACAACCCTTTCCGAGATGGCCGCTGCAGGTAACCCAATGGCCAGCTCCATTGCCGAGCCCAACAGTTTCAATGCAATGAACCTTATGTATGAAAAAGCCCTTGGTATTGGCGGATTCTGGTGGGGCTGCTGTTTAGGACCTGCCGGTGTTCTGGTAGTTTATCTGGTAGCTGAGGATAAGGCTGAAACCAAAAGTGCAATTATTGGTTGTGTTGTTTGGGGACTATTAGAAGGTGGAATATGGGGAGCATATTATGGAGGACTAACCTCCTATTATTAACATTCCGAAGGGAAAGAGATTTTCATTCAACCCGGGGAAACCCGGGTTGTTTTGCTTTATTCTGAAATGAAATTAGCCGTTATAAATATCTCGTTTTTTATTATATTGCTGTTTCCAGTGGGGAGCAATCTTGATGCTCAGAAATATTTCAGGATTACCGGGGAAATGACCATCAAGTCGAAAAATGTTGACGGGGAACAAGCCATAACAATAGGAAAAGTTTATTACGACAGGAATGTGCGGCAGGTAATTTATCATATCTCTTTCCCTGAACCTGAAACCTGGGTTACAACGGATTCTCTAACTTATCGTATCATTAAGGACAGCCTTGTTTCAAAACACATCAGTATTGGGATGGCAGAATTCAGCGTATTTCACTTGGCATTGAATAGTCATTTGCCGAATTTTGGATTAAAAAGCAGTAGCTATCATATTGAATCTGTGGAAAGAGATAGTAGTAATGTTGTAACCACATGGTCTCCTAAAGAAAATATGAAAGACAAGATGGGTAAGATACTTGTTTCAACCAGAAACAAGGAACTTTTTGGGGTAGTTTTTTTGGATCCTTCGGGATCAGTACTTCGAAAACAATTTTTTGAAGAATATATTTACGTATCCGGATTGGCATTTCCCGGGAAAATTGTTGAGATCGGGTATGAATTTGGGAGAGAAAGTTATCAGATTTCAAATTTCAGAAAACTAAAGGTTGATGAGCTGGAAAATAATTCTAATTATCGTTTCATTTTGCCTGACGGTTCCGGCACTTAGCCAGGACAAAATTGAGGAAGACATAGAGAAGTTAAGTGCAGTTTTTTCTCCTGAAGTAAAAAATCCAGCAGTTAGAAAACCGCTGGACTTCAGCAATGAATTCAGCTTAATATTTTCTGCAAGCTATCATTTTTATAAGGCATTCATTTCCTCACAGGATGCCAACAATTGTGCTTTCTATCCAAGCTGCTCCACATATGCCCTTGAAACCATTCAGGTCAATGGTTTGCTCGGGATTTTTGATGCCGTTGACCGTTTAACACGTTGCAATGGCTTCTCTCCTAAAAAGTACCCGATCCACAACGAATCCCAACACTTCTATGATCCGGTTAAAAAAATCCATTAGCCTTTTATTGCTGCTTCTAAGCATAACGATCTATGGTAATAGCCAAAACTTGTACGATTTGGCTCATTCTGAGCAATATGCGACATTTCTCACACAAAGTCAGCAATATAAACTTGCCGCGATGGAGTTCGAACGATTGCTATTTATGGCACCGGATAACATTGAAGTCCGCAAAAATCTCATCCTTTCCTACAGAAAATCAAATCAGTTTACCCAAGGCCTCAACAGGATCAAAGAATGGTATCCCGACTTAATCCAGGATAAAGCTATTTTTCAGGAAAACATCAAACTCAACCTCCTCAACGGGGGTTTCACCGATGCTCTCCATTCATTGGAAAAGCATTCATTATTGCCACCAGGGGAAAAGAATTATTATCAGTTATCCGGAATGGTGCTTCAAAAAAATTGGCAGGGAGCAACTAAATTTATTGACATTTACCAGGATCTGCCATGGCCCGGATTTACTGAGCTATGTAATCTTGTTCAGCAACATGAACTAATAAAATTCAGGAAACCGGGAAAGGCCCTGGCTCTTTCTGTGGTTATTCCTGGATTGGGGAAAGTATACTCAAAAGATTGGAAAGACGGGCTGATTTCCTTTCTTTTTGTTGCCACCAATGTTTTCCAGGCATACCGGGGATTTTCCAAGGACGGGATAAGCAGTGTTTATGGATGGATTTTCGGAACTCTGTCATTCGGTTTTTACGCTGGGAATTTATACGGCTCCTGGAAATCAGCCAAAGACTTCAATTTTAGATCTGAAGAAGCTTTATACCATGAGATTCAGAATACTATTTTCGATCGCTTTTAGTTTTCTGCTAACTCCGCCAATCCAGGCTCAGGACTTAGAAACTACAATTGAGCTAGGTGAGAGGTATTTTTCATCCGGGCAGATCCCCGAAGCTTTGTACACTTATCAGCGTGCCGTTTTTTATTCTCCCTCCGGTGCAGATGCCGGCCTTTTACTCAGGATTGCCGAATGCTTTGAAATTGAAGGGGATTTTGATCGATCAATAGAGTATTTTGATCATGCCTTTTTTTCTGAATCTTCAGACAGCCTAAGAACCGAGATTCTATTTAAGAAGGCTATTTCCTTTATCAAAACCGGGAATTACCATTTTGCTTTGATCGAATTGCTCGGGATTGAATCCAAGGAGGGGACCCTTACAGATCGGAGGAGATCTCTTTACTTAGCAAGTAGTTATTTTGGACTTGATGATTATTCTAATTCCGAATCCTACTTTTTAAAAGCCCTGCCTAATAATACTCCGGAAGCATATAAAAAAGTTGAGAGCATATTTCAAAAAAAGAGCAATTTTTCCCGTCCAAATCCATCTCTTGCCATGTGGCTCAGCGTTTTTATACCTGGTGTGGGTCAGTTTTATGCAGGCGACTGGGTTGCTGGGATAAATTCATTTCTGCTAACCGGATCCCTCGTAGGCCTGACTTTTTACCTTACAGGGCTTTACCATCCCATTGATGCTATGTTAACAGCCTTGCCTTGGTTCCAGAGATATTATCAGGGAGGCTTCGGACAGGCAGAAAAAATTGCCGGGCTAAGACGCACAAGGAATAGGAATGTCAAATTCCAGGAAATTCTTGACATCATAATGGCCTCAAATAGCAAAAGCCTGTAATGAGAGGAGAATTCAGAATTTATATCGTCCTGGCCTTATTAAACTTCAGCCAAGTCAATTCCTTTTCTCAGGAAAATTCAGAACCGGAGATTATTTTTACCTTTTTCAATAACTTGTATTCCTTTCAATTCCAGGAAGCTAAAGATAATCTGGCGATAATTAATTCCATTAATATTAGTCCAGATCTGCTGGATATTTGCACTGCTAATTATCATTGGTGGCTAATTGCTACCCAGGAGGAGCATGAAAACAGCAAAGTTGAAATGTTATCTTCACTTGACAGGATAATAATACGCTACAAGGATACAAAAGATATTGACCTTAATGAGGATGCTCTTTTTGCGCTGATTCATGCTTATGCTTATAAAACAAGGCTACACATTCACGAGGGAAATTACCTCAAAGGGGCCGGCAATCTGAATTTAACAGTCAAATTTCTGGAATTAATTCTCCCCCGGGCGGAAGAAAATTTAAAATTCATGCTGTTGGCCGGGTTGTACCACTATGTTGCAGGGACCTTCCTGGATACCTACCCGGTATTTCATCCACTATTTATCCTGGCACCAAAAGCTGATGTCGACAAAGGTTTAAAACTGCTCCTTGAATGTTCAGAAAGTGATCATCCGATGATACGCACTGAAGCCCTGTATTTTCTTATGATAGCCCAAAACCAATTGGGCGAAAATCCAGTAATGGCTGATAGTTATGCAAAACAACTTCTAAAAGAATATCCAGGGAACAAATATTATAGATCCTACAGGATCACTTTGTTGGCAGATGCAGGAAGTCTTATTGAAGCCAGAAAAGAATACTACCGTCTATGCTCCCTGGAACCCGGGGATCAATTATCTCCTGCCCAACACAATTATCTGATTGAGAAAACGAATAAGCACCTTCGAAAAAAAAGAATAAAATTCTGAAGAAAAATTTTCCACTCAGGAGCGATTTTGTCATCTATACCCATATATGGATGAACAAAGCATATTATATAAGCTCGGCTTAGCACTTATCCCTGGAGTTGGAAAAACACTGGCTCAGAATCTGATCTCCCATGTAGGATCGATTGATGAAGTATTCCGGGAAAAGCCTTGTAATCTCAAGAAAATCCCGGGCATAGGACCGAACATTTCTGAAAAAATAAATCAACCAGAAATACTAAAACGGGCTGAAGAAGAATTAAAATTTATAAAGCAAAATAAAATTAATTACAGTTTTTTTCTTGACAGGCAATATCCAACCAGGCTGAAACAATGCCAGGATGCTCCTATTATCCTTTTCTATAAAGGGACTCTCGATTTTGATCCTAAAAGAGCCCTGAGCGTTATCGGGACCCGCAATCCGACTACCAGGGGACGCAAATTGACCAGGGACTGGATTGAAGAAATTGCCGCCAGGGATTCTTTAATAATAATTATCAGCGGCCTGGCATATGGAATTGACATACAGTCGCACGAAGCTTCACTTGATTTTGGGCTGGAAACTTATGCTGTCCTTGGTCATGGATTCCATACCATTTATCCGGCCATTCATAGGTCAACTGCCAGGAGGATATCAAAACAGGGGGCATTGATAACTGACTTTTTCAGCTACAGTAAACTTGAACCAAAGAATTTCATAAGAAGGAACCGCCTGATTGCAGGTTTATCGGATGGTACGCTGATAATGGAAAGTAAAGAGAAAGGAGGAGCAATGGTAACTGCAGATATGGCCAATTCGTACAATAGGGAAGTGCTTGCTGTTCCTGGCAGGCCAGGGGACCTTATGTCCGCAGGTTGCAATAACCTGATCAGATCCAACAGAGCAGCACTGGTTCAAAATGTGGATGAAATTTTTTTCTTTTTAGGCTGGGACGAAAAAGGGAAAACAAGGGAAAGCAGCGAGATCATAAAAAATATTCAGTTAACTGAAACAGAAAAGAAAGTACTCGAACAAATCGGACAAAATTCAAGATCGATAGATCAGATATCTTTCCATTCCGGGATAAGAATTCCTGAGGCTTCTGCCTGTCTGCTCACCCTTGAGTTTAAAGGACTTATTGCGGCCAGGCCAGGAAATTCCTATATTCTTTCAATCTGATTATTTCAAATTTTTGACATCTCATATTTTATGCTTCTTTTTGAGGAGCAAAACATGAGAATTATCGTTTGTTTGTTTGGGAAAAAAACATATTATTAGTTTTTTTAATCTTGTAACATCATTTTAAACCTATAATAGAAATCTCCAATGGATCCACATGTAGAAAAATTCATGGCACAAATCATTGCCAAGAACCCTAGCGAAGTTGAATTTCACCAGGCAGTTCTTGAGGTAGCCGAATCGATTATTCCATTTATCGAGGAAAACCCCAAGTACAAGCATGCGAAGATCATGGAAAGAGTAACTGAACCTGAAAGGGTGCTGATGTTCCGTATTCCATGGTTTGATGATAAAGGAGAAGTTCAGGTAAACAGGGGGTTCAGAATTGAAATGAACAGTGCGATTGGCCCTTATAAAGGCGGTCTTCGGTTTCACCCGACAGTAAATCTGGGAATCCTGAAGTTCCTGGCTTTTGAACAGGTGTTTAAAAACTCTCTTACTACCCTTCCCATGGGTGGTGGAAAAGGGGGATCAGACTTTGACCCAAAAGGGAAGTCTGATAATGAAGTAATGCGGTTCTGCCAGAGTTTAATGACAGAACTCCAGCGCCATATTGGTCCTGATACGGATGTTCCTGCAGGGGATATCGGAGTAGGTGGCCGGGAAATCGGCTACCTATTTGGCCAATACAAACGTCTACGTAATGAGTTTACAGGTGTCCTAACCGGGAAAGGCATGGAATGGGGTGGCAGTCTGATTCGTCCGGAAGCAACCGGCTACGGTACCGTTTATTTCGCTGAAGAGATGATGAAAACGCGCGGCGACAGTATAAAAGGAAAGGTTGTTGCTATTTCCGGATCCGGGAATGTTGCTCAGTATGCAGCAGAAAAAGTCACAGAATATGGTGGAAAAGTTGTTACTATGTCCGATTCCAGTGGATATATTTACGACCCGAATGGGATTGTTGCCGAGAAACTCGCATGGATTATGGATCTAAAGGATGTGCGTCGCGGGCGAATATCTGAATATGCCGAAAAATACAACGTTGATTACTATGAAGGACAGCGCCCCTGGGGTGTGAAGTGTGATGTTGCCCTTCCCTGCGCAACTCAGAATGAGGTGAATGAGGAAGAAGCCAAAACCTTAGTTAATAATGGATGCTATGTTGTATCTGAAGGGGCTAACATGCCTTCAACACCAGAAGCCGTTGAAGTATTCCTGGCTTCTAAAATTCTTTACTGTCCTGGTAAAGCTTCAAACGCGGGAGGTGTTGCTGTTTCAGGTCTGGAAATGTCACAAAACTCTCTACGGCTCAGCTGGACAAGAGAAGAAGTAGATGAGCGTCTTCACAACATTATGAAAAGCATTCATCAAACCTGTGAAAAATATGGGAAAGAAAGCGATGGGTACATCAACTATGTTAAGGGCGCAAACATCGGAGGATTCATTAAAATTGCTGATGCCATGCTTGCACAGGGATTGGTCTGACAGGCATATAGATATAAAAGGGAGGCTGCCTTCGGGCAGCTTTTTTTTTACCTTTGCGGGTTAAATCTGGATTATGGAATATATTGATTCCCATTGCCATTTATTTTTGCCAGAGTTCGATAATGACCGTGATGAGGTTATCCAACGCGGGTTAAATTCTAATGTTAAAAAATTTGTTCTTCCAAATGTTGATACTTCAACCATTGGAGACCTTATCTCATTAGCTCAGACATATCCTGCTCATTGCTTTCCTCTCGCTGGTCTTCATCCCTCTTCTGTTGCAGAGGACTACCAATCAGAACTGCTAGAAATCCAGGAACGGCTGGACAATGGCAAATTTTACGGTATCGGTGAGATCGGCCTGGATTTTTATTGGGATCGAACATTTGCCATCGAACAAAAAGAAGCCTTTAAAATCCAGCTTCAGTGGGCACACAGCATGAAACTCCCTGCAATAATTCATATCCGCGAAAGTTTCGAGGAAGTGTGTGATGCCATTAAGGAAGTTGGACAAGGCGATCTGACTGGAATTTTTCATTGCTTCACCGGCACCCCTGACCAGGCAAAAAAGGCGATTGATCTTGGATTTGCCTTGGGAATTGGAGGTATTTTAACATTTAAGAATGCAGAATTGGATAAAGTGCTAAAAAACATCCCTCTTGAACATCTTATTCTGGAAACCGATTCACCCTATCTGGCACCTGTTCCAAAACGGGGAAAACGCAATGAACCAGCATTCCTCCCTTACATAGCGAATAAACTCGCTGAAGCAAAAGACATTGACGTTCACCAAATTGCCGAACAAACCAGCCACAATGCCAGGCAGATTTTCGGTTTTTAAACATATTTTTACACCAATGAACCAGCAACAAAATGCGATTTTGCTGATCTATACTGGCGGTACCATCGGAATGATGAACCAGCCTGGGACAAAAACTCTGGTTCCTGTAGATTTTGATGAAATTGAGAACCAATTGCCTGAATTACGGCGATTTGGTTTCACTATTGATTGCTATACTTTTCATCCAACCATTGACTCATCTAATGCAAACCCAATTTTCTGGGCCGAACTTGCCGATGTTATAAAGGCGAATTACCAGGAATACGATGGATTTGTAATCCTTCATGGAACAGATACCATGGCCTATAGTGCCTCCGCCTTAAGCTTCATGCTCGAGAACCTTGATAAGCCGGTTATATTTACCGGATCACAGCTTCCGATTGGTGTTTTGCGGACGGACGGAAAGGAAAATCTTTTGACTGCCATTGAAATTGCAGCAGACCGAAAAGAAAACCGGGCTATTGTACCTGAGGTTTGCATATTCTTTCAAAGCCATTTATTCAGGGGCAACCGGACAACGAAACATAATGCAGAATTCTTTAATGCATTCAGATCTTACAATTATCCAGCTCTTGCCGAAACAGGAATATCCATTAAATATAATTTTCCAGCCATTCATATTCCCAAAAAAGCTCTCCCACTTTCAGCTCATAAAAAAATGGACAACAGGGTCGGTATTATCAAAATATTTCCGGGGATGCCTGAATCCTGGATCAGATCATGCCTTAATACCCCTGATATACTGGCAATTGTGATTGAAACATTTGGTTCTGGTAATGCTATGACCAGCAAATGGTTTATAAAGGAATTAGAACAGGCTGTTGGTCGTGGGCAAATTTTGGTTAATGTAACCCAATGTCCCGCTGGCAGTGTAAATCCCGGCAAATATGAAACGAGTCGACTCCTTCATGAAATGGGAGTAGTAAATGGAAGGGATATGACTACTGAAACTGCTCTAACTAAACTGATGTTTTTGCTTGGGAAAGGCCTAAGATTACCCGAAATCAAAATCGAAATAAATAAGTCGCTGTGTGGGGAAATTACTATTTAAGATACTAAAAGGTTTGAATTTTTTTTGTAATTTGCGCCGAGATTTCGGAGAGGTGGCCGAGTGGTTTAAGGCGCACGCCTGGAAAGCGTGTGTACCGGAAACGGTATCGAGGGTTCGAATCCCTCTCTCTCCGCTGACTCGCTAATAAACAAGTATTTAATCGAAAAACAAACGTAGACAAGAGTATTAACTAATTGATTTAATGTCATGAAAAAAAAATTTGCTTTGATAGCTGTACTTGGAATGCTTTCTCTGGGACCTGCCTTTAACGGAGTTATGGCACAGGAAGAACCTTCTAGTCCTGCTGACACCACCGCGGTTGATACCACCGTAGTTGAAGATGTTTTTATAGAGAATGCAGGAGCCACGTCTGACGAACCTCAGGATCAAACAATGCACCAGATCCTCAAACAAAAATTCATTGAAGGAAATGCTGGTTTTATGGGAATTGTGATCCTGGCTCTGGTTATGGGTTTGGCAGTATCAATTGAGAGGATTATTTATCTTAGTCTGGCTACCACCAACACTAAAAAGCTTCTGGCTAAAATTGAAGGTGCTCTTGACGAAGGTGGGCTGGATGCAGCAAAAGAGATTTGCCGCAATACCCGTGGTCCGGTTGCGAGTATTTTCTACCAGGGACTTGACAGGCATAACGAGGGACTCGAAGCAGTTGAAAAATCCATTATCTCATACGGTAGTGTCCAAATGGGACTGCTTGAGAAAGGTCTTACATGGATTTCACTTTTCATTTCCATTGCCCCAATGCTTGGATTCATGGGTACAGTAATTGGTATGATTGGTGCCTTCGATGCAATTCAGTCTGCAGGTGAAATATCAGCCACATTGGTTGCCGGCGGTATCAAAGTTGCCCTTATAACAACCGTTACCGGTTTGGTCGTAGCCATGATATTGCAATTGTTCTATAACTACTGTCTTTCAAAAATTGACAGCATAACTAATGATATGGAAGATTCTTCAATTACTTTCATGGATATGCTCATTAAGTTCAACCGGAGTAAATAATCAGCAGAAGGAAAATTAATTATGAAGACATCATTAGCACAACGTTTAGGGCAGATATTCTTTTATATTCTGTTGGTCGTTTCTGTGGTACTGGTTGTCATATTTTACGTAAAATATGGAAACGTAAATTCTGATGATCCCACCAGCAAAAAGATGAGCGACCTGGGTCCTATACTTAATAATTTTGTATACTGGACTTATTTCATGATTGCAGTGGCCGTATTCTTTACACTCATTTTTCCGATTATTCATATTATCAGTAATCCCAAAAGTGGATTGAAGACTCTATTGTCTCTTGCCGTACTGGCTCTGGTTTTATTTGTCGGATATCAACTTGCAGATGATACTATCCTGCAAATTCCCGGTTACAGTGGACCAGATAACATTCCTAGTACTCTGAAGCTGACCGGCATGGGAATTTATTCCATGTATATCATGTTAGGTGGAGCATTGCTTGCAATGTTATATTCATCAATTAGCAAATTGTTCAGTTAAAAATCCGCATGGGAGACAAAGATCCCATTGCATGTAAAAAAACGATTCTATGGCACGGAAAAACAGGGCGTTTCCGGAAATAAATCAGTCATCATTGGCAGATATTGCCTTTATGCTTCTGATTTTCTTCCTGGTAACCACTACAATGGATGTGGATTCTGGTATTTACCGAAAATTGCCGGCGTGGATTAATGATGAGCAGGAGCCGCCGAAAATCAAAAGGCGGAACACTTTCATCGTTTTGATCAATAAAAACAATGACCTCGCTATTAATGGTGAATTTGCCCAGGTCTCGGAACTCAAAAACAGGGTTAAAGAATTTATCCTTAACCCAAACGATGCTCAAGATCTCTCAGAGAGAGAGGATAGATTCGTGGAGGGTATTGGTGATGTAAAAAGATCAAAAGGTGTTGTTTCTTTGCAAAATGACCGGGGAACCGACTACGGCGCATATATCATGGTCCAAAATGAACTTGTGGCAGCTTTTAATGAAATGCGCAACGATTTCTCCTTTAGGCAATTTGGATTAAAGTTTGACGCTTTGTCCGAAGAAAAACAGGAGATGGTGAGAGAAGCAATTCCCACATCTATTTCGGAAGCAGAACCTGTAGAAATTTAAAGATAGGAGGAATTCTCATGGCAAAATTTGAAAGAAAAGGAAAAATGAAAGGTGTTCCACCGATCTCTACAGCTTCACTCCCGGACATCGTTTTCATGCTGCTGTTCTTCTTTATGGTTTCTACAACCATGAAGGAAACAAGTATTAACGTAAAAATCAGGCTGCCTGAAGCAACTGAAACAATAAAACTAGAGAAGAAATCTTTGGTTAGTTATATCTATGTCGGAGCACCATTAATGCAATATCAGGCTACGCTTGGAACGCTTTCAAAAATCCAGCTGGATGATAAGTTTTCTGAAGTCAGTGATATAGGGGACTATATCGCAGCGGAAAGAGAAAAAAGGGACGAAAAAGAACGTCCAAAAATGACAGTTTCTCTTAAAGCGGACGAAAAGACTAAGATGGGTCTCATCCAGGACATAAAACTGGAATTACGTAAAGCTAGTGCATTGAAACTTAACTACTCCTCGCGTAAGAGATTGACAAACAGTAAGTACAATTAAGCTACAAAGCAATAATGAATAAAAAGGGTTTCGAAAGAGACCCTTTTTTTTAGACTAGGGATATACTCAAGATACAAGACTCAAGATACAAGATACAAGACACGAGATACAAGACACGAGATACAAGAATTAACCCTTGGGGATTATGCCTGGAGTTTATTCAACATCCCGTAAATCACGCTGCCGTTGTACACGTCTGGAGATCAGAATAGAGACTTCAAATAGAACATACAGGGGAATAGAAACCAGAAACTGGCTTATAACATCGGGAGGGGTAATTATACCTGCCAAAATCAAAAATACAACAACAGCATGCTTCCTGTACTTCTTCATAAATTCCGGGGTCACCAATCCAACTTTGGACAGGAAATAAATCATGATAGGTAATTCAAACGCGAGGCCTGTAGAGAGAGTAACCGAAGTTACGGAGCCAATATAAGATTTTAGATTGATTTGATTTTCAACCTGCTCACTAACAGAGTAACTACCAAGAAAATTTATCGTCAATGGAATTATGATAAAAAAACCAAAAAGTATCCCAGTGATAAAAAGTGCAGAAGTATAGAATACCATGCCGGCTGAATATTTACGCTCCACCTCTTTCAATGCTGGTAACACAAATCTGAAAATTTCAAAAAAGATATATGGAGAAGATAAAATCAAACCGGCAAAAAAGGCAATGCGTAGATGTATTTTGAATTGACCCGCCAGATCAATATTTATAATATCCAACTCTTTAGCATTGAGGCATAACCTCTGGGAATTGATCAGGGTGCCAAGTTTACAGAAAAGCCTGTTGGTAATAAAATCGGAATTTTTAGGGGCCAAAAGCACCACATCGAAGATGAAGTCCTTAATTAAGAATGCAGCTACGGTAAACACCATAATAGAAATCGCTGCTCTAATCAAATGACCTCTTAATACCTCCAGATGCTCCAGAAAGGTCAGGTCATTTGCATCCTTACTTTTGAGGTTCTTTTTTGCCACAGCAGAAAAAGCCGGTTACTTATTGTTTGTGTATTCTTGATAAAGTCATTGATCGACTTTATCCTTGGATTCAGGAGCTTTTGATTCTTTGGTAATTTCCTTTGAACCATCTTTGAATTCACGAATACCTTTTCCAAGGCCCCGCATGAGTTCAGGAATTTTTTTCCCGCCAAACAATAAAACAACCACACCCAAAATGACTATCCATTCATATCCGCCTAAAAATCCGGCAATTATTGAAGCTAACACCATGGTCATATATTTTTCACGATAATTTTGCATGGCAAATGTAAGATAAATTCATGAAACCGTTGGATTACAAAAGAAAATTCTTTAGCAGCTACTATCGAAAGAGTCTTTGCTTTTCCATGCCAGTTTTTATACTTTCGCCAGAACTTTTATGGCTTCGGGAATAAGAGCGGAGCCAGTAATATTCAGGGCAACATGGACTATCAGTTTAGAGAAATCGAAGAGAAATGGCAGGAATACTGGCATCGCCATAAAACATTTGAAGTACACGAGGACATTTCGCGTCCCAAGTTTTACGTTTTGGATATGTTTCCATATCCTTCCGGGGCAGGACTTCATGTGGGTCATCCGCTGGGGTATATAGCTTCTGATATTGTTACTCGATTCAAACACCTGAATGGGTTTAACGTGCTGCATCCCATGGGTTATGATGCCTTCGGACTTCCTGCTGAACAGTATGCGATTCAAACCGGCCAACACCCTGCTGAAACGACTGATAAAAATATCGATCGCTACCGGCAGCAACTCGATAAGATTGGTTTTGCCTATGATTGGTCCCGACAGGTTCGAACATGTGATCCAGATTATTATCATTGGACACAATGGGCCTTTATCCAAATGTTCAATCATTATTATTGCACGATAGATCAGAAAGCCAAACCGATTGACGAATTGATTATACTTTTCGAACAATCAGGAAGTGGAGGAATTGAGGCAGCTTGTACTGAACCACTTATATTTTCTGCATCTGAATGGGAATCCTTTAATGAGAAAAAGAAGCAGGAAATACTTTTGAATTACCGTTTGGCCTACCTTGCAGAAACCCAGGTAAACTGGTGTCCGGCTCTTGGAACAGTCCTTGCGAACGATGAGGTGAAAGAAGGTCTGTCGGTCCGTGGCGGACATCCGGTAGAGCAAAAAAAGATGAAGCAATGGTTGTTAAGGGTATCAGCGTATGCAATACGCTTGCTGGAAGGACTCGATAACCTTGAATGGAGCGATTCACTGAAAGAGATTCAGCGAAACTGGATCGGCCGTTCAGAGGGAGCCAACATGTTATTCCCGGTGAAGGATTCTGATCAAACCATTGAAGTATTTACAACCAGGGCCGATACAATATACGGCGCAACTTTTATGGTCCTTGCACCTGAATCAGAACTTGTCACTTTGCTTACCAACGAAATTCAAAAAACAGCCATAGAAGAATACATTCAAAACGCAAAAAAAAGAACAGAAAGAGAAAGACTGGCCGAAGTCAATAGAATTACAGGAGTCTTTACAGGCAGCTATGCTGTAAACCCATTTACAGGTAAGGACATGCCAATTTGGATAAGCGATTATGTCCTGGCCGGATATGGCACCGGAGCCATCATGGCTGTTCCCGCTCATGATAGCCGCGACTTCTCCTTCGCTAAGCATTTTGGGCTTCCAATTATCCAGGTTGTGGTACAACCTGGCGACCAGGCTTCTGACCCAAAGGAATGGGATGATTCATACGATTCCAAGGAAGGGTACATGATTAATTCTGATATTCTGAATGGACTTTCCGTTTTAGAGGCAATTGAAAAAACAAAAGCCGAAGTGGAAGCCAGGGGAATTGGGAGTATTAAGGTTAATTATCGTTTGCGGGATGCTATTTTCAGCAGACAGAGATATTGGGGAGAACCCTTTCCTGTTTACTATAAAGAAGGCATCCCCTATGTTATGGATGAGTCGGATTTACCCCTTCAGCTGCCTGAGGTGGATAAATTCTTACCTACCGAGGACGGAAAACCACCCTTAGGACGGGCCAACAATTGGGAAACACCAGAGGGATATCCCATTGAATTAAGTACCATGCCCGGATTTGCCGGATCTTCTGCATATTACCTGAGGTATATGGATCCGCACAACAAAAAAGAGTTGGTGTCCAAAGCCGCTAATGAATATTGGCAAAACGTGGATCTCTATATAGGTGGCACTGAACATGCGACAGGGCACCTTATATACAGCAGGTTCTGGAACAAATTTTTATTCGACCTGGGATACATATGCAAGGATGAACCTTTCAGGAAACTTATTAACCAGGGGATGATACAGGGACGGTCGAATTTTGTATACCGCATTAAAGACAGCCTTAACTTCGTTTCCTTTAACCTGAAAGATCAGTATGACACCACGGCCATCCATGTGGATATTAGCCTGGTAAGGAATGACCAGCTTGAGATTGAGGCCTTCAAAAAATGGAATCCCGAATATAAGGAGGCAAGCTTTGCTTTGGAAGATGGTAAATACATTTGCGGCTGGGCTGTTGAAAAGATGTCAAAATCGATGTATAATGTTGTTAATCCCGATGACATTATTGAATCATACGGTGCAGATACACTTCGCTTGTATGAAATGTTCCTCGGCCCCATAGAACAGGCAAAACCCTGGGACACACATGGAATTGATGGTGTCTTTAAATTCTTAAAAAAAATGTGGCACCTTTTTCATCCCAATAATGGTGGATTTTCTATTAAGGACAAACAACCATCCGGAGTTGAATTGAAAATCCTTCACAAAACAATAAAAAAAATTCAGGAAGATATAGATCGCTTCTCCCTCAACACATCGGTGAGCGCCTTTATGATTTGCGTTAATGAACTGACTGAAGTGAATTGTAACAATAAATATATTCTTGAACCCCTGGCCATCATATTATCTCCTTTCGCCCCACATATTTGTGAAGAATTATGGCAAAAAATGGGCCATGGAGAGAGTATTACTAATGCAAGTTGGCCTGCGTTAAACGAGGAATATTTAGCTGAAAAAACCATTGAGTACCCTGTGTCTTTTAATGGAAAAATGCGTTTTAAAATCCATGTTCCTATTGATTTACCCAGCAAGGAGATTGAGAAAATTGTTCTGGAGCATGAATTAGCGGAAAAATGGTTGATGGGTAATCAGCCAAGGAAAATCATAATTGTTCCGAACCGGATAATCAATGTAGTAGTTTAGGACAAAACATATTCCCTGAGCTAATTATTCGCAAAAAGTATTAATTTTACTTGTCCCCCATAAATCAGACCTTATTGTAATTATGGGTCCTAAACAAATCCGCCTGGTATTTATACTGTTTTTAGCTTCGGTTTTTTCATCTTGTGAGGACACTCCGGAAATAAGTGTTTCAGTGGATCCACTACCCGTAATTTTCGGTGTTTTCGACAAATTCGATTATGTTCATTACCTGAAAGTGGGTAAAACTTTCCAGGCCGACATTGATCCAATGAGTGTAGTGAACTGCTTCGATTCACTGTATTTTGAAGAGCCTGATGTGACAATAACTTTCACTGATTGGAGGGGTACACAGACAAGCCTTAAACCCTTCATAGTTAGCGAGATCCCTAAAGACAACGGAATATTCCATTCTCCTGGCCAGCTTATTTACCGCTTTGAGAAAAGATTGCGCGACTTTAGCGGCACGCTTGGTGTAACAGTTAAAATCCCAGGACTTCCAGACGCCACAGGAGCGGTTTTACTTATTGATTCCGCCAGTATTAATACACCAAAAAAAGGACAACAGTATCTTTATCTTGTTCCAGATTCTCCACTTCGAATCCAGTGGGATGGTCACCAGTGGAATGAAATAGATGTAGCTTTCGAGTTTATAGAGGAAACTTCCGACACCCTCCGTTCAGCAATGATCCACATACAAAATACTAACTGGTTTGAGACCCCAACACCCAAGTACAGGGAACTCAGCATTACCTACGAGGAGTTCATCCGTGAAGTTCTTGCTCAATTACCGGAAGATCCTGAAGTTTTAAGAAGATACTTCGGGTATCATAGCATTAAGATCAACGGAGGGGATAAGAATATGGTAAATTACATCAAGTTTCTAAACGGGTTTAACGATTTCAATGACAGAGCCTTTTCCAATATCATCAATGGTATTGGGTTGTTAGCCAGTCGTTCCTCCAGCATGGTAGATTCCCTCCGGTTCGATTATAAGACCCGCCAACAACTTCTGGGGGAAAACCGCCTTAAAAAATTCAAATTGATATCTAACTGATCAGCCCCGATTTTGTATGGTGCTGAATATTATACGTAAGCAGGTATCCACTCCTTATCCCTTGGAGGCCAGAACCATATAATCCGGATATTTCCTGGATAATATGCATTAACAATTCTTCGTTTAAAACTTGGGACCACCATGGGTTATTTCTCAGTTATTTTGTTCTATTTTGAAATGCAAAATTCAATACATTGAGTAGAAGGAAAATAATATTTATTGCAGGGCTGGCGGTAATACTGACAGGGATAATTATCAGTCTTACAAGGGCTAAAAGCAAGGATCATAGTCCTCCAGGCACTGAAGTTGACAAAAAGGAACCTGTCCATGAAATAGTATACCAGTATGGTATACCGGTTGACTCTTTCGATATTGAAGAAATTGAAATTAGAAAAAACGAAAATTTATCCCATGTCCTGCTGGAAAGGGGTATTAGTTATTCCCAGATAGATGATCTGGCTATAAAATCCAAACCCATATTCGATGTCAGAAAAATAGTAGCAGGCAATTCTTTTACCTTTTTCTGGACTCTTGATTCAGTACCGGTTGTTAAACATCTTGTTTACAAGAAGAATGTTGAGGAATATATAACCTATACTATTGCTGACAGCATTACGGTTGTCCCGGGCAAAAAGGAAGTAACTTATGAACAAAGGGAAGTGGCCGGAATAATAAAATCAAGTCTTTGGAATTCACTTGCTGACCTTAATGTAAGTCCCAGGCTAACACTGGATCTAATGTCAATATACGCATGGACGATTGATTGGTCCGGCATTCAGAAGAACGACAATTACCGGGTAATTTATGAGGTTAAAATGATCGATGGAGAAGCTATTGGGATTCACCAGGTTCTGGCATCCTTTTTTTATCACCGGGGCAGGGAGCGATTTGCTTTTGCCTTTGAACAGAAAGGCCGACAGGAGTATTTCGATGAAAATGGGCAAAGCCTGCGTAGGGCTTTTTTAAAAGCTCCACTTGATTATCGAAGGATATCAAGCAAATACTCCAATAGCCGGTTTCATCCCATTCTTAAAAAATATCGCCCTCATAGGGGTATTGATTATGCAGCTGATGCGGGCACAGAGGTGGTCTCAATTGGAGATGGTCGTGTAGTTAAGATATCTTACGACAAGTCGTCTGGGAATTATGTAAAAATCAAGCATAATTCGGTGTATACCTCCGGTTATATGCACCTTCAGCGCAGGCCCAACCTTAATGTTGGGGATGATGTCAAGCAGAATCAGGAGATTGGCAGGGTAGGTATGACTGGTTATGCAACGGGGCCTCACCTTGATTTTCGAATTTGGCAGAACGGAGAGCTGGTTAATCCTGAAAATGTTGAATCTCCTCCAGTGGAACCAGTTGCGGCAGAGAAACTCTCCCAATTTAATTCTATTGCCGCTGTTTACAGAAAACAACTAGAGGTATTGGTTTTATCTCCCTAAATTCTACTTAAGTATTCCAAAATTACCCCTGGGAAATACTTATACTCTAATTCATGAATTCTTCCGGCAAGTGATTCCAGGTTATCTTCAGGTAAAACAGGGCATTCTGCCTGGAAGAGGATCTCACCCTGGTCGTACTCCTCATTAATTAAATGGATACTAATACCGGATTTTAGATCCCCATTGGCAATTACGGCCTCATGCACCCGGCTGCCATACATTCCCCTCCCTCCATACCTTGGAAGAAGGGCTGGATGTATATTAATGATGCGGTTCGGATACGCCCTTAAAATATCATTCGGAATAAGCCAGAGAAAACCAGCCAGAACAATAAGATCGGTGGAGAATTTTCTTAATTCATCCAGGACTTTGCCCGTTGAGTAAAGTTCCTCCCTCTTGAAGATACGCGTAGGAATTCCCAGCTTTTTGGCACGGACTAATGCATACGCATCTGGGCGATTTGCCATTAGTAATTTGACTTGGCCTTCTTGCCTCCCCCGAAAGAACATAATTAGATTTTCTGCATTTGTTCCTGAGCCGGATGCAAGTATGGTAATATTCTTCATTTTAAAAATTTACAAACAAGTATAAAACCCAATTCAACAGATAGATAGGTGCATAAAGGTACTGCTTTACCCTAAGCTATTATCAACTGTCTTAAACAAAAAAACACTTTTTTTTGATAATAAGGCTTATATTGGCTTTATTTGCATCGGTGAAAATAATACTTTTTACTTCTTAAATATTTATTAATTAAAACATTAAAGCTATGTCAGACATTGAATCCAGAGTTAAAGCCATTATCGTAGACAAGCTTGGCGTTGATGAGTCCGAAGTTACTCGTGAATCAAGTTTTACTAACGATTTGGGAGCTGACTCCCTGGACACTGTTGAGTTGATCATGGAATTCGAAAAAGAATTCAATCTGGCTATTCCAGATGATCAGGCTGAAACAATTGGTACGGTTGGTGATGCTATCAAGTACGTTGAGGAAAACAACGAGTAATTAACCGATAAATTTGGGTTGAAAAATGGTATTAAAACGGGTAGTCGTAACGGGCTTTGGAGCACTAACTCCGATAGGCAATAATATAAATGATTTTCGTAAAGCCTTATTTGAAGGTGTCAGCGGAGCTGATACAATTACCCGTTTTGATGCCTCCAAGTTTAAAACTCAATTTGCGTGTGAGGTTAAGAATTATGATCCTTTAGATTATTTTGATCGAAAGGAAGCTCGTAAATTGGACATGTACTCCCAGTTTGCCCTGATTACGGCTGATGAAGCAATTAAAGATGCTCAGCTCAATCGGGAAGAAATTGACACTGACCGGATTGGCGTAATAATGTCGTCCGGAATCGGAGGGCTTCAGACTTTTGAAGAAGAAATGATCAATTTCAGCAAAGGAGATGGAACACCACGTTTTAATCCTTTCTTCATTCCGAAAATGATCTCCGATATTGCGAGTGGCCACATCTCTATAAAATATGGGTTTCGTGGCCCTAATTATGGTACCGTTGCTGCCTGTGCAACCGGTACAGTGGCCCTTGTTAATGCGTTTGATCACATCCGCCTGGGAAGAGCTACTGTAATGGTCGCTGGAGGTTCCGAAGCCTCCATTTCGCCTTCTGGCGTAGGAGGATTTAACGCCATGCATGCTATTTCCACCAGAAATGATGATCCAAAAACTGCCTCCAGGCCCTTTGATCTGGATCGGGATGGATTTGTTATAGGCGATGGTTCTGGCGCACTCATTTTGGAAGAATACGACCATGCAATTGCCCGAGGAGCCCGCATTTATTGTGAGGTGGCGGGTGCTGGGTTAACTGCTGATGCACATCATCTGACCGCACCTCACCCAGAAGGGCTAGGTGCAGCCAACGTGATGAAATTCGCCCTTCTTGATGCTGGATTAAAACCCGAAGATGTTGATTATATTAATGTTCATGGAACATCTACTCCACTCGGGGATATCTCTGAATCACTGGCTATTTTAAGTGTGTTTGGAGACCATGCATACAAGCTTAGTATCAGTGGAACAAAATCCATGCACGGACATTTATTGGGAGCAGCAGGAGCGGTCGAGGCCATCGCCTCTATCTATGCTATGCTTGAAAATCGTATTCCTCCCACTATCAATCATTTTACCGATGATCCCAGAATTGATCCCAAATTGGATATAGTCTTTAACAAGGCCAAGGATCGTCAGGTTAATGTTGCGCTTAGCAATACATTTGGGTTTGGCGGGCATAACGGGACAATAATTTTTAAAAAACTTGACATCTGATAGGTGACCGGATTCTTCCAGTTCCTGTTTTATTTAATTAAATTCAATGATAGGGGCTTCCTCTGGAAGCTCTTGGATGTGTTACGTTTTCTTCCTGGCCACATAGGACTTTACCAACAGGCCTTCATTCACAAATCAATCACCCAAACCGATGATAAAGGACGGTGCTTTAATAATGAACGTTTGGAATATTTGGGCGATGCAATCCTTGGTGCTGTGATTGCCGAACATTTATTTAAAGAATACCCCGACCAGAATGAAGGGTTTCTCACCAAAATGCGATCCAAGATCGTTAATGGAGAAAACCTGGGTGCTCTTGCTGAAAAAATGGGGCTGGTATCTCTAATCCAAACTCAAGCAGTTGGAGAGCATACACTCAAACATATATCCGGAGATGCATTTGAAGCACTTATTGGAGCGGTGTATCTTGATAAAGGTTATTCCCGGACTCGTCGTTTCATACTGAAAAATATTCTTGTCAGGCACATAGATCTGGACGAACTTGAAAAAATTGAAAATAATTACAAAAGCCAGCTAATTGAGTGGGGGCAAAAGCATAGGAAGGACGTGTGTTTTTACACCGACCTTGAGCCTTATGACCCCACCCGCTTTATTTCCTATGTTAGCATTGGCGACAATCTTTACGGTTCCGGTTCGGGCGTGTCAAAAAAAGAAGCAGAGCAAATGGCAGCTAACGAAACCTT
Source organism: uncultured Porphyromonadaceae bacterium (assembly GCA_964465145.1). Lineage (GTDB taxonomy): Bacteria > Bacteroidota > Bacteroidia > Bacteroidales > UBA12481 > JAUVKA01. Next base: position 748 of record CAYXJR010000018.1, on the reverse strand, counting down.
AAAAGAGCTTAACTAAAGGTGGAAAGAAAAAAAAAGTTCAAGCTGGATATTAAAGGGACAAGCCACATTTGGCTGCTTGGAATCCTTACAGATGAAACCGACCTCAAGTTGAGCTGGCTGATTAACCAAAACCTTCAGCTTAAGCTATCCAGAGATGAAGATCTGGCATGGTTAAGCCGTGAGTTGCCCAACCCTCTGGCTTTCCCGGTTTACTCAGATCCTGCAAGTAAATACGGACCCATACGATTATTAAAAAACCGAACACTCGAAGGTTTATGGATCAAGGGATATAAACATGTTGATTACCTTTTTATAATCATGAATGATGAAGATATGATCGGACACAAAAATCTGGTTAAAAAATTGCAGGACACCCAGGGTATACGTGGTGTATATATATTGGACCCGGAGCCTTTGGAACCTTGGGTGGAATAAAAAGAAAGTCCCACTCTGCAGCAGGACCTTCCCCCAAAACCAAAACTATGAAAACTACTTAAAATCAAACTCTCCAATAATCTCCTTTTCTCCTTGTACAATTCTAACGGTATTGAGGCCCGTTTCATTGCCTATCAGCTCAATATATTTTAAGAAACGTCCATAAAGTTTTAACTTTTTGTTTTAACATTCATTTCCCTTCCCCATCAGACACCTCTATTAGAACAGCTTAATCAGTATTAATCATTGTTATTGTGTGTTAAAGCTTCATCAATTGGATTTTATATCTTTGAGAACATGAGCAATCGCAAAA
>CAYXJR010000017.1:0-54780 GCA_964465145.1 uncultured Porphyromonadaceae bacterium | reverse complement strand
TGGACTAAAACCTGGTATCTGTGGCAGAAGCTGGATGACCGTTACGGACCAGCCGGGTTGCCCAGATGGAAGTATGTACGGCACACCCGCTGGAAAAATGACCCTGAACACCGCCTGTCATGGGATGAAATGGTTGAAGACATGAGTATCGCGGTTGGCGAGGACCTTTTCCCCTTTATGAGGAAACTTGGCACCTCCCTGGATAAAGAACGTCTTGAAGAAATCGAGTTTAATGGTGAAACCCTTAAGCTCAAAATAGCCCCTATAGAGGTCACCCCGGCCGGACCGGTGAGGATTGAGCCTATAGGGGATTACATAAAGGGACTGGGGAACAGGGAATAGGGAACGGAGACTGGTAGATTGGTGGATTGGTGGATTGGTGGATTGGTGGATTAGTGGATTGGTGGATTGGTGGATTAGTAGATTGGTGGATTGGTGGATTAGTGGATTGGGAGATGCCAATTCCCTATTTCCCTATTTCCCTATTTCCCAATTGATAAAACACCCCTCTTTCCTGCAGTACTGATTTAACCTTACTTTCAGTTTCCAGGGCCCGCAAGTATTTAGAGATTTCTGCTATAGGGATATTAAGTATTTCCGAAAGGTCCTCCACGGTACAGGGCCGTCTGGAAATTGTTCCGAGTATGGTATTTTCAATGTCCTTTCTGAAGGCATCTTTTTTATGCTTTTTTAAAGTTGAGGCAATAATCTCAACATTATCCAGTGCCCAAATATCTTTTATCCTGTCCATTTGTGCCTGGCTGGCTGAAACAAGGCCAGGTTCTGTTCCAGGCCGGTCGAGTGTGTTTAACTGAACTGAATCGGGCTTTATCCTGATGATCGCCTCCCTGAATGCAATTAACTCAATATCATCGTAGTTATACCCTGGCAATATAAAAATTTCCAGCCAGATCTTTCCCCTGAATATTTTTCTGAAATCAACCAGGCCTTCAATCATTTTACCCAGGTCCAGATCTTCTGCGGGCCTGTTAATTTTATTGAATGTTGACTCGCTCACTGCATCAAGCGAGGGCATCACAAGATCAGCCTTCAATAATTCCTGCTGAAGAACCTTGTCCCCCAATAAGGTGCCATTTGTCAGTACTGCAACCGGGATACCAGGTTTTGATTTCTTTATAAAGCTTATCACATCCCCGAGACGGGAATTAAGGGTGGGTTCACCAGATCCTGAGAAGGTAATATAATCAGGATCCGGATTACTGGAAAAATAGTGGCCCAATTCGCTGACAATCTTATCAAAAGGTATATACTCCTTCCTTTCAGTAGTAAGACCGGTGGTTTTCCCAACTTCACAATATACACAGTCGAGCGAACACAGCTTTTTAGGCACGAGGTCAACTCCCAGTGACATCCCTAAACGTCTTGATGGTACAGGACCAAATAAATATTTATACATTTTGAATACAAATTTTAAGCCCTGGCAAATTACAAAAATCAAAAGGTAATTATTCAAAGGCTTTCAATTTATGCTTATAGTCATTGATTTTTCGGATAACAGACAATATATTTGGCTCATTGTCGAATTTGTGGAAGCCGGTTCGTTACCTCCATGTGCCAGGCGGAATTAAAAAACTATCCGGGAGCCGGCAATTTGCTGGTGATTAAGGTTGTTTTCAATTACCGGATATATCAATATTTAATTCCCCTCACTAAATCCGAACCTGTAATTCATTCCAAAAACCAATCTGAAGGGTGATTTTTGATCATATGGAACCGTCTGGTAACCGAATAAATACATAATATTGAACCCAACCTGTTTATTTATAACCCCTTCTGCCAACAGAAATTTTGTTCCGGTGGGGAAGGATATTCCGAACCTGAGTCCATAATCTTTTTTCTGGCCGAAACCCGAACCTATGCTCGTTTCCATGGTAAGGCCCGGATAAGGCGAGGGGAAACTGAATCCATGCCAACCCAGTTCCAGTCGTACTTCATATAAGGGTTGATCCCAAAAAGGAAAAAAGAATTTTCCCGGTTAAAGGATAAATTATTCTCATTGTTCGGGCCGGCATAGACATTAATACCATACGTACTGATCTGTTTATGCTTTTCGGTTATTTGAGAAAAACCTGCCCCGACCATCCGGTAAACCTGTTTATAATCATCTCTTGTATATGCAGTGCCACAGTACCCTTCATGGGGATTATATGCCAGCTCACTGTATAAACTGCCGATCGATGTTCCAAGATCTATACGGTTATATTTTAACACTTTTACTGAATCTGAGGGAAACGACTGCGACATGAGAAAAAATGGAAGAACAAGAAGCAGGCTGGTGGCCAGGCGGTATTTTTGCACAGTGACCGCTTTATAAAGATAAAATCCTGTAAGCAATACGGCCGGGATGAACCTCATTTCCAGGGCAAACCTGAAAAAGAAAAAGAGCATAAAGGAAAACAGTAGTGCACTGCCCTCCTTTTTCCAGATCCTGTGCGTTTTCCATACGATAAACGCTATTGCAAACAGAAATATCATCTCATATAGCTGGACCGGATGGACTGCATTGGACAGGATCGCATTCTGATCAATTATACCCGCCGACCATTGATCAAAGTGGGCATGGGCCCCTTCACCGTATTGCACACCCCATGGCAGTGAAGTAGGCTTACCATAGCAGCAGCCGTTAACAAAACAGCCTGCTTTCTGGATTCCAAGGCCTATTGGCGTAATCCAGGCATACAGGTCGAGGATGGGACGGCCAAAACCGAAAAACTTCTGTGCAAATAACAATCCGGCTATACCAAACAATAACCCCCCGACAGCTGACCTGTTATTGAATTCAGGAGTTGAACCGGAGCCTATCAAACGGCCCCATTCGTTAATTGGAATAGTAAATAACCTCGATCCAATTATCGTAAAAAGGGCAATTGTGGTCAGCATTAATAAAACCGACCTTAACGGATATCCCCGCCTCAGGCTGAATACTATAACCCAGGTCAGTATGACAGCAAAAGAAAGGAGATAAAACATAACAAAATAAAGACCCGGGTTTGAAATTGCTATTTTCATAGAGCCTGATATAAGGTTAAGTATGACAAAGGGAAGGGCAACACTTATACTAAGTTATAGATTTCCTTATCATTATCCTATCAAAAAAACACTAATAGGATTATGGCCTTTTATTATTTCCGGAATCATGGCTCTGCTAGTAGTAACACTAACAGTAAGTTACCATGCCTATCGATCAGCAAGGATGAATCCTGCTTCTGTGATTAGGCACGAATAGACAGATTTAGCTGAATTTTTTCTTCCAATAATCAGAATTATCTATTATCTACTTGTTTTTTATAGTATCAGCAGGGTTTGTGCTTGCCGCTTTATAAGCATGAAAGCTGATAGTAATAGCTGTCAGTACAATTGCAATCAATCCCGGTATAAAAAATAGCATAAATCCTAAGGAGATGCTGTAAACATAGTTTTCCAACCAGTTTTTCATAAAATACCATGATACTGGAAATGCGATGATCATTGAAATTGTAATCAGGACCAGAAATTCCTTTGATATCAAACTTACAATAGCTCTTTCTGTTGCTCCCAGTACTTTTCTTATTCCAATTTCACCTGTTCTTTTTTCCACTGTAAAAGAAGCCAATCCGAATAAGCCCAAACAGGCAATAAAAATTGCCAAAGCAGTAAACAAAGTAAATACCGTACCCCTGTTTTTATCCGCCGTGAACTGTTCCTCGAAACGCTCCTCCAGAAACTCATAATTGAAAGGATGGTTTGGGAAAACCTCATTCCATGACTGCTCGCAAAATTCAAGGGAGGCATTAGTATTATTACCTAATTTCACATACAATATAGTTACATCAACCCGGTAAATCATCAGGAGAGACTCAACTTCATTGTACATCCCGGTTTGATGATAATCTTTCATTACCCCTACAACATCAGCCCGTATAGTGTTTTCGTCACCCAGTTCCACTTTCTTACCTATTGGTTCTTCCCAACCCATTCGCTCTGCCAGAGTCTGATTTACTAAAACGCCCATGAGGGTATCGGAAGGTATATCTTCACTAAAATCCCTCCCCTCAACCATCTGGATATCCAGTGTTTCGATAAAGTCATGATCTATTACGGCAAAATTCACTCCTCTCTGAGCCATACCGTCAGAAGTCTCTATATTGAATAGTACCTTGCCAGATCCTTCCCCAATAGGAGTATTGGTTGCACCAACATTTAAAATATCAGTCCCCTTTAAAAGTTTTTGTTTTAATAGAGTCATCTGGGGTGGTGCTTCCCCGTTAGGCAGGTTCAGTGATATCACGTTATCCATGTTCCAGCCCTGGTCTTTATTTCTTAAATGTTTCAGTTGAGAGTAAACAACCAGGGTGCAGACAATCATGGCAATGGATATGCTGAACTGGACAACCACCAGGATCTTTCTCATAAATGAGCCCGATTTTGACGAACCGGATTCCGATTTCATAACATGAGCCGGTGAAAACTTGGAAAGGTAAAAAGCAGGATAACTACCGCCCAATATCCCAACCAAAATAATCAGTCCAATAATACTCGACAGAACGACGGGTGCCACTAAAATGGATGCATTAAAGCTTTTTCCCGCAATTTGATTAAAGCTGGGCAAAAGAAGTATCATTAATACGCTGCTGATTATCAGAGATATAATAGTTAATGTTGTTGATTCTGTAAGGAATTGAGCTATCAAAGCACCCCGGCTCGACCCAACAACTTTTCTAAGCCCAACTTCTCTTGCCCTCCTCGCTGAACGAGCCGTTGCCAGGTTCATGTAATTCATTGCCGCGATAAGGATAAGGAACAAAGCCACCAAACCAAAAATATACACATAAACCATACTACCTGTAGGTTCGGGTTCCTGAGCATTATCTGAATACAAGTGAATCCGCTTGATTGGCTCCAGCTCATATTCAATCGTGATCCCCATTTCTTCAAAAATGGGGGCCATGTATTTCGTATACATCTCCTGCATTTTGACCTGAAAATCATCAACATTTACATTTTCTGGGAAGAGGAGATATGTAAATACTCCAAAGTTTCCCCAGTTTCCGAATTGCTCAGGCAAGCTCAACCGGGAAACCAGCGCATTAAAGCGGAAGTGGCTGTTTGTTGGAACATCCTCAATTATCCCGGTAACTTCGTAGAATGTATCGCCCGCCTTAAGAGTTTGCCCCAATGGGTCACTTTCCCCAAAATACTTTGTTGCAATCGTTTTCGTGAGAACAATATCATTGGGCCGGGCAAGGGCATTTTCTGGATTTCCTGAGATAAAGGTATAGGAGAATATATCGAAGACAGTGGTATCAGCATAATAGAAATTTTCCTCCAGAAATTCAATTTCCCCCTGGATGAATAAAGATCTGGGGAAATTGATGAACCTGCATGCACTTTCAACATCCGGATAGTCCTGGACAACTTGAGGGGCAAAAGGTACCTGGGCAACCAGCCAGGTAAACTCATCGTCGGTTTCAGTGATGTGGGATTGTACCCGGTAAATCCTGTCTGCATTTTCGTGGTATTTATCGTAACTCAGCTCATCGGTCACATAAACAATCAGGAAAAGTGCACTGGTGATTCCCAGGGTCAGTCCAAGAATATTTAAGAAGCTGTATAAGAAGTTTTTACTTATGTTCCTTAGGGTGGTTTTCAGGAGATTTTTTAACATAGCAATAGTATAAGCATTAGCAGCATAAAGATAAGACTCAAAACCCAGGAATAAGTTACAATAAAAACCCGATTATGATCTGCATTGAAAAACCGGTGAATCGAATTACAAAAAAATAAAGGATTGACTTCAATTTATGAGAAAATCTCACTAAAAAATGAAACTTTGAAATTCATGCAATCGATTCTATAGGTTTATTATCGGTATATTTGGTTCAGATGAAAAACCTGAAAAAATTATGAAAACCCTTCGCTTTCCTATTATCACTTTGGCTATTTTTTGTCTTGCGCTGATTAATGTAAATGCCCAGGTTCAACTCCCATCGATCTTCAACGATCAGATGGTACTCCAGCAGCAGTTTGAAGCTCCTATCTGGGGTTGGGCAAAACCCGGGACTCAGATAACTATTAAACCAGGTTGGTCGGATCAAAAAGTGACTACGGTTACCGATGGTGAAGGAAAATGGACAACAAAAATCTCCACTCCGGCGGCAGGCGGACCATATACGCTGAGCATTAACGAACATACCCTGAAAAATGTGATGATCGGAGAGGTTTGGATCTGCTCCGGGCAGTCCAATATGCAATTTGCTCTCACACAATCGGATAACTGGCAGGATGAACTTCGATTTGCCAACGAACCGGATATCCGCCTATTTTATGTTGCGCGGGAAAATGCCGATGAACCAAAAAAAGATATATACGGAAAGTGGGTCCTATGCGATTCCACATCGGCTAAAACCTTCAGTGCCGTTGCCTACTATTTTGGCAAAGAACTGTACTGGAATTTGGATGTTCCAATTGGACTTATTCATGTGAGTTGGGGCGGCTCTTCAGCCCAGGCGTGGGTAAATGAACAAATGCTGGCTTCAGCTCCAAGCGGACAATATTATATCGACACTTATCAAAGCCGAATCCGGAATTCTGCACCCGGCAACCTGCCAAGAAACCATCAAACTCCTGCAAGTTTGTACAATGGTATGCTTAAGCCCTTGATCCCCTTCGGTATCCGTGGAGCCATCTGGTACCAGGGAGAAGCTAACAGGGACAGGCCCGACCTCTATACAGACCTGATGTCCTTACTGATCCGTGACTGGAGAAATGAGTGGGGCCAGGGTGAATTCCCTTTCTACTTTGTTCAGATCGCCCCTTTCAATTACAATGAACCTGATATGGGTGCTTTTACCCGGGATGCGCAGAGAAAAACCCTGAGTGTACCCAATACCGGCATGGCAGTTACAATGGATATTGGCAACCCGACAAATATCCATCCTACAAATAAACGCGAGGTGGGCCACCGATTGGCCCTATGGGCATTGGCCAGGGATTATGGACGAAGCAAGATCGTCTATTCCGGACCTTTGTATAAGTCGCTTGAAACCAAAAGTAATAAAGCAATACTGAGCTTTGATCATGTGGGAAGCGGACTCATGTCTAGGGGCACTCCCCTGACCCATTTCGAAATTGCGGGTGCCGACAAGATCTTCCAGACGGCAGAGGCAAAGATCAAAGGAGACAAGGTTATTGTTTCCTCCGAATTTGTACCAGAACCCCTGGCGGTACGTTTTGCCTTCCATAACGGTGACGAACCAAACCTCTTCAATAAAGAGGGCCTTCCTGCCTCCTCCTTCCGTACCGATGATTGGCCCATTGACCTTTCGGTATCCGGAATGGATATGGCCACTCTTGTAAAGATGGAGACCAAACGCTCCTGGGAAGCTTATAAAAAATATGCCTGGGGAAGTGATGTGCTACTGCCCATCACCCGATCCTCGAAGAACTGGTATGAAGAACCTTTATACATATCTCCCATTGATGCCTACAGCACGTTGAAAGTGATGGGCCTGGATACTGAGGCCAAAGAAATTGAGCGGTATGTGATTGATAGTTTGGATTTTAACAAGGATATTGACGTGAAGGTGTTTGAGGTCAATATTCGTGTACTCGGGGGATTGCTTGCCATGTACCAGTATACCGGAAACCCTGTTATCCTGGCGAAAGCGGAAGATTTCGGAAAGAGGATCCTTCCGGCATTTGACTCCCCCACCGGGATCCCGTATTATTGGGTCAATCTGAAAACCGGTGCAGTAAAGGGTGAAAAAGTTAATGTCGCAGAAGCGGGTACCTATCTGATTGAAATGGGAGTACTGAGTTATTTCACAGAGAACCCTGTATACTACCAAAAGGCAAAAAAAGCCAGCACGGCAGTTTTTGAACGACGTTCGAAGATCGATCTGGTGGGTGAGGTGATCAACATCGAGACTGGCGAATGGACCAATCCAAGCAGTCATATCTGCGCCGGATCAGATTCCTATTACGAATACATGTTCAAAGCATGGCTACTCTTCCATGATCCTGACATGAAAAAAATGTGGGATATCAGCATTGCTGCTATAAACAAATACTTACCTGAGGTGAAAGATTCCCTGCTTTGGTATGGACGGGTCAACATGGATACCGGTGTGAAAACCAGTTCGGTAGTCACACTTTACGATGCCTTTTTCCCGGCTATCCTAGCCATCTCAGGAGATATTCCAAGGGCAAAGGAACTACAGAATACCTGGGAATGGCTCTGGAATAAATACGGACTCGAACCTATGGTATATGATTATGATAAACATACTCCTAATTACCCAGTGTATGACCTGAATCCAGAGATCATTGAATCGGCCTACTACCTTTATCGGATCACGGGCGAGAATAAATATCGTCAGATGGGGGTCAAATTCTTCCGCGATATAGTAAAATTCTGCAAAACCGATATTGCGTTTTCAGCCGTAGAAGATGTCCGTACAATGGAGAAGCGCGACTATATGGCCACCTACTTCTTCGCCGAAACCATGAAGTATTTCTATCTCTTGTTTAGCGATGATGAACTGTTCGGGTTTGACCACCATGTATTTAGCACTGAAGCTCATCCTTTCAACACCCAATTATTCGACAAGGATCTGATCGAACTGATCAATAATAGCAGGATGAATTGACTGTTTTTCATATCAGCATACTATTTATCAAGAAACTTATTGATAATTAGGACTTTAGAAAAAGCATCCCCTTTCCCTGAAATCTTAACCGTATATGTCCCGGCCTGGAACAATTTCGTTCCTCCCTTGTAGGCTGATTTTGAATATCTGGCCGGCTCCTCCACAAGATCCCACTCAACCCGGTTTAGCCCTTTGATTCCATCAACATCAATGGTTTTCACAATCTCGCCAGACTTGTCCATAATTTCCAATTTAACCTTACCTGGAGAATCCATAAAGAATGTAAATTCCGGATATTTAGCTGTTTCATAATACCAATCACCATCATAGTCTCTCCTTTTTGGCAGCTTAGCTTCTTTTATGTCAAACAGATAGAGCTCTTTGCTAAAAACATCCTCAGTAATCTGCTGAATTGGACTTATATCCATCTTGTAGATTCCACGGCCATAAGTTCCAATAACTAATTCATTTTCTCTTGGATGTACCAGGATATCTTCAACGGAAACTGCCGGCAAACCATTTGACAATGAAATCCACTCAGCACCATTGTTTAAACTTACATAAACGCCCAACTCTGTTCCAAGATAAAGAACACCTGCCTTAGCCGGATCTTCTGCAATCGATCTGGTTTTTTCAAGTGGGAGATTTCCATTAATCGATTTCCAGCTTTCACCATAATCCCCGCTCATGAAAACATAAGGATTACGATCAGCCCCATTTCCGGAAAATACCACATAAACTGTACCCTTGGTATGTTTGGAAATCTTAATAGAATTGGCTCTTCCTTCTGGTAGATTTGAACTTACCATATTCCAGGTTTTCCCACCATCCCTGGTAAGGTTTACTAATCCGGCACCGGAACCAACATAAATCAGATTCGGATCTATATTGTCCACTGAGAAGGATGTTATTTTGTCGTTTTGCTTCTTCCCTTCTTCAGCCTCTTTAGTCAGGTCAGGACTAATACCGATCCAGTTATCTCCTTTATCAATAGACTTGAATAGTCGATTAGCTCCATAGTAAACTGTGTTATCCTCCGTGGACGACACATAAAACGGGGTTGACCAGTCGGTTCTCAAAGGGGGTTCACAAAATTCTCTTTTAGGCTGGATAAATACATTTGTATTCTCCTCAAGGTTTTTCCTTCTCAATGCCCCATTCTGACTCTCATAATAAACAATATTTGGATCCTTAACATCTGGCATTATGTGCAATCCATCGCCTCCAGACCATCGATCTAACCATACATAATTCCACTTATCACCAGCATTAAAAGCAAGATTCTGATCGCTGGGCCCGTAGACATGGGAATCATCCTGGGTACCCCCGTAAATATTGTAGGGATCCTCCATATCCACAGAGATCTTGTTAAACATCCCTATTGGCATGGTATTATGATGCAGCCAGTTTTCACCTTTGTCGTAACTTATGAATGCACCACCATCATTGCCCAACAGTATTCTTTTTGGATTAGCAGATATATGGGTTCATCATGAGTCTTCCTCCAGCTTTTTCCCCCATCCTCAGACTTATAAACCTCACCCCCAATTCTTGCCTCCCGGTCTCCACCCTGGTTATCATTACCTGTCCAGTGCTTTTCAATGCATCCTGATAAAGATTCGGTGGTTTGTTCACCACTTCTGATCATTTGTTTCACTTCATCCACACCAAATGATTTGATTATCCCTTGTTTACTCAAAAATCTGGCAAGAAGCACCGAATCTACTTCAAGAAATTTCTTGTCACTCATTCGCCTAATAGCTTTAAGTGATAGCCCGTCTTCCCTGGGGTTTTTTACTCTTTTCTTATTATCCTCCGGAGGGATTTCTTTTTCTATGCTGTTATGGTTATTGAGGTATGCATAAACCACATCAGGGTTGCTTAGTGAAATATCAAGGCCAATACGTCCAATTTTCTCACCATCCGGAAGGCCATCTGTTAGTTGCTCCCAGGTTGATCCTCCATCTATCGACTTATAGACATATCCTCTGGTCTCCTTCCTGTTCCATGTAGAGGCAAATACTATATTGCTGTTTTCCGGGTGAATAACAACATCGGCACAGCCTGTATATCTGTTATCCGAAAGGACTTTTTGCCAGGTCTCTCCCCCATCACTTGTTTTGAAAAGACCGATTGTGCCTTCCTCAGGGTAATATTTACTTCCCATAGCAGCAACATAAACAAGATTTGGATTATCATTTGCAATAGCTATCCTCATAACATGCTGGCAATCTTCCAGTCCTTTGTGCTCCCATGAAGCACCGCCATCTGTGGTTTTAAATACACCTGATCCGGGATAAGCTGATCCAGATAAATTTGACGAACCTGTTCCAACCCATAACAAATCGGGATTGGTTGGGCATACCTCTATATCCCCAATCGTTTGGGTCATCTGGTCATCAAAAATTGGTTCCCAGGTGGTTCCTGCGTTCACAGTTTTCCACACGCCTCCAACTGTAGCACTCGCATAAACAATATCACTATTACCAGGGACACCAACTATACCGGCAATCCTGCCGCTATTCAGCACAGGACCGATCTGGATCCATGGAAAGCTTTTGAATAGTGATTCCTCCACCATCTTTTGATGATTCTCCCAGTCGGCTAGTCGCTCAGCTCCTGTGGATTAATATTTTCTTGAGCCAGTACTGAAATGGACAACAGGAAAACCAGAATTATAATAGTGGCCTGTTTCATGGGGAAATTATTTTCTTGCAATCGGTAATCTAATAACAGAAGGATAATTTTTCGAATGATGTATAGTATTATTGGCTTTCACACCTTCAGACTCATCATAATTATTTCCACCGGTATTAAGATTCCTGTCGAACCTGGGGAAATTACTGCTTGATACCTCAATACGGACCCGGTGCCCTTTATCGAAATAATTACTTGTTGACAAAGGAGTTAAGTCAACTTCGTAAACCTTTCCGGGTTCCATAAAAACTTCTTTATCGTATCCTTCCCTGTATCTAACCCTCTGTATTGTTTCATCAAGGTTATAAGCACGCCCATCAGGATATACATCAAGAAGTTTCACAGTAAAATCAGTGTCCTTAGCATCAGATGACACATATAATTTTGTTTCAATAAAACCACTTACCTCAATCCCTTCTTCCAATACATCTGTGGAATAGATTAAAATATCCTGTCTTAACTCCTTCTCCTGCTGGTCGAACGAGCCAACGTCAATAGCATTCCCATAACAACAGAAATTACCACCGTACGACATAACCGGATTCATGGGATCATATAAAAATGTATCAGGATTATTTTTCCTTCCGGGTGATTTTAGTGATAGTGTTCCATCTCCGTTGAGAGTGTTGGCCTTTCCATTGCTATTCAGGTAATAAGTTACCATCTCTGTATTTTCCGGCGGCCAGGTGTCCGCTGATTGCCATTTATTTAAGCCCATGGTATAATATTGTACGTATGGTAGGTTTTCAGTGAAATTAGACCCATCTTCCTTCAGCCACTGATCAAACCAGCTATAGATGAGACTATCATAGTCCAGGGACGGATCACCCACGTAGCGTTCTCCAATAGTCATATCTTTTTTATCACCCCAGTATCCGCAGTGCCGCGAAGGGGAAATAACCATATACTGATTGTTTGCAATTTCAGGATCTTTAATGTTATTCTTTAAATGATTTACTAAGGCAATATTTGGACTGGAGGCAATATCATACCAGGAGATGAACCAAAAACCTGGTGTTCCAAAAGGCATGTCATCATGATATAATCCCCCTTCGTACCATTTTGGGTCATTAGGTTTTCTGGGCATCATTTCACTCCATATCCCCTCCGGTGTATGGAGTGCTGGGAGCATATCGCTAACAGGCAGGTGCCAGAATGCCTCGGACCAGTCAATTTCAAATTTATCTGGTTCAAGGTCATAGAATTGCTGAATACGCAACAGGTCATCCTGTTTCATGCCGGCTGGCGGCCTTGGACGGTATGGATCGTGCTGTACCCATGCCAGCCAATTGGTAAACAGCAGTTGAAGTGCACCTCCCCTGTACCAGTTTCCTTGTTCATAGTATTCGCCTATCCGGCCAACACCAGCTCCAAAACCCATAGGTACAACAGCCGCATGTGAGGGGTGATCAAGTGATGCTACCCCCATCTGCCATTCTGCTGTTGAAGAGCAACCCAGTGTTCCAATTTTACCATTACACCAGGGCTGGTCAGTCATCCAGCTGAAGGCATCGTATCCGTCGGTAAGGGGAACGCCCAGGATATCCCACTCACCTTCAGAATAATATCTGCCCCGCTCATTTTGCATAACAAAAGCATAGCCCCTGCTAACAATATCATGTATCTTTTTGAATTTTCCAGTATTCAGCTTCCCGTCCCTGTATGCATTGAAATTATAGGGTGTACGCTCAAAAATTACACAGACCGGCTTATCTGTTTTTGGCCTGTAGATATCCGTGGATAGCCTAATCCCATCGCGCATAGGCATCATAACTTTTTGATCAATAATTGCAATCTTCTGAAGATCTTCAATAGTGATATCCTGTGCTTCTGCATGGAAAATTATTCCTGCAGAAAGCATGGTCAGCAGCAAAAAGAATATTCGTTTCATATCATAAAGGATTAAATTTTCATGTTTTTTATTAAGATCCCTAATATATATTTAAGATCATTATTAATAGTCTGAGTCTGTAGGGAACACATCTGCTGCCCAGGCTTCGTATAGCTTTTTCAGGCGCTCAACTATTTCAGGGTGTTCGCTCGCATAGTTCTTTTCTTCCGGGTTTTCATCCTCCAGATTTGCAAGGTAAGGACTTTCCATCTCAGATTCCTTTTCAGGATGGATTGAGTATTTCCCGGTAGAATCGAATCCATTCATTATCAGTTTCCATTTTCCTTCACGAACAGCCCACTGATTCTCCCATTGAAAATAAAGGATTTTATGCTCAGATTCAGCCTTTTCATTTTTTATTATGGGTAAAACACTGAATCCATCAAGTTTTCTATCAGGTAGTGGACTATTGGTAATCTCACAAATAGTGGGAAGAAAATCCATTATTGTTATTACCTGGTCACGAACTTCGCCCCGAGGTATTATTCCCAGAAAACTAATAATAGCCGGTACCCGAATCCCTCCTTCAAGGAAACTCCCCTTTGCCCCCCTCCATTTACCTGTATTGCCTCCTCCACCATTGGCTCCATAATTCATACCCTTTGGAAAGCCGCTTAGATGATTCTCTACAGATATCCTGGCATCTTCTGTTGAATGGCCATTATCACTAATAAAGAAGATAATAGTAGTTTCTCTCAGACCTGAATTGTTTATCTTGTCCAGAACTCTGCCGATCCTGTCATCAGTTGTCGAAATCATTTTAGCATAGCTTTTCCTGGGCTCTTCAATATCAGAATAGGACTGGTCATATTTCTGATCACTTTGCTCGGGATAATGCGGAATATTGAAACCAAGGTAAAGGAAGAATGAAGTATCCCGGTTATTTTCAATAAAGCTTACAGCTCTGCTCGTTATCAGGTCAGGAAAATAATTCCCATCCTCAAAAACCTCCATTTTATTATCCCAAAGGTCATGATAACCTCTCCCATGTAAGAAAAAATGGGTATAATTTTCAATAAAACCATTTCTTATCCCGAAGAATTCATCAAAACCCTGTTCCATGGGGCCATGCCCTTTATCAGCACCGACGTGCCATTTCCCGAATAATCCGGTAACATATCCTTCCTCTTTTAATATTTCAGCTATTGTAATCTCGTCAAGGAACATATTCAACCCGGCTTTTTCATCATGGGCATTACCCTGAACCCAGGTATTAACGTTGCACCTCTGGGGAGCCCTTCCTGTCAGAAGGGCGGCTCTTGATGGGCAGCAAACGGTATGGGCATAAGCCTGGGTGAACATGATGCCACTCGCGGCTAGTAGATCCAGGTTAGGTGTGTAAAGGTCGGTTGACCCAAAACTGTTAACGTCAAGAGTTCCCTGATCATCCGTTAGTATAATGACCACGTTAGGTTTTTGGTCTTTATCAGTCGGCTGAACGCAAGAATTCCCTATAATAATAAGTAAGGTCCCTAAAATATAGCAGGCTGTTCTCATATCAGGATGTATTAATTTTTTTCATGGATTATCCATTAAACTATTTATTCAATTTAAATGTGGTATTAGCACGGGTCGGAGTTTGCAGTGAGCCTTCTTTTTCAGCCTTTGCTGATTTAGCCTTCCAATCTTCATCGCTTTCACCCGGATTTCTATACCATTCATTGTCGGTATGCGCTTCTGCAAATATTTTTTCGACTCTGTTTATTATATCAGGATGTTGATCGTTGATATTGTTTTTACACATAATGTCTGTTTTGAGATCAAATAATTCGATAGGCTCAGATGGATTTGCCCTGAAAGCCCAGAAATTCCCCACTCTTGTGCTCTGGGCGTGTGGTGTTCTGGTCCCATTCTCCCAATAAAGGTATTCATGGTTTTTCTGTTTTTTGGATTTTCCCGTCAGGATTGGTACAAGGCTTAATTCATCTGTTCCGGGAGATTCAACACCAGCAAACACTGCTGCTGTTGGAAAGAAATCATACAAGGCAGTAATATGGTCACTTTCGCCCGGGGTTATAACACCTTTCCAATAAACGAAAAAGGGAACGCGCATACCTCCTTCGTGTGTTGAGCTGAACTTCCCTTCCGGCCAGGGGCCCCTGTTATTAAAAAGGGGATCATCCTGATAGGCCGGCCGGCCAAAATAGCCCCACTGGCTGTAACCATTATCACCTGCAAAGAAGATGATAGTATTTTCCAGTATTTCCAGTTCTTCAAGGAGGCTGACCATTTTACCTACACCGCGGTCGAGATGAGTTACCATTGCAGCCCATTCCTTATTCTTTAAAGGCCAATCTTTGTCTTTGTAATCTCCTAGATCGGGGGTAATACACGGACCATGAGGCAATTGGGTGGCGTAATAGAGAAAGAATGGCTTACTTTTGTTGCTATTGATGAATTTCAGGGCCGCCTCCTGGAAGAGGTCTTCTGAGTATGAAGCTTTCTCAGGGTCGGCCACTCCATCCGGCACCAATTTTCCGTTTTTATTATAGGTGTTTTTAACGTCATCAAGCTTATCCACTGTCCTGCTGTTGTACTTATATAACCTGTCCATATTGAAGCCATGGTTCTGGTACAGGATTACGGTATCTCCGTTCTCAATGAGGAAATCTGGAAAGTATCCATGGGCTCTCATTTGATCGTAATAACCAAATGCATAATCAAATCCCTGGCGGTCAGGAGTTCCCGCAGTTCCCGGCAGGCCGATACCCCATTTCCCAATAAAACCGGTTGTATATCCTGCCCCTTTGAGTACTTCAGCAACTGTTATGTCCTCTTCTAAAAGATGGTCCTGGCCCCGGGCCGAGCTGTTGGCCCTGATACGGCAATGTCCCATGTGCATCCCGGTCATAAAGCTTCCCCGGGAGGGGGCGCATTCCGATGCCCCTGCATAAGCCTGATTAAACCTTATCCCGTTCAATGCAAGTTTGTCAAGGTTTGGGGTTGAAAAATTCTCCTGGCCATAGCAGCTGAGGTCCCTAAAAGAGAGGTCATCTGATAAAATAAAAATAATGTTGGGTTGCCTTTCACCCTTAATTTCTTTTTTACTATCCACACATGAAGAAAAAACGGCAGTTAGAAGGCAGGCATAAATGAATATAAATCTCGGCATACTCAAAATTAATCTATTTCCAATAAATCATAAGAAGTATCTTAACGATAATATATACTATTATGACTGATAACCAGGCTAAATGGATGAATACAATAATATCTCTTAACTTTATTGTCCAATGAGCTGAAAACTATGAATAAAACTACTCCTAACACGATTCTCAGGATTTTACTATTCTCCTTGAGCGTTTTTTGCTTAATGATATTTTCGGCATGCAGCAATAATGGAAAAAGGGCAAAGCCCAATATCCTGTTTATTATGTCGGATGACCATACCACCCAGGCATTCGGTATATATGGCTCAAGGTTGTCAGGCCTTAATCCCACACCAAATCTCGACCAACTGGCAAGTGAAGGAGTGATTTTCGATAATTTGTACTGCACAAATTCGATTTGCACTCCAAGCAGAGCATCTATTATTACCGGTCAGTATTCCCAAACCAACGGGGTTCTCGATCTTATGGGAAGTATTCCTCCCGATCAGCAATTTCTGCCAATGGAGATAAAAAAAATGGGTTATCAGACTGCTATGATAGGGAAATGGCATCTGGTAGAAGAACCGTCTGCATTTGATTATTACAATGTTCTGCCAGGGCAGGGAAAATACTTCGATCCACCTACTCGAGAAAAGGGAAAAGGTGAATGGCCGGAAAATATCACAAAACATGTCGGACATTCCTCGGATGTAATTACAGACATTACCCTCGATTGGCTTAGAAACAGGGATAAAAGCAGACCCTTTTTTCTCATGCACCACTTCAAGGCTCCTCATGATCTGTTTTCCAATGCCCAAAGGTATAACAGCTATTTGGAGGAGGTTGAAATTCCAGAACCTGAAAGCCTGTATAACAGGGGTAATCACGGATCCGTATCCACACGCGGGATCAATGATAGCCTGGTTAATACCATTGGAGCATCTGTTTCAAAAAGATGCAATACATGGGGCCTTGGTAGAGCTTTGAATATTGATGATGAATTAGCTGATAATGAATATACCCATGAGGTATATCAGGAATTCCTTAAAAAATATCTAAGGTGTGTTAAAGGTGTTGATGATAATGTTAAAAGGATATTGGATTACCTCAAGGAGGAGGGAATTTATGACAGCACGGTTATTTTATATACAGGCGACCAGGGATATTTCCTTGGGGAGCATGATTATTTCGATAAAAGATGGATGTACGAAGAAAGTATGAGAATGCCACTAATTGTCCGTTTTCCTTCCAATTCGAACATAGGCAGCAGAAGCGATATCCTGATAAACAATACTGATTTTGCTCCAACTATGATAGAAATTGCCGGAGGGGAAGCACCTGATTACATGCAGGGTATAAGCTTTTTAAATACTCTTTTGGGGGAAAAACAAAAACTACAAAGGCAGGAAACATATTACAGGTATTGGATGCATATGGCACACAATTTGGGAACACCGGCTCATTTTGGGATAAGAACAAAAAAATATAAACTGATATTCTTTTATGGTGTAGATTATGAGGATCCTCCCCGTACTGATTATTGGGGTTCCCAGGCTGATATTGTTACTCCTCCCGGATGGGAGTTTTATGATCTGGAAAAAGATCCCCATGAGATGGATAACCAATATAACAATCCTGAGTATTCTGAAATTATCTCTGAACTGAAAACAAGATTAAAAGCAGTACGCAAAGAGCTGAACGAAACTGACATAAATTACCCCCATATACAGGAGATTATAGACAAGAATTGGGATTAACGAGATCACTGCCATTGATAATGCTGCACAATTACTCATGTTTTCGTATTGGAGCACTTCTCCCTGTTTCTACCCATCTATCCAGTTGCGTTTTCATTTTCCTTATAATTTCCGGTTTTTGGCTGTAAAGATTTATTGTTTCCCCGGGATCAACCCTCAAATCATATAGCTGACCTGGTGCATCAGGGTCATTGTCTTCTATTATATAAGCAGCCAGTACTCCATCCCTGGTATAATTATTGCCACCCGAGCCCTTGTGATCCAGGTACTTCCAATTATTATTCCGAATGGCCAGATCAAGCCGGTTGGTTTGCTGCAACATGTATTCCCTCACCGGAACGTTTCCCTGATTACCCAGCAGGACTGGCAGAAAGTTGTAACTATCCTCCGCTGCATTATCAGGCAGTTCATAATTTATAATGGATGCACAGGTGGCCATTATGTCGGCCAGACTGATCATTTGGTCTGATTGGCTTCCAGCCTTAATATTTCCAGGCCAACGAATGATCAGGGGTACTCTATGACCTCCTTCCCATTGATCCCTCTTCATACCCCTCCAGGGCCTGGCTGGATCGTGCCCCTGGTCCTGCCTCATATGAATCGTGGTTGTGACCTCAGGTCCATTATCAGAGGAAAAGATTACCATTGTATTATCTGCAAATCCATACTGTTCAAGTCCGTCCATTAGCTTACCAACAACATAATCAAGCTCAAAAAGAAAATCGCCATGTGGCCCGGCATTCGTTTTACCCTGGAAATTTTTGCCTGCAAATGATGGAAGGTGTACTGCCTGCGCGGCATGGTATAGGAAAAAAGGCTGATCAGGTGAAGTTTCAGAATGGGTTTTCAGAAAATCCAGGCTTTTTTCGAGGAACAGCAAATCAATTTCTTCCATATCATAACCAGGCGCGATCATACCGGACCTGCAATCCCTGGAATAGGGATGTTTTGGCAGGGTACTTTTATCGATAATTTTTTCTGGCGCAATTGGTATACGGTTATCCTCAATAAAAGCATATAGCCAATCGGTGGTGGGACAGCAGGCCGTGCCAAAAAATTCGTCGAACCCCCTGTCAACAGGTCCATCCGGAATAACTTGTGAATAATCCACGCTCTTAACTTCATAAATACCACCACCTGTAATAATCTGCCCAAGGGTATCCGTGAAAGTTAAACCAACATGCCATTTACCAACCATGGCATTATAATAGCCTTTCTGTTTCAACATTTCTGGTAAAGTCAATCGCCCTTCTTCAATGAGGCAGGGGCCACCTGTCCCCGTAAATACCCCCCTTAACCCAGTTCGGAATTCCATGCGGCCCGTTAAAAGGCTATACCTTGACGGAGTACAAACTGTTGAAGGACTGTGTGCATCGGTGAAAAGCAAACCTTCCAGTGCCAGGGAATCAAGGTTTGGTGTGGGTACCTTTGATTCTTTGTTGAACAATCCCAGGTCACCATACCCCATATCATCAGCCAAAATGACCATGATATTAGGAAGCCTGTTTTTTCCCCCCTTATTGTTTTGGCAGGACAGGTTTAACAATAAAAGTAAAACCAGACTAACCATTAATTTTAAATCCCTCATTTTTATTCTGATAATCATAAATATTAGATTATAAATTTGAACCCGCAGGCATCAATTCAATCGACCTGAAATACATCAGGTAATGATCAAGTGTATTTTTTGGATAGATCCGGAAAACTATATTACCCCTCTTTTTTATATTGAAAGTACCTACTCTTTCAGTTTTGTATTCATACCAGCAATCTGTTGATTTCACGGTTCCAATGAGTTTTTCCCTACCTGATTCAACGATAAATTCAGCATCTTCCCAGCCCGGAATCGCGGCGTAGGTGAGGTCTACATCATAAATTCCAGGTGTGGCAACCTGAACATGCCATTCTATATAATCCTCAGGGCTTTGCATTTTGGATATATGAAAATGGCCGGATTCTCCTTTCCTGTTGAAACGTTTAACGGCCCTGCCATATGTATTAGCGGACAGATAGTCAAGAAGGATAGGGGCCCCGTTTTCCTGTACAACAATAAATGGGTCTACATCCGGATCTCCTGATATTTCGAGAACAATAACAGAATTGATTTTGTCGTATGGGTTTTCGGGCAAAGTGATTGTAAAATTATCCTTATCCCCTTCCAGAGAAAGCGATTCCTCGGGATTGGCAAGGGGATAGGATTTAATGATCTTATTATTAAGGCCTTTGATTACAAGTCTATTATTATCCGGCCAGTCAAAAACGTGGAAAAACAATTTGCCATCCTTGCGGGTACAGTATCCCCAGGGAAGCTGATAAGAAAATGGAGAGGGAGAAGTTCCATATATACTCTCACTGTTGATTTCCATCCATTTTCCAACTTCTGTTAAGATCCCTACAGAAGGAGCCGGGATAATTCCTTCCCCGGTTGGACCGACATTTAATAAATAATTTCCCCCATTGCTTACAATGGTAACCATCCTCCTGATGATTTCTTCAGGTGATTTCCAGTTTTGATCTTGCTTGCTGTACCCCCAGGTATCGTTCAGGGTCTGCGGGGTTTCCCAATATTCTTCGATGCCTCCGATTGGCATGCCATTATCGGTCATGCTCTGGTAATCTCCCAGGAGCTCCTTGTCGTAATGCCCTACACGGCCATTTACCAGGCAGCCGGGCTGCAAAGTATGGACCAGGTCGGCAAATTCTTTTCCCTGTTCCTGTGTATACATACCCCTGTCAAACCAAACAATACCAAGAGGGCCATAATTGGTTAATAATTCTTTTAACTGGGGAATAGCCTTTTCATCAAGGTATTTCCGAAAAAGTTCCGGATAGTCCATGACATCAAGGTTGGTTTGGGAGGAATCAAAATCCCATGTATTCCCGTATGCATAAGGATGTTCCCAGTCTTCGCGATGGGAATAATACACACATAATTTGATGCCGGCTTCGGCACAAGCCTCTGACAGTTCTTTCAGGGGGTCGCGGTTAAAGGGAGTATAATCAACAATATTGTAATTACTTACCTCAGAGTCATACATGGCAAATCCATCATGGTGCTTTGAAGTTATGATGATATACTTCATGCCTGTGCTTTTTGCCAGGGCTACCCAATCTCTGGCATTGAAACCGGTAGGATTGAAAGTGGCGGCTACCTTTCTGTATTCCTCAACCGGGATTTGAAATCTTTGCATGATCCACTCGGCAATATCCCCCTGTTCAATACGATGCCCTTTCCATTCACCTCCCAAAACAGAGTAGGGGCCCCAGTGGATAAACATGCCAAACTTGCCCTCTGTAAACCATTCAGGTATGTTTTGTTCCTGCTTAGGACTCAACGGGCTTTTTTGCACCGGGCCTGAGCATGAAAAAACCAGTAAACAGATTGCAGGAGCAATGATCTTAATATATTTCATCTTTATTATTAATTGTAATTTTCCAATGCTCTCCTAACCGCCCTCAGCATTGGTTCTGAACTGACTGCTTCACCTGTTGCTTCCTGCATCCATAAATCTGGTGTTAATCGACCGATTGTACACATCCGCACCATTTCTTTAGCAAAATCACGTCCCTGGAAATACTCCTCAACCTGCATCAAAATAATATTCCCCAGTGGATAGCTATGCAGGTAAAGACTGCCGTTAATGAAGTGATTGTAGATTGAGAGAATAGGATTATCCTTAACTCCGTATACATCAGCAAAATATTTATTCCATATCTCATTTGCCAAATCTATGGTTGCCTGCTTAAGCTCTTCAACAGTTGCATCAGGATGATCATAGAACCAATGCCAAACCTTAATTTCATGTATACCTTCGGCTCCCATTTCCCACACATACATAAAGGAGGCAAGAGCGTTTAATTCCCTTTCTTCCCGACTATATTCAGTGCTGACGCCAAGGCCAAGAACATCACGGTAAGCAATCAAATCAGCCATACACTCTGTAAAAGGACTGCTGGGAATACCCTTCAGAGAATAATAATCGGTCATGTATAAGGAAACATTCTGTTCAATAGTATGTCCTGTTTCATGCATACCGATTCTGTATCCTTTATAATTAAGCCCGTATGGTTCAAAACGGGTCCTCAGATGCGCCTTTTCCCCTTTCATTTGTGCACCATTGGCATGGCCGCCTGAAGGGATAGGATCAACGATTACATGATTTCCTAAAAAATCAGCCATTTCATCTTCAAAGCCAACTCTTCTGAGGATATTGGGAATGTCCTCCTGAAATGCCAATGGGGTGGGATATTTCTCTCTTATGAGCCGATCCAGTTCATCCATATTATATTTCGACTGGCTTTGAAATCCAGGATACCAGATATCGAATGGTTCCAACTCCCTACCCAGGCGGTTCTTTAGGATTTCAGCTACTTTTAAACGTTCCGGAGCTCCGACGATTGACTCTAATAGACTAACAATTCTTTCCTCCGATAATTTCCTGTCTTCAAAAGTTCTGGTCAAATAAGTTGAACCCTTTTCAAAATTTCTATCCTCATTCATTTTAGTCTTCATTCGAAAATGCAGATTTCTATACCGACGATCCGGCTCCTGTTCGAATTCGACTTTCACATATTTACCATTCTCCTTTTTAAACATCTCATTGGAATCGGGCTTCCAGTAAAATTTTGTTTCTCCTATCATGGATTCGGGGATCGTCTGATATATAACATGCATTACGATCTGATTAATCATGTTTTGCCGGGATAGAGGATCTTCCCTGGTATAAAGGCCTTTGATTTCATCCCTTAAACCATTATGGCAATTTAATCGTGTGCCTTCGGGAAAAAGAATTTCCATTTCCGGGGAAAGGATTTGATCCATTGAGATAATATAGAATTTTGTATAATCTACAAGGTCTTCAGGTTCAGGGAGTGGCACAGTTTCGATGGATGCATCTGCCCGATAATTAAACCTGTCGCCAATCCGTACCATAGCCCATTCCTTTCGGGACCAATCAGCACCAAACTTTTCTTTTTCAGCCGCTGTGTAAAAAGGGAAATTTAAGGCTACTGCAAAGGCCAGTTTATTGTTGTAATAATCAATCCCTGGTTTTGTTTTGCCGAATAAACGGTCGATTTCAGTAAGGGGCCGCTGGCTGGTCACAAGAGGCAAGTCGAGATAAGTATTGATCTCATGCATATGACCGTTTATAAGCTCAAATTGATCTTCTATTATATTGAAAACCTTGTCGAGCTCATCTCCGGAAGGGACATATTGTTTCAGACAGAAATTCTTGAAATCCTCTGCATTACCATCTTCTATTCTCCAAAGGCCGGCGATATGTTTAACTCCTCGCGTAACCCTTTGTGATTCAGCGTCTCCGAATTCAGCGGTAAGCGAATCTACAACTGTAATTATTGATGAATCCAGTGACTGCTGCTTTCCCTCATTATCCGCGCAGGATGGAAACATCAGGCTGGATAAAATCAAAATAAAGAAGCTCTGTGTTTTCATTTTTTAGTTCAATATAGATGAGACTTTATAAATGTTCCCGGCCTCAGTATTAAAAATGTATACTCCCTTTTTAAAAGCTTTCAGCTTAACACGATTACCATTTGCAGTCACTCTTATTTTATCATCCGATTTAATCAGGCAAGGAAAACCCTTTTCCGACAGGATATTTGCTTCTGTCCATGTGCCGCCTTCCCACATAAAGTCCACCTCGAAAGCCCCCCTTGCGCGAAGCCCTGAAAATTCGCCCTGTGGCCAGACATGTGGCAACGCGGGCAGGAATTCTATATATCTGTTATGGGATTGTATCAGCATCTCTGTGATCCCCGCTGTCCCTCCGAAGTTGCCATCAATCTGGAAAGGAGGATGTGCATCGAAAAGGTTAAGATAGGTTCCTCCGGGCCCCCTCCCGTATTCAGGTGAATCAACGAGTTTCAGTTGCCGGCTGAGTAATTTGTAAGCCCTGTTGCCGTCTTTCAGCCTGGCCCATAAATTGGTTCGCCAGGCTAGGGCCCATCCGGTTGATTCGTCACCCCGGTGCTCAAGGACTACTTTTGAAGCTTCAGCCAGTTCGGGGGTTTTTAAAGCATCAATTGAAGTTCCCGGGTACAATCCCCATAAATGGGATGTATGCCGGTGCTTGTCTTCAGGTAGATCAACGTCCTCAAGCCATTCCTGCAACTGGCCGTATCGGCCAATCTGGTATGGCGGCAAACGTTTTTTCTTTTTGGAAACAGATTTTCTAAGTGCCTCATCTTTACCCAGAATTTCAGATGCTTCAATGAATTGTTCAAACAATTCTCCAACCAATGCATTATCGCAGGTAGAACTTGCGCATATGCCGATTGGCCGGTTGCGTGTTCCATCGGGATTTCTTGTCCAGGCCAGGTCCCCTCCGGGACCATTCTCGGGAGAACCCGAAGGATTGATCACAAGCCATCCGTATTTGGGGTGCTCAATTAATGTCTGATCAAAAAAGGATGCAGCATCCCTTATCAGCGGGTAATACTGTTCGAGGTACGCCGTATCACGGGTAAACAGGAAATGATCCCAGAGGTCATCACAAAACCAGGCTGCAGCCGTATGCCAACTGCCCCAATATGCACCGTAGATTGGGGCACTCATCATCCAGATATCCGTATTACAGTTGAATATCCAGCCGTCCGCATTAAAATTCAGTTTTGCAGTTTCCCGGCCTGTTTCAGCCATTTCTGTAATCATATTTAACTGGGGTTCCCTGCATTCTGACAGGTTCGTTAAATCGGATGGCCAGTAATTCATCTCAAAATTAATATTGGTGGTAAAACCTCCGTTCCATAAGCCTTGCAGGTTTGCCGCAATGCCGCCAGGCCTTGAACAGCTGATCAGAAGATATCTCCCATATTGGAAAAACAGGGTCGCAAAATTCGGATCTTTCCCCTGGGCAAATAATTCGAACCTTTTATTTGTTGTGATATTGCTAGTATTATTGTCAGACAAATTGAGGGAAACACGGTTAAATAAGCGGCTGAAATCATCGATATGATACTTCAAAATATCACCATAGCTCTTATTCTCTAAATCATTTAAAACCTTATCATTCCTCTCAACAGGATTGGCTGAAACATCATCGTAATTCACATATGAAGTAGCAGCTGTCATGTACAGAGTGACCGAGTTGGCTCCCTCAACATGTATCAATGGCATATTGGCCTTATATATTATTTCCATTTTCCCGCCTTCTGGAACTGCCCTGATCCTGCTTTCATATTTTAATCTCTGATCTGAAACCTCAATGCTCCGGGTAATGCCCGATAGGATAAGTGTATTGTCATCTTTGAATGAAATACCCCACTTTTCATCCATAGTGCCGCGGGGATTGGTCTCACCTTCAATCTGGAAATAGGTGTTGATGCTTCCGGGTTCTGAAGCGTCTATTTTAATAACCATAACCTGGTCGGGATAAGAACAGAATGCAGTGCGGGTAAAGCTGACATCCCCAACCCTATAGGATACACGGGTGAGAGCGGAGTCGAGTAATAGTTCCCTTTTATAGTTGCTCACAAATGAATGGCCGGGCGAGGTTATGCTGATATTTCCCAGGGGCTGGTATGGAGCCGACTCCTGTTGCCAGTTTCTTGACATCATTGTTTCTTCAAACAACTTCTCCGCCTCTTTTCCCTTACCATTAAAAACCAATTGACGGATAGAGTCGAGGTAGGGATATCCTCCCGGACCGTTTGAATTATAAGTCCCGCCTGCATATAAGGAATTCTCATTTAGTTTTATGATCTCTTCATGAGTCCGGCCGTAAACCATTCCCCCAAGGCGTCCATTGCCAATTGGCAAGGCTTCGATCCAAAGGTCAGCAGGCTGGTCGTAACTTAATATCCGGGTTGAAGCCGGAATAATTTGCTGACTCTGGCAGTCCTCCTGATGCATTGTGAGGACAAAGAGAAATAAGATTATCAGAACAGGATTATTGGGTTTGGTCATAATTATTGGTTTTAGAGCGGCATGTCATTTTTGAAATTTACTTTTTGATGTGATATTTATCGCCGGGCCCTGAGGCTCAGCCCCGGGTGAGTAATCAATATTACCCCATTTATTAAGTTTGTATCCCCATTTTTCAATATAATAATCCCTGGGATGGAATTCATCACCTGCCTTTTTCAGTTCTTTCAGGAGTCTTGAATCAAGTCTTTTAAGAAGGTTTTTATTGGCAGGGTCTAAAACCAGGTTATTCATCTGGTAGGGGTCAGCTATATTATCAAACATCAGCCAGGGCCCGTCAAGATTTTTGATGTATGTATATTGTCTGGTGTATATACCCCTGTATTCATCATTCTCCTGGTTGTCGAAAGGGGATATGTTCATGATAAGGGCTGCTTTGTCCTTGAATTTATCAGGCTTTAATATAGCTTTTGTCATACTTTCCCCCTCAATTGATTCAGGGACCGGAATTCCGGCCAGGTCGAGAAGGGTAGGGAGTATGTCCGGAGTGTTGACAGGTGCTTCGACGGTAATGGTTTTATTGCCAAAGAGGTAGGGATATTTAAGGAGGAAGGGAACCCTTGCGGATTCTGCATAAGGAAGCTGTTTAAGCTTAGGCCTGACACCCTGGGAACCCATCATTTCACCATGGTCAGAAGTAAAAACAAAAATGGTATTATCCTCAATACCTGCTTCAATTATTGTTTTCTGCAGATCACCGATGCACTTGTCAAGAGCAAGTATATGGGCATAATATCCAACCGATTCCTTTGCCGCTGCCTCTTTCTGGCCCGGAAGCACATTGGGCAGCAGTTCAATCCCTTTCTCAAGGAAGATCTTCTGCAGTTCTTCAGGTGCGCTGTTGTGTGGAAAATGAGGGGCACCCCATGAGATGAACAGGAGGAATGGTTCCCCGCTGCCGGCATTTTTACGTATATAGGAAATTGCATCTTTTGTCTCGGCATATGGCCCATATCCCTCCCAGTAATGTTTCTCATCACTGTCGCCGGAATAATAGAGCAGGTTATTATATTCGTGCGAACACTCCAGTCCTTTCCAGTAGTCAAATCCCTGCCTGCGTTCAGGAGGGGTGAATTCATGCCTGCCCATCCCGTCGAGGTGCCATTTCCCTATATAAGCAGTCTTGTAGCCCGATTCCCTGAACATTTCAGCCATTGTATATTCCTCAGCCGGCAGTTGTATATCATTGAAGAACATGCCTGTGGAGGTTGGATAACGCCCAGTCAACAATGCTGCCCTGTATGGTGTGCAAACCGGACATACCGAAACTGCATTTGCGAAATTGACGCCGCTTTCTTCAAGCCGGTCAAGATTGGGTGTCAGGCCTTTAAGGTTGGGATCTCCATTGTATCCTGTTGCTCTGGCCCTCCATTGATCGGCCAGCACATATATAATATTGGGTTTCTGCGAAGAGGAATTTCTAAGGGTTTTATTGCACGACAGAAGAATCAGGACTATCAATAATAGAAAGCCTGCTTTCATCCGATAGTCCGGTCTTAAAATCTGTGTTTTTTGTTTAGTCATTAGTATTTCTCCCTGTTTTTGATTTGTTCCAGTTGAATTCTAAGTTCTTTTACGATTTCAGGGTTCTTGTCATAAAGGTCCATTTTTTCATAAGGGTCATCTTCCATATCATACAGCTGTCCAGTGATTTCAATGGAATCCCTTATAAGGTTGATATTTCCTGATCCAGAGCCTTTGGTCCCTTCAATCAGTTTCCATTTTCCCTTACGCACGGCGAATACTCCTGATCCTGAATGGAAGACCCTGACCTGGTCATCCGGATTATCAATTTGTTTTCCAAAGAATGCCGGCAGAATATTATAACTGTCTTCCAATGATTCCTTCCCCTGTGGATGACCCGCTATATTGGAGAAGGTCGACAGCATATCTGTCAGACTGATTGTCTGGCTGCTAACGGTACCGGGATCTATTTGGCCCGGCCATCTGGCAATAAACGGCACCCTGTGCCCACCTTCCCAGATATTGGCTTTATAGCCCCTGAATTCACCTGCAGATAAATGCCCGTTTCCCCCTCTCCGGGGCCCGTTATCGCTCGTAAATATCAATAATGTATTATCAGTAATACCATATTTATCAAGTGTTTTAGATATCTCACCAACACTCCAGTCGGCAACCATTACCAGGTCCCCGCGTGGGCCTTCCTCACTCTTGCCTTTGGTGAAATCAGGCGGTAGAAAAGGAATATGTGGAGAGGATAAAGCCAGGTAGAGGAAAAAGGGATTATCCGGATTATCTGCAACATGCCGATCGATAAAGTCAATTGCTTTTTGTGTAAAAACCGGATCTACCTCCTCCATCGACCAGTTTGGTTCCATCAGGGCAGTCACTACACCAGGCAGTCCTTTCCATTTATCCGGGAGAAGGACCGATGGAATCCCGACAGTGTGATTATTCTCGATAAAACAATATGGATTATCGCCGGTAGAACAGCCAAGTGTTCCGAAAAAGTAGTCGAATCCCAGCTCAGTGGGCCCGCCTGATACTGGTTTGGTGAAATCGATATGTTCTTCGTTTTCCCTGAAAACACCGCTGTAATCTTCCCATTTGTTTCCATCGTCCTGTATCACATAGCCATTGTTGGTTTCCCAGTTCATGCCCAGGTGCCATTTGCCGATGCAGGCTGTATGATAACCGTTTTCTTTTAATAATGAGGCAAGTGTGGTCCTGCCTTTTTCGATCAGGGGGGCTTCATCGTATCCGAGAATTACCCCGCTCTTTACACGTGTCCTCCAGCAATAACGGCCTGTTAGAAGCCCGTATCGAGTTGGAGTACAAAGTGCTGCTGGTGTATGTGCGTCGGTGAATCGGATACCTTCCGAAGCCAGGATATCGATATTCGGGGTAAGGATTTTTGAATCTGGATTATAACATCCAGCATCCCCATAGCCCATGTCGTCTGCCATTATAAAGACAATATTGGGCAAGGGCATCGCGCTTTTTTTGTCATTGTTCGTGCAGCCCGCCAGGCTCCAGCAAAGAAGTAAATAAAGGGTATTAAGGACAAGAAAGGCTGAAAGGGTTATCCTGGTATGATTTTTATTCATCATTATAAATTTCAAAATGAGTCCCGGCAAAAAAACCGGGGATTCCGGAAAGCAGCAAAGTGCTACTGAGAAATCCCCGGGGAAATTTTAAACAGGTTTTATTATTCAATTATTACTTTTTTCGTGGTCCTCCCCAGATCATTCTCAATAATTAGGAAATACAGTCCGGATGGCAGATTCAGAACCAAATTTTCATTATAGGATAAACAATTTGCGATTTTTTTGTTGTAAACCAACATCCCTATGGAATTGACCATTGAAATATTGTATGATTGTAATACCCCTGATTTAATATCAATCATGAATGATCCATTATTCGGGTTGGGATAAATCATGGTTGAAACATCCATTTCTATTGTCGTAACACCGGTCGTTTCACCTCCATTATAGACGTGGTGAAGATCGTTCCAGTACCTTATCTGATAACTCCGGTTCGGGCCTCCCATGGGAAATTCCGATGTATCCCAGTTCCTGTTGATCCTGTATTTGAATTCAATGGTTTCTGCTATAGTGAAACCCTCAAGGGTCAGTGAATATATCCCATCACCGTCATCATCCGCCATTGAGGCAGAACCTTCCCAGTCATTGAATGTTCCTGGAATATCCAGCTCATCTGATTGTGGATTAAATTCGCCGTTCAGTATATGTTTGTTCATATCAACATTAAAAGTCACCAGCGCCTCAGTCGGGCCACCTGATTCATCAAGATTAATCCCGATAAGCAGGAGTTTGTCGGGAGAAAATTCAGATTGGTTGCTAACCAGGTAGATATAGGTGTATTTGTTAACACTTTTTGTGGAAAGGTCGCGGCCGATCCACATCCCCTGTGACCCGATTTCAGTTCCATTATCGCCCCAAATCCTTACACAGGCCACATATTCTCCGGGTTCCAGGAATTCCGTTTCACCATCTTTTTCAATTTCCATGGTCACCCAGGTCCGCACCATTGTGGAGTCCATGTCAATAATATCTGTTACCAGCCATTCAATATAGGCTTCCTCCTCCATTACATATTTTAGAAGAACATACTGGAACCCAGGGTACTCGTCGGCGTTAAAACTTGCTATATAAGCCGTCAGGGAGTTGATCTCAGTATTGGTATAAATATCATATTTCATGCCCACCATATCCCCTGCCTGGTTAGAACCTCCCCATCCGCCGCTGTTTGCAGCATCCTCTGCCGATTGGTCGGAGCGCAGGTAAAGGGTATCGTTAACTGTAATGTTATAACTCTCAAGGTTGTTGTCAGTCCGAAGGTCTCCATCGGTAACAGCATCAAAATTGATCTGGTAATCACCGTAATCTCCCGGGAAAAAGGGCTCAGCAGGAGCCAGTGTATCCCTGTCGAGCGACCATAGTACGGTTGTTTCAGAATTAACCGCCGACACCTCCTCACCGTTCCTTAAAACCTGAACATTAAGGTGAGCGTCATACGTGTCCTCCATTCCGACATTCTGCACTGCTCCAATGAAATCATAATCGCCAATTCTGCCGGAAACCGGTGACTCAGTTCCGATCTGACTCATGGGCAGGTAATTAATATGTCCGACAGATTCGGTAAAACCTCCGTTCATTTCTGCCCAATAGTCCTGAAGGGCAAGATCTATCTGATATGCTTCTGTCAGCACCAGATCATCAATGAACCAGTAATAGTTTTCGGCATTTCTCATTTGGAATTTTATCCTTACGTCGTTCATTCCTGCTGCAACGTCTGAAATATTAATTTCCACCGCCCTGTATTTTGGCGGAACGATACTGTTGCCAGGAATCCCGTAAGTCATGTCATAAACAGCCCAATGCACCCCGGCATCATTGGTGACAGCCATTTCCAGGAAAACATTGGAGCAGCAATACCGGAAATACTGGCTCAGGTTGACAATAACCGAGGGTGCATCTGAGCAGTCGATTGATTCAGTGATTATATATGCATCAACATCGTAGCCCGTAAAAACACCATCTGCCATATTGTAAGCCTGAATCGGCATTAGCAGGAATCCATCCTCTGGTGTTTTAAAGTGGGAGGGAGGGGCAAAGAACCTGGTATCGCTTAAAAATTTAAAGGTGTCCTTCTGCCATATCCAGTTAAATCCAAAGTCAGTCACTTCTCCGATTTCCCATCCAGCAGGAAGGGTCCATCCCCTTGGAGAATCAGGATCTTCCCAGTCGAAAGTAGTACTCCAAATGGTATCTCCTCCAGCTTTAAAATGGTTGTAGGAATCGTATACTTCAGATTGATGTGGTTCACCATCCAAAATACTTGTCATAACCTGGGTATACCCAGTCCCGAGAAATAAAAATGATGCTAAGCAGGCAATGGTTAAATGATAGGTTTTCATGATTAGAATTTTTATCTTAAATATCAAGCAAAAAACTTAAAGTATTATTATTTGCATTATCCATGTTGTGTACTATTTTGCCTTGAGCCGTGGAATTAAATAGATTGCCCTAAATCGAATAATTTATATAAAAATTCGACAAAAAGAAAACCATTTTCGTTCATTACGGTTTAGAGGAAGAAACAGGCATTCATTTTGTTATCTTCGATTAAATATTAAAAAGATGACAGGTTATTGGATCATTTTCGGTTTATTCATGCTTTTAAGCATGATCATCGGCGGGGTACTCAAACAGAAGTTCTCCAGGTACTCAAAAGTATCCATTGGTCAGAATCTCAGCGGAAGGGATGCTCCGTGAGAACGGTATTAATGATGTACGGGTTGTTTCGGTAAAGGGATCATTATCCGATCATTACAACCCCCTGAAAAAAACGGTTAATCTCAGTCCTGATGTCTATAACGGGAGTAGTGTCTCAGCTGCTGCGGTAGCTGCACATGAATGCGGGCATGCGATTCAGCATGCCAGGCAATATGCGCCTTTAAAGCTAAGGTCCACCCTGGTTCCAATCCAAAATGTAAGCTCAAAAATTCTGAATGTGATTTTTATTGCCATGTTTCTTGGTGTATTTGCCATCCAGGGCCTTTTCAGCCTTGAGTCAGCTTTGATGGTTATAATAGCTTGCTATGCCATATTTACCTTTGCTGCATTTGTCACCCTTCCGGTGGAGATTGATGCCAGCAGAAGGGCACTGGCCTGGTTAAGCGACAGTGGCATAACCACCACTCAAAACCATCCCCAGGCCAAGGATGCCCTCAAATGGGCCGCCTATACATATGTTGTAGCCGCACTGTCATCATTGGCTTCACTGCTGTATTTCATTGCCATGTTTGCCGGGAGGAGGAATTAATCAGGGAGCAGGGAACAGGGAGAAGGGATTAATTATAATGATTAATGGTTAATGGTAAATTAAGCTGCTCTAATCATTTAGGGGAAATTATTGAGTGGACAGGTTATGTTATCATGTGCTGGAACCTGGCTGCTGTTGCGTTTTTGGCATGGACAATCGCTAATCTTATTCCGCGGGCTCTTTCGCATCACAGATGGTATAAACAACATTTTGGTAATTACCCTGCCCGGCGAAAAGCCGTTATCCCTTTTGTTCTGTGAGTAATTGAAGCGTGGTATCATGCAACAAAAAAAAGCCCCTCCTTGACGAAGGAGGGGTTTGGGGTGGATGCTGGCCTCAGTAGCGGTGCCACACAAATGATTTGCGATATGTCGCAATGGCAGAAGGAACTGGACGGTTATTTCCTAATTGATTATATTACTTCGTATGTCATTTATGACGGCCATAAGAAGCTGATTGCCGGCGATTTGGAAGATTTTAAAAGTGATCTGGTATGGTATTTCAATTCAAATTCGCCCTAATATGGGAAAAACGATGAAAATGACCAAGCGAAGCCGGTTTTAGAATACAACATAAAAAATAATTGAAAATCAACTGATTAAAAACAATTTTCAGATGGTCAATTTAATCCGATTTTAATTGGTCAAGGGTACGGATATTTGCAATTGATGGCAAGGATTTTCATTAAACATTTCCAAATGAAAAAAGGATACCTGAACTATTCGGAGATATGGTTAGACGACAACCTTGCTTGGAAACATATTCCGCTTGACCATAGAATCATACTCTTCCGGAGTAAGATTTAGTACATCCATCGGGATCATAAATTTCCGGAGTGTCTTTATTTCTGAAATCATTGTCATTTTCCCCCTCGCATGAATGTTCTTTCCAACAAAATCGGGAGAGATTATGATCAGGTCGATATCACTATCAGGACCCATCGTATTACTTAATGCAGACCCGAATACCGCGATTGATACATTATTAAGACCTTCCTCTTTCAGACAGGACTCAAGAAACCCGATGATAGTATTTACTGCTGCTTGATCCATTTCAATGTCTTCTTTGAGGTAAGGAGAATTCTTTCCGTATCGACCTTGTTAAATTCCTTGATCAAATCCTTTAGGTTTTCCGGGTATCGTGTTGGAACAGAAATTTTGTTCAGGGCAAATAAAAAGTCCTGATCGCTATCGGCTAATACCAGCCCGATCCTTTCGACAAAGTAAAGGAGGTTATGAGATTTTGGAGGGTACTCGCCGGTTCTTTTATTGAATAATCCCTTCAAACCCTTTTCCAGACTGAGGTGGCACATAAAAATACAATAGACGTAGCGTCCCGACTTGAACATATCCTCAGAAACCTCCAAATCATAATCAGCTTGAAAGTACCACTCCATATATGTCTTATCGGGTTCCATATTACAAAATTATAAAAATTGAACGGATAAACCGTTTAGCTGTTGGAACCATGGCAAAATCTTGCCAGAAATAATCGAGTAGGAAGATAGGGATTATTTCCCTATCTGTCCTCTCACACCACCCTGCGTACGGTTCCGTACAGGGCGGTTCATTAAACTGAGTTTCTAAGAAAATAAACAGCGAGCAATTCGCTGTAACCCATTTCACGTAAGCACTTGTTGGACAGGGCAGATTGCAGAAAAGGATTATGAGCTGTTCTGCAATAACCCTTACGGGTATTAGCTGCTCGAAGGCAATCCTTTACCGACATACCAAGTCTCCGCAATTCCCTGAATCGGGTGCGAACACGTTTCCACTGTTTCCAGATACACATCCTAACTCGGAACCGTAGCCAAGAATCCAATCTCCCGAGCATCTTAATAGCATCTGCAATATAGAAGTAGCTTACCCAGCCATCTGTCTTCTGCTTCAACCTGTCGTGGTTGACTCGATCGAAGAACTTCTCCATATCGATATCTACAATCCAAATGTATCCATCATTCAGATAGCTTTGTGCCTGGTGGACTGCGTCATGCGCCTTCCGCCCAGGTCGAAAACCATAGCTGAAGTTCATCAACACTCATACCATCAACCCCTGGTGCACCACCATTTAATGTTCAGCCCTTTCCTCCTTCCTGCTTTCACAGGATATCTTCAGTACTACGGCCTCGGCTGACTTCTGGCAATTCAGACATATGTCCCCAAATGGGTTGCATGATTCTGCCAGATCTCCCCGGGTAAGGTGCGATAACTTTCCCTCCGTGTGGCCTCCACATTTACTCCTACTGTTTCCGTACAGCTTCGGGCTTCAACTTGTTTTGCAGTCTCACCCAACAATAGTAGCCTCTTATGTGGTTTCTGTCCGTAGGCCCGGAGGTTTGGAAACAGGCTTAACAGCTGTGCGGGTTCTTATGGATTTGATCACTTCAGGAATCAGGGAAATTTCTTGTTCCAGATCATAATCATCTTGAAGCCCGAGCCAGAACTTGGCAGTTGTACCAAAATAAGCACTCAGCCTCAAGGCAGTGTCAGCCGTAATTCTCCTGTTACCCTTGATGATCTGGGATATCCTGGTTTGAGGAATACCAATATCTTTTGATAGCCTGTAGGCTGAGATGTTCATCGGGATGAGGAACTCCTCCAATACGACTTCTCCAGGATGTATGTTTGCGAGCTTTTCCATTGCAGTTTTATTTATGATAATCGATAATCTCAGCGTCAATAACCTGACTCGTTTTCCATTTGAATATTATTCTCCATTGATCATTGATCCGTATGCTATAGAACCCTTTGAGGTTCCCGGCAAGTTTCTCCAATCGGTTTGAAGGCGGTACTTTCAGATCATGCAGCGTTTGAGCGTTGTTGAGCATCCTGAGTTTTCGCCGGGCAACCTGTTGTATTTCAATAGGTATCTTAAGAGATTTAATGCCTTTCCAAATATTCTCAGTCTCTTTTGAACCGAATGATATTATCATACTAATGCCTTAAGATACTAACGTCAAAGGTAGGTAAAATCTTATTCAAAACAAAGGGATATGGAATTTTTAAGGGTTATCCTCATTTGTCCCTGTCTTGGACGGGTGGTTGATCTGACGGCAGGGATGATGACCAGCCTGGCTACCTGGGCCGCCTTATGGTATCGTAAATGAAAATATCATGTCGAAGGGAAAAACGAAGAATAACTTGTTTGCGATTACTCTGATCTTTGCCATGCTCTTTTCATCCGGCCTGACCAAAAACTCGGTCTTAATCCGGCACGTATTTGGCGCGAAACTTTGAAAACAGCCAGAATCTTGTCTTTCAAATCGGCACTTCTCCTGGTTTCGAGAGAAGTCTCATAGTTTGTTGGTCTAATCCTTCAAGCGGGTTACATTTGTGTTAATGATAAAACCAACTTGATTTAAATTTAAAAATCCAAGGATGAAGCATCACCAAAAACTATTTATCCTGATCTTTCTCCCTCTCATCTCAACGTTTGTAGCACCAGCTCTGTATGGCCACTCAGGAAAACCTAAATACCATGTCATCATTGATACCGATGCCGCCATTGATGACCTGCGGGCTGTAACAATGCTCTTGGCCTGTAACGATATCCGGGTACTTGGTATCATTGGCTCGCAGGGGACTTTGAATGCAGAAAATTCTGTAAGTAAAGTAAGTAGCCTTCTTGCTTATTTCCATCACGAGGGTATTCCGGTTGGAATGGGACGTTCTTTGGATAAAGCCTTGCCTTTCTGGAGCGGGTTTGCCGGTTCAGTTTCCTGGGGTAATAGCGATTTTATTAGTCCGAAGTCTTACCCGACAGCAGGTGAACTGATGAATGAGATAACGAAATCTTATTCTAACAAGATTATCCTAATTGCTTTAGGAGCACTCACCAATTTCGCCGATTGGATCAAGAACAATCCTGAGAAATTACAAATGGTCGAAAGGATCATTTGGTACAATGACGGTGATTTTAAAAAAGGGTTTAATTATCAGATTGATCCAGTGAGTTATAAGTATATTGAATCTCTGTCAATTCCGTTACAGGTGGTTTCCAATGACCGGCCAGCCTTTGTTTGTGATCAGGCTTACATTCATAAATTGGATAGTACTGGCTCAATTTATGCGCACCATATTGCTGATATTCATTATCAGATTGCCAAATCAAATCCAGAAAAGGAAATCCACCTGGAAATTGGTGATGATCTGGTTCCTCTTTGGCTAACCTGCCCGATAGTGTTTACTTTCCCGGATAATAAGAAACCTGCCGTTTTTACTCTTGAAAAAAATATCCCGGTTTCCTATATCGCCGATCTGATTTCATCTGTTCTGAGTTCCAGCCTCAAGCCAAATAACCGTGTTTTCACTGATTTTCCCGTTAATCCTGACCTCTATAAGAATAACGTTGCCATATTTCTGCCAAAGGTGATCGGGGATTTTGGATTAACCGAATGGAAATCGGTCGTGCTTACCAACGAGATTCATGGCCACACGGGTATTTACTCCATAATTGGGGTTAAAATGGGGGTCAGAGCCTTGGAATATTTTAATGTCGGGATCAATAATCTCGAAGTCGTTTCCCATGCCGGAAGCGAACCTCCATTGAGTTGTCTGAACGATGGGATACAAATCAGTACCGGAGCTACTATCGGTCAGGGATTGATCACTTTAGACAAAACGGTTCTCCCCATCCCGACTGCAACTTTCACTTTTAACGGCAAAACAGTCAGGATCGAACTTATAAAGGAGATTACGGATCGCATTGAGGCGGACATCAGTAAAGGCTTTCAACAGTTTGGGATGTCGTACAAGTACTGGGATTATATAGAGGAATTGGCTTACCGGTACTGGCAGGAACTCGACCGGCATACCATTTTTAATATTTCTTACTGAAAACTAAAGACCTAAAAATAGCATTACTAACCCGCAAACAAGAATGGTACCTCCTGCCAATGCTTGTGAATATCTTTCGATCTTTTGCATGGGTGGACAAACCGCTCAAAAAAGCCAGTCCCCGGGTCAAGCCCGGGGCAGGCTCTCGCCGGACCAGCTTGGCCACCTTCCGCCGATCCTGTTTATCAACAGCGGCAGGAATTATTTGACCACCCATACCTCAGCAACGGTGAGGCTTTCAGAGAAGACTTGACCTGCGTTAAGCAACCTTATCTGGAACTGGTCAACCTCAAACGGCGGGGACTGATCAACGCATAGGTTTTAATCCAGTTTATCTCAATTGTTATCAAAAATGATCAGAAATGGGGTAGAATCTGGCAGAGTTTACCGATTAAAGCAAGGTGTTCTTCAATCACAACCTTATTTAAGAAAACGCCAAAATAATTAAATAAGGGAAATGCTTATTTAATTTTTACATTCTGACCGGTTCAATTTAAGGGGTGTTTACAAATCTAGTAATCAACGAATTTTAGACTTTTTGTTAATTGACTGCTGACCAATGAATCCATAGCCTGGACATCTAATCTAAACCCTGTCAGGTTTGTTCTGGCTTTGGATGAGAAGATTCCACATCCATTCTGGATATTTGTGAAATTGACAAGGGAAGATTCTAAAGGACTATAGCTAAATAGTTTTGAGTATTCTTGAAGAAAATAATCGGCAGATGTGAGGTGAAAATCAATAGAATCAAAAACTCTATGACTGGTTGAGGGATTAACCAAAACTCTTGATTTGACCGTATATAAAAAATCATCGAGGGTGAAAAAGAATTCTTTTTCACTTAAAGGTAGGTAACTGTATTGTAACAAGTAGTTAAATAATCGTGGAACTTTAGTTCCATCAATAAAATCAGAATAATGAAAGGTCATAGAAATTCCATTATAGTATCCTGTTCCAGTCTTCCAAAACATCCTATAACCATTACCATAGAAGCAAACTTGGTCTGAGGAAGTCCAAATCCCCGGTAAGTAAAATTTCCCTGGTTTTGAAAGTTTAGTATAGGAGTAAATCGTGTCCGAATAGTCCGTATTAATTATTGTTAACTCACAATCTGTGAATGGGTTTAAATCGAATATGAAAAAATACAAGAGGTTAGGCTCAGAATAAAAAGTACCTGTGTCCTTAGGAATATCTGTTGTTTTTTCAGGATATAGGACAACATTTCCCCTTAAACTGTCAAATAATTCTACCTTAATTGTAAGGTTCTTAAAATTCATGGAATCAGCAATGTCTAAATAGGCATAAGCATTATCATCAGAAATAAAGGATTTGTTTATTCGGATGTAATGAACTGTATCTGTGGTATTTATTATACAATATACAAAAGATGTTGATTTTGATTTGATTGTAAGATCAAAACTATTCTCACATGAGAAAAGAAATAAAACTAATACATATAGTACCGAGATACTTTGTATCCATGTGTATTGGGAAAAATCTAATATATATAATCTCCGTTTCAAGCTGGGTTTTTCAAATCGAACCTTATCTGTCCCAGGAAAAGATGGAAGGTTCCTTTTAAAAAGATAAGCATTAATTATCAATGTCTGGCAACAATCTGGCAACAAAAAAGCCCCTCCTTGTTTTAAGGAGGGGTTGGGGTGGATGCTGTTGTCCGACCAGGGCTCGAACCTGGACTCTTCTGAACCAAAATCAGATGTGTTGCCAATTACACCATCGGACAATCGGATGGCAAAGATATAGTTTTTTTTATTTACAAAAAAAATCAGGAGCATGGGGACGTAGGGACGTAAAAAGGGGACTAAGATTGATAATGACCCCCCTCTACCGCGAGTTTGCGAGCGCAGGAGAGGCTTGGGGTGAGGCAAATAAAAAAGGCTTTTGCTATCTTCGTTGCCTAATCCTCGAAATAATGGCCGAACACACTTTCCGAAAATGGAACCTCATAACCGGCTGGGCA
Organism: uncultured Porphyromonadaceae bacterium; assembly: GCA_964465145.1. Lineage (GTDB taxonomy): Bacteria > Bacteroidota > Bacteroidia > Bacteroidales > UBA12481 > JAUVKA01. The sequence goes on along the minus strand of CAYXJR010000017.1, from coordinate 15,625 downwards.
GTCTTCCTGGTGGCAGCCATCACATACCTCCTTACAGTAGAGCCTACCGTTTCCTGGTGGGATTGCGGGGAATTCATCTCCTCGGCTTACAAACTGGAGGTTGGGCATCCTCCTGGTGCTCCTTTATTTGCTTTGGTAGCCAGGATCTTCACCATTTTTGCCGGCGATCCTTCAAAGGTGGCCCTCTCGGTCAATATCGTCTCCGCTCTTTCGAGTGCATTTACTATCCTCTTCCTGTTTTGGTCAGTGACCCACCTGGCCCTGAAAATGGTAAAAAAAGCTGCAGAGATCAGTCTGGCCGAAGGATTAGCTGTCTTGGGAGCAGGAACTGTTGGCGCTTTAGTCTATACTTTTTCCGATTCTTTCTGGTTCTCGGCCGTGGAAGGCGAGGTTTATGCAATGAGTTCACTGTTTACAGCCCTGGTTTTCTGGGCTATCCTGAAATGGGAATCCCAGGCAGATGACCCCTCCTCCCTGAGATGGATAATATTCATCGCATTCTTAATGGGTTTGTCCATCGGTGTACACCTGCTGAACCTGGTGGCTATTCCTGCCATCGTATTTATTTACTATTTCAAAAAATTCCCGGTAACAAAAAAAGGGGTACTGACAGCTTTCCTGCTTTCTATTCTGATTCTGGGCGCTGTCATGTATGTGATATTACCCGGAGTAGTTCTGCTGGCAACATGGTTCGAGCTTTTCTTTATTAACCTGGTTGGTCTGCCATACCATTTCGGGATGATGATCTTCTTTATCCTACTGGCAGGGCTGATCACCTGGGGCCTTATTGAAACAAAAAAAAGAGGATCTCTGCTTTGGAATACTGTTATACTGGCCGGTACCTTTATCATTATCGGCTATTCCACCTACGGAATGATCCTTATTCGTTCCAATGCTAATACCCCCATGGAGCAAAACAATCCTGATATGGTGTTCAACCTGAAGCGTTATCTCGACAGGGAGCAGTATGGCGACCGGCCTCTTCTGTACGGGCAATATTACAACGCTCCCCTGATCGACCAGATTCGGTCAAAACCAGTATACAGTATGGTTGATGGAAAATATGAGGCAACAGATTACGATAATAAAATAATCTACGACAAACGCTTCCTCACTATCTTTCCAAGGATGTGGTCAAATAACTCACAGCATCCCCAGTCATACCAGGAATGGGCTCAAATCGAGGGAACCACGGTTCAAACAACATCCCGGGATGGTCAGCCCATAACTCTTCAAAGACCCAAGTTTTCAGAGAACCTGCGCTTTTTCTTTTCCTACCAGCTGGGGCATATGTATTTCCGCTATTTCATGTGGAATTTCGTTGGACGGCAAAATGATATGCAAAGCCAGGGAGGCACTATTAACGGGAACTGGATAAGTGGAATAAATTTCATGGATGAAGCACGCCTGGGCCCTCTCGATCAGATAACGGATGCAGCGAAAAACCATAAATCCAGAAATACCTATTTTTTCCTGCCGCTACTACTGGGTCTGTTTGGAGCTATATACCAATATCGCAAAAAACAGACTGATTTCTGGGTGATTTTTCTCCTCTTCGTTTACACGGGTATTGCCATCGTGGTGTACCTTAACCAGTTCCCCGATCAACCGCGCGAACGCGACTATGCCTACGTTGGCTCCTTCTATGCTTTCTCGATATGGGTGGGGCTTGGGGTGATAGGCTTATTCCTCGGATCTGCCAAATTGTTAAAGGCCAATTCGAAAAAAGCTTCATTAATTGCTATCCCTGTGATCATTCTCGGCTTGATAGTCCCTACCCTGATGGCATTTCAAAACTGGGACGACCACGACAGGTCGAACCGATACATAGCACGGGATTTTGCCCATAATTATCTGAATTCATGTGCCCCAAATGCAATCCTTTTTACCAATGGCGACAACGATACCTTCCCCCTATGGTATGCCCAGGAAGTGGAGGGATACAGGACAGATGTCCGTGTTGTTTGCCTGCCATATCTCAATACCGACTGGTACATCGATCAGATGAAACGACAGGCTTATGATTCAGATCCAGTACCATTTACCCTGGAGTATTTACAATACCGACAGGGGACCAGAGATTACATGCCTGTTTATGACAGAACAACTGATACTCTTGATCTGAGAACTATCATCAATTATGTGGCCAGCGACAGAGAGGAAACAAGACAAAAATACCAGGATGGCATGGTCCTGGATATTGTACCGGGACGCCATTTCCGAATACCAGTGGACTCAGCACTTGTGCTGCGCAACGGCACCGTTCCTCCAGAGGATGCAAATCTGATAGTCCCCTCCATTGAATGGATCCTCAAGCGCAATACTATCTTCAAAAACGACCTCATGATCCTGGATCTGATCGCTTACAACAATTGGGCAAGACCAATTTACTTCACCTCGATTGCACATGAAAACATCATGGGCCTTCAGGAATATTTCAGATTGGAAGGGTTTGCTTACCGCTTTGTACCAATCAGGAATCCAAGGGAATCTGGTTTAACAGCCAGTATCAATACCAACATACTTTATGATAATCTCATGAATAAATTCCATTGGGGAAATATGGAAAAGCCGGATGTTTTTGTGGATTATTACACCTGGCGAACATCTGCCATCCTTCGCGTCCGATACAATTTTGTTCAATTGGCCGACCAGCTTCTTGCTGAGGGAGACCATGAAAGATCCCTGGCGGTACTGGATCGTATTATTGAGATTATGCCTAAAGAACAGTTCCCCTACGATATCTTTATTGCCAGCATTGCGGAAACCTATTACAAAAATGAGGCAATAGATAAAGGAAATTATCTTATCCAGGAATATTTCGACCAGGTGTATCAGGAGCTGGAGTACTTTTTGTCTGTGCAAAAACGCTATGGGAAGGTATTAGGTGACGAAACCAATCGGACAATTTCTGTTGTCCAGGAGTTATTGCGGATTACCGGGATGTATAACCAAAATGACTTGTCTGAGAAAATTGAAACCAGCATAAAGGAATTGGCTACTATCCAGGAATAATGAAGCAGCTTGCTACAAAGAAATTTCATAATTCCATGATCGTTAAGCCACCAAAATTGGCCAGGCTTTTCTCAAAAAATACGATCTGGAAAGTTGATGTTCAAAACAAGCAGCTGTTTCTGACTTTTGATGACGGACCAGTGCCCGGATTGACACCATGGGTGCTGGATATTCTGGATCAATTCGATGCCAAAGCCACTTTTTTCTGCGTGGGGGATAATGTCAGAAAAAATCCTGAATTATTTAATCTGATCCTTAATAAAGGCCATCAGGTGGGCAACCATACTTATTCTCATCTTAACGGATTCCGGACAGGTATTCGCAGATACGTCCTGGATGTATTAAAAGCCAAACAATACATTAATTCGAAACTTTTCAGGCCTCCCTATGGAAGAATCAGGTATGTGGCACAACGCATTCTCAGAAAACGATTCGAAATTGTGCTCTGGGATGTGCTCAGTATGGACTACGACAGGAATACCCAACCCGGACAGGTAGTAAGGAATGTGATCGCTAATGCAAGCCCCGGATCCATTATTGTGTTCCATGATAATCCGAAAGCCGATAAAAATCTGAAATATGCCCTCCCCCGATTACTTGATTATTATTCCAAAAGGGGGTATGAATTTGTACCTTTACCGCAGTAAAAAAAACTGGATAAAATGAATGTTTTAGTGTTGGGGTCAGGTGGCCGGGAACATGCGCTGGCCTGGAAAATTGCACAAAGTCCTTTGCTAGATAAATTGTTTATCGCTCCTGGAAATGCAGGAACTGCCATGGTTGGGGAAAACGTCCAATTGAAACCTGATGATTTTGAGGCCGTTGCCATTTTTATTAGAAAAGAGAATATCGGTGTATTGGTGGTGGGCCCTGAAGATCCCCTGGTAAAAGGCATCTCAGATTTCATGAGAATGCAGCCCGATCTGGATAAACTTGTAGTTGTAGGACCGTCAAAACAGGGGGCCCGGTTGGAAGGGAGCAAGGAATTTGCCAAAGAATTCATGCAGAGGCATCTTATACCAACTGCTCAATATGCCAGTTTTACAGCAGATACCATAGTGGAAGGAAAGGTTTTCCTTTCCAGCCTCACCGCGCCCTACGTTCTCAAGGCAGATGGCCTGGCTGCCGGAAAGGGAGTTCTGATCCTGGATGACCTCAAAGATGCCGAAGATGAACTGGAATCCATGCTGAATGGTAAATTCGGAGAGGCCAGTGAAAAAGTAATTATAGAAGAATTCCTTTCGGGAATAGAATTGTCGGTTTTTGTTTTAACAGATGGGACAAACTACCACTTGCTCCCGGAAGCAAAGGATTACAAACGCATAGGTGAAGGAGATACCGGCCTTAATACCGGTGGCATGGGTGCTGTTTCTCCCGTTCCTTTCGCCAACTTCGAATTTATGGATAAAGTGGTAACCAGAATAATTGAACCCACTATCAAGGGCCTGCAGAAAGACCAGATTGATTACAATGGATTCATTTTCTTCGGACTTATTAATGTGCAGGGCGATCCTTTCGTTATCGAATACAATGTGAGGATGGGAGATCCGGAATCAGAGGTGGTTATCCCGAGAATTCATTCGGATATTCTGGAGTTATTCCAGCTGATGGGAACTGAAGAGTTTGGAAAGAAACCTGTAATATTTGCAAAAGAAACAGCCACCACTATCATGCTGGTTTCAGGAGGATACCCGGGAACTTATGAAAAAGGGAAAATTATTTCGGGCCTCGACAAGGTGAAGGGATCTATCCTGTTCCACGCCGGATCCCGGATAGGAGAAGGAAATGTGCTTACCAATGGCGGACGCGTCATAGCTCTTACCTCCCTCCATGAAAACTGGAGGGATGCACTAGACCTGTCGTATCAATCAGCCAGGCTTGTTGATTTTGATGGGATGTATTACAGGCAGGATATTGGTTTTGATCTATAGGCATTGCCATGTTCCAATCTCTGCGCACACATAGCCTTTCTCTGCAAATACTCCTCCCGATTCTGGCTTTTCTGCCATACCTGGTTTTTTTATTTATTGATGAAATACCACGGCCGGTCATTCACAATGCGCAGGGATGGATATACCACGGCTGGCAGGAAGGAATAGATCATAGGCCATGGCTGTTCCTTATTCTGGGATGGCTTTTGAATCTGGTAATGGCCTACAGCCTCTATTGGTTAAATATCCGTTTCGAGCTGATTGGAAAAAGAACAGTTTATATTTCCTATCTTTTTAGTCTGCTGGTCCTCCTTCCTTTGGGTTTCCATAGTTTCCATCCCGGGATGCTCGGCGGGGTGTTTCTATTGATATCCCTGATATTTCTTTTTTTGATATATCATCATTCTCAAACACAGGCGTACCTATTCAATGCAGGCTTTTTCTGGGGCCTGTCGGTCATCGTATATCCACCATTCCTCGCGGTCTTCCCTCTCTATATTCTGGGAGCTCGTTTTGTAAAATATACGAACTGGAAAGATTTTTTTCTTCTGTTAGCCGGGCTCTTAACCCCGGTCTGGATTTGGGCAGCATTTGCATATTTAAATGGCAGCCTGCGTTTTCAATGGTTAAACCTTGTGCAGTGGACTGAATTGAGAAGTACCTGGCCTCCTGAAATGCCCGGGAACAAGCTTTTGTGGTATATATACCTGGGCCTTTTACCCATTGTACTCATCTTTTACATCAATTTATACAGGGTGAAAAAGGATGTCGGTCGAAGAGTGTTGACATTAATAAGCCAGCTGATATGGATGTGTCCATTAATACTACTGATTTTTGAAAGGGTATCCATAGAAATATTATGGGTGGCGCTTGTTCCCGTGTCTTTCCTTTTATCGGTGGCTGCATTTAACTCAAAAAGTCCCTGGATATCGGACTTGCTTTTTGTTATTCTCTTCGGATTCATGATTGTTTTTCAGCTAAACATCCTGCTTTAAGATTGATTCGAAAAAAACCGATGAAAAATATATTGGAAAAATACCAGGCTCTCGGGTTAAAACACTCTGTCGTTTATCAAAAATTAAATGAGAAATACAATTTTTTTGGAAAAGATTCTCTCTTTCAAAATATAAACAGAACAGCAACTTATATCGGCAAATCAAAATTGGCTATACTATTACAATCTCATTTGTCAAATAATGATATAGTACAAAATCAGAAAGCTATAATTTCACCTATAGCATTGGTTATCCTATTAACCCTCTATATTACTGAGGGAAGTGTTGTTTTTCGCACCGCCGCAATTAGCCTGTTTTTTGTTAACATGGAAGGTCAACCATACTAAATATGTGGGTATCCATGAGATTATCTGATTCCCTGGAAAATAATGAGTCGTACTTTTTCGTCGAGGTGAAAAGGCTGAAAGAAATAATGGATAATTCCGAAAATGAAACTTCTTTCATCTTATTAGATGAAATTTTAAGGGGGACGAATTTAAACATATTCAGGATCAAACAATACATTTTTTAAAATTAGTTGAATGGAATCATTAAAATTTGTACACAACAGTAATTATTCGATTACAACAAGAGATTCTGATTTCAAGAGTGATCTGAGGGTAAGCTCCTTAGTGAATTTCTTTATACAGGCAGCCTGGAAACATGCGATAGAGGAAATTATTCCAAGCCTTAAGTTTGAAGAAAAGAATGGAAGCATTACAAATTACAGAGTCAGTTATAACGACATCGACATGAACCTGCATTTAACCACCGTACGCTATATCGATTTTCTGTTTGATACATATGACCTGGAATTTATGGAGAAAAATATCCCAAAAGAAATTACCGTCAATTTCCTTAAAGAAGTGCCTTTCGGTGCTGAACTTATCATGTATAGATTTGAAAATTCAGATGTTCATAGGTTTGAGCTGATAAACTCATCAAATAATTCAATTTGTTTCCGCGCCGAAATAAGGTATTGATTATATATTGGGTAAGTGGGTTGAAGAAACAGGAATTATCCTGTCGAAAAGGGAAAATCAGGAATTTTAATATTTCTATCTTTATGCAGTATCTTGACAAGTATTTGTTAAGCAATGGTTTTATTTTGACTACGACAATAAAACTTACGTGAAAAGGTAAATGAAAAATTCATATTTTGACCTGATAGAGCAGAGTTATTACTTTCCACAGGAAGGTTTTGACTTAAGGGATAAAAGTTTAACTTTTCATGGAGTATCTTTAAAATACTTGATTGAGAAGCACGGAACACCTTTTAGATTTATCTATTTACCCAAAATAGGAGATCAGATTAAAAAAGCGCGAAACTTATTTAATCGTGCTATCAAAAACAATTCCTATCAAGGGAAATATCATTTTTGCTATTGTACAAAATGCAATCACTTTCATCATGTTATCGGTGAAGCCCTAAAACAAAATGTCAATCTAGAAACTTCATCCTCTTTTGATATTGATTTAATCAGGAACCTTCTGAAAGAGGGGAAGATCAATAAAAAAAGAATTCTCCTACATAATGGATATAAAACAGATGACTACCTAAATAAAATCATTTTACTGCAGGAATCCGGATTCGAAAACTCAACAATTATTTTAGATAGTGTTAATGAGCTTAAAAGAATCATGGAATTAAAAACCACCCGAAGAATTAAAATCGGGTTGCGGATGGCTGTGAATGAAGAGGCTCAATCTGCCTATTATACTTCCAGGCTGGGCATGCGTAATACTGAGATAATAGGGTTTTTCAAAGATAACATCAAGGACAATGATAAAGTTGAACTAAAAATGCTCCACTTTTTTGTTGATTCAGGCATTAAGGACACCTTGTATTACTGGGGTGAATTCCAGAAGGCCCTTGAGCTATATATCGACCTGAAGAAGGAGTGTGAATCTTTGGTTTCCTTTAATTTGGGTGGAGGTTTCCCCATTCGCAACCACTTGGGATTTGAGTATAATTACGAATATATGATTAACGAAATCATTAAGAATATAAAGGACGCATGCACTAAAGAAAAAATTAATGATCCTGATATTTATACCGAATTTGGTAAATATACGGTAGGGGAAGCTGGTGCTATTATTTTTAAAGTGCTGGAGCAAAAACAACAAAACGATACTGAGCTTTGGTATATCATTAATAACAGCTTAATGAATACCATACCTGATGCCTGGTCAATTCACGAAAAATTTATTCTATTACCAATCAATAAATGGGATAATGAATACCAGCGTGTAAGTATTGGCGGCATAAGTTGTGATCACTCAGACTATTATAACTCTGAGGATTTAAACCAGGAAATACTTTTGCCAAAGTATTCTGATAATGATAAAGATCCCCTGTACCTTGGGTTCTTTCATACAGGGGCATACCAGGATTCGATCAGTGGTTATGGAGGGATAAAACACTGCCTGATTCCCTCGCCAAAACATGTAGTTATTGACAGAGATGAGAAAGGCAACATTCATGATTTTGTATACAGGGAAGAACAATCGGTGCAGGATATGTTCAGAATTTTAGGATATGATAAAGAAGAATGAAAAATTTTGCAGGGATAGAAGACAAATTTGCTGATTTCGATTTTGCTTCTGTATTGTTGCAATCCATCCCCTACGATGGTACAAGCACATGGGGTAAAGGGGCCGACAGTGCCTTTGATGCTTTTATCGAAGCTTCGGAAAACATGGAGCTGTACGATATTGAAACTGACTCGGAAGTTTATAAAAATGGCATTCATGTTTTACCTCAGATAAATGAGGGCTCCTCACCCGAATCTGTTTTTGAAAAGGTTTACAATGAGGCCTGTGAACTTCTTAAAACCGATAAGTTTCTGACTTTTTTTGGGGGAGAGCATTCTATAAGTATCGGCATTATTAAAGCTTTCTACGAGAAATATCCGGATATAACTATTCTTCAGCTTGACGCGCATACCGATCTGCGTCCAATGTATTTAGGTTCAAAATACAACCATGCATGTGCCCTGCATGATGCCAGCCAAAACAGCAATTTGATACAGGTTGGAATCCGCAGCATGGACATCAGCGAAAAGCAATTTCTGAAAAAAGAGAAATGCTTCTTCGCAGAAGAGATGTATCATGATAAATCCTGGGTAGAAAAATCAATCCAATGGATGACCGATAATGTGTACATAACATTTGACTTAGACGTTTTGGATCCCTCAATAATGCCGGCAACCGGGACACCTGAACCAGGTGGTTTGGATTGGGACACCACGATAAATTACCTCAATAAGGTATTTACAAAAAAAAATGTTCTGGGATTTGATATTGTTGAACTTGCCCCGCTTGATAATAACAAAGCTCCCAATTTTTTAGCAGCAAAGCTTTATTATAAATTACTCTCGTACAAATTCAAATACAATGCAAAATAAAGGGCCCATAGGTAGTTTTATTCTTGAACATTTCAAGCATTTTAACTCTGCCAGCCTCGTTGATGCCGCAGTTGCCTATGAAAATCAACTGGCCCAGGGCAACAAAATGCTTATCAGCCTTGCGGGAGCCATGAGCACCGCCGAACTGGGAAAATCACTCGCTGAGATCATCCGGAACGACAAGGTGCACATAATCTCCTGCACGGGAGCCAACCTGGAAGAGGATTTAATGAACCTGGTTGCCCATTCGCATTACCGGAGGGTGCCTGAATACCGCGACCTCACCCCCCGGCAGGAATGGGAACTGCTGGAAAAAGGCCTGAACAGGGTCACCGATACATGTATCCCGGAGGAGGAGGCATTCAGGAGGCTGCAAAAACATGTTTTTAAAATCTGGAAGGAGGCGGAGGAGAAGGGCGAAAGGTATTTTCCCCATGAGTTTATGTATAAGATGCTGCTTTCAGGAGTGCTGGAGCAATACTACGAAATAGATCCCAAAAACAGCTGGATGCTGGCAGCAGCAAGGAAAAACCTGCCCATAGTTGTTCCGGGCTGGGAGGATTCCACCATGGGCAATATCTTTGCATCTTACGTTATTAAAGGCGAACTGAAGGCATCAACCATGAAATCTGGAATCGAGTATATGGCATGGTTAGCCCAATGGTACAAGAGCAATTCAGCTGAAAACGGAATCGGCTTTTTCCAGATTGGCGGGGGAATAGCAGGGGATTTCCCGATATGCGTTGTCCCAATGCTTTACCAGGACCTGGAAGAAACAGACACCCCTTTCTGGAGCTATTTCTGCCAGATCTCGGATTCAACAACGAGTTACGGCTCATACTCGGGAGCCGTTCCAAATGAGAAAATTACATGGGGCAAGCTCGACATCAATACTCCCAAATTTATCATTGAGTCGGATGCCACCATCGTCGCACCCTTAATTTTTGCCTATTTACTGAACTGGTAATACTATTGTCTATAAGAAAGACCTTACCCCAAATGCCAATACCTCAAAAGATGAATGATCCGGAAAAAAACATCTCGAAAAAAGCCGGGCTGCATCCCGGCGCCCTGGTCCATGTAGGCAGGAGAAAGGCCGACAAGATCAAATTAACAGTTTTTGATTATAACCAGGACAAGCACTCCTCTGCCGAATTTAATAAAGTGGAAGAATTTACCCCGCAATATAAAAAAGACCTTGTAAGCTGGATAAATATCGACGGCCTTCATGACATAACTGCCATAGCAGCATTAGGGGAGCATTTCGGCCTCCATCCACTTTTAATGGAGGATGTGCTCAATACCAGCCACCGCCCGAAAGTCGAGGAATTCGACAACTACCTTTTCCTTACCCTCAAGATGCTTGGCCTTAGCAGCGATGGCAAATCTATTGTTCAGGAACAGGTTAGTTTCGTCCTGGGTGATTCATGGGTTATCTCATTCCAGGAGCAGGAGGGCGACCTTTTCGATGTTATCCGGGAACGGATCAGAGAAAGCAAGGGGAATATACGCAAAATGGGTGCCGACTACCTGCTTTATCGCCTTATAGATGTTGTGGTGGATAACTACTTCATCGTTACCGAGAATATCAGCGAAGCCACCGAAAGGCTGGAGGAAAAAGTCCTTAAATCCCCTGATGAACAGACCCTGCAGGAGATACAGCGACTGAAAAAACAGCTCATCAACCTGCGCAAAACGATTAATCCATTGCGTGAAGCTGTTTCCATTCTTCAAAAAGGGGATAACCCGCTTATTAAAGATACCACTATACGATACCTCCGCGACGTTTATGAACATATAATACAGGTTGCCGACTCCATAGAAACCCATCGTGACATGCTGGCTAGCATCATGGACCTCTATCTCTCGGGCATAAGCAATAAGATGAACCAGGTAATGAAGGTCCTTACAATTATCGCAACCATTTTCATACCACTGACCTTCGTTGCAGGGATCTATGGGATGAATTTCGAAAATATGCCTGAGCTCCATTGGAAATATGGATATTTTGCCGTCTGGGGATTCATGCTTGTGGTTTTTATCTTTATGATGATCTACTTCAAGCGAAAGAAATGGTTGTAGAAGTAAGAATGAAAACTATTATTACTTGCCTCTCTATTATTGTAATCGGACTTGTATCGTGTTCCAAACCCGACCCAATCCTGAAAATCGGACTGGTGGCCGACCCGCAGTATGAAAACAGGGAGGCTGCAGGCCAGCGCCATTACAGGGAATCATTATGGAAGCTAGGTGAAGCAATCGACAGCTTCAATTATTATAATGTTGATTTTGTTCAGAATCTGGGAGATATAATAAACCACGGCAATGAGAGCTTCGATTCTATCATGCCTTTTTATGATAAACTCAAAGCCGGGACCGACAATTACCACCTGCTTGGAAACCATGATTTTGCAGTTGATTCATCCGATATGCCGGGGCTGCTAGAAACACTTTCGATGCCGGATAATTATTATTCGTACATTAAAAAGAACTGGCGGTTTATTGTTCTGAATTCAATGGACTATTCATTCCTGGCAAATCCTCTCTATCAGCGCGATATTGAATTGATTGATGCCTATTACGATAATACCGGGGGCCAGGTCAATCACTACGACTGGAATGGTGCCATCGGAGAGGAACAACAAGAATGGCTTAAATCTGAATTACAAACTGCTGAGAAGGAGAGTCAAAAAGTTATTGTTTTTTCACACATGCCTCTCAGGCCGGAAGATGTGGAAGAGAAGCTTTGGAATGCCGATGAAATAGTTAAAATTCTTGAACAGAGTGGAAATGTGGTCGCCCATATTAACGGCCACCGCCATAAGGGAGGATATGCCTTAGTCAATGGCATTCACTACATCTCCATGTTCGGGATGGTTGATACAGAGATCAACTCCTATGGTATCCTCGAAATATACCCGGATAGTCTGGTTTTGAAGGGATTTGGGAACCAGGAGAGTCATAAGATGGTGACAGGTGACGGGTGACGGGTGACAGGTGACGGGCGTCTAAAAAAGGTGATAAAGGGTTGCGAAAAAGGCAAAGGCTGAACTAAACAATAAGCTGATTTTCTTTTAGTTGCCACTAGCTTTAGCTAGTGGATCAGAGCACAAAAGCGAGGAGGGCTTAAGCCCAATAAATCCCCTGCTCCCTGTTAACCGTTCCCTACTTTAAAATCGCATTAAACAATAACTTAAACGTCCCGTCTGTCTGGTTTCTGTGCTGTGTCCTGAAGCCAATAATAACGATTTTACCCCGACCGTAACTTGTGCTTATCATCGCCGGTTTTTTGGCAATTTTCTTCTCACCTATTAACCAGCCGCTTTTCAACAGATTCTTGTCCTTATACCTAACAATAGTTTTATAATCTACATTCGCCCTGCTTGGAATAATTTCAAAGGCCGGGCTAGAGCGGAACAATACCAAGCCCTCATCGGGCATCCCATAACCAAGAGGATCGGAATTGTCAAAAGTAGCCTTGATCGTTGAGCCCGGGCAAAATAATTCCTTAGAATCAAGGCCCTCGGTTACATTTCTGATTTTCAGGCCAAACTCCTCAACAACAAACTTATATGATGAGCCAAGTGCCACCAGGGTACCACCGTTTTCAACGAATTTCTTAAGCTCTTCCACTCCCTCTTTGCCAATCCCGCTTTTGTACTTTTCCGGATATTTTTCCGGAGTATATCTGCTGCTGGAAGTGTAAATACCTTTAATACTTTCGGGTGAATCGTCAGGCAAAACAATAACATCACATTTCTTATTCAGGCTCCCATTTTTAACCTCCTGACTCATAAGCGAGAAGTATGGGAAAGAGAAGTTTTCCAGACATAAACGGGTCCATCCCTCGTCCATATTACCACCGTCATATCTTTGAAATAAACCCAGGCGACCGAGTTTTACTTCATGCATAACATCAGGCGGAAGCTCGTTCAAAGGCATAAAATCAACTCCTGTTTCAGCAGCCACCCTGGAAACTTCCTCACTCTCTGCGTTGGTAATAATGAAATCGCCCGGCCTATGGGAATTAAGCTCCTTATCGAGCCGCATTACTTTTACTCCCTTTGCCAGCAGCAGGTTAACAGCCTTATAACTAATGTTTTGTCTTCCATCAATAATATAACCTTCACTCCCTGCTTCAACCTTCCCAACCTTTATATCCTGTCCAGCCAGTAATGCAAAATCACCTTCAACAGATACAGCTTTTGCGTCAACCCTGACTCCCATAAATTCAAACATAGTATGAGTGGCCAGGTCGTAAGGATAAACGGGGGTGCCATCCTCCTTGTGGGTCCAGGAATTATCAGGATAATGAGTCTCTGTAAGCAAATTCCTGATCAATCCCATTTTTGGCTGAGCTAAGGATATTATATATGAACCCTTTCCGTAAAGCATATCATTAACTGCAAAATCAGAATTCGCTTTTTGTATTTCTATGCCGGACCTTAGAAGGGTATTAATCATTTTCACCGATGTTAAATAATCATGTTGGTTAGCAGGAATGATAACTGTTTTAATATCCCCTGTAGCTCCTCGTTCGGTCTGGTTTTTAGCTTTAAGGTATGCCGTTTTGAGTACTGTTTCTTTATTTCGAGCAGCCAGATCAAGGAGTGCCCAAGCAGAGGTTTTCTGTTGCTCTACAATATCCCTTAATCTCCACCATCCTCCCGGCCATGGATTGGGGAAAGTCGACTGGGCCTCATACTCCGGGAATGCACGGCTTTCCGCCCTGAGCTGTTCAGGATGAATAAATACCGGCGTTGCCATCTGTACGGTGGCTGATTCGGTAAGCATACCGGCAATATTATGAAAGGGAGTTATCCAGTGCCATCCAAAATGCCCCCATCCTGAATACTGGGCAGCATTGAGGATCCCCTGAAACCCTTGCTCCTCAAGCTTGTAGGCAATGTGCGCCCCATACCAGCTCATCTCCCTCCAAACAAGCGGGTCGGCGTATGGCCTGATAGGATCGCAATAAGGAGGAACATATAGCCTGGCTCCATACGGCCCCATATGGTGATGATCAATGTAAGCCTGCGGCGGCCAGTCGACATACATAACCTGGGCAGTGTATTTCGACTCCTGAAGGTTCAGATAATCACCATCCCTGTTGTTATCATGCCCGCTATACTTATGATAGAGATACGGCATACTCAAACCCTCGTATTCCGTTCCTACTGTTTCCCTGTACCAGTCGGTTATCATTATCTGCCCATCGGGATTAAAACAGGGAATCATGAAAAACAAAACATTGTCAAGTATACGTTTTGTCTCAGAATCATACCTCGACAGAAGGTCATATGTCAGCTCCGGAGCCATCTGGGTACCCCCCACTTCAGAGGCATGCAAACTCATTGATTGGAATATTACTGCCTTACCCTCCTGAACATATTCATCAATTGTTTCTTCACTTATCCCCCTGGGATTAGAGATTGACTTGTTTATCATCTGAAGCCTATCGAGATTTCCGAGATTGTCAGGTGACGAAATTATTAGCACTAAGAATGGGTGGCCTTCCGATGAGGGGCCCATATTAATAACTTTTAACCTGTCGCTTTCGCCTTCAAGCTTATTGAAATATTTTACTATTTCATCCCAGCGGGCAAGTTTTCGGTCTTCTCCCATCTGAAAACCGAAGAATTGTTCAGGAGAAGTAATTCCGCTTTGTGCTTTTGAATAGTGGGTAAATCCAAAAGCTGCAAGGAGCAGAAAGGCAACAAAAGGGCGTGAAAATTTAATAAAATTCATGGCGTGGATTATTAAGATTAATATTCAGGCGAATAAATTTATACATTTTAGGACTATAGTCGATGTGCAGGAAAATAATTAGTTTTAATATTATCTTTGATTAAACAATTTGAATATGCAACGTTTCATCCAGGATAAAACTCTTGAAATAGAAAAGATTTGTAAAACATAAGATGTTAAAACTTGGTATGTCTTTGGATCAGTATGTACTGATAAATATAGCGAGAGTAGTGATATTGACATTCTTATTTCTTTTAAGGAAATCCCGGTAGAAAGGTATACAGATAATTATTTTGAGATGCATTATAAACTTGAAGAATTATTTGGACGAAAAATCGATTTAATTACTGAAAAATCATTATCAAACCCTTGCTTCATCGAAAGCATTGAAGAGACTGAGCAACTATTATATGCAACGTGAGATCCTGAAATATTTGCATGACATTTAGGAATCGATCAACTCGATTAATGAATACTTAGGAATTGGGACAAATTAAACTTTACTTTTCTGGCTTTATAGTGTAATTCC
>CAYXJR010000016.1:0-56925 GCA_964465145.1 uncultured Porphyromonadaceae bacterium | reverse complement strand
GTTAAAGCTTCATCAATTGGATTTTATATCTTTGAGAACATGAGCAATCGCAAAATATGGTTGTTAACTATTTTTACGGCTTTAGCACTTTCAGCGCTTATAGTTGTTCAGCTGGTATGGATTAAAAACGCCATACGTGTGCAGGAAAAACAATTCAAGCGCCTCACCAATGAGTCCATGGATCGAATCATCAATAAACTGGAAACTTATGAGATTCTTGAAGACTTGCAGGAAGAGATAGATAGGGAAAATACCATATCCATAGAGGAAGAAGAAAAGGAACAACCAGTGACCCTTGGTGCGGGTGACCTTAACCTTTCAGAAGATGGGGAATTGATATACGGGCTCGATTCCTCCGGTCAACTAGGAATAACTATAGATACAAGGATTGATTTACTTTCTGGAGACACTATTTTATATATTACTGATAATTCGATTTATGGAGCAAACAGGTCTCCAAGTCATACTCGTTCGGCCCTTTCTAACGCTGATATTGTGGCCAATTACAAAGATCTGATTTCCAACAAAAGGATATTTGTTGAACGTGTAATTGACCGTGCGGTCAGCCTTGAAGAAGATATTGAGGATCGCATTTCCCGCTTCATGCTGGACACGGTCATTCGAAATGAAATTAAAAGCCTGGATGAGGAGGTAATATTTGAATATGCTGTTCGTAAGGCTAACTCCGGGTATGTTTTTCCAAGCAAAGGATTTGATCCTGGCAGTCATGCCATGAAAATCACTGCTCAGCTTTTTCCTCATGATATTACCCCCTCTCCAAATTTTTTAGTTCTGTTTTTTCCAAACCAAAAAAACATCCTTCTGCAATCTGTTGGGTTTATGGCAGGGACCTCACTGTTTTTAACCATGATTTTGCTAATTGTCTCTCTTATAACCATTCTTGTCATTTTTAAGCAAAAGAAATTATCTGAGATTAAAAATGATTTCATTAATAACATGACTCATGAGCTAAAAACGCCCATATCCACTATTTCTCTTGCCTCGCAAATGTTGGCAGATCAATCTGTTCCTATGGATAATAAAAGTCTGGCCCATGTTTCAAATTTGATTGGTGAAGAAAGTAAGCGGTTGGGAAACCAGGTTGAGAAAGTTCTTCAAATGTCGATTTTTGATGAAGGAAAGATAGATCTCATAATCAGGCCCCTGCAAATAAATGATTTGATCAGCCAGGTGGTGGAAAAAATGAGCCTTCAGATTAATCAACATGAAGCTAAGGTTGAACTTGAACTGGAGGATATGGTAAGTTCAGTAATGGTTGACGAGGTTCATATCACTAATGTAATATACAATCTTCTTGATAATGCACTCAAATATTGCAGTCAGCATCCCCTTATCCGCATTATTACTACAAACAAGAAGTCGGGGGTGCAAGTGGTGATTTCTGATAATGGTATTGGGATCAGCAAGGAACATCAGAAAAGGATATTTGAGAAGTTTTACAGAGTTCCCACTGGCAATCTTCATGATGTTAAAGGATTTGGCCTGGGGCTAAGCTACGTAAAAAAAGTACTGGATGACCATGGAGGATATATTCGGGTTGAAAGTGAAATAAAAAAGGGCACAATTTTTACAATATTTTTACCTTACATGATTGTTTAGACAGAAGTTATGGATAAAACACGAATTTTACTGGTCGAGGATGACATGAATCTGGGTTCTCTGCTTAAAGAATATCTTATAGCAAAAGGATTTGACACCAACTTGCAGGTTGATGGGGAGAAAGGTTTGCAAGCCTTTAAAAGAGAGCACTTTGATTTATGTATACTTGATGTGATGATGCCCATAAAAGATGGTTTTACGCTGGCAAAAGATATCCGCATTATGGACCCGGAAATACCTTATATTTTTCTGACGGCCAAATCCATGAAGGCTGATATCCTTAAAGGTTTTAACCTGGGTGCCGATGATTATATCACAAAACCATTCAGCATGGAAGAGTTGATAATGCGAATAGAAGCTATCCTGCGTAGAACTACCAAAATCTCCAACCAGGAGATTTTTCGCGTCGGAAATTATTTATTTGATGCCAATAAACAATTGCTAACCAAGGGGTCTGAAACCATTAAGCTCACCACCAAAGAATCTGATCTTCTTAAGTTGTTGTGTCAGCATAGCAATCAAATCCTGGAAAGGAATTATGCTCTTAAAGCGATTTGGAAGGACGATAGTTATTTTAATGCTAGAAGCATGGATGTCTATATTACCAAGTTAAGGAAACATCTCAAGAATGAGCCCGGCATCCAGATAATTAATGTTCATGGGAAAGGGTATAAACTTATCCTGGAATCATTAGTCTAATTTCAACACGGCCAGGAAAGCTGTTTGGGGCACTTCTACATTTCCAACCTGCTTCATTCTTTTCTTACCTTTTTTTTGCTTCTCAAGGAGTTTCCTTTTTCGTGTAATGTCCCCGCCGTAACATTTTGAGGTTACGTCCTTTCGAAAAGCTTTAATAGTTTCCCTGGCTATTATTTTTCCTCCGATGGCAGCCTGAATAGCAATATCAAACTGCTGCCGGGGGATTAGTTCTCTTAATTTTCCACACATTCGGCGCCCGAAAGAATAGGCATTATCAACATGTATCAGAGTTGAAAGCGCATCAACCATTTCACTATTAAGAAGAATGTCGAGCCGGGCCAGACGAGCTGGCCTGAAACCAGTCTGATGATAATCAAAGGAGGCATATCCTTTCGACAAAGACTTAAGTTTATCATAAAAATCAAAAACGATCTCAGCCAAAGGCATTTCGAACGTCAATTCCACCCTGTCAGTTGTGAGATAAACCTGAGATTTTAACTCTCCCCTTTTATCAAGGCATAGTTTCATGATAGGCCCAATGTAATCAGGCATAGAGATTACCTGAGCTCTGATAATAGGTTCTTCGATTCTCTCAATTACAGTTGGATCAGGCAATCCTGAAGGATTATACACTTCTTCAATATGACCGTTCTTCCTATAAACCCGGTAGAATACGTTTGGAACAGTTGAAATCACGTTCATTTCAAATTCCCTATCCAATCGTTCCTGAACTATTTCCATATGCAGCAAACCCAAAAAACCACAGCGAAATCCAAAACCCAGGGCCACCGATGATTCAGGTTCGTAAGTGAGGGAAGCATCATTAAGAACAAGTTTTTCAATGGCCTCCCTCAAATTTTCATAATCTTCGCTATCGATAGGATAAATTCCGGCAAAAACCATGGGTTTAACATTCTCAAATCCCTCAATGGCTTTATCACATGGCCGGTCAACATGTGTTATAGTATCCCCTACTTTTACTTCGGTTGAAATTTTAATTCCAGAAATAATGTACCCAACATCTCCTGCACTCAGGATTTCCTGTGGTTGCATTTTCAATTTCAGTACCCCAATTTCTTCCGCCACATATTTCTTACCGGTATTAACAAATTTTACCTTATCGCCCGTCCTTATTTCGCCGTTTTTCACTTTGAAATAGGCTATCACTCCTCTATAGGAATTATATATAGAATCAAATATCAAAGCCTGTAGAGGAGCATTCGGGTCTCCAACCGGAGGGGGTATGTTTTCAATGATTCTTTTTAATATCTGATCAACTCCCTGGCCAGTTTTACCGCTTGCCTCAATAATATCATCCCGTTCACATCCGGTGAGGTCTACAATCTGATCTTTCACCTCTTCCGGCATGGCATTTGGAAGATCCATTTTATTCAATATCGGAATTATTTCCAACCCGTTATCTATGGCAAGGTAGAGGTTAGAGATTGTTTGAGCCTGGATTCCCTGGGTGGCATCTATAATCAGCAGGGCGCCTTCACATGCTGCAATTGATCGGGAAACCTCATAGGAAAAGTCGACATGACCAGGGGTATCAATAAGGTTCAGGAAATACTGCTGCCCTTCATGAATATATTCCATCTGAATTGCGTGACTTTTGATGGTTATCCCACGCTCCCGCTCAAGATCCATATTGTCAAGCACCTGGGCCTGCAGGTCTTTACCCATTACTGTATGGGTAGTTTCAAGTAGCCTGTCGGCCAGCGTACTTTTCCCGTGATCAATATGTGCTATGATGCAAAAGTTCCTGTAATTCTTCATTGACCTACCTCATCCTCCAATTTGGCGCAAAGATATTCATTTCCCATCAAATGGAAAACTCTATAATAAGATATGGATAAGCCTGATTTATTGCCCTTTAACAGCAATTCCGGAAATTTCCACATCAGCATCCAGGGGAAGCCTGCCAATTTGGATTGCTGCTCGAGCAGGGAATTTTTGATTCTTAAAGAAAGTTTTATAAACATCATTAATCGCCTGGTAATTATCCATATCAGTCATATAGATATTAACCATCACGAGATCTTCATAATCCATTCCATTTTTTTCCAACAAAATCCCGATATTTTTCATTGATTGAGCTGCCGCTTTTTTTATATCGCCCTTAATCAATATACCGGTTTCAGGAACCCTGGGAATTTGCCCGGAGATATAAAGTGTTCCGTTAGCAAGAACGGCAGGAGTGTAAGGTGCCACCGGCTTAGGTGTCTGTTTCTCTTGAGCCTGGATTCCATAAACCAAAGCCATTGCTATAAAAAGCAATATTAATTTTTTCATCATTATATATTTTTATTTTAAACCAGTTAGCCCTGTTATTTTTGGTGTATCAAGCTTGAACTGGAAACAAGCCTGCCTGATTCATCTTTCACCATGATAATAAATGTTCCGGAAGGTAATTTCCTGAGATCAATAGTATGTCGGTACTCATCATCCGGCACATATATCTGCTCTGAAGAACTAACCTGACCAGTCAAACTCATTATACTTATTGTGAGATGAGTGTTTTTCAGGTTATTGATATTAAGTTTAACCTCCTCGCGGGCAGGATTGGGGTAGTATTGTACTGCTACTAATTCTTGCAATAATGGCAGGGTTGAGAGAGAAGCAAAGTCTTGAAAAACCTCCCGGTATGAGTTTTCCCATCCTCCGGAACTGGCTGCACCAGCCATACCTGGCTCAAAAGGACTATACATTTGGGTAATTCTTTCGGTCAGGTTATTTCCATCATAAGTCAACAGGTATTTTGAGCCAGATAACATTTGCCACTCAGTTGTATAAAATTCAATTGTCGTCAAAATAGTATTACCATGGGAATCATTGCTATCAATAAAGCGTTGGACAGGCGTCCATGTTCCATTGCCAGGTCCTGAATACATAGTCATTGTAGTAGACTCGTTCACTCCAAATTCATAAACCATTTTGGTTGATTCTACCCAGGCACCATCCACCCAGCCAGACATGTAAAAATCACTGCCTCCAGCCCTATACACATATCTTGTTTTATAAGAGTTGATCCAGGCATCTCCCAACCACATTTCAGTAATTGATTCTCCAACATTCATTTCTCCACTCACATATGAAAAGCTTGTCCTGGAAGAATTAATCCAATCCCCGGATTCCCTATCCCAAATTTTTATCAATACAACAGCAAGATATTCTCCGTCCAAAGTAAAGATATACTGTGTCCCAAAATTTAACGTCCAGCCTGATCCATTCCAGGTCTCAATAATATGCGAGCTTGCCATTTGATTCTCTGCATATTCAGTTATTTCCCTTCGGTTATCAACCCAGGATTCCCCCACTTTATTTTGGTCGAGTGCTTGCGTTAGAAGATGATCAGTATTATATGTGTACAGAGTGCGGGAATCTCCAGCCGACCCAACAATTTTTATCTCGCTGGGCTTTCCAAAGGATGTGTAGGTAATATTTTTTGTTTGATAGAGCATCCAAAACTCCACCATCCAATTATACTCCCAAACTTCCTGTGGATAACAACCCACTATGTTGGTTTTCAATTGTGGAGATTTGCCTACAGACAATATGTCGGGGACCTGAGCCATACCAAGGCTGCTAATAAACAGACTTAGAATAATCGCTAAAGAAAAGTAAAGTGTTCTCATAATGTCAACCTATTTGTTAGTGGTATATAATTATAAAGGTAAAAAAAACCCCTCACCAAAAGGTGAGAGGTTATAATTATTTAATGGGTTATAATCTTTTACATCATGCCGCCCATGCCACCCATACCTTGACCGCCGCCGCCCATTGGAGGATTCTCTTCTGGAATTTCGGCCAGAACTACTTCGGTGGTGAGGATCATTCCTGCTACAGAAGCAGCATTTTCAAGAGCTATCCTGGCAACTTTTGTTGGGTCAATTACACCGGTTTCGAGCAGGTTCTCGTATTTACCGTTTTGTGCATTGAATCCATAATCACCTTTACCAAGTTTAACTTCCTGAACGACAACAGATCCGTCGTGTCCGGCATTAATAACAATCTGCCTCAGAGGCTCTTCCAGAGCCCGACGAACGATAGCAATACCTGTATTCTGATCATCATTATCTCCTTTCAGCTTATCCAGGCTGCTGATTGCCCTGATGTAGGCAACTCCGCCGCCAGGTATAATTCCTTCCTCAACAGCTGCGCGGGTAGCACTCAGGGCATCATCAACACGGTCCTTTTTCTCTTTCATCTCAATCTCTGAAGCCGCACCAATGTAAAGCACTGCAACACCGCCGGCTAATTTTGCGAGCCTCTCCTGAAGTTTTTCACGGTCATAGTCCGAAGTCGTAGTTTCAATCTGAGCTTTGATCTGGTTGACCCGGGATTTGATCAGGTCCTTCTCACCGGCACCATTTACAATAGTAGTGTTCTCTTTGTCTACGGTAATTTTTTCAGCCGTACCAAGCATATCTAATGTAGTTGATTCCAGCTTCATGCCGGTCTCCTCGGAAATAACAACCGCACCTGTCAGAATGGCAATATCCTGCAGCATTTCTTTCCTGCGGTCACCAAAACCAGGAGCTTTAACCGCTGCTATCTTAAGGCTACCGCGTAGTTTATTAACAACCAGAGTAGCCAGGGCTTCTCCTTCTACATCTTCAGCGATAATCATCAGAGGACGACCAGATTGGGCTGAGGCTTCAAGTACAGGCAGAAGATCTTTCATAGCAGATACCTTCTTATCATAAATCAGGATGTATGGATTATCCAGAACAGCCTCCATTTTCTCAGTATCGGTAACGAAATAGGGGGAAATATATCCGCGGTCGAACTGCATTCCTTCAACTATCTCAACGGTTGTATCAGTTCCTTTGGCCTCTTCAACGGTGATAACACCCTCCTTTTTTACTTTGTTCATGGCATCGGCAATCAGCCTGCCAATTTCAGGATCATTGTTTGCGGAAATAGTAGCTACCTGTTCAATCTTTTTGGTATCATCACCAACGGTCCTTGAAAGTTCTTTCAGCTTTGCCACTACTGTTGCAACAGCCTTGTCGATGCCCCTCTTCAGGTCCATTGGGTTTGCACCGGCAGTAACGTTTTTCAAACCTACGGCCACTATTGACTGGGTTAAAATAGTGGCAGTTGTTGTACCATCACCAGCATCATCCGAAGTTTTGGAGGCAACCTCCTTAACCATCTGAGCACCGATATTTACGAATCTGTTTTCCAGCTCAACCTCTTTAGCAACAGTTACACCGTCCTTGGTGATCTGAGGAGCTCCAAATTTCTTTTCAATTACAACATTGCGGCCCTTTGGACCTAATGTAACTTTTACTGCATTTGTAAGCTCATCAACGCCCTTCTTGAGTAACTCCCGGGCTTCCATATCAAATTTGATTTCTTTAGCCATCGTATAATGATTTTATTAGTTTAAAATTTGTATAAATTAGATTACAGCCAAAATATCTGACTGCCTCATTATCAGGTACTCTTTGTCGTTCAGTTGGAGTTCATTTCCAGAATACTTGCCGTACAGTACTACATCACCCACCTTCACTTCCATGTCAACCTCTTTTGTGCCGGAACCGACTGCGACAACAACGCCCTTTTGCGGTTTTTCTTTAGCAGAATCAGGAATAAAAATTCCACCTGCTGTTTTAACTTCAGCTTCCTGGGGTTCAACCAGAACCCTGTCGCCCAATGGTTTAATATTTATTTTAGCCATATTTAAAATTTTTAGGTAATTTGATTAGCAAATTATTGTGATGCTCAATGAACATAATCTGTGCCAAACGATGGATAGTGCATTTTTGCTACTGGAAGGGGACAGATTTTCAGTTACCAATTGGAGGCACTGACAAGCTGACATCTAAAAATAAAAAAAAAGGGATCATAAATCCCTTTTTACTTCTATGCGATATAAATATCTTATTTCTGTACGGGATTTTGCGTTCCGGTTGTTGAAGGATCAGGCAGCTCAGTGGGGAACTCAGGGATTTGAGTAGGATCAACGGCGTTTCGGATCTGGCTTTCTATAGCTGAACGATTAATATTATCTTTTTCACGTGGGATGGTCATGCTGCCAGCCAAACTTAATACCAGTAAAGCAACTGCCAGGGTCCAGGTTGCTTTTTCAAGAAAATCAGTTGTTTTTCTTACTCCCATCACCTGGTTTGAACTAGAAAAATTGGAAGCCAGGCCACCTCCTTTTGAATTCTGTACTAAAACGATAAGGGTTAGTAAGATAGCGACCAGTATGATGAGGACAGAACTTAAAGAGAATAATGTCATGATTTTGTTCCTTATTGATTAGTAATTAGCTCCTTTATTTTTTGAATTTGCGATGCAAAGTAAATACTTTTTTCAGGATTTTTCAAACTTAATTTTTCGTAGGCCTGCAGCGCCCGGTAGTAATATCCCTGTTTTAAATATATCTCAGCAAGTGTTTCGGTCATGAATGCATCACTTTCCCTTAAACTTTGAAGTGATATGTCATCAGTAACCTGACCTGATTCTGCAAGTTGAGGCATCCTGGGGTTTTTGCGTATGAAATCACTTATCAGGTCCCGGGAAGAAACGCCTCCGGGAGCACTCAGTTTTTTTTCTTTTTTCTGCCCGGTAAGGCTTGTTTCATTCTTAATATCAGGCAATTTATCTTCAAAATCAAAGTCGAGAATGTCAGTGTCATTACCTGGGAAATCAAATAATAACAGATCAAGGTCAGCTATTGGGATAAATCGTTCCAACTCCCGTACATAAATAGATTTATCATATTCAGGACTTGCTTCCTTACCGGAACGCGATAGTTTTTGTGAGGAATCCTCTTCTGTAAGGGACAAAATTCCCTCAGTAATATTTTTTCTCTCTCCTGAAACCAGCTTGACATCCTGGCCTTTATTTTTTTTTGCTCCAGCAGCTTCAGTTTGGGGATAAGGTATGAATGATCCGTTTTCACCTATTTGAATACTGTTCAGTAAGCCAAAAAGCAACTGTCGGTTATTAATGCAGGCCGCTGCAAATTTCAATTGCCGGTTAAACCGGATATTTTCCTCGTTCTTGAGGTTTTTAACATACAGCATCCTGGCCGCCTGGAAATAGGGATACTCTTTCACAAGATCTTCCAATTCCACAAGGGACCCGGAGTTCAGCTGGTCAGGAAATTTTAAATATTGATGAAACTGATCTTTATTCATTGTATTTACCAGTTTACAACTGCCCGGTTAAAAATATCTTCAATTATCTTCTCCAGGATTTGTGGCACAAGCTCGCCTTCCACCTGGTCGAGACTTTTGTTGGCATCAAAGTCTTCATAATGAGTAAAATTTGCTTCAAAATTCTTTGTGGGATCCTTTTCGTTTGTAAAAACCACCTTTATCCCGACTGTTAACCTGGTCAATGATGCTGTTTCATCACCGCGGATAGCTGCAGGCTTGGTAAAATACTGAGATATTTCTCCTTCGAAATTAAGATCCCCGCCGTTTGAAATCATTTCCAGCTTGGTTTGAGAAATAAATTTGTCCTTTAGTGATTCAGTAAATTCCGAGCTTAAGGAGGGGTTGACAATATCCGCCCGGTTAGGGAAATATTGTACAGAAATAGTTTTTTCTGTGGTTAGAGAAGCTCCGGTTGTAGAATATCTGATCTTGCATCCATGGATAGAGACAATGGTCACCAGAACAATAATTATCGGGCCTATTGATTTGAGTAATTTACTCATCGATATTGTATTCCTTTATTTTCCGGTAGAGTGTACGCTCACTTATTCCAAGATCTTGTGCTGCCAGTTTCCTTTTACCATTATGACGCTTCAGGGCCTTTTGTATTAGTTCAATTTCCTTTTCCTCAAGGGAAAGAGATTCCTCAATAATTTCTTCGGTATCCTCTATTGAAGAATCCTCCATGCGGTTTACATTGATACTGGGCGACTTTGGAATAGTTCTTTCAACCACGGTATCTGCTTCTTCAAATAATTTTTGTACCAAATGAGTTTGCTCATCAGTAACTGGCAGATCCTCATCCTGCCTGATCATTAATTCATGAACCAGCTTCTTAAGATCCGACATATCCTTTTTCATATCGAAAAGCACCTGGTACAATATTTCCCGTTCTGAATTAAAGCTCTTTTCTTCCCCAGCCCTGCTGTAGATTGCCGGAAGACTCCTTGACTCCCCCTCTGGGAGATACATTCGTAATCTGTCTGCTGTAAGATATCGATCCTGTTCGATGATCGATATCTGTTCAGTAACATTCTTCAATTGCCGCACATTTCCTTTCCAGTGGAATTGCTCTAGTACAGACTGAGCCTCCTCGTCGAGATGGAGAACTGGCATTCTGTATTTTTCCGCAAAATCCTGGGCAAATTTTCTGAATAGCAAATAAATATCCTGAGTTCTCTCCCTCAATGGAGCTATATGTATCGGAACAGTATTCAGCCTGTAATAAAGATCTTCCCTGAATTTACCATTTCTAACCGCCTCTGAAATTTCAATATTTGTGGCAGCTATCAACCTGATATCAGTTTTTTGCATCTTAGATGATCCAACCCTGATAAATTCTCCTGTTTCGAGAACCCTTAATAATCTAACCTGGGTTGACATTGGTAATTCCCCAATCTCATCCAAAAAAATGGTTCCACCATGAGCCACCTCAAAATAGCCTTTTCTCGCCTCATGGGCTCCGGTAAACGCTCCTTTTTCATGGCCAAACAATTCTGAGTCAATAGTTCCTTCAGGAATGGCACCACAATTTACAGCAATATAGGGTCCATGTTTTCTTATACTGTATTGGTGGATAATCTGAGGAAATCTCTCTTTCCCCGATCCGCTTTCACCAGTTATTAGCACTGACAAATCTGTCGGAGCAACCTGAATAGCAACCTCGATAGCACGATTAATCACCGGGGCATTCCCAATTATCTCAAACCGCTGTTTTACTTTCTGAAGATCCATACTATTTGATTAAACGGCGAATTTACTAAAGGATTACCCGTCATGGGTAAGATGAATGTAAATTTACAACTTTCTACTGTTTTTTCTAACTTGCAGAACAATGCCTTTGATTACAAATCATATGAACTCTAACTTCACAGGAATAATCCCTGCTCGTTATGCCTCGTCGAGGTTTCCGGGGAAACCTCTTGCTCTGGTAAATGGAGTTCCAATGATCCTGAGGGTTTGGGAAAAAGTTAAGGAAGCCCTTAATGATGTTTATATTGCTACTGATCATCAGGAGATTTATGACCTGGCAAAAAATGCCGGAGCAAGTGTTTTAATGACTACATCCCATCTGGGCTCTGGCACGGAAAGGGTTGCTGAGGCAGCTTCACAGATATTTGCCGGCAATGATTCAACAAATCAAATCATAATCAATATCCAGGGGGATGAACCTTTGATAACCACGAAAGCAATTATTGAACTATGCCGTGCCTTCCATAATAAAAATGTGGACATTGCTACTTTGGTTCACAGGGCAGTAGACCTGGCTGCCCTTCAAAACCCCAACAGGCCTAAGGTAGTTATTGACCAGGACAGAAATGCTATGTATTTTTCCAGGGCAAGTATTCCAAGTGTTTCTATCCCATCCGTGTCACTCGACAGAACTCCCGCCTACCTGCATATTGGAATATATGGTTTTCGGTATTCTGTATTGCAGGAAATAATAAGATTGTCCCCTACTCCGCTTGAGATAGCTGAAAGACTGGAACAATTACGTTGGTTGGAGAATGGATACTCAATTAGGTGTATTGAAACTGAATACAATGGTTTTGGGATTGATACTCCTGAAGATCTCGATAGATTAAATAAGAGACTGAAAGAAAATCAGCCTTGATCCGGTGAAAAATAGCTAATGAATTCGTCAAGGTCGATATACGGATTCTTTTGACTGAGCGATAAGGCTGATTGGTATTGTTTTTTTATAAATTCCTGATGTTCGGAAGAACCGGCATTTCTGGGTCGGTGATTTTTTGCCCTTATTAGTGATTCTATTGACTTGAGGGTTTCGATGGCAGAATCGGACAAATAGGTTTCCTTGAATTTTCTCCACGTATAATCAATCCCCTGGGTACCGGGGTGGATCAAATCGTCGGCATAAAAGCGATAGTCCCTCAGATCATCCATAAAGATCTCATAGGCAGGGAAATAATCAACCTGCTCAAACATGCTGTTCAATTCATTAACCGCCAGTAAAAGAGTAGCTTTACTAACCTGATTTCCCTCTGGTCCGTTTTTCCAGTGTCGTACCGGGCTAACAGTAAAAACCCATTTTAACTCCTGATTTAAGGAAGCAATATCCTGGATCAGCAAACTATACATCCTCACAATGTCCCCAACCCGCAACAGTTGAGTTTCAAAAAGCGTATCGGGCAACTGGTGGCAGTTTGAAACAACACGACCATTACTTTTTTGATGATACACCCAGGAAGTACCAAAAGTGACAAAAAGATAAACTGAATCCCTCAGTGATTGGCCTGAAATTGAAAGACGTTCATTAATATTCTGCAGGCAAAGCTGCTTATCAGGATTAGAGAAACAGCTGTGATGGTCAAAAGAGTGCCACCATCCCTGGTGGGAAAAAATGTCCTTTTCCTCGTAGGTATTCTGGTGTAACAATTTTTGAATTCCAGAAGCTATGGAAACCGGATTGTACAGGACTCCGAAAGGATTAAGATCAATATTAAATTTCCTCTGTGCCAGTTTTTCCCCTATATGCTCAGAAAAGCAACTGCCCATCATTAAGATTTTCTGGGCATAATCAATTGGCGAGATAACTTTTTTAATATCTACTTCTGTTCTCATAAATCCCTGGGGTTTAATGCTGATATTAATTAATTAATTACCGCCATGATAAAAAACATGTGTATCTCAATATCCAGCTCTATTGACGAAAGTAATTAATCATCGGGATATAGAAAAGCGGCTGTTTGCTGCAGCTTTTCCAAACCTGCCCTTTTAAGAGGAGTCCCGGAGAATTCCCTTTCAAAATCTTTCTGATTCATTTGACTTAATATCTGACGGTTGACTTTATTAAATAACTCTTTTGGCTTGAAATCCTGGATCTCAGATTCTTTTGCAAACCTGTTCGAAGGGCAAACTTCCTGACATCGGTCACAACCAAATAGCCAATGATCCGTCTGCCCAATAAAATCCTCAGGTATTGGATCCTTTAGCTCTATAGTCAGATATGAAATACACTTTCTCGCATCGAGAGAGCCATCCGGCAGCAATGCCTGAGTAGGACATGCCTCAATACAAAGGGTGCAGTTCCCGCAAAGGTTCCTGTCCTCGGGTGGATCAGGGGGTAATTCCAGATCTGTCAAAATGATGCCCAGAAAAAACCAGGATCCTTCACCTGGTCTTATCAGACATGTGTTCTTACCTATCCAGCCCAAACCCGACTTTCTGGCCCATTCCTTTTCCATTAAGGGGGCAGAATCCACAAAAATCCTGGCCTTAAGCCCTGGTATCTCAAGCCTCATCCAGTCGATTAATTTCTGCCCTCTCTTTTTTAGCACCCTGTGATAATCACGACCAACAGCATAACGACTCACTTTTAAGGATTGAGAGGGGGTATATTCATTATTATGGTACGAAGCCAACAATGGTATCACGGTTTTGGCTCCAGGAAATAAAAGCTCCGGATCAAGTCGTAAATCCATATTTTTTCCCATATAGTGCATCTGACCATGGTAGGATTTACCGAGCCAGTGGTTAAATAATCCTTCCATTGGGAGAGGCCCTGCCCGGGCAAATCCGCAGGCAGAGAAACCGAGTTCGAGGGATTTTTTTCGTATTGCTGAAGGATCTATCAACTTATTAAAATGTAGATTGAATGGCCTACAAAAAGCCAAGTTCCAACCTGGCTTCTTCCGACATCATCTCACGGGACCAGGGGGGGTCAAATGTGAGTTTCAAATCAAGTTCCTTAACGCCTTCAATCATCTTCAGCTTTGCCTCTACCTCAGCCAGGATTTGATCGGCCATTGGACATCCAGGTGCGGTTAGGGTCATATCTACAGAAACCATTCCTTCATCCTGTACTAATACCTCATAAATAAGTCCCAAATCATATATATTTACCGGAATTTCAGGATCATATATGGTTTTTAACACCTTGACTATTTCAATTTCTGTCTGCATCATTGGATTCTGCTTTTGTTTTAAAGGCCAAAGCATACAGTTTCATTTGCTTCAGCATAGAGACCAAACCGTTTGATCTGGTAGGTGAGAGGTGCTCCTGTAAACCAATAGAGTCAATAAAAAATAATTCCGTCTGCAAAATCTCATCTGGTGAATGATTATCAAGCACGCGTATCAGCATGGCAGCAATACCTTTTGTGATGATGGCGTCCGAATCAGCCTTAAACCTCACATGCCCCTCTTCCATAAAACCATCTAGCCAAACTCTTGACTGGCATCCCCTTATGAGGTTTTCTTCTTTGCGAAGGGCCGGATCAATCGGCGGGATAGACTTCCCCAGCTCGATAAGGTAGTTATACTTATCCATCCATTCTTCCAAGACGGAAAATTCTTCAATTATTTCTTCCTGATTCTTTATTATGCTCATACAAAATGATTTTATCCAAACATTTCCTGAACCTTCAGTAGTCCTTCCACAAACCAATCAACCTCTTCTACCGTATTATAAAAACACAGAGAAGCACGCATAGTGCCCTCTATTCCAAAATGTTTCATGACGGGCATGGCGCAATGGGTTCCAGTACGAATAGCGACCCCCATTTTATCAAGCACCAAACCTGCATCGTAAGGATGAATACTATCCAGTAAAAAAGAAAAAATAGCCACTTTTTCTTTGGAGGAACCAAAATGGGTTATTCCCGGTATAGTATTCAGAGCTCCTATTGTATAATCACGAAGGTGAAATTCATATTCCTGTATAAGCTCAATGCCTATCTTGTCAAAATATTTTATGGATTCTGCAAGTCCTATAGCTCCTATATAATTAGAAGTGCCTGCTTCAAATTTGAAGGGTAATTCATTGAAGGTTGTCTTTTTAAAACTTACCTGGTCTATCATATCACCTCCGCCCTGGTATGGAGGTAACTGATTCAGCCATTTCTCCTTTCCATACAATACACCTATTCCGGTAGGGCCATATAGCTTATGACCTGAAAAAACAAAAAAATCACAATCCATCTTACTAACATTCACCCTGGAATGCTGAACGGATTGAGCTCCATCAACCAAAACAGGTACCCCAGAGGCATGGGCAATTCTAATAATCTCATCAACAGGATTAATTATTCCCATGGAATTCGAAACCTGGGAAATACTAACCAATCTTGTCTTTTCATTTAACAAGGCAGGAAGAAGGTCGATGCACAATTCCCCAATTTCATTTATGGGTAATACTTTGAGGGTGGCACCTTTTCTTTCGCACATCATTTGCCATGGAACAATATTGGAATGATGCTCCATTTCTGAAACAATTATCTCATCTCCACTGTTAACAAAAGCCTCACCAAACGAAAATGCAACAGTATTGATTGAACCTGTAGCCCCTGAGGTAAAAATTATTTCCCTGCGATTCTCTGCACCGATAAAGTTTTGGACAACATCCCTCGCAGATTCATATTCCCTGGTCATCTGTTCGCTTAAATAGTTCACCGACCGGTGAATAGAGCTATTCTTTTCACGGAGGAGTTCATCCATTCTGTTAATAACGATTTCAGGTTTCTGGGTTGTTGCTGCATTATCAAAATATACCAGATCCCTGTTATAGACCTTCTGACTAAGCAAGGGGAAGTCCTGTCGGATATCCTTTATGGGAAAATTCATCATATCAAGTTTTAATCACAATGCAATGGACAGCTGTTGCATCGGGATAGCTCACCCCGCAACCTTT
The DNA here is from genome assembly GCA_964465145.1 of uncultured Porphyromonadaceae bacterium. Classification (GTDB taxonomy): domain Bacteria; phylum Bacteroidota; class Bacteroidia; order Bacteroidales; family UBA12481; genus JAUVKA01. The sequence continues at coordinate 40,779 of CAYXJR010000016.1, read as the reverse complement.
TATCCACCAGGTCATCAAGACGTTCTCTAAGCGGAGCCACCTTAACGCTTTTGAGGATCTCACTTCCAAAGGCTCTCATAAGCAACAAACGAGCCTCGCGACAAGGAATACCGCGGCTCTGCATATAGAATAAGGCCGATTCATCCAGCTGGCCCACTGTAGCCCCATGGCCGCATTTCACATCATCTGCATAGATTTCAAGCTGAGGCCTTGAATACATACGAGCTTCATCGGTCATGCAAATATTATTATTGGTCTGATAGGCTTCCGTTTTTTGAGCGTCTTTACGCACCAGAATAAGGCCGGTAAATGCCCCGGTAGCCTGATCATCCAGAATTCCTTTAAAATTCTGCCGGCTTAAACATTTGGGCACAGCATGGTCGATAAAAGTGAAATTATCGATATGTTGGGTTTTATCAGCAAAAAATAAGCCTTGTGTAGTATTTTCCGCCCCTTCCCCATTAAGGGTGGCAGATATATTATTCCTTATCACACCCCCGTGAAGGGAGATAGTATTAAATGTAACGCGACTATCTCGTTCCTGTAAAATAAAGGATGAAGACAACTGACGGGATCCATCATGTTCGTTTTGAACCTTGGTGAAATCCAGGGAAGCATTTTTCCCGACGTATATCTCGGTAACGGCATTTGTTAAATATTTACGAGGAGAGAGTGAATGGTCGCAGACCACCACGCTGGCGTCGGATCCATCTTCCAGGATAACCAGGTTACGATGCTGGACAAAAAGATCTTCTGGGCTTAGTAAAATATTGACTATTTGAATTGGCTTATCCGTCATGCAAGATTTTGGAACATAAATAAAGGTACCATCCTGCGCAAATGCCGTGTTCAGAGCGACAAGGCCATCTTTCTTATGGTTGGCATACCTGGCATAATGATTTTGTATCAGTTCAGGATATTCTCGGGCTGCCTGAGCCATACTGCCAATAAGGATCCCGTTCTTTAGTCTTGTAACTCCTGGTTTTTTGTTACTATAAAACCAACCATTGACCAGCATGAGCAACTCTGTATCCAATTCTGGAATATCGCATCGGAACATGTCTTCAACCGAAAAAATAATTTTTCGTGGCTCCAGATAGCGATTGAAGGGAACATTAAAAATTTCTTTAAGATCTGAATATTTATAATTTTCATTTTGCTTATCGGGTATACCCAACAAGCGAAAATGTTCCATGGCTTCCGGTCTGAAGGCATTGAATACAGAACTGGATCCGGCCATCAAAAGATCCTGGTTGGCAAAATACCAATCTGTCAATTGACTATCTATAATCTGTTTGGTTTCCAGTTCGGACATCTCTATTTTCTTCTAATTATTCTCCCGTATCCAATCATAACCGCGTTCCTCAAGGGTAATGGCTAATTCCTTACCTCCGGATTTCACAATCCTGCCATTGTATAATACATGCACAAAATCGGGGATTATATACTCAAGAAGCCTTTGGTAATGGGTAATCACAATGATTGCATTTTCTGGTGATTTCATGTTATTTACACCACAGGCTACCGTTTTCAGTGCATCAATATCAAGCCCTGAATCTGTTTCGTCCAGGATTGCCAGGCGGGGTTCGAGCATGGCCATCTGGAAAATCTCATTTCTTTTTTTCTCTCCTCCGGAAAAACCTTCATTAACCGATCTGCTTGCCAGACCTGAATCTATTTCAACGAGAGCCTTTTTTTCCCGCATGAGTTTTAAAAATTCAGCAGCGGGTAAATCAGGAAGACCCTTATATTTCCTATGTTCATTCACGGCAGTTCTCATGAAGTTAACCATGGACACTCCAGGGATTTCCACAGGATATTGGAATCCTAAAAAAAGACCTTCTCTGGATCGTACTTCCGGCTTCATTTCCAATAAGTCCTTCCCCAGATAAATTACTTGTCCACCCGTAACTTCAAAAATATCCCTTCCTGCAAGAACGGAAGAAAGGGTACTCTTCCCAGATCCATTAGGACCCATTATTGCATGCACCTCCCCGGTTTTCACCTCCAGATTAATCCCCTTCAGGATTTGCTTACCTTCAATACCGGCCTTTAAGTTTCTTATACTTAGCATTTTTTTAAATTCGTTTTTCAATTTTCCTTATACAATAATAAATTGGGAAAACGGCTATTTCAACCCACACTACCTTCTAAACTTATCTGGAGAAGCTTTTGAGCCTCCACGGCAAACTCCATCGGCAACTTGTTGAGCACCTCCCGAGCGTAGCCATTGACTATCAAGCCGATTGCAGTTTCCGTATCAATACCTCTCTGATTACAATAAAAAATCTGGTCTTCTCCAATTTTTGAGGTTGTGGCCTCATGTTCCACTATGGCTGTATTGTTATCCACTTCCAGATGAGGAAAGGTATGAGCTCCGCATTTATCACCCAACAAAAGGGAGTCACATTGCGAAAAATTGCGTGCATTCTCGGCATTTTTTGACACACGGACCAGACCCCTGTAACTATTCTGGCTTTTACCTGCTGAAATTCCTTTCGACACAATAATTGATTTTGTGTCTTTCCCAATATGTATCATCTTAGTCCCGGTATCAGCTTGCTGAAAATTATTAGTTACAGCAACACTGTAGAACTCACCCACAGAATTGTCCCCTCTAAGTATGCAACTTGGATATTTCCAGGTAATGGCTGATCCGGTTTCGACCTGGGTCCATGAGATTTTGGAATTATTACCCAGGCATATCCCTCGTTTAGTAACAAAGTTGAATACACCACCCAAACCCTGTTTGTCACCTGGATACCAATTCTGGACCGTACTATACTTTACTTCTGCACTTTCCATTGCCACTATTTCAACAATGGCAGCGTGGAGCTGGTTTTCATCCCGTTTGGGGGCAGTACATCCTTCCAAATAGCTCACGTATGACTCATCATCTGCAATAATCAGAGTGCGTTCAAATTGTCCGGTATTGGCAGCATTTATTCTGAAATAGGTAGATAATTCCATTGGGCATCTGACACCTTTTGGAATGTAACAAAATGATCCATCGCTGAAAACCGCAGAATTCAAGGCTGCAAAATAGTTATCCCTGTATGGGACCACGGTTCCAAGATATTTCTTCACTAGGTCAGGTTGTTCCCGAACTGCCTGGCTGAAAGAGCAAAAAATTATACCTCTTTCAGCCAGGGTGTCTTTGAAAGTGGTCTTCACTGAAACACTGTCAAAAACGGCATCCACAGCCACACCAGCCAGTTGTTTTTGCTCATCAAGGGGAATTCCAAGTTTACTAAATGTCTCTAATAATTGGGGGTCAACCTCATCCAGGCTCTTTAAAGATGCCTTTTGTTTGGGAGCAGCATAATATATTATATCCTGATAATCAATTTTTGGTATAATCAAGTGAGCCCATTCAGGCATAGTCATCCCCTGCCAGTAAGCGAAAGCTTTAAGCCGATATTCAAGCAGCCACTCCGGCTCTTCTTTTTTAGCTGAGATCAGCCGGACTACCCCTTCATTTAATCCCTTGGGGATCAAATCATTTTCAATATCAGTTATGAAGCCGTATTTGTATTCACCCCCTGTGACTTCATTTATTATTTTATCCTGATCACTTTTCATCTTTATCCTTCTTCTACCGACCAATCCAGACAACAAAATTATTTAGAATTTATCTAAATAGAAAACAAAAATACAAAAAGCAAAAGCATATATCCTAATAGAAATAGTATTTTAGTGGAAAGTGAAAGTTAGGTACATGAGTAATAAAACTGGACAAAAAACTATTAAGGATCTGGGTGAATTTGGGTTGATCCAAAAATTAACCGAGGATGTGATTCTCCGCCATCCCGGCACAAGAAAGGGCATTGGCGATGATGCTGCAGTGATTGACCCGGGTAATAATGAAACAGTACTCACAACGGATCTCTTATTGGAAGGTATTCATTTTGATTTGACATATGTCCCTTTGAAACACCTTGGCTATAAAGCTGTGGTGGTTAACCTGTCGGATGTGTTTGCCATGAATGCTATTCCACAACAGATAACGGTAAGTCTAGGTATCTCATCCAAAATGACCCTAGCCGCTTTAGAAGACTTATATTCAGGAATCAAACTTGCTTGTAGGAACTATGATGTTGATCTTGTAGGGGGGGACACTTCTTCCAGCCTGACGGGCTTGGTCATTAGTATCACAGCGACCGGAATTGCGGCTCCAGGAACAGTAGTATATCGCAGCGGAGCCAGAGTTAATGATCTTATATGCGTCAGCGGGGATCTTGGGGCTTCCTATATGGGACTCATCCTCCTCCAGAGAGAGAAGAAGTTGTATGAAGAAGACCCATCCCTTCAACCAAAACTAGATGGTTATCAGCATATTATCGAGAAGCAGCTTAAGCCGGAGGCAAGAAAAGATATCCTTACCGGTTTACGTATGCTCGAAATTCAACCCAACTCCATGATAGATATTTCAGATGGATTGTCATCCGACTTATTACATCTTTGCCATGCTTCGAAAGTTGGGTGCCGGATTTATGCCGATAAAATTCCAATCCATGATGAGACTGAAAAACTTGCCTCCATCATGAATATTGGATCCTTGGTTGCCGCGTTAAATGGAGGGGAAGATTACGAACTACTCTTTACGGTTCCCGTAGAGCGGTATGAAACCCTGCAACAGCAAAAGCAAATCAGTGTAATTGGGCACATAACAGAAGCTTCCGAAGGGACAAACCTGGTATTAAGTGATGGAAGCACGATACCCTTGACAGCCCAGGGATGGCGAGCGGAGAATGGATGGTAAAAATCACTTTGCGACCAGTCAATTAGTCATCCAGATATCCCTTGATGATTCCCCGTTTTGAACCACGGATAAAGTTTACAATATCATCCCGGTCATCAGAATGAGGAATTTCCTTAATGATTTCATTTATGGCCTGGGAAGTATTCAGTCCCTGATTGTAAATCATCCTGTAAATTTCGTGTATCTGATCTATTCGATTATTATCAAAACCGCGGCGTCTCAAGCCGATTAGGTTAAGACCGGTATATTGCAATGGAGACCTGCCGGCGGTCACAAAGGGTGGAATGTCCTTGCCCACCAGTGAGCCTCCCTGAACCATCGTATAGGCACCAATATTAACAAATTGATGGACTCCCACCATACCTCCTATGTATGCAAAATCACCAATGGTAATCTCACCAGCAAGCCCAACGCTATTGACCATAATCACATTATTGCCAAGCTTACAATCGTGGGCAATATGAACATAAGCCATAATCAGACAGTTGTTCCCAATAATGGTTTGTCCCTTTGCGGCTGTTCCCTTGTTAATTGTAACACATTCTCTTATCAGGACATTGTCGCCGATAACCGCCAGGGTTTCCTCTCCCCGGTATTTCAAATCCTGGGGGACAGCAGAGACGACGGCGCCTGGAAAAATTCTGCAATTTTTTCCAATCCTGGCCCCGTCCATGATTGTTACATTTGGTCCAACCCAGGTTCCTTCCCCTATTTCAACATCACCGGAAATGGTTGTAAAGGACTCTACAGTCACACCCTCGGCTATTCGGGCATTGGGATTGATATTGGTAAGGGGATGGATCATGTGCACATTGTTATTTATTAAGAACTATTTGGGCCATCATTTCGCCTTCTGCAGCTACCTGCCCTCCAACAAATGCCTTACCTCTCATTTTGGCTATGCCACGACGGATCGGCTCTATTAACTCAAGTTTGAAAATTATTGTGTCACCCGGTACAATCTTTCGCTTAAACCGGACTTTATCAATTCTTAGAAAATAAGTACTGTAATCTTTTGGGTTATCTACACTGCCAAGAACCAGTATCCCGCCGCACTGAGCCATGGCTTCCACGATCAAAACACCGGGCATAACAGGTTCTTCCGGGAAGTGGCCGGCAAAGAATGGCTCATTCATAGTTACATTCTTCTGTCCGAGGATCATCGTTTCAGACATTTCCAGAATACGATCCACAAGGAGGAATGGCGGCCTGTGTGGCAATAGTTTCATAATAGCATTGACATCAAAAAGGGGCGGTTTAGAAGATTCCAGAGCAGGTGCAATATCTTTGCTCTTTTCCTTTTGTATATAGTCCTTTACCATTTTGGCAAATGTGACATTTGCCAAATGCCCAGGCCTGGTTGCGATTATCTTGCCTTTAAGTCTTGTCCCGATCAGAGTCAAATCTCCAATCAGATCGAGTAATTTATGGCGTGCTGGTTCATTTGAAAATTGCAGTTTGATATTACTAAGAATCCCCTGCGGCCTTATCTGGATCCTGGGCTTATTAAACAGATCAGCTATCCGGTCAAGTTCATCCTGGGAAACTTCCCGGTCAAGGACAACGATGGCATTATCCAGACTTCCGCCTTTAATAAGATTATTTTTCCATAGGAACTCCAATTCTCTAAAAAACACAAAAGTCCGGCATTGGGCAATCTCATCGGCAAAATCATCAAGGCTGTTGAGAGAAGCAAATTGGTTCCCGATCACAGGGGAGTTGTAATCTATCATCACGCTTACACTGAATCCATCAGATGGAAGAGCCATAATCTCAACTCCACGCTCCTCATTTTTATATACAATAGGCTCTTTGATTTCGAAATATTCTCTTTCGGCCCTTTGTTCCACCAGACCAGCTGATTTGATGGCTTCAACATATTTTCTTGCACTTCCGTCAAGAATGGGCATTTCTGGTCCGTCCAATTTTATCAGAGCATTATCGACATCCATGCCCGTTAGTGCCGATAAAACATGTTCTACAGTACTGATTCGCACACCCTTATACTCCAGAACGGTACTCCTTGATGTGTCTGACACCATCTCCACCTGGGCTTTAACCATTGGTTCGCCTTCAAGATCAATCCTTTGGAAAACAATTCCACTGTTGTCCTTTCCGGGAAAAATAGTCGCATTTACAATCAATCCTGTGTGCAAGCCCATACCCGAAAAAGAGAAAGGTTTGGCAATAGTTTGTTGTTTAGTCATGGAATTGAAAAAAGCTTTGTGCAAAAATAGGATTTTGATATGAAGATTAAAGTTTCTTATCGGTTAATCCGCATTCAATCGATCCAATGCCTGTTCAAGTTTATGGATCCGGTCCTGAATTTCGGGAAGTTTTTTGAATAGGACATAGGATCTTTGATAGGGGATCAGATCAAAGCTAGGGGATCCTTGCTGGGCTGTTCCTTCCTTTTTGACAGATTGTCCTACTCCAGATTGTGCTGCAATTTTTGTCCCGTCTGCTATAGTCAAATGCCCTACGATTCCAACCTGACCACCAATCATACAGGCTTTACCAATCTTAGTTGATCCGGATATACCAGTCTGAGCAGCGATAATAGTATTTTCACCGATATCCACATTATGAGCAACCTGTATCAGGTTATCGAGTTTAACTCCCTTCCTGATAATAGTAGAACCAATTGTTGCCCTATCGATGCAGGTGTTAGATCCAACCTCGACATTATCTTCAATAATTACGTTACCGATCTGAGGAACCTTGGTAAAGTCACTACCTGTTTGAGGAGCAAATCCGAAACCATCTCCCCCGATTACAGCTCCGGAATGGATAATGCAGTTATTCCCAATTTGGGTGTTATGGTGAATACTGGCACCAGAAAAAATAACAGTATTATCCCCAATGGTAACATTTTCACTAATATAAACATGTGGGAACACTTTCACATTGTGGCCAATCTTTGCCCCCTTACTAATATAGGAAAAAGCTCCGATGTATGCATCTTCACTAATCACCGCAGTGGGGGAAATCCAACAAGGCTCTTCCAGCCCACTTCTATCTGGAATTTGTTCAACCATTGAAAGCAGCTTAGCAAGGGATCGGTAAGGATCCTTCACCCTAATAAGAGTAAGCTTTAGGGGGGTTTCCAGAGCAAGTTCCTGGGAAACGATAGCCGCAGAAGCTAAAGTGGAATATAGATAGTGGGTATATTTTGGATTGGCCAGAAAGGTCAATGTCCCAGGCGTTCCTTCCTCAATACGAGAAATATTTGTAACGGTTTCTTCCGGGTTGCCTTCAACCTGGCCACCAAGAATTTCGGCGATTTGCAGTGCGGTATATTTCATGGCAGCAAGAGTAATACACTATGACGTCTGTATACTGATTTTTATTGTTTGTTATGGTTCACCCATTTTGGGTAACAAAGAAAGTATTTATTGTCGGCTTGTGAAAGAATAGCTGGATTAATGATGTCGCTTGCCTCTGAGAATTCTATCAACTTTCCGGAATTATCCCAAAAGCTCACCTGGTCATCTTCCTCATTATAGGCACTATTAGAAACCATATCTGTAAAAACCAAATAATCTTCAAGCCCGCTGTCCCAGCCAAGTTTTTTTATTACTTTAGTTCTAATGGCTTCGATTCTCTCTATTGTAAATGGGGTTCGCTGAATTTCTATGCGCAACAATTTCCGGTTGAGCAATCCTTCTGAGAGAACGGCCAAAACCGGATCGGAATGGTTTTGCCAAACCTTAAGTGCAGAAAGGATGTCGTTATCATCTAATTGAGAAAAAATCTCGATAAATTCCAAAGGGTTCGCTTCGGCATTCATTTCCTTCATATCAAGGTTTAGGAATACATGTAAGGCTGGGGTGGCAAAAAGCTTGTCTCCTCCACGCGACAGAAGTTTGGCACGCTCAAAAGTTCTCACCAACATTTGTTCAGCAACAATCACTGTTTTATGAAAATACACCTGCCAATACATCAATCTTCTTGCAATCAGGAACTTTTCTATGGAATAAATTCCCTTGCGGTCAACAACGAGCTCATCCCCAACTACTCTGAGCATTTTTATTATCCTTTCGGATCCAACTACTCCCTCGGTAACTCCGGTAAAAAAGCTGTCGCGGCGCAGATAATCCAATCTATCCATATCCAATTGACTTGCCACAAGCTGATGAAGGAACTTTCTTGGATGATTACCACAAAAAATATTAATCGCTGTATCTAATTGTCCATTAAACAGCTTATTCAATTCCCGCATATATAGAAGGGAAATTCTCTCATGACTGTATCCCTCAACCAGACTGTTTTCCAATGCATGAGAAAAAGGACCGTGTCCTATGTCGTGCAATAATATGGCTACAAGAGCTCCTATCCAATCATCCTGACATAAATCATATCCCTTTTTCTGAATCACTTCCAGGGCCGAATTCATCAAGTGGGCCGTACCCAGTGCATGTTGAAAACGGGTATGGCTAGCGGCTGGATAAACATAGAAAGTGAGTCCAAGTTGTCGGATTCTCCTCAGTCGCTGAAACCAGGGATGTTCCACCAAATCAAAAATCAGGTCGTCAGGAAGATTGATGAAACCATAAACCGGATCATTGATAATCTTGCGTTTGTTTTGGAAAAATGAACTCACCTGGCTCATAAAATTTACTTGATCATATTGATTATTAGACGAAAATACAGAAATTCCGGGGACCATGATTATCTGGTCATGATTATTCACTCTATTTTGTCATATCGGTCTTCAATTTTGCAAATTACCCTAAAATATGTATTTTTGCAGCCGATAAGAAGGGCAATGATGTATCAGGGGACAAAAGTCCCCTATTTTTTGATCCTGATAAATGGTAACAAAGGAAGACATAGAATCAATGATCCAAGAGGCAATATCTGGGACTGAGGTCTTTCTGGTTGAAGCAACAGTTAAACCGGGAAATATTATCCGCGTTTTTGTGGATGAGCCAGAAGGGATTTCACTGGATGAATGTGTCAGGATCAGTAAAGCCATAGAATCCGGAATTGATCGAGAAAAAGAAGACTTTGAGATGCAGGTATCTTCTCCGGGTCTGGATAATCCATTGCTTGTCATTCATCAGTACATTAAGAGCATCGGTGAAGAGCTTAAGATTGAAACTAATGATAAGCAACGAATTATCGGTGAACTACTTGAAGTAGATCCGGCGGGTATTTCTCTTAATGCTAAAATTAAGGTGAAAACCAAAGGATTAAAAAAGGGCAAAACAGAATTTCAAATGATGAATTTGAAGTTCGAAGACATTAAAAGTGCGAAAGTGAATCTACATTTTAAAGGCTAATTTAAGGTGCAATGGAAAACGTAAACTTGATTGATACTTTTTCAGAGTTCAGGGAACTCAAGAGCATTGACAGGGCAACCATGATGTCTGTCCTGGAGGATGTTTTCCGCAGTTTGCTGGCCAAAAATCATGGTACAGATGAAAACTTTGACGTGATCATCAATGTGGATAAGGGCGACTTCGAAATATGGAGAAACAGGGAAGTAGTGGAGGATGGTGCAGTAGAAGATTCGAATCTGGAAATATCCCTGACAGAAGCCAAAAGGATAGATGATGATTATGAAGTTGGTGAAGAAGTATCAGATGAGGTAAAACTGGAAGATTTTGGGAGGAGGTCTATCCTGGCATTGCGCCAGAATTTAACTTCCCGCATATTGGAGTTGGAAAAAGATCATGTTTACAATAAGTATAAGGATAAGATCTCGGATATTATTACCGGCGAGGTTTATCAGGTTTGGAACAGGGAGATATTGCTGCTCGATGATGAGGGAAATGAGTTAATCCTGCCGAAAACCGAGCAGATACCATCCGATTATTTCAGGAAGGGAGATACAGTAAGAGCAGTGGTGATTCGGGTAGAAATGAAGAATAACAATCCATTAATAATTCTCTCCAGAACCACTCCCCTCTTCCTCCACCGCTTATTTGAATTGGAGGTGCCAGAAATATTTGATGGATTGATAACCATTAAAAAAATCGTCAGGATACCAGGGGAAAGGGCTAAGGTAGCAGTTGAATCTTACGATGAGCGGATTGATCCTGTTGGAGCATGCGTGGGAATGAAGGGTTCCCGAATTCATGGAATTGTTCGGGAATTACACAATGAGAATATTGATGTCATCAACTTTACAAACAATCTGCAGTTATTCATTCAGCGCTCTTTGAGCCCTGCAAAAATAACTTCCATCCGCCTCAACGAAGAGGAGTTGCGTGCAGAGGTTTTTCTGAAACCTGAAGAAGTTTCTCTGGCTATTGGCAAGGGTGGATTGAACATCAAGCTGGCCAGCTTGTTAACTGGATATGAGATTGATGTATTCCGGGATGTAATTGAAGATGATGATGAGGATATTGATCTTGAAGAGTTCGCAGATGAAATTGAGGGATGGATTCTGGATGAGTTGAAAGCCATCGGCTGTGATACAGCAAAAAGTGTATTGGAAATACCTCTTCAGGAATTATTGAAACGAACTGATTTAGAGGAAGAGACTATCCGGGAGGTTATGAAAATTTTAAATTCTGAATTTGATTAGCCCTGATAACTCCTGTAATTTTATTCAGGATTTTAGGGACACAGGCAATAAAAGTAGGCAATAATATATGACTAAGGTTACAAGACTAAGCAGAGTTGCACGGGAATGCAATGTGGGGGTAAATACGATTGTCGAATTCTTGAATAAAAAAGGATTTGACATCGATAGCAGCCCCAATTCTAAAATTCCCGAGGAAGCTCTTGACCTGGTCATGAATGAATTCCAGCAAGACCAATCTGCCAAACGGGAAGCTGAGAAATTCACCGAAGAGCACCGGCATGAATCAAGAATATTGGTCTCCCTGGAAAATACTGTGAAAGAGGAGGAAGCTGAATCTGAAGATGAAATAGAACAGGAAGAGGTTCTGCTCATTACAGATAAAGGTGTCGGACCCGTAAAAAGAGAAACAAGCGCCAAGCCAAAGAGTGCGAAAAAAGTTGAATTGGCACCTAAAAAACCGGAAATAATTTCTGAACCTGAAATAGTTGAGAAAGTTGAGCTTGCAAAGGAATCTGCCAGCGCGGAAGCTATTCCTGAGAAGGTCGAAAAAGCAATCGAACCCAAGACTGTGTCCATTGGTACAGAAGAAGAGAGTATTGATAAGGCTGTAGTTCCGGAAGCTGATAAAGTGGTAAAGGTTCCAGAAAAGAAGGATGATGTTCTGGTTGAAGCTGAGATATTCAAACCCAGCCAGAGGAAAGAAGGCCAATCGGAAATTAAGGTCATTGGTAAAATTGATATAGACAGCCTGAATCAAAAAACCAGACCGACAAAGAAATCGAAAACCCAGGTTAAAAAAGCAACTGAGCCTAAAAAAGAAAAAGAAGAAGAAAAACCCGTCGTTGAAGAGGTTCCACAGGCCGTGGTTGAAAAAAAGACACCTTCCTCTCCTGAAACAATGAAAGATTATGATCAGGCTAGTGAAGTTGATATTAAAACAGAGATCCGGAAATTGACAGGGCCTACAGTTGTCGGGAAAATTGAGCTTCCCAAGGTGCCCGAAAAGAAAAAGCCACAACCTACGGCTTCTTCAGATAGACCTTTGACAAAAAAGAAGAAACGAAAAAGAATCCGAAAGGATAAAGTTAATATTGATGGTGACAAAAATGAGGCAGGACCAGCCAGGGGAAGAGGTTCGGCCACCTCTGAATCCGGAAGGGCAAAGGTTAAACCGGGTATCCACGGTAAAAGACGGATTGCTAAGCCAGAAGTTTCTGAAGAAGATGTTCAAAAACAAATCAAGGATACTCTGGCCCGTTTGACCACAAAGGGTAAATCAAAAGGGTCAAAACACAGACGCGAAAAACGCGACGCTATAAGGCAAACTGCTGCTTCAGAAGCAGAACAAAAAGAACTGGATCAGAACATTATTAAAGTTACTGAGTTTGTAACAGCCAATGAGATGGCTACCCTGATGGTAGTTCCTGTGAATAATATCATTGCTACCTGTCTTAATTTAGGCTTATTCGTGTCCATCAATCAGCGTCTTGATGCTGAAACTATTTCTCTGGTGGCTGATGAATTCGGCTATGACGTGGAATTCGTAAGTGTGGAACTTCAGGAGGCCATATCCTCCGAGTCTTATACAGATCGGGAAGAAGACTTGATTAGCCGCCCTCCCATTATTACTGTGATGGGGCACGTTGATCATGGTAAAACCTCACTGCTTGATTATATCCGGAAAGCCAATGTAATTGCTGGTGAAGCAGGAGGAATAACACAACATATTGGTGCTTACAAGGTTCTGCTTTCTAATGACAAGACCATTACCTTCCTCGACACACCCGGCCATGAAGCATTTACTGCTATGCGGGCTCGTGGGGCGCAAGTAACTGACCTGGCAATCATTGTGGTTGCAGCAGATGATGCGGTTATGCCACAGACTATTGAAGCCATTAACCATGCTGCAGCTGCCGGAGTTCCAATGGTATTTGCCATCAACAAAGTGGACAAGGATGGAGCAAGGCCTGAAAAGATTAAGGAACAATTGGCAGCTATGAACTATCTAGTGGAGGAATGGGGTGGTAAATACCAGTCCCACGACATTTCCGCTAAACATGGAGTGGGTGTAAACGACCTTTTAGAAAAAGTGCTTCTTGAGGCAGAACTTCTGGATCTCAAAGCCAATCCAAATAAACCCGCTCTGGGCTCGGTAATTGAATCCTCCCTTGATAAAGGACGTGGATACGTAACCACGGTTTTAGTACAGGCTGGTACGCTTAAGGTTGGAGATATCCTCATAGCAGGAAGTTATTTCGGACGAGTAAAAGCTATGTTCAACGAAAGGAGCAAACCGATAAAATCTGCCGGTCCATCAGAACCTGTTTTGTTATTAGGCCTTAATGGAGCCGCCCAGGCTGGTGATAAATTCAATGTCCTTTCCAGTGAAAGGGAGGCAAGAGAAATTGCTACCAAACGAGAACAACTACAACGTGAACAAGGAATTCGTACTCAAAAACACATTACGCTAGACGAAATCGGACGACGGATTGCTATCGGGAACTTCCAGGAACTGAATATCATTGTGAAGGGTGATGTGGATGGATCAATTGAGGCATTGTCGGATGCTCTTATCAAGTTATCAACGGATGAAATTCAGGTAAATATAAAACATAAAGCGGTAGGTCAAATTTCAGAAAGCGACATTTTACTTGCAGCGGCTTCAGATGCAATCATCATTGGTTTCCAGGTACGTCCTTCTTTGGCAGCAAGAAAACTGGCTGAAAAAGAAGGTGTGGATATCCGCCTTTATTCCATTATCTATGATGCTATCAACAAGATCAAAGACGCCATGGAAGGAATGTTAAGTCCTGAAATCAGAGAGGAAGTGATCGGTACACTTGAAATTCTTGAAGCCTTTAAAATTACTAATGTCGGCACCATAGCTGGATGTATGGTAAAAGACGGTAAAATAACCAGGGCATCTAAAGTTCGGGTGATTCGTGAAGGGATTGTGATTTACGAGGGCGACCTTGGGTCCCTCAAACGGTATAAGGATGAAGTTAAGGAGGTGGTAACCGGCCTTGAATGCGGGCTGAATATTTCAAACTTTAACGACATCAAAGCTGGTGACATGATTGAATCCTACCTTACAGCCGAGTTTAAGAAAAAGCTTACGGTTAAAACATAAGCCGATTAAAAAATAAGCCGATCAAGAAAAGGGTGCAAAATATATGGCACCCATTTTTATTAATACCGGAAATATTATTTTACTATTTCAGAATAGGCTTTCGCGCCCATAAGATCATCAAGGTCTGCTGGATTTGACATTTTAATCTTTATCATCCAACCTTTTCCATAAGGATCTTTGTTGACCAGGTCTGGAGAACCTTCCAACTCTTCATTGAATTCAAGAACTTCTCCGGCAACAGGAAGGTAGAGCTCCTCCACGGCCTTAACGGCTTCCACGTTACCAAATGCTTCTCCTTTATCTAATTCCTCACCTACTGTTTCCACCTCAATAAAAACAATGTCGCCCAGGTTAGATTGTGCATAATCTGTTATTCCTACGTAGGCTACATCTTCTTCAGTACGTATCCATTCGTGATCCTGCGAATACTTAAGGTTTTCAGGTATGTTCATAGTGTTTGGTTCAAAAAATTTCAAGATTTCATCCAAAGGTAAAAATAAATTCCCTTATTCGGTTAGGGTGAATTGCAGTTTGAAGCCTAATTTGGTGTTTGTCGTTGCAAATGAACTCGACACATGAGGTTTGTTTAGATTCTGGTCGAAAAACAGCCGCAGCCTGAACTTTGAACTAAGTGTATAATCGGCTGTAAACCCAATAACAAAGGCTTTCACCCCTGATGTTAGTTTATCCACATCCTCTTCCAGCTTTCTCATAATCATGCGGGTATCCCTGAGGGAAATATTTGCTCGTACGTCCAGGTCGGATTGAAACTTCTTCTTGGTACCCTGAGTTTTGATAGTAATAGGTACTTGTTGGAAACGGTATCCGGCTCCTATTACATATTCGTCCGACCGGTTTTCCATCATCTGGTTATTGTTAAAACTCAGTGACAGGTTGCGGATTTTCTTCATTTCTAACCTTGCTGTAAAGCTATTGTTCATTTGAAGGTCCAGGCTGATTAGCGGGTTGAATTGTTCTGAAATACTGACTCCTCCAATTTCTCTATCCGGGAGAAAGTTTAGCTGGAGGTCCCTGATATAGTTCAAGCCATCCTGCTCATCAGGATCATAGAACAGGTTGGTTGAATATGAGCCTACAGAATAAGTGCTCTTGTACGAATGTATAATATTCAGCTGCTTGACAAACTTCTGGAAAAACTCAATTTTCTGTAATCCATTGTAATTGATCCTCCAATTCGGCATAATGCTGAGTAGGCTGGGGAACGAAGACAGTCCAATTTTATCGGGGTCGGTATTTGAATAAGCAGCAAGAAAGGCCGGGATTAATACCTCCTGAGAGGTGGGGCCATAGCCGTCGGCATACCCAGATTGCGAACCGTAATTTGGGTCATAATCAGGACTTCCTGGATTTTGTTCATTTACCCGCTGTTCAGCCAACCTCCTGGAAATAACAAAACGGTTATTTTTGAACCTCTCCCATGAATCAGAAGTATAATCCGAGTCAGTAGGGCCCTTTTCAAATGCAGAACTAAGGGAAAGAAAACTCATTGAGAAATTACCGCTAACCATCCTATTCGCAGCGTTAAACGTATCCCCACCCTGGAAAATATAATATTGCTCCAGGTTTGTGCTCATTGAGCGGTTGGCGTTAATATCTATTCTGAGATCTGGCAGGGGTTGTATGCTTGCCCTGAACAGGAAGCTTTCGTTCTGGTTCTGGAAAAAGGCATCATTCATGGTGCTGTCGGTAGTGATCCACCCTGATTCTGCAGCCCTGTCGCCGAACACTGGATCCTGCATTCCCATTACAAAACCGAATCCTGGTGCTAAAATACCATTGGAGGATTGCATACCAAGGTATTGGGGTTCCGGCATAAAGCCAGGCAGGAAGGTTCCATTGCCGCTATTGTAATTCAGGGAAACATTCCTGACACCCATTAATATCCTGGCTGTGTTCTCAGCAATATATATAAAAGGATTTTCCCGAACCACCAGATTACCTTCAATCTCTACCCGCCCATTATCAACATCCACAGGCGTAATAACCCTTATCCTCCGGTCATTCACCACCTCCATCTCCACCTCCACGGCAGCGTTATTACTGTCAAAAACCTGAACCCTGACTTCTTTGGTCATCAGATCATGAATTATAAGAGTTTTCTTGCCTTTTTTGGAGCTAAACTTATCCTGGGTGAAGTTGACTACTTCCACATTGGCCTGTTGCTTAGTACTTGTCGACTTCCGCTTATACTTATCTTCGATCTTCTTAAGGAAACCTACTTTACCATAGAGACTTTGGAGATTAAGCTGACCATTGACCGTGAATTGATTGGAATTCTCAATCGTGTTTCCCAGTCTAATTGTATCAGCTGTAATCGGGCCGGCTGTCCAGTCGTATTCGGTCCTGTAATTAGTTGTTAGAGTAACCCAGTTAAGCAGTGAAATTTTGTTAATTGGAACCGTATATTGTGCGATTATCCCGTGGTGATATTGTGTATTTCGGCCCAAACCGACAATATTTTGCCAGATACTGTCACGTTTGGCCTGATAATCAGGCTCCGTCTTATCCAATGGTCCGTCAGGTTCATCAATCCTGGCAATGTTTGATGCGGTAAAATCGAGCTTTATCGACCGGGTAAGGTCCCATTTGAAATCATAAAGGCGATTCCAGTTAAAGTTCTTATTGTAAGTGGGTTCAATCTTCAGGTATGGATTAGCCACATTCCGCATTCGCACCTCGTTATATCTGCGGTCGAGGTTGGTTTGGAAGCGCAGCATCGATGGTTCATAATACAGGTTAAAATCTTTGATAAGCCTAAATGCTGGTTTACTTAGGAAAGCAACTTCCCTGAAAGGTTCCCAGGGTCGTGGCTTGCTATTATATATATAGCTCAGAACCCCTGTATAACTACGGTTCAGGTTTTTTTCTGTATTGATATTCCTGGCTAGTACCTCATTGTAAGAGTATGATACCGACCAATTCGAAAGACTATATATTTTAGCATCCCGGCTATTCTGCCCCTCAACCTTCATGTTGGTGAAGTTGATGCTTTTTCGCCTGTTATAAGCCTGTGAGATATAGATAATCGAATCTCTCTCAGCCTTGGTTTCAGAGTTATTGAGTGCAGCTGACAGAGGTATATCCGGATCCAGTGGGTTGTATTGAGGGTTACTCCGTCTTTCGGAATATCCCACATACATAGGGATGTTCACCCCAGCTTTTTTAGGGAAAAATCTTCCCAATTGCAGGCTGGTCGACATATCATATTGAAAAATTTCCTCTTTACTCCTTTCCTGCACTTTTTTCTCTATGCTGCCGAAGCCCGGGTTGCTTGTGCCTCCGGATACACTAACAGTTCCTAAATCTGCCAGTCGTGCCGTCATCCTGGCATTAGCCGCCCATCCTCCATCTTCATTGAAGTCGGTTAGACGCAATTCATTCATCCAAACGATAGCTGTTTTAGGCTTTCCATCGTCCAAATCATTTCCTCCATTTGATGCCGGATTTCTAACGCCTACCATTATTGTTCGGATATTGCTAAGGTTGGGATTCCCTTTTACCAGCACCCGGTTGTTACCGTCAAACCCTTCAAAAACGGAGTTCTGGTCAATTATGGATCCTATCACTCTCATCGCATCATTCCTGGCCTGCTTAACGGCCTGAAATACCTCCAATACAATATTGATGTTATTCTCCACAGGCCATACAATCTTCGCATCTGCATCGCTTCTTTGATCATATTTAACAGGTGGGCTAAGGTGGGGTGTCAGAGCCAGGGGGATTTCATATTCATAATAATTCTGGGTATAATCTGAACCTATCCTGATAAATGCCCTCAGGTCACCATCCTGTAGCTGGGTTTCGTCAATGGCTTCAGCGTGAACGTACATCTGTAGTTTTCTGTACTGTCTGAAATCAAAGCCGACATTTTTATATGCCGCCCTGGCATCACCATCCTCCAAATCAACCACTTTCAGAGCTATTGACTGCTCATTCTTCTGTATCATATGCGGGTTGGTCGGGTCGGTTATCCTGGTCACGTCAGGGGGAAGCACATAATTGACGGGGTAACGGTTTCCGTTTTCTTCAATATTAACTGAGGTCACTTCAAATTTTCCACGGGTATATTCAGGAGTTGTAAGATTCTCTGTTCCTTGCAGCATACTAAGATTGTATTTACGCCAGTCGCCCCTAACCAGTTCCAGGGTGGCAAAGCGAAGGATCATACGATCACTGATCCCTTTGAGAAAAAGGCGCATAAAGCGAATAGACTTGAAATCCTGAATACTACCAATTACTTTTTCTGGTTCGTAAATAGGGACTTTGAATTGGTACCAGGTTACGGGATCTCCCTCTTCATTCTTCCCAACAATAGCATCAGTGATGAAGTTCTTTCCTACCTGGAAATTCTCTTTCTTGAGGCTCACCTTGTACTGGAAATAAGATTCCGTTTCGCTCAGGGTATTGTCCATATTGATATCCTCCACATCGGGAAGGGTAGTTGACTGGGTTGGGTAATTTTCATCTGTTTGTTCTGGTGTAGGAGAATTCCCTTCCAGTCCATTAAATTTTTTATACCGGTCCAGAATACCAACTTGCCGCTCATCGAAATCAGTACCCCGGTAATAATGAAAATTATCAGATGCAGGGTCATTCAATGCATCCAGATAGGATTGGGAAGCTGGATTAATAATCATTTGCAGAGAATCCAGGAAAGTCTGAAAGAAACTCCGTTCATCATCATCATTCAATCCATCAAGGCCGACATCCTGATAGATTCTGGAGGATACTTCATTGTCGAAGGCATTCACGAAGGACTGGGTTACCGGAACACGCCCCCAGGTTGTAGTATCCACATATGTAACCTCCTGAACGGTAGGCAATCCGTTCTCAAAACTCTTCCGGCCATCTTTTAGAATATCTTCCGACACATTCCCCAGGTTAAAATAAAGGCCTGGATCCGAGTCATCCCTTGAAATATTATTGATGGTATCCTCCACGAAGGGGTCCATCATCCAGAATTCAATATACTCTACGTTTGCCGATTCAAAATCGTTTGTGGAAAGTTTCCTCATTACACCTGCCCAGCGGGTTTCCGGCATACGAAGCAAGCCCTCCTCGCTGATACCGGCCGATATACTTCCATTTGGCATCGCATCAAAGTTGTATGGGCCTCTCTCCTTCGGATAATAAGCCATATTTAACACGGGGATATATGAAGGAAAATTGTTCGGACTTTCTTTGTAGGGGAATATTTCCTGTTCACGTATCTCACGCACATAATGGCTGCTTTGTTCCTCCGGATTGTTTGCGATATGACTGGGAGTGGTTGAGTTATTACGTAAGAAAAGCGGGTCAATCTGATACCAGGCTAATCTGGCCCGGTTAAAACCATAAGCAAGATCATTACTGTAGTCGGCTTCAGGGAACATTGTAGGCTGCCCCATCGGTGTACTAGCCAGAACCCACTGTTGCCGGGGCTTCACATCAATACTGGTCTCACTTCCCTCAAAATCATCAATTAACGACTCTCCTTCCTTTTGTATCACTTTGCTGTGTCCCGGGACCAGCTGGGCAAATTCACCGGTAAAAGTGATTGAAGACTCCTCTTTGGTTTCCAGGAAAGGAAGAAAATCGATAGCACGGGTCAACCATGGAGCCCTGCCTTTATAATTGGTATTAAAGCCCCATATGGTGTTGGATATAGGCTCCTGTCCTATATTTACCTTGGTGGTAAGGGGCCTTTCTTTCAAGTGAAGGAATGTACCCCCAATATTAAAATCACGGTTAATTCTATAATCAAAATGCGAGCCGATCATGGTTTTGGACTGGATACCATACTGTGCCTGATTTTCCAGGGAAATCTTTATTGGAGTACCGGATTCCAATAGTCCCTCGTTGATTATTTTTACAATTCCCGAGGTATAATCGACGGTAAAATCGGTATTCTCTGTCAGCTTCATACCACCCGCAGTAACGACCACAGAACCCTGTGGTACATTCATGGCATTTAACCTTATCTCCGAGCTGCTTGAAGAGCGGTACCGTATCGACATAAGAAATTTGTTCTTTGATGCTATCTGTTGGGCCCGGCTTTGTGTTTCATCGTATAATTCCTGGAATACATAAGTATCCGCCGCCTCTCTGAAATCAGGGTTGCCATTCTCAATCTTCTGCCTAAGGTAACTACCGAAAGGTTCAAGTACGGGGAAAATTATCCGGCCTTTTGAGGCGTTTATTGTAACCTTATCGATGAAATCGAATCGTCCGTCCCGTTGTGGATCAAGCTGAGCATTAAGATTATCCAGGTTGAGAACCTGTAAAAGGATCTGACCGTCAATTGCTCCTGCCGGAATATAATTATTTGCAGTTCCGGTTTTGTCATTTTGATACAGGATGTCCAGCATAAATTCTTCCTGGCTGATCCTGCTTGATTGAATGGAGTATATATTTTTCATCATCAGGTCCCATGTAGGCAGCCCTGGGGCCAGGTTGGTTCCCTTCAACAATTTCAGAATGAGAGAAGGAGCATCCGATGATTCATCTTTGTTTACTTCATTTGAAAATTCACCAACACGAAATACATTCCCACCTACGGTATATTCAAAAGCAACAGCAAGTATTTCGTCTGCATTAAGTGATTGGTTAAGAGAAATATATCCCAGCTTAGTATTCAGCTCATATTCTGTTGATTGAAGTTTACGTGCATTTTCAATTTTTTCATAATCCTGGCCTGCTGAAAAGTTATATGCAGCAAGGGGAGCCAGGGTACCTGTAACCTGGCTGATATCCCGGATCGCCGAATAGTTATCCAAAATATTTTTATACAAATCATTAATATCGTTGGAAGGATATCTGTCAGGAGGATTGTACTTAATAAATTGATTATTAAAGATATTAGTATCCCTCGACAAAATCCCTTCTCCAAGGTCGAGGAAGGCTACAACATTTCTTGAATCATCAAAATTATTATTCTTATTTGTAATCCAGACTTCAATTTTTGTGATATTAATTCCTGAATTGATTACTGGAAGATTTTTAAGTGATTGGTCGTAAATATCCCTGTAGTATTGTGATAGGAAGAAGTGTTTATTGGCCTCGTAATCATCAGCTCGAATCTCTATCTCATTTGTAACTCCCCCACCTTCTACTTCAATGGTTTGCGTTTGCCCCTCCTGTTGGGAGAGGATGGTAGTTACAGTCATTCGCCCGAACTGTAATTCAGTCTTGATCCCAAATAAGCTTTGGCTGCCGGTAATAAGAGAACCAGAAAGAGGAAGGTTCACATTACCTGCTTCAATCTTTCGGATTATCTCATCGTCTTTACCGGTATAGGCTATCTTTGTCTTGTTCTCAAAATTAAAGGTGGCCTCAGTGTTGTAGGTAATTCCCAGTTCAAGTTTGTCACCGATCTGCCCCGACACATTCATCTGGATTTTGTTATCAAAATCGAAGGTGGTATTTTTTCTTACTTTTTCAGGTAGGGCAGGGTTTTCAGTATTATTGATCTGTAAACCAAAAATCAGTTCAGCAGAACCCTGAGGTGTGATATTGATAGTATTGGAGCCAAATATCCGGTCAAAAGCCTCTCCTCCCACATATAATTTTGGAATAAGAGATGACTGACTTTCAAAACTCTCTCCCTTAACCCGGGTAGACCAGTACCTGTCAAGGGAGTTTTGGAAATCATATTGTCTGTAGGCATCAAAATCCAGGGAAAAGGGATCCCGGTAATTAAGGTTTCCAACCTTTCGCTGGACCTTATATTCGTTTGTCTCGGGATCATATTCAACTCTTGTTTGAATATTTGGGGGGAGTTTTAGATATAGAGGTGACTCGAACCCTTTCTGGCTATATGGTAAGAGCCATGGATCCTTGAAGGGAAACCTGAGGTCGATAATAGTATCCCTGGACATATTCCCTGCAGCCAGGCCATTGTTCACCTGTCCGTTAACCGCTGTTGTGCCAATTGTAAAAATGGCTATAATAAACAGCCAGATTAATAATAGGGGGATATGAAATAAGGACTTATTATTCTGTTGCATAAGTAATTCCAGGAGCTGCGTTTATAATTTTTTAAGAGCCGTTTTCACTAATCTTTCCACTCCTAATTCTGGTTCTAAGGCGAGCAGTTTATCCAGTACTTTTATAGATTCACTTTTCCCAAACCCAAGCATAACCAATGCAGATAACGCTTCTTCACGGGAGGTATTGTCCGGGCCTGCGAAAAATTGAGTGCTTTCCCCCACTTTACCCAGTTTATCTCTAAGATCGATGATGATTCGCTGAGCTGTTTTGGCTCCGATTCCCTTGACGCTTTTTATCAGGTTTACGTCTTCGGTCATGATGGCCTTTTGAAGTTCTGCAGGTGGGAAAGATGACAACATCATTCGAGCTGTATTTGCACCTACTCCGCTAACTGTTATCAATAGCCTGAATAATTCCCGTTCAGCCTTATCGAAAAAGCCATAAAGATCATGGCTATCTTCTCGTATTATCTCCTGGATATAAAGTTTCCCTTCGTTTTTTTTTCTCAATTGGGAAAAGGTATTCAGGGAAATCTGCACGAAATAGCCCAAGCCAGATTGTTCAATAATTGCTGCAGTCGGTGTAACTTCAACCAGTTTCCCGCTGATATATTCGAATACTCCCATGTCTTTTTTTTACACTTTGTCTTCAACTGACACTGAAGAATCTAAAGAATTCCTTTGTAACTCCCTGTTGGATTTCCGGATTTTAAATGCATCGCAGGCCAGGTAAATTGCCTGGCGCATCGATTCCGGATTGGCTTTACCTAAACCTGCTATCTCATAAGCTGTTCCATGGGCAGGTGATGTACGTATTATAGGAAGGCCTGCCGTATAGTTCACACCTGAATCGAAGGCTATGGCCTTAAAAGGGGCCAGGCCCTGATCATGATACATAGCTAACACAGCATCAAAATGTGCAAAAGAGGAACTACCGAACAAGCCGTCAGCTGAATAGGGGCCAAGTGCGAGTATCCCCTCCTCACGTGCCTGATTTATTGAGGGGCCAATAATCTCAACCTCCTCCATTCCTATTAATCCCATATCTCCCATATGTGGATTCAGGCCCAAAACTGCGATCCTGGGTTTTCGGATATTAAAATCCAACTGCAATGTTCTGTTCATCAGCCGGAGTTTTTTAACTATTAGTTCCACGTTCAGGGAGCCTGGTACATCCGCCAGGGGGATATGGCCTGTTACCACACCCACCTTAAGGTTCGGCCCCACCATTAGCATTAAAGCTTCAGGTTCTCCAAATTTTGTCTGCAGGTATTCGGTGTGGCCGGGAAATTCAAAACCCTCCTGTTGGATGGTAAATTTATTGATCGGAGCCGTTACCAAAACATCAATCTGATGCTCCATCAAATCCTGAACAGATTTCTCAAGTGCCATATATGCTGCCTCGCCTGCCATTTTTGTTGGTTTCCCCAATTCAACTCGAATTGAATCATCCACACAATTTATAATACTGGCCCGTTTTGGATTAGCCTCCTTGGCTTCCAGGATGGTGTTTAATGAAAAGTTGTCAATATTCAGAGCTTTTCTATGGTAGGCCAATACTTTGGAAGAGCCATATACAATTGGCGTGCAAACCTCCATAAGGCGTGCATCAAGAAGGGTTTTTATAATGATTTCATATCCAATCCCGTTGATGTCTCCATGCGTTATCCCAACACGTATCAAGTTTTCCATGGTTTTATGAGGTAATTTATTTTGACAAATAATTCCTACGTATGAATTCGAGTAACAACCTTACTCCTGTTCCGGTACCTCCTACAGTTCTGTAGCCATCTACAGAATGAAGAAACGAGGGGCCGGCAATATCAAGATGGATCCAGGGATAAGAGGTAAATCGTTCCAGGAACTTACCGGCTGTGATTGCCCCGGCTTCCCGTCCACCAATATTTTTAAGATCCGCATTTTCCGATTCCAGCATTTTCCCATATTCTTCCCATAGGGGAAATTGAACCACCCGTTCATAGGAAGATTCGCCAGCCTCAAATAAATAGTCGAAAATTTGCTTCCCTGCATTCCCCATAGCAACCGTTCCAATGGTGCCGACTGCTGCTGCGGCAGATCCTGTAAGGGTAGCCAGATCAATAACCAGATCCGGATCATATTTTTTTGCATAGCTTAGTGCATCAGCAAGAATCATCCGACCCTCAGCATCTGTATTCATCACTTCAACAAACAAACCGCTGTGCATTTTAATAATGTCGCCAGGTGCATAAGCATTTCCATCAGGCCGATTATCAGTAGCTGGTATCAAACCTATTACCCTGACAGGCCAGTTTAATCTGGAAAGTGCATATATTACTCCAACCACTGCCGCTGCACCAGCCATATCAGATTTCATATAGTCCATGCTATTAGGCGTTAGTTTCAGGCTCAAGCCTCCGGTATCATATACTATACCCTTACCAACCAGGACAAGTGCTTTCTCATTCACTGCATGCTCTGGTTCATGACTAATTATACAAAACCGGGGCGGATCAATGCTACCTTTATTCACGGCCAGAAGGCCGCCCATTTTGAGGGCTTCAATCTTTGGTTTATCCAGGATCTCCACCTGAAAACCTGTCTTTTCTGCCAGGGCTGCTATTTCTTCGGCAAACTGTGAAGCAGTAAGTGCGGAAACCGGCTCATTGACAAGGTCGCGGGTGAAATATATTGACTGGACCATTGTACTTAACTCGGAAATAATCTCGCTGGAAGAACAGACAATACTAAGTTCGGCCAGGCTATGTTGTTTTTTTGATGCCTCGGAAAAATATTTCAGGAATTGGTAATTACTAAGTGCAATTCCTTCTCCCACAGCTGATAGCCGGACCGCATTACCAGACCTATCTTCCAATTGAAGCACCTTAATTTTATTCTTATTCGCCCATTGCTGGATTTCAGCCCCATCAAGTCGGTACGACTCCTGCAAGACTGTGCCTTTTTTTTCCGTATCGGGATACAAAAAACCCAGCCAAAAGGTCAACCTGTTGATAAAAATCAGCCTTTGTTTTTCTTCAAGGGCCCGTTTCAAATATGCAATTTCCTCCTCAGTCAGTCCGAGGTTTGAAAGGTCTGATCCTTTTCCCACCAAAAAGGCACATGTGGTTTCCGTTCTGCGTCTATCCAGTCGGTAAATGTCCATCATTCAATTTTTTGGATTTAGCTGGTAAAAATAATAAATTCTACCCCAATACTGTGGGTAGCGGGTTGAAATCGACTAACTTCGCAGGATTTATTCAGAACAGGCATGAAGCATTTTGAAGAACTTTTGGAGAGAGCCATTGCGGGAGAGTTCCTTGATATTGAAGAAGGTATCGCTTTATATCTTAACGCGCCTGATGCTTTACTTTTCCATTCAGCTCACCAGCTGAGGAAAAAGCTACATCCGGGTAAGGAAGTGGGCTGGATAATTGATCGAAACATCAATATCACTAATATTTGTCTTTCTTTCTGCAAGTTTTGCAATTTCTGCCGAAAATCTGCTGATGAAGATGCTTATATCACTACCATTGATGAATACAGGACTAAGATCAATGAATTATATTCCTTAGGAGGGAAGCAGTTACTCTTACAGGGGGGTCTGCATCCAAAGTTGGGTTTGGATTTCTACACGAATCTTTTCAGGCAGCTCAAACAAGAATTTCCGGATATCCGTCTTCATGCTTTAGGGCCGCCCGAAATCGTTCACCTTTCGAGAATGGAAAAAGCCAATTTTTCTGAAGTGTTGGTTGCGCTCAGGGAGTCAGGGATGGATTCGCTGCCTGGTGCAGGTGCTGAGATACTCGTCCAGGGCATCAGGGATAGGATATCCCCTGCTAAAAGTTCAGCAGAAGATTGGCTGGAGGTTATGCGAATTGCCCATTTGCTTAATTTCCCAACCTCAGCAACCATGATGTACGGTCATGTGGAAAGTCAGACCGACCGCCTTGAGCACCTGATTCGAATTCGTAAGGTTCAGGATCAAAAACCGGAAGGCCATTATGGTTTTCTAAGTTTTATACCCTGGCCATTTATGGATAAGGGCACTATTTTAAGAGATAGAGATGGAGTAAAAGCTTCTGCTGACAATAGGTCTTACCTGCGACTGATCGCTATTTCACGCCTGATGCTTCCCAATGTAGAACATATTCAGGCTTCATGGCTGACCGTAGGTAAAGAAACAGGACAAATTTGTCTTCATTCTGGTGCGGATGATTTTGGATCCATCATGATAGAAGAAAACGTTGTTTCAGCTGCAGGGGCCAAAACGAAAATGGATGCTGACGGGATTCAAAAAGCTATTCGCGAAGCAGGATTTGAACCCTACCAGCGAAATCAGTTGTTTGAAAAAATTAATTAGTCGGGAAAATCTACAGTCCTGAGCAGACTTTCTATTTTCCTGATATGGTTTCGCTTTTCGTATTTTGGAGCAAAAACAAAGCCGAACAGGGTAACCAGCCTGTCTCGTTTTTCATCCACCAGGGTCCATGATACAAATGGTCCTCCCATAAAGCCACCTTCCATTTCCCACAGTCCTTTTATCTCCCTGACAAAATTTCCCTCATGGGTAAAGGTTTTGCTATATAAGGGTGCATCTAAATATATCGCCATATAGGAACCTGCAATTTCTCCTGGAACTCGTGGTTTAAGCATTTGATCCTGCTTGGAAATCAGTTTGCTATAACTGACCTGATCCTCATCCACATAGGGGTATTCCCAGATTAAAATACCCTGGATAATTTCCTGAGGGTCATGCTGAATCCATGCAAAATTTCCCGTATCAACGCGGGCCTCATAACCTTTGGGAAAATATGTTATGATTTTATGATTTTCAAGAAGACTCCTGTGCAATTCGGAGTTCTCAAATTTCCGGTTAAGGTATACCTGCCTGTCAATCTCAGCCTCCCTGATGGTTTCGACAATAAAATCATCCTTATTGTCAATTAATTCAATAAATGCCTCTTTTGAAGGAGCTTCAAGCCTAATCAGCACCTGTTGAAATGCCCAGTAATTTTTCTCAACCCTGATAACAGCCTCCGACAATTCAGGATTGATTTTTGTGATGATAATGTTTCTATGGGACTTAAATATATTATTAAAAGCATCGGGAGGTATCTGCACCAAATCAAAAATTGGCTCCGCCCCTTCCATACCAGATTGCGGTAAGGCAATCTCTTCTTTGGTAAGAATTTTGACTATACTATCACCAACACGGCCATCATACAGATCATCGGACATTACCAATACCACTTCGCCGGCTCTCCCGGAGATTGGCGGCATCAGGTTTATGTTGTTCTTTTTACCGCAGGAAAATGTCCCACCCAGGATAAGCAATACAAGAATAAATCTCATAATTTTCTTTAACATAGCAATTAGATTTTCTGGTTTTACAAACGAGGGGACGTCAATAAAAATACGAAAAGAACTTAAGATTGTTATATCTATTTAGTAAAGAGTTTAATTATATCGTTTCCATTGGCATATAGGACAAGGGCCAGCAACAGGAGCATTCCAACTATCTGGGCATATTCCATAAATTTATCGCCGGGCTTCCTGCCTGTTATCATTTCAATAATTAGAAACAACACATGGCCCCCATCAAGAGCCGGAATGGGTAAAAGATTCAGGACGCCAAGCATAATTGAGAGAAAAGCCGTCATTAGCCAGAAGCTGTGCCAGTCCCATACCCCGGGAAAAATATTACCAATGGCAATGAAGCCACCCAGGCTTTTGTAAGCCTTTGTTGAAGGTGTAAAAACTAATTTCATATCCTTAAGGTACGACTTGATCATCCCAACACCCTTAATAACTCCAGCCGGAATAGCTTCAAAAAATCCATACTTTATATCATTGAACTCAAGGAAGTAATCAGGGGGTTTTGGGAAAACACCTATTTTCCCAGTTTCAGGAACCACCATTTCTAGCTCAACATGCTGTCCTCCTCTCAAAACAGTGAGAGTGATTGTTTCACCGATATGATTTTGGAATTCTCGCACCAGGAGACCGAAATATGGTATATCCTTTCCATTTATTCCTATGATATTATCGTCAATTTGGACACCCATACTTTTAGCATAGGAATCTTTAGGGAAATCATCAGCAATAAAGGGATAAGCTATATAGATAAAGCTTTTCGCTTCTATAAATCGACTAATAAAATCCCCTGGAACAGGAATATTCAGTGACTGGCGATTTCGGTCGATCTGTATTGATTTAGCTCCATCGTATAGCAATGCTGGAGCGATATCACTAAAATTTTCTATAGTCTGTCCATCAACAGTAATGATCTTGTCGCCATGCTGCAGCCCGATTTCCAGGGCAAGGGAATCACAGATAATTCCATACCTGGCATTCTGTGTTGGGAGATAGGATTCTCCCCATGCAAACAGGATCATAGAATAGATCAGGAATGCAAAAAGGGCATTAAAGAGCACACCGCCGAGCATGATAAGTAATCTGTGACCGGATGGTTTTGAGCGGAATTCCCAGGGTTGAGGTTCCTTACTTAATTGTTCCTTATCCATTGATTCATCGATCATGCCGGAGATTTTCACATAGCCGCCAAGGGGCAGCCATCCCAAGCCATATTCTGTTTCCCCCCTTTTGAACTTAAAAAGGGAAAACCATGGATTGAAGAAAAGATAAAACTTTTCCACCCTGGTTTTAAATAACTTGGCAAAGGTGAAATGGCCAAATTCATGAATAATCACCAAAATGGACAAACTTAATAACAGCTGTGCAGCCTTTATTAAAACGGTAAAAAGAATGGACATATTTAGTCAAATAAATTAAATTAACATCCGGGCAATCTCACGTGACTCCCGGTCGGATTTTACATATTCATCATAACCCGCTTCGGGCAAAAAAGTTGCTTTCTCAAGGGTTTTTTCAATAACCCTGGTCATTTCAGGAAATCCAATCTTGCCCAGGAGAAATGCTTCAACAGCAATTTCATTTGCGGCATTCATAATGCAAGGCATGTTGCCGCCTTTTTCCATTACCTCAAAGGCGATCCTAAGGTTCGGAAATCTAATCATATCAGGTTTTTCAAAATTCAGCTCAGGGTAATCTGTGAAATTAAAACGGGTTTCCTGGGATGGCAGACGTTGTGGATATCCCAGTGCATATTGAATGGGCAAGCGCATATCTGGTAATCCCATTTGTGCTTTCATTGATCCGTCCTGAAACTGCACAATACTATGGATGATGGATTGGGGATGAATGATCACATCAATCTGTTCTGGCTTCAGGCCAAATAACCATTTGGCTTCAATAGCCTCGAGGCCTTTATTCATCATGCTGGCCGAATCTATAGTAATTTTAGCCCCCATATCCCAGTTTGGGTGCTTCAAAGCCTGAGCCAGGCTCACTTCACTTATCTGTTGATAGGAAAATTCCCGGAAAGGCCCTCCTGAAGCCGTTAAATATATCTTTTCAATTGGATTGTTATGTTCGCCAATCAGGCACTGGAAAATGGCTGAATGCTCTGAATCAACAGGAATAATAGGGGTACGTTTCTCAAGAGCAAGTTTGGTTACCAGCTGCCCGGCTACCACCAGAGTTTCCTTATTGGCCAGAGCAACTGGCTTTCCTGCCTCAATAGATTTAATTACTGATGATAAGCCTGCAAACCCTACCATGGCAGCCAGGACCATATCAATACTTTCCATTTGAACCACCTGGTCCAAGGCATCCGAGCCAGCAAAGACCTTTATCCCATGCGGGGCCAGGGCTTCATTAACAATTTGATAATGCTCCTCATTGCTGATAACGACCGTATTCGGCCTATATTTCAATGATTGTTCAACAAGAAGTTTGTGCTGATTGTGGGCGGTGAGGACTTCCACCTCAAACAAATCAGAATGCCTGGAGATTACATCCAATGCCTGTGTTCCAATAGACCCCGTTGATCCTAAGACAGCAATCCTTTTCTTTTCCATCAATATAAATGCAACAAATGCCTATTTGAAAATAATATATTCTTCAGGGTTTATCGGTTTTCCTTTATACCAAA
Organism: uncultured Porphyromonadaceae bacterium; assembly: GCA_964465145.1. Lineage (GTDB taxonomy): Bacteria > Bacteroidota > Bacteroidia > Bacteroidales > UBA12481 > JAUVKA01. The sequence continues at coordinate 10,371 of CAYXJR010000016.1, read as the reverse complement.
GCTCAAAGTGAAGATGAGGGCCAGTTGTAATCTCTCCGGAATTTCCTGCAATAGCAATAGCCTCTCCTGCTCGCACAAAATCCCCAGTCTTCTTAACTAACTCTTGATTATGCTTGTAAATGGAAATCAAGTCATTGGAGTGGAGCACCTGAATCACATAACCTGTTTCAGCAGTATAGTCGGCCAACACAACCGTTCCATCCAGTGTAGCCTTTACCCATTGGTCATCCGTTGGGACAAGATCAATTCCAAAGTGTTTCAGTTCAGCATTAAATTTGCTAATAATCAGTCCTTTGACCGGAGCAAAAAAGAAAAGTTCACTTAGGCTTTTCGCTTTATCAACGGGATCAAAAAGGGATAAACTATAGCGTTGTTGTTCTTCCACTTCTTCCCTAAGTATCGAATCCTCACGGGAATGATAATCTTCTATATTATGTGGACTCACCAGAACCTCCGATTCAGACATGTCATAATCCATTGGTTCCTCTCCTCTAATAATAGATGAAATATTTCCAATGAATTGATCCTTCAGGAATAACTGGTATTCAAGGGAGTCTAATTTTAGGGCATTCAGGCGAATATCCCTTGTCATTTCACCACTGGGGTACCCGGGTATAAGTTCCTTGATTGGGGTATAGACAATCAAGGCCACTACTATTATTGTAACCAGGAGGATTGAGCTGGAAATAACGGTCAGCACATTCAGCCTTGACAGCCTCATAAACCAGACCTCCTCATAAGTTGTATCACGCTGGATAACCAAGCGGTACTTATTACGGAGTTTCGTATACAAACCTTTCTTTCTCCCTAGCATAACCCAATTTCAAGAACAGGCAAAGATAGGCCTTGTGGGATTAAGATTAAAGGAAATTATCGAAAGTTTGCCAGCGTATACAAACTTATTACCCTCAGAGCTTTATGAATGAAGAAACATAGTGTTTATCTCCTATCACGATCTTTGCATAATAATAAGCTTATTCTTAACTTTCTTTTTAAATTTGGATACAGTGATTCTTTATTTGCGATTTTTCATCTTTTTATGTGTTTAGCTAACAATATGCAACTTATGCTATGAAAAAAACTCTACGAATCTATGCCATTTGGATTTTGCTCGTACTGTTTCTTTTCCTAGTAAATGGGTGCAGAAAAGCCAATATTCCTCCTGTTGTTTCATCGGTAGTTATCACACCGGATGTTGTTAATGTAAATTCCGTGGCCTCTGTAATGGTCTCAGCTTCAGATCTTGACAATGATATTCTTTCTTATGCATATACTATCAATGGGGGTGCAATAACCGGGACAGGCCCTTCTGTTCAGTGGACTTCACCTGCGATTCCAGGTTCATATGAATTATCGGTTACAGTAACTGATGGAAATGGTGGAACCGCTCATGGAAAGGGGTACATAACAGTTTCCCAATCGCCAACCAAGATCGCAGGAACAGCAAGCTTTCCGGAAGGAACAACCGGTGATCTTTCTAATTCTACGGTAAATATATTTACCTCTTATGATAAATGGTTAAACCAACAGCCGATAAAATCAGGAGAGGTTACCGGGTCCGGGTCCAGAGTTTCTTTTACTCTTCCGGATCTTAACCCGGGCAATTATTACCTTGGTATATGGAAGGACAATGACAATAATGGCTATAGGTCAGTGGGAGATTTTGTGGGATGGTATGGCACAGGAGGATTGGGTAGTCCGTCTCTTACTGAGATCCAAATCCAGGATGGCCAGACAATTACCGTTTCGGTCCCTATGTGGATATTATAATTTGCTCTAGAAGGAATCAGTATTTTTTATTACCTTTGCCGCACATTGCGGGGTGGAGCAGTTGGTAGCTCGTTGGGCTCATAACCCAAAGGTCACAGGTTCAAGTCCTGTCCCCGCTACAAGGAAGCCAGAATTTTTCTGGCTTTTTTTTATTGCTAATCACATGTTTACTGTTCACGCACTTTATTCCGAAAACCATGGAAAAATCTATATCGGTGTAACCTCTGATATAGAAAAGAGATTATTTGCCCACAACAATCTACCAAAGGGCTGGACGGCAAAGTTCAGGCCATGGAAAATAATATATTCTGAAACTTATAACTCTAAACCCGAGGCTTATAAAAGGGAAAAGCAACTCAAATCAGCTAAAGGGAGGGATTTCATTTGGAATATAGTTAAGTCCAAATGAAGGTGGAACATATTTAAAAGCTGGAAATAATACTTCACTATTTTTATGTAAATTTGGTAGTCCCCCAAATTTGAAACCTAAACGGGATGTTTATAAGGAATCTACCTATCCCATGCTGCTTGGCATTTTTGCTAATTGGCCTATGGAATTGTGAATCTGAAATTGATATCCTTACCGATGAATATAAAACTGTTCCCATAATAACAGCTCTGATCAATCCCTGGGATTCTGTTCACTCCATCCGTGTGCAGAGGACCTTTCTTATCCGCGATAAGGACGGGGCCAAACTTCAGGATAGTGATTCCCTATATTTTAATAAGGTAGATATCCATCTTTCTGGAATTTTTAATGGAGAGAAAAAATTCAGCTATAATTTTGAAAAGCTTTTTATAGAAAAAGACTCGGGGAATTTTACCGGAGAAGGCCATTATATTTATCAGCTTAATCAAAAGTTTCCCATTAGTGTTACAGGTAGAGAAGGATATTCGTCAGGTCGCCCCAATATTGATTATCTGGCTATTGAGATCTATATAGAAGATATTGATACTTTGATCTCCCGTAATATACCGGTTTATGCCCCGGTCCACATTTACAATCAGCCCCAGCCTTCCAGGGTTGTTATCTATGGAGATTATGTTTCAAGTTTTCATTGCAATTCCCAATCCAATGTTGCTGACGTTTTACGTACCGGAGAATTGGAATTCCGCTTCCATATTTCAGAATATGGAGATAGTTTTGGATATGATACTGTTTATACATACAAGTTTGGGGCAGCAATCGCCTATAGATTTGACTCCCCGGAAAGGTTATTAAATAAAATTCTAATGAGCCTTGATTTGTCGAGGGATAGTGTTAAAACACGGGTGTTTCATTGCATGGATTTATATTGGGTTTTAACGGAACCTGCCTATGCTGAATACAACCAGGTCCTGGCTTATTGGCAGGGGATGATTGATTATCCTTACTCCCAGATACCCGGGATGTATGGCATAATTATTACAAAGGTTGACGGACTATTATCTGGATTGGTACTGGAAAAGCGTGCAATGGATTCCCTATGCGATGGACAAGACTATAAACATCTGAATTTCAAGCAATGGTAAAATAATGAAGGCCCGGCTACTTATATTGATATTAATTATATCAGGCTGCTCTGAAGATCTGGAAATAATGCAGGACTATCCGTCAGTGCCAGTGGTCTATGCAGTAATAAACCCACATGATTCAGTACATTATGTGAGGGTTCAGAAAACATTTAAAATCAATTTTAAAGAGGACTGGTCGGATTTGAATTCGGATTCTCTGCAATACGAAGGTGTGGAAGTTTACATGTATGGAATGGAGAAGAATTCAATAAAATGGGTTGAGCAGTTTCATCCAACTTCAGTAATAAAGGATTATGGCTTCTTCCCGACTGAAGGGTCAATAGTCTTTGAGCTTGATCATGGATTTCCGATAAACTGGTCAACCGAGAGTAATTTTGATTACTACAGCTATCCAGATATTGACAGCCTGATTCTGGAGGTAAAAATTCCGGACCTTGGGATTACTACCAGAGCGGCAACAACCATCCTTGTTGCAAATGGAATTATCAATTGGAAGAGTCGAAATATCTTGTATTTATATGGATCATACCCTTCACTTTTTGGAATTCCGGCTACAGGAGAACCCGGCGCGTCGAGCGGATCCCCGGTCTATAAACAGATTGATATCAGGGTTCATTTCAGAGAAGTCTTTCAAAACAGTGAGATCATTAAGGAAGTTAAATGGTCAGCTAATAAGGGTTGGGATGGAAATGGTTATCCTATGAGTCCTGAAAGGTTCTATAATCCTTTGAGAGAAAGACTGATCACAACAGATTCTCTTCTCTGTCGTAAGTTGGATAGTGTTGATGTAACCGTCCTTAAAACAAGCGATTTCTTTAATGATTATTGGGTGATTAAAGAAATGTGGGATGAATATGACAGACCGCCTTATTCAAATTTCGACAATTCATACGGAATGTTTATTTCAATAGCCAGAGGAACCCTAACAGGCCTTCAGCTCAACTGGCAAGCGGCAGATTCCTTATATGAAAGTGAAAAATACAGGGATATGAAATTTGTAATTGAATAGAGGAGTTAAGAAATTTTATTGTTGGGTTCAAAGGCATCAACAACCAAATATCAATCATCCAGCAAGTTAGATAATTAAACACTCCCCGCTACAAGGAATGACAGGCCGGTATTTTTGCCGGCCTGCTTTTTTGTTTCAGAACACTTACCTTCTGATAATCTCTGTTGATTATAAATAAGGATGCTCCGTATTGCTGGATAAGGCTTGTTCTGAGGGTGTCAAACAAAGCCTGAAGGGTGCTGGCCGGAAGCCAAAATTGGTTAGAACATGTACCCCAATGTGAAGAAGTTAGCCCTGTTCATTATTTTGCCATTGTCAACATCCTGCATAAGGTTGTTGAGGCCATGTTTGAAGTTTATACTAATGCAAACCGACATGAATTCGAGCCCGAAGCCGTATACAATGCCGAGTTCCTCATTATCGTAAGTATCATCAAAATCCATTGTTTGATTATTTACCGAACCAGCGAAATGATAACTGTAGTATCCACCGATTGATGCATACACCCTCGGTACTGATGGCTCCATTTTGGAGGCAATCAGCAGGCTAACCGGTGCAGATATACTGTGTAACCTTAATTTCCCGGTCTCGTATTTGCTTCCCATGGTAGAGTACAATACTTCTGGCTGAAGAGAAATATTTTTCGTGATCCTGAATTGTGTTGTCAGGCCAACTTCAGAGCTGAAACTGCTTTTCCCCTTGTAAAACTCATCAGGGTAGATATTGGAACTGCCCCCAATATTCGCTTTTACACCATATCTGAAGAAAGGCAGGCCCTTTGATTTAGCCTGGGCTGTCAACTGTTTTACGGGCACTAATGATTCAGCATTGGCCAGGTCGATGGTCAGATCAACCAGCATGTTGGATATTTTTTCCATTCCTTCATAATCCAGTGTTTCCGGATCGTCTTCAGGCTTGTGGTAGGGTCCAATGATTCCGGAAGACACATAGACTGCCGGAATACCAGCGTCTCCAAATGGTTTTGTATCGGTTCTGTTGAATATTTCCCCGTTTGTTTTTTTGATTTTTATATTATGTTTACCAGCATAGGGCATCAATCTCTCCGCTCCCCCTTCAAGGCTTTCCATGGCACCCATTATCAGTGATTTGCTTTCGGCATACCTGCCGATCATATCCAAACTCATCATCAGTTTTATCTGGCCGGCGGGTACCGTATTGTCTTTCACAAATTTGCTGGATCCAATCAGGCTGCTTTCTTCGCCATCGAATGCCACTAAAATTACCGAGCGCTTAAGATTTCCCTTCTGCCCGGCCAGTGCCCTGCCAATTTCCATCACAGCTGCCGTGCCGGAAGCATTATCATCGGCCCCGTTAAAGACAACCTTAGCGCCGTCATCCAGGGTGTACGAAATATGATCGTAGTGCGCACCCAAAACAATGTATTCATGCTTTAGTACCGGATCAGATCCTTCAACCATTCCCACAATATTACGCCCCTCCAGCATGGTTTGGCCGATTCTGGCGAAGAATGGGTGGAAATAACTGTCGCCGACAGCCTGCAAACCAATTTCCCTAAAATAATCAGCAATATAATTGCCGGCCTTCAAGCCTGCCTCTGTAGCCAGGCCCCTCCCTTCCAGTGAATCGGCGGCCAGAAAGTAAACATGCTTTTTCAATATTTCAGACTCGATTCCGGCTTGCCCGAATACGCTCATCCCGATAATAACAGAAATAGCAAAAACTGTCAGTTTTTTAGTTATCATCATTACTGATTAAGTTCATATGCTTTTAAAAATTGCTTCAATATGAGGTAATATCAAATGTATTATTTTTGCACGGTTTTTCCCCGGGAGGTTTGATATTTCATTGTTTGATGTTTTTGATTTTTATCTTTGCGGGATATGTTTTCTGGCTTGTATCCGGATATTATTATAATCCTTATGATCTCGGCCCTGATCACCGGTATGGCCAAAACCGGTATCAACGGGCTGGGATTGATAAGCGTGCCGTTGATGGCCCTGGCTTTCAATGCGTTTGCCGAAAAACAGCTTTATTGGCACAGGTGCCTGGTTTTATCTAATAATCAACCTCTTCAAAATCCCTTTCCATATATTCATCTTGAAAACTATAAGCTGGCCGACATTTCAGTATGATTTGATTGTTTTACCGGTCATCCTGGCAGGGGGTTGGCTGGGCGTCAGGATAGTTAAAATGATCCCTGAAAAATTCTATCGCTGGTTTATTGTTGTAACTACCTGTTTGAGTGCTTTGCTGCTGGTGCTATAATTCCCTTGCCATTAAAATCAAAATAAATTACCTTTATGCCTGCCCCCCTTTTAAAACTTCTTATGATGAAGGATGGTAAGCATTCTCTAAATCATTTCCAGGGCATATCCATTAGCAAACTTTTTCCTGTCCTGATATTTATATTAATATCCGCCGGGCCTGGAACAGCTCAGGACATAAATATCAAAGGAATAGTCATAGATAAAGATTCCAACAAACCTATTGAGGATGTGTACGTTGCATGGGGGAAGGAACACATGCTCCTCACCAATAACCTCGGTGAGTTTAGTATTAACGTTGAAAAGCTCCCGGTTAGGATCAGATTCAGTCATGTTTCATACGGTGTAACTGAAATCAACCTTAACAACAAACCGCCTGAACCATTCTATATCAGGCTTGAACCTGCTGTCGGCAGGATTGATGAGCGGTTTAATGGTGGCGGATTACTGGACGATTATATGGTAGATCTGATGACTCGTAAGTTGCGAGCCGGACTTACAAATGAAGTTCCGAATGGTAAGCTGTTCCAGCTTCCAGCCGGAATATTAGGTCCTAAAGTATTACTGATTAATGAAATGGCAGGATCAGGCGGTGATTTCTTTCCATGGGTATTCAGACAACAAAATGCAGGACCTCTGATTGGTTCTACTACCTGGGGAGGCTTAGTTAAATCATCTGTTCACTATAGTTTGATTGATGGAGGAACTGTAACAGCCCCTGACAATGCCGTTTTCGATCCTATAAACAACAAGTGGGTTGCAGAAAATGAAGGAGTTGCCCCTGACATTGCAGTTCGTCAGGATGCAATATCACTATCAAAAGGTAAAGATCCCCAACTTGAGCGTGCGGTAAAAGAGTGCCTGTTGCTTCTCGAACAACAGAAGTCTATTAAGGTAAGCCCTCCCCCATACTCAACACCTGCTAAGAAAAAATAATATCTATGTTATGACCAGATGCGACAGAGCCAGATATTCAGCTTACAGAAATTGGCAGTTCTTCTCCTTCCGAACGGGCAATCACAACAGCCCCGGGGATGGAGGCAGCTTGTGCTTCCCTTGTTTGGCTACAGCAACAAAAACCTCAAGGACTCATTTAGAAAGCCTTAATCATTTAATAATCATAATCTTTTTAATAACATTAATGGAACCATACCTTAAGCTACACACATATACGCCTGGTATTAAACCGCTCGCATTAAACTGATGGCTATGAACTCCTTTTATCATATATTCATCAACCAATGTAGCGACTTTTCTTCTGTGCATATCATAAATGCTTAGTTCTACATGATTTGATTCCAGGACATTATAAATAATATTAGTATAATCACTAAAAGGATTAGGATAATTGGATATAATGTTCCTGTTCTCTGGTACTTTGGTTTCATTAATTGATAAGATAATGGAAGGGTCTAACCAAGGTGTAGAATTTGCAGCAATTGCGTCAATATCTTCATCCAGGGGATCTATTAGGTATTCAAAATATGTGCCGTTAAGGAAGGAACCATATATCATAGCTGGATTCAATGCACCAGATTCATTAACTGGAGTTAATGGATCATCATCATCAACGCTAAAAAGCAAAGCAAGACCATATCTGTTTTCCAGAGTATCATAAAGCCAAACAAACTCAAATGCATTTATATCTGTTCCAACCGGTAAACCTAAATGAGTATTTCCATTTATTACCTCAATTGAAGGAGTAGGTCCAATTGATCTTACTTCATATATAGACCCTGGTAATAGTCCATAAGTAGCTTCATGATCAGGTGAGAAATAGTTAAAGGCACATGCATTACTTTTAATGTCAAGTGCATCTATATCATCATCATTAAGTTGAATAATGCTGTCAGGGTTTGGATCTAAGTATTTGCTAACATAAGATTCATCAGCATACGGATATGGAACACAAGGAGAGGGGTAATATGGTAAAACGTGGAGGCCAATAATTTCATCCCTTTCCGGAGATGTCCCATAAGTATGCCATAACCCCGGTGAAAAGCTTGAAGTAGGAATACTGTCAACATAATGTTCAGGTTTGTCATCGTCATAAGAAATCCACAAATATTCTGAATTATGTATACAGGTCGAATTAAATTTAGCCACGGAAGGTAACCCTGGGCCAAAAATAACGTGTTGATTTAATGAAACATTTAAGGCATCAAAACCATCAAGATCAAAGTATAAATTTGTTAATGAATTAACTGGAAGACCACTGCAAGTGGGTGCTCCAGTTGCTATAGAATATGGTTTTGGATCTGTAAAAAAAGCCATAGCATCATCAAACTGTCCATACGAGTTAGTTGAAAATATATTGTCCATACGCCATCTGTACATATCTCCCGGATCCATAAATTCATTACCAGGATTCTTGGAATCACTAAATTCCCTATCGGCACCTATATCATTTGAAAAAAGCATATAACTGCCTAAAGGGTCAGCAGGTTGCTTTAGACTCAGTTTAATCCAACCATGCTGTACAGCATATGCTTTATCACTATTGTGAAAAGCATGGGGAGGGACTTGGTTAGTAATTGTATCGCCTACATAACTACCCAGGACAAGAGTAATAGTATCACCAATGAAAGTTTGAAATGTACTATCCTTTTCGAGCAAGTTCCATCCGGTAAAATCAGGCGGATCAGCAAAATAAAAAGGTTCGTTTGGATTCCATTGAATGGTGTCATCTAACGAAAAATATGAATCAGAAAAAACAGGATCCTCCAAATCCCATTCATGCTCAGTAAGTCCGGCTCCAAAATGCCTCCATTCATAATAACATGTAACCGGAGCCCCAATTGGCTGACCCTTAATAACAAAATTTAATGTAAACTCTTCTGTTCCCCAGGCCAGGGCATTAAAAAGTTCTGAAAACGCTTTTACATTTGCACAATTTAGCCATTTGATCTCCAGTGTATCCGTATTGTCACCATCTAACAAAAACTCACCACGAGCCCATGCACTAACTTCAAAAGGCACATGGTCACAAACATGAGTTAAAAACAGATCACTTAGTATATAGTAATTATGTACCCCGCTCCTGATGAAGCTTTGTATTAAATTTGATTTAGGAGGTGGGGGGTTGGGGGCCCCATTACAGTCATTATCCACTTTTACAAATCCTTCAACTCTTACTGTAGAGTTAATTGAATCAAATTCAAAGACCTGTGAATGAAGAAAGTTAAAAGGGATAAAAAGCAAACAAATAATCACCAAGAAAATGTGTTTTTGCTTAAATTCTTTTTTTATCTTAATTGGAGAATAAATTTTCTTTGTTCCGGTATATGAATAAATTTGTTTCATAATGTCCTCCTTTTAAACTTATATGTTGAGCAATATAGATTGAGGGCGCCTCTAAAAACTGTTTCTATTAATTGAAAAGGTTCCACCCATTTCAACTGAAAAGATACCACTTTCTTTCATGATTATTACCATAGTTGATTGTTTGAGGTAAACTTCTTCTTCCCCTGAGGGGAATAAGGCTTGGTTTGTAAGTTCATGATATATTTTCTTTAGACATTTTCTGTGTTTCCTTCATTCTGTATGGTTTTCCATTCACGTTGATAATGTGGGCTTTATGAGTCAGTATATCTACCATAGCCGCTGTAAGTACTGGGTCGCGAAAGATCTCATCCCAGCGGTCAAAAGATAGGTTAGTAGTTATAATCGTTGATTTTCTCCCTGTTCTTAGGCTCAATGACTAAAAAGTAGTTCAGCTCCCTGTTTGTCAAAAGAGATATAACTTTGAATTGTAATAATCAACATTATAATGGCATATATAAACTGTCCAAATTGCAATGATATCGTAAGTGATTCTTACTGTTAAATTCA
>CAYXJR010000015.1:0-64390 GCA_964465145.1 uncultured Porphyromonadaceae bacterium | reverse complement strand
CCAGCGGGTGTGTTGTACATACTTCCATCTGGGGTACCAGGCTGGTCCGTAACGGTCATCCAGCTTCTGCCACAGATACCAGGTTTTAGTCCACTCCTTCCCCTTTCCCCAATTTTTGTTTAATGCTTCATTTTCATAGTTTGTTGCCAGGTCGAGGGCATTCCCTTCAGGATCGTATTTGAACATGGAATTGCAATTCCTGTTGGCCTCCGTGAGCAAGTCTTCCTTAAAAAGGGCATTCACTTTTCCCTGGAACCATCCTGCGTGCGCTTCTCCGCGGTTGGGTATAGGGGTTATTCCGGCCACCTGACCCTCATCATTGGTTGGCCCGTGCATGGTGTGGGCCAGCTCATGCCCGAAAATCGACAGAATGCCGTGCGTATCGAGACTGATAATCCCATTCTCCTTAGGCCGGTAGGCATTTACGGCCCATCCCCCTCCGCTTCCGGCACAGAGTATCAGGTACATGGGTTCGGCAGTTGGCTTGGAGGGAAGCCTTTCCTGGATAAACAGCTGTGCTTTAGGAACATCTACATTAACTGTTTTTAGAAGTTCTTCCTTTTGATTGGCAGCCCAGTAGAATACGATGTTATTGAAATTATCTTCCAGTTCGGGATAAATTCCTCCTCCGCCTTCCATTGGTTCAGGGTAGCGAGGTTCATCTTTTAATGGTTTTTGATTAGAGATAAGGTATTCCAGGGCTTTCCCAAGTTCCAGGTCTACCGAATCTTTTACCTGTGACCCGGCCCTGTTGGGGTATCTGAATTCAGAGGTGGATTCAGAGAAAATTATCCTGCCTTTTGATACCTCTACATTCCTGATTTCATTATCCGGATCCTCAAGGTCAAATGCTTTCATAATCTGATTTTTAGCAGGTTTCCCCTGAACAAGGAGACCGCCACCGTCGCTGACAAAATCCCGCAGGCTTTGCAGCTCCGCTTCATTATATTCCTGTGATTCCGGATTACCCTGTCCGGTTATAATGATGTGTAATTCGGGGTTTGGCATCCATACAAATGGGTGTATCTGATTCACTGTATCGTATACCATTCTGATCCTGCTTTCACCATCAGGGTCCAGAACAGAATTTATTGTGGCGTGGCTTCCGACTGCCCTGTATCCCAGTCTGTTTAACTGCTCTGGTAATGTCCAGAGAGTAACAAAATTGCATTCATGGGCCATGTCAATCAGTACGTTGAAGCCTTTGTCGTCTGCTACTCTTTGTTCAGGAAGGGGGAACTGTTTCAATACTTCCGATGGCAGGGTTTTCCCGTTTGTCCAGTATTCGGTGATCTGCTCATCGGTCCAGCTTGGGGTTGTTGTACAGGAGGCCAGTTGGAGGCTTAAAATAATGATAAGAAAGATAGGTGGTTTCATGATATAGGTTTTCAGGTTAATTCAGGTTATTCAGGGGATTCTGGCCCCCATTTGCCTTCTTCAGCGTGCAAAACTGGAAGTTTTGTGCATTTCCTGAGGGAGTAATATGGTCTTCACGGAATGAATCGATCAATTCAAACCCCTGGGAAAATTCCTTTGAAAGTATAGATTCGTCGTATTGGCGTATGTCGAGCCCGCTGCATTTTTTTGGTCCGTCGAGGCTGAATGTGCCGATTGTAAGATATTGGGAAACAGCTTGATTGGCTATCCTGACATATCTTGTAATTTGATCGGCTTGGGTAAGGAAGTGAAAAGCTGCCCGGTCGTGCCATAAGTTGTAAACCCGTTCCGGCTTGAAATCAACAATGTCGGAAACTATCCACTTTACCATGCCAGACCGATTGCCGAGCCGCTTTTTAGCTCTATCCACCCCTCTGGCGGAAATGTCAAGAACAGTAATATCAGTGTAACCCTCATCAAGCAAATATTCTGTAAGTTTGCTGTCTCCCCCGCCAATATCAATGATAGCGGCGGTTTTTGGCACATCCAATTTTCTTATCATCTTTAATGAAGGAGCGGGTGTCTCCTGGGTCCAGCCAACTTCTCCCGGCTCCTTTGTTTGATAAACTTTTTCCCAGTGTGATTTTCTGTCCATGGATTAGTTATTGTTTGCAGAGAAGGCAACAGTGGCAATTACCGGGTAATGATCTGAGATGAAAACACTGTCCTTCTGAATAGTCAAAATACCATGTGTGAGTACATGGAATGATGAATTACAGAATAAATAGTCGATAATTGCCTCCTTGCTCGATTTGCCAAAACCATTTCCTTCCTGTTAGCCCAGGCATTCAGTCTATCTCCCGGATTGTCATATCGAATATTTAGGGAAATGATCTTAATAGGGAAATTGTTCCTTTTAGAATCCGGAGGTTAATATTTTAACTGTCTTACGTTTTTCAGGATTGATCCTCAATAAACTCGACTCATTATGTTTGATGAGGTAACCCTTTCTTTTCAGTTCATTGATCTTCTTGGTTCCAAGGGTAGGGGAAATCCCCAGGTCCATCATAACTCTGCCAGGATAAGATATCCCGTTTTTCAGTATATTTTTCAGAATCTGCCGGTCGAGCGGCTTCATCAACAGATGTTTATAGGTGATCCAGTAGACCTCCAATCTTTTTGTTAACATTTTTTCAGTGATTTCCGGTTTGCAAATTAAGTTGAGCTAAAGCTGCTAAAAACAAAAAAACATGCGCTAGTCAGACGCAAAGAGTTTATCCAATGCTATATTACAAAAAACATGCCGAATATTATAGAAAAAGCTTATCAATTTGGTAAATGCGGGATTTTTGAGGATAAGTTTGTAAATCTTCAGATACTCAGATACTCAGAGAATCAGAGAATCAGAGAATCAGTTATTTGTCACTCGTCACTTGAACGGTGTTTTATTGTTTGACGATCTTTTTATAGATCAACCTATCCCCTGTGTTCAGGGCAAGATAATATATCCCCGATGGCAGATTGCTTATATCCAATGAAGTTAGATTTGAAGTAACTTCCTGTTCCAGAATCATGGCACCCTGGATATTATAAATCCTCATACCAGCCTTGTTCAATTCTCCTGTGTAGCAAATATTTAGCCAGTTATCGCCTGGGTTGGGATAAATGCTTAATTCATGTGAGACAGCCTCTGTATCCGCTGTAATTATTCCGGATTTTCCTCCCGAACCACCTGCAGGTACCCTGATTAGGTTCACTAAATAATCCTCCACTTCTCCCCAGACAAAATCTCCACAAGCAAGTGGAGCGGATGCATTTTTCATGGAAATCCGCATCCTGGTGGAACCCGAAATTTCAGGAGTAACGGTAAAGCTACCTGTTACACTTGATCGGGCATTATTAAATGCAAATACCTCTTCTCCAGGATCCGAAAAGTCCAGGTCCCCATTATAGTCGATCCATATCCGCCAGAATTCCCTCTGCGATTTACCGAAGAAACCTGGAGACAGGGATATATTGTAAGTTTCACCTTCATTCAATTCAATTGGTGGATCAGTAAAATATGAGTAACCATCTGTTGTTAGTTCATCGTTGGTGAAATCCAGACCAATCGAAACATGTGCTATCCATTCCTGGTCAATGCTTAAACCACTGGAAGTACAGTATTCTGTCGGAGGTGTGCTCCCTCCGATATGAATGGTGTAATCTTCAACCTCTCCGTAGTTGAAAGGACCGCAGGAGGCGGAAGTGCCATCCCGGCTCATGGATATCCGCATCCGGGTTTCAACAGGATCCATAGCAGGTAAAGATATTGTACCGTTAACTGTTGATTTATTTTTACCTGATGTGAAAACGACTTCCGACTGAGCGAAATCTTTATCTCCGTTGAAATCAATCCAGACCGACCAATATTCGAAATTGCTCCTTCCATTAAAATCCGGAGATAAAGAAATTGAATTAATGCTGCCAGGATTAACTTGAAATACAAAATCGGTGAAATTTTCGTATCCATTTGTTTCCGAGGTCCCTGATGGGTTTGTTTGTCCTTCGATTGTAACACCTGCGATCCACTCATCTGTAGCGTTTCCATTAGATGTGCAATATTGAGCAGGCGCAGAAGCAATGCCGCTGATAATCATGGAAAAATACTGAGGATTAGCCAGACTACCCTTATGTCCGACCTGAATGGTATAGGTTCCGGCGGATGAGAAAGGAATAAAAACCGTTTCCACATTATCCACATCATTTGGTGAATCATTGGTGGCTGCCAAAGAAGGGTTATCACGATTAAGCTTCCATGGATAATATTTAGTGGAATTTTCGAGGATACTCAGATCAAGGTCGTTAACCAACATTGGGTCATCAGGATCCAGAATAGGAGGGTCAACCGGGGTGCCTGGCGGATCTGTCCAGACAATAGTCACTTCCAGAGGTTGATATCCGTCCACGATTATCTCGCGTGTAAACATCTCACTATTAGCCAAAACAAGTTCATCGATTACATTTAAAGTAATATCATCATCTTCGCTGATCTTGAAAGCAGCCTGTTCGGCATTCAGCAAACCCCAGCCGAACATATAATCCGGTCCGGGGTCGGGGCCGGCTTCATCTGCGGTGTGGATAACCAAAGCTTTTAGTGTGGCAGCACGCATACTGTTTCCACCATGGGTATTCTGATAATGTTTTTGAAGCAAGGCCAGGGTGCCTGCGGCATTGGGGGTAGACATTGATGTTCCATAATAAGTGTCGTAATCCCCGTCACCACTGGCTATAGGGGAATATAAGTCAACTCCGTTAGCAACGATATCAGGCTTGATCCGTCCGTCATCAGCCGGTCCCCAGCTGCTGAAGGAGCTCATTACCACCGAATTGGGATTGTTGTAAGCGGTTAAATCCTCAACCGCACCTACGGTTAGGATATTTTTCGAAATTGCTCTTGTCCCAACACAGTCGTAACCGGTATCCCCGTTTCCATCCGGCAGATATGTCCCATCCCCAACATCATCCCTATCATTTCCCGCAGATTTGACGATAAGGTAATAGGGTGCATTATATGCTATTTGATCCAGCTGTTGTGAATACTGGGTGTAAAATCCGAACCAGTAATCCTCCAGGTCACTTACACTTGCATCACCGTACCATACGCCGCCGCTCCAGCCATGAATGTAACCATAAGAATGGTTGGATATTTCAAGGCCCTTGGATGCCGCTCTCGCCATTTCACTCTCATCGCGGTCCCAATCCCAGGCTTTCAGGATTCCATTATAGGCCATTCCTTTGGCAGCGGGTTCAAAGCCTCCCGCCACAAGGGTCCCTGCCACATGAGTGGAGTGATTCCCTATGGATTTTGCTTTGTCCTGCTGGATAACCCGTGATGATCCTGTATTGTTGAATTCCTGATGACTTGTTTTTACCCCTGCCTCATCCCAGAGGCCGAGCTGGGAGTACCCGGATCCATCAAGGTTAAATCCCAAACCGCCGTCGATCCATAATTTATCTGTTCGGGTTGTGATTGCGGCGTTTATGTTGTGCGTTTCGAAGTAAACAGGCCGGCCATTGTCTACAAATTGCAATTCAATAACCTTACCGTTTGGGAGGACCTCCCGCATGGGAATACCACGTGTACTGGCAAATTGCAGGGCTTGAGCACGATGCTGATTGTAGCCTTGGTCAAATTTTTCCGACAATTCCTGCAGCCTGATCTGGTTGGTCCCCTGCTGAGCAAAAGAAGCTGTAGACAAGAAAAGGATTACCAGGGTTAAAAACGTGGCTTTGCCTTCCATGACAATATTTATGAGATTCACCTGCTTCGAATTTAGGAATTAATATATGAACAATGAAATCTTCATAGCATTAAATTTTATTATACATGTTTATGAAAATGAAGTTATTGAGCTCGTTGGAGTGGAGAAAGGCAAAGAGTTTACTGGAAAAACTTTTTTATAAGTTTTCCATATATGGATTTCCCCTAATGAATTCGATGAATAATGCGACAAATTATTTCTCCTTTTTTAAGTGATGTTTTCATGATTCTGTTCTTTGGATCATCCTGAAAAATTAGAAAAAGCAAAAAAAAAGGACCTTCAGAAGTAAAAAGGCAAAGCTTGTATGATAAGGAAAAGGCCAAAAATCATCAGGATTACACCGGTAATTCTAAATAGCCGGCTCATTAACTTATCATTGATTACCCGTCGCAATTGATTAGATGTAAGTACTTTTATTATATCAATCAGAATGACCACCCCGATAACAGATGCGAAATACGTGAAGATCTCCCGGCCGGCTAATTCAAAGGAACCAACAACCATCACCATGGTTCCGAACCAGAAAATGAATACAGCGGGATTCAGGGTATTGATAGCAAATCCTTTAAAAAACAAAATAACAATCCCACTGGTGTTTTTGGTGAGAGGCCTGACGGTTTCATGAGGTTTTCTAACAAAATAGCTGATACCAAAAATCATGAAAGCGATTCCAGCGAGGATTTTGATCAATGAATTTTCCGTAAAAGGCTTCATCAATTCAGCTGCTCCGTAATAAGCGAGCATAATAATTGCCATGTCGCTAACCCAAACACCTGTATTAAGGATCATTGCCGCAATCGGCCCCCGCCGTATGCTGGTTTCCATAATAGTGAAAAAAGTGGCTCCAACATAGACGCTAAGTACCAGACCTGTTATTACACCTTGAATAATAATACTCATTGCCCTTTATGAATTATTTGGAAAAGTAAGGGTGCAAATATCAATACTAATATCCTTGTGATACTAAAAATTTTTCCCAATCATCTTTCTCCAGGCCTTTGAGGACTCTTGGAAATTTATGCTGACCGCCTTCTTTCCCCTTTGTCCTCATGAAATCATAAAAAACCCGAACAGGAACTAAACGGACAAAAATATCTTTCAGTGCAGCCCTGCGCTCTGTTTTATAATCATCATTCAATTTCATCAAACTCTCATCCAGCACCTCCTTAACCTTTAGGGCATCAATGCTTGAATCATCTGTTGCCAGACACCATTGATGGGCAAAAAGGTTTTCATAACTGACTCCGTAAACTGTAAACTCTTTGGAATTGAATCCAAGTTTATCGCAAGTAATTGCCATTGCCTGGGTCATATTATCTACTGATAAATGTTCCCCGCAAAGGCTGAGAAAATGTTTGGTTCGACCGGTAATTTTGATCTCAGCCTGCATTTTATTAGTAAAACGGATAGTATCACCAATCAAATATCTCCAAATACCTGCATTAGTTGAAATAAGCAAGGCGTAATCCACATTTTCTTCAATCTCTTTCAATGTCAAGGTTTGCGGATTATCAACCATGGTTCCATCAACCGTAAAATTATCATTATTAAAAGGGACGAATTCATAGAAAATGCCATTGTCTATTACGAGTTGCATATCGTGATCCGGATCCTTCTGAAATGCCAGAAAACCTTCAGAAGCGAGGTAAGTTTCCAGATAATATATAGGAGTACCTAAGAGTTTTTCAAAACTTTTCCTATATGGATCAAAATTGACTCCACCATGGGCAAATACTCTGAAATTAGGCCAGATCTCGTGAATGTTTTGGAGTTTGTATCTATCAATAATCATTTGGAGAAGAATCTGAATCCAGGCGGGGACACCGGTAATACCTCCTATATCCCATTTCGGCGCAGCCTCCACCATTCTTTCCAGCTTGGCTGCCCAATCTTTCTCTCTGGCAATTGGTTTGCTGGGTTTATACCAGCGGTTGAACCAGAAAGGCAATTTCCCAGCAAGTATTCCGCTAAGATCTCCCTCAAAATAAGTTTCCATTTTGACCAACTCTGTCGATCCGCCAATCATCAGGACAGACTTTTGATAAAAACCTTTGGGCAAATCAAACTCCGACAGGGCGAGTAATTGTCTGATTCCCGTTTTCCTGATGGATTTGATCATTGCCGTGGTGAGGGGTACTCTCTTGCTGGCAGCATTTGAAGTTCCGGAGGTCAAGCCAAAAAACTTCACCTTCCCTGGCCAGGAAATATTCCTCTGATCACCTATAAAGAAGCGATGCCACCATTCATCATACATTTTCTCATATGTGAAAAGAGGGATGTTTTTCTGGAACTCTGCTAAAGGATCTGAAGAATATAATATAGATTCGAATTTATAATGCAGGCCAAAATCCGTAAACCGGGCCTTCATAAGAAGTTTGTGAAGACACCGGGTTTGAGTCTCCTGGCTAAAAGCCAATTTTTTCTCAAAATTGGCTCGTTTTTTTTTTACGACCCCTGTTAGTAATGCATTGACAACTGCCATTTCAATGTCGACTTAATATAGCCTAAAAATAGTTAATAAATATAACCAACCACAAATAATGAGTAAAGGCCAAAATTAATAAAGTTTGTTAAGCATTACTCACACATAAAATGGGTTTTAATGTCATTGGGCCGATTTAATCTCTTGGGAATACAACTCTTAGATGTATTTTTAATGTTTATAAAATTGATAATCATGAAACATATCATTTTTACTTTTTCATTTTTGTGCTTGATAAGGATGTTCTCATTTGTTTTTATGCGATTAAAGACGCAAAATTAAAATTATGGAAATTACCAGAACCTTTGATCTTCTTGACCGCTACAGTCAATATTTCAACAGAGACAATGTCCTGAATGCCAAGCGAAAAGGGCAATGGGTTGGGTATAGTGCCGGGGAATACATCGAGATGGCCCATGACTTCAGCTATGGACTGATGTCTATGGGTTACAAAACAGGGGACAAGATCGCCACGGTATCCAACAATCGTCCGGAATGGAATATTGTGGATATGGGCATGGCCATGCTGGGAGTTGTTCATGTACCAGTTTTTCCATCTCTGAACAAAGAGGAGTACACATATATTCTACGCCATTCCGATGCCCGTTTTGTTATCGTTTCAGATATTGGCCTTTTTCGGAAGATTAAAGAAGCCAGCCGGGATTTGAAAACAGTTGAGGGGGTGTATAGTTTTGATGATAATTCTGATTCCCGGTCATGGATGGAGATTTTAGAAAGAGGGAAAAAGCGGAGAGAGGAATTTGTTGTTCCTCTTGGGAAAATAAAGGATAATATCAGTCCGAATGATTTTGCCACCCTCATTTACACTTCAGGAACCACAGGAGTATCAAAAGGAGTAATGTTGTCTCATGAAAACATGGTTAAGAATTTTCTTGCCGCTTCCCAGGTATTTGAACTCGGCCCGGATGACCGCTATTTGAGTATTCTTCCATTATGCCACGTTGGAGGAAGGCTGGGAAATTACCAGACTCAATATTCTGGCAGCAGTATTTATTATGCAGAAAATATGGGGACGATTGCTGCCAACATGAAGGAGATCCATGCCGATGGGTTTGATACCGTCCCACGCATACTTGAGAAAATTTTTGATAATGTTGTTGCCAAAGGGAAAAACCTCACAGGTATTAAAAAGGTGATTTATTTCTGGGCTATTCGTTTGGGGCTAAAGTATAAGATGGAGGAAGACAGCAGCTGGTTTTACAAGAAAAAACATGCTTTAGCCGATAAAATGATTTATAGTAAGTGGAGGGAAGCACTTGGAGGTAAACTCCGTATGGCTGGTTGCGGAGGAGCCAGTCTTCAACCCCGTCTGGAAAGGGTGTTCTGGGCAGCAGGGATCAAGATCATTAACATGTACGGACTGACAGAAACTTCACCAATTATTACTATCAACCGACAGAGAAAGCCAATGGTCAAGCTTGGAACGGTTGGACCTCTTATTGATGGTGTGGAACTAAAAATTGCTGATGACGGAGAAATCCTAACCAGGGGCCATAATGTAATGCTGGGATATTATAAGGATGTGGCCTTAACAAGAGAAATGATTGATCCTGATGGCTGGTTCCATACAGGAGATATAGGTTCCCTGGAAGAAGGTAAATTCCTTGCCGTAACCGACAGGAAGAAAGAGATCTTTAAGCTTTCGAATGGAAAATATATTGCCCCGCAGGTGATTGAGGGCAAATTAAAGGAGTCGGTTTTCATTGACCAGACCCTGGTTGTTGGTGAAGGAGAAAAATTTCCAAGTGCCCTGATTTCACCTGATTTTTCATACTTGATGAGTTGGTGTAAGGCCAGCGGACTCGAGTATATAAATCACGAAGATATAATTCTATTGCCACAGGTTCGTGAGGTTTTTAAGGAGGAGGTTAAAAAACTCAATAAAACCTTAAGCAATCCTGAGAGGATAGGCCGGCACATACTTGTACCACATGTCTGGGGGCCGGAAACAGGAGAATTATCTCCAACCCTAAAACTGAAGCGCAAGCATGTAATGGCTAAATATGAAAAAAATATTACCGAGATTTATATCCAACAGGGTATTTGATCATCCCTTAATCCATTGATGGAAGTTATTCTGGTTGATACAAAAAAAAGAAGGCAGGAGTTTGTTAATCTGCCAAAAATCCTTTACCGGGATGATCCGGTATGGGTATGTCCCCTCGACAATGATATTCATGCAGTATTTGACCCGGCAAAAAATGTCTATTACAAGCATGGAGAAGCTGCTAGGTGGATACTGAAAGATAATAAAGGCAAGCTGATCGGGCGTATTGCCGCTTTTATTGATCACAATACCTCCGGTCTTCATGATCAGCCTACCGGAGGAATTGGCTTTTTCGAATGCGTTAATGATCTGGATGCAGCTAACCAGCTTTTCGATACAGCCCGTAAATGGCTTAAAGAAAAGGGGATGGAGGCCATGGATGGGCCGATCAATTTTGGTGAGACAGATAGCTACTGGGGCTTGCTGGTCGATGGATTTTCCCATCCATCGTATGAGATTGCATACAATCCATCTTATTATCGGGAACTTTTTGAATCCTATGGCTTTCAAACCTATTACAGGCAGGAGGGTTTTCACCTTGATATTTCGAAAGAGTTTCCTGCACGGTTCATGAAAATTGCAGAATGGGTAGCCAAAAAACCTGAGTATAGTTTTCGTCATTTTAAATGGTCGGAAGAGGAAAAATTTATCAATGATTTCGCAGAGGTTTTTAACCAGGCATGGGCCTCTTTCAAAGAAAATTTCGAGCCCTTAAAGCCGGAATATATTCGCAAAACCCTTAAAAAAGCCAGGGCAATTATTGATGAGGAATTTATATGGTTGGCTTACAGAAACGATCAACCCATTGGGATATATCTCATGTATCCCGACGTGAATCAGGTATTGAAACATCTGAACGGTAAATTACACCTGCTGAATAAACTTCGATTTTTCTACCTGATGAAAAGGAATACGATAACCCGTACCCGTGGGGTACTGATGGGTGTGATTCCCAAATATCAAGGATTGGGCATTGAATCGGCCATAATCTGGAACCTGGTTAAGGTTTTTAAAAAAAAGCCTCAATACAAGGAGATTGAGTTTTCCTGGGTGGGTGATTTTAATCCAAAAATGAGAAAAATTTTTATATCAGTAGGGAGTGTGTCAGCGAAACATTACATTACGTACAGGTACTTGTTTGACCGGAGCGCGGAATTCAAAAGATATCCCATTCCTGAAGTAAAATAAATGCCTTATGAATTTTGATGTGATAATTATCGGGGCCGGATTGGGAGGGCTAACCGCCGGAGCCAAACTTGCAAGGGCAGGTAAAAAAGTTTTGCTTCTGGAACAGCATGATCGCCCCGGAGGTTGTGCCACCTCTTTTACCCGCAAGGGTTTTACCATGGAGGTGGGACTGCACGAAATGGACGGATTGCATCCCGGAGACATGAAATCCAGGATTTTCCATGATCTTGGGGTGTTAGATAAAGTGGAGTTTCTGAAAATTCCGGAATTTTACCGATTTATCAATGGACGCAGGGATGTGGTGATCTCTCATAATCCAGAAGAGGTTACAGAAAAACTTATCAACTTATTCCCTGAGGAAGAGGATGGGATAAGAGCCTATTTTTACCAATTGATGAATATTCGGAAAATCATTAAGCAGTCAGTAGATGAGCAGGAAAAGTGCCTGGGGGATTTTATGGATGGTATCATAAAGAATGATGACCTGAAACTAATTCTTCTTGGGAATCTTGGTTATTTCCATGATGATCCTTATAGCCTATCCCTGAATTATTATTCCATGGCACAGTCGAGTTACTACAGGGGAGGAGGAAATTTCATCAGGGGCGGTTCCCAGATGTTGTCGAATTACCTGGCAGTGGCTATTGAGGCTGCCGGAGGAGAGGTTCGTTTGAATCATCTGGCTACAGGCATCCTGGTGGAGGATGAAAGGGCTGTTGGGGTAACTTACAGGAACATCAGAAATTCAAAGGAGTATTCGGCCAGTGCTGAGCAGGTTGTTGCTAATGCATCTATCCCAGCCGTGGCGGATAATTTATTACCAAAACCTTATTGTTCGTCTTTGCGGAAGCAATACGCCGACCTGGTTCCAGGAGCATCTCTACTCACTATATATTTCGGATTTAAGACTTCCTTGAAAGAAATAGGAAGCAAGTACTATTCTACTTTTGTCTATGATCAGTCAGTTAATAATCCAAAAGATATAGAGCAAAATAACCGGGATGATTTTTCTAAGAGGAGCTTCACCTTCGTGGATTATTCCCAGGTTGAGTCTGATTTAGCCCCTAGGGGTAAGGGCGTAGGGGCTGTTTGTTGTATTGATTATCTCGATCAATGGGAGAACCTGTCTGCTGATGACTATAAAAAGCGCAAGAAGGTTGCGGCGGAGGCTTTCATTGACCGCCTCGAAAAGCTTATCCCCGGTTTCCGTGGTGCGGTGGAGTATTATGAGGTGGGCACAGCTAGTTCGGTCAGGAGGTATACCCTGAATCCCAAGGGAGCAGTTTATGGATTCGCACAAACACCCTTGAGGGTGCGAACTGAAATCCAAAGCCCCATATCTAATCTGCATTTTGCCTCGGCCTGGACCAAAACCGGCGGTGGTTTCTCGGGTGCCATTTTCAGTGGCTATCTATGTGCTATGGATATTATCAGGAAATCCAGATAAAATTTTATTTGCATGAGAAAAAATAATCTTTACTTTTATCCCCAGCAAATTGTTTAGCATGTTTAGAAGAAAATTTAAATATGTTTCCACTAAGTGGTGCTGGCAGCCTTCCTCAGGTTGAAAGTAAGCGATTTGTTAAATCAGTGATGGACTGGCATGTTGTTTACAACATGTTTTTTTTGTTTTAATTAGAACCTAAATTCCAAAAAATCATGACTAGAATTAGAAAAATTATCCTTGAAGAGAGCGAGATGCCAAGGCAATGGTATAACCTTGCCGCGGATATCAAGTGCCCTCCATTTATGAGTCCAGATGGTCCTGTTCCACCAGAGGCCTGGGCCCAGGTTTTTCCTATGAATCTTGTTGAGCAGGAATACAGTACACAGCGATGGATAGATATCCCTGAGGAGATTTTATCTTTATTAACGCGCTGGCGTCCAGCTCCAATGTATAGAGCCTATGATTTAGAAGAGGCTCTTGGTACCCCGGCAAGAATCTACTACAAAAATGAAAGTCTGTCACCGGCAGGAAGCCATAAGCCCAATACTGCAGTGGCTCAGGCCTGGTACAATAAGCAATTTGGAACAAAAAGACTAACAACGGAAACTGGTGCTGGTCAATGGGGCAGCGCCTTATCTTTTGCCTGTTCTCTGATTGGCCTGGAGTGTAAAGTTTTTATGGTCAGGATCAGTTTTGACCAAAAGCCATTGAGGAAACTCATGATGCAAACCTGGGGGGGCACTTGCATTGCCAGTCCGAGTAACGAAACAAATGCCGGACGGCAGATCCTTGAGCAATTTCCCGATACCCCGGGAAGCTTGGGAATGGCAATTAGTGAGGCTATCGAAGCGGCTGTTACAGATCCATCAGGTACCACAAAATACTCGCTTGGGAGTGTGCTGAATCATGTGATGCTGCACCAGACCATAATTGGCCTGGAAGCCAAGAAACAATTGGAGAAAGCGGGTGAAAAAATACCAGATGTGATTATCGCTTGTGCTGGCGGCGGAAGTAATTTTGCCGGATTGGCCTTTCCCTTTGTATATGACAAGATGCACGGGGCAGACATTGATATAATACCGGTTGAACCAACATCATGTCCGACCTTAACCAAAGCTCCCTATGTATATGACCATGGAGATACGGCAAAAATGACACCACTGTTGGCTATGCACTCACTGGGTCATGCTTTCGTACCCCCGCCTATTCATGCCGGAGGCTTACGCTATCATGGAATGGCTCCATTGGTTAGTCGTGCCGTAGAGGAGGGTCTGCTGGCTCCACGCGCCATAGCTCAGCTGGAATGTTACAAGGCAGGAATTCTGTTCGCTAAAACAGAGGGGATAATCCCAGCACCTGAAACCACCCACGCTATTGCTGCTGTCATCCAGGAAGCTAACAAAGCGAAGGAGGAAGGCAAAGAAAAGGTTATCCTGTTTAATTTCAGCGGCCATGGTTTAATGGACTTGATGGGATATGATAAATACCTTGCCGGCGAATTGTCGGATCATGAATTTCCGGAGGGCCAGATCGCAAAAAATCTTGAGGTAATTAAAGGTTATCCAATGCCGTAATTGGTTGATTGGTTGATTAGTGGGGCCGGGTGTAACCCCGGCCCTTTTTCAATTTCTATTAACTTAAGATAACTATCGTAACCTATCGTAACCTATCGTAAGCTATCGTAAGCTTTTTTTGTCCCCCGTCACTTTTTCACGATCCTCGCCTGACTGAAAGCGCCCTGTTGGGTTTTAATAACAACATAATACATACCGTTAGGGAGTTCAGAGAGATCAAGCTGTTCGGTGAATTCAGATCCCTGACAATTGATTTCTTTATACATAACTACCTGGCCAGTAATATTGACCAGGTCCATATGTAATACAGTTTCATTCAAAGGGTTGATGCTTAGTGATACCTTACCTGTTGTGGGATTGGGGTAAACATGCAGTCCTGGTTTCGGACCAGTTATATACTTTTGATTATCAATTCCTACGATTACTGGCTTGATGTTAATAGCGTAATCCTCAACCTCTCCGTAAGATATATTTTCACAGGGATCGGGTGTCTCTCCACGCTGCATCATGATCCTCATTCGTGTTGTGCCGAAAACCGCATCATCCGGGATGGTAATGGTCCCTTTGATCACATTTTTACTTCCTTCACTCAGAACCATTTCGCCTTCTCCGAGGAAATCACCATCATTATTGTAATCTATCCATATCCTCCATCTTTGTGTAGTGGTATCTTTCCTGAATCCGGGGGTGAGTTCAACATTAACTGTCATGCCTTTGTGAACATTAGCCGACTTGAAAGAATAATTTGAATAATCATACGCATTGGTTTTGTATTTCAGGTCTCCTATTTCGATCTGTTTGATCCATTCCGTCCTGTAATTATTACTGATCACAGGGCAATAGCTGGTTGGGTTTTCAGTCACCAGAAGCAGGTAATCTTCAACCTCTCCCGGGAATTCCCCGCAGGGAACCAGACAAATATCTTTTGGCTGTGTATTCCTCAAACGCAGGCGTGTCATTCGCATTTCAGCATTTGCCGGGACAGAAATCATGCCATAGCAAATCCTATTTTCATCAGGAGCAGACATGGGAAGTGCTTCCTCAGGGGAAAATTCCCAGTCGTTGTTCCAGTCGACCCAGGCAACCAATGTGTCCTGATATTCAGTGTCATTCAGGTGTACTTCGATCGGGTAATACCTTCCCCGCTGGATCTGGGTATGCTGTGTGGTTTCCTCAAGATAACCATCGTCTGATGAGTAACTCTCGATATCACCAACGAATACCCTTTTTATAAATCCGGCTTCAGATGCCGGCGTTCCTGAGCCACTGCAATATTTTAAGGATGGATCTTCCGGGCGGGTGGATGTTTTCCACATGCCTCTTCCATGGGTACCAATGAATAATTGCTCAGTTCTCGGGTTGAGTTCAATGTCCTGAACTATTACATTTGGAAGCCCTACACCGTAAGCCGACCATTCATCCTGGTAATTGTCGATGTAGTAGATTCCCACATCCATCCCAACATAAAGAGCGTTATTCCATTTATCATCAAAGGCAAGACCTTTAGCAGGGATGTTTGGAAGGTTTTTGCTGTAATTTTTCCATGTCAAACCTGCATCATATGAGATATATACCTTTTTGCCTGCTGTATACCCGGAAAGGGAAACAGCTACAACATTTGGATTCTTAGGATGTATAGCAATATTGTTTATGTACAGGTTTGGTAAACCATCTGTTATTTCTGTCCAGAACTGTCCCCCGTTTATCGTCCTCCACAACCTCTGCTCTTTTGAGGCAAAGATGAAATCAGGATTTGATTCGGATATGGCCATTGCCTTGATATAATCCTCTTCAACATTATCCTGGTTATTTATAAATGACCCTATAACTTGCCAGTTTCGCATACCATCAATTGATTTACGAACTTTATTGTTACCGACATAAAGTATATCAGAATTGAAGGGATGAATTAACACCGGTGTAACCCATGCCCCTTTACCCGGCTGTGCTATGCCGTGAGTATTGCAGTAGAATGAACCGTTCTGGGTACTTCCATAGCGTGTGTTCGGATCAGAATAATCATACACTACATCCATTCCGTCAGCACCCAGCCATGCCCACCAGTCCCTTGAGTCGTAATGATAAACACCGTTATCCTGAGAGCCCCACATGTACAGCTCGGGATTGGTTTTACAAACGGCTATTTTGTATATCTGGGTACAGTCGGCATTATCGAAGCAGGTTGTCCAGGTTTCAGCACCATCAGTTGAATAGGACATCCCACCGTCGGTGCAGGTAAATAGAGTATCGCCATAGAAAACCATATCATGATAGTCGCAATGCGTATAACCGAGTTCATTGTTCCATGTCCAGCCGGTGGTTTTGTCCCATGTGAGACCTCCATCAACCGACTTGTAAGATTCAAAAGTTCCGAAATGAAGTTCATCCACATTACTTGTTGAAACTGCCAGGGCGAACATATAGCCCTGGCTTTTGTGCTCAACAGGAAGGTCAGCGACTTTAGCAAAGGTTTCTCCACTATCCGTTGATAGAAAAGTCCCTTTTAATCCAGCCACCAGGTAAACATAGTCAGGATTGGCCGGGGTTACACCGATTAAAACACGCCCGCTCACATCCACTTCATTTTTTTCAAATGTTTCCCCTCCGTCCCGCGAAACATGAAGTGCGGTAAACTGGCTCGCATAAACTGTCTGAGGATCACCTGGTTTGAAGCACAAATCATCAAATTCTCCATCGGCAACCATATACCAGCTTTCTCCCCCGTCAATGGTTTTATAAAGGCCGATGGTGGTGGAGACAAATAGAATATTTGGGTCATCGGGATTCATAATCAGATCTTTGCTATTCTTGCGAGTAGTCAGGTCGACTTCAAAGCCTGTAATATCCCAGGTTTCGCCACCATCGGTAGTTTTAAATACCCCTGAAGTATAAGTGTACCCACCATCACCATCCCCGGAAGAAATGTATATCTCCTGCGGATTATTAGGGTTAAGGGCAATACCTGACACCCCCATGGTTGGAAGATCATCGGTTAGAGAGATCCAGTTTTGTCCGCGGTCGTATGTTTTCCAAAGGCCACCGGAAGGTGCTCCGATGTACATAATCCTTGAATCGGTGGGGTCAACGGCTATTCGGTCAATTCGGCCAAGCCCGGGCGACCAGTGCCCGTCAACATTGTCGTATTTGTCAACTCCAAGTGGTATCCAGGCTGGCTGGCTCTTTAAACGGGGGGCCACTTCATCAAAGAGCCTGATCTCATGGAATAACCTGTTGCTATTTAGCAAAGAAAGATCCCCGGAGGGGTAAACCCTTTCCTCAACAAACCATTCCCATCGCATATAACGGGAATAATCTGTTTCCAACCCCTGGTCCTTGTCCTTAAAATAATCCCTGGCAGCTGCTTTTATTTCATAGAAATTAGCTTCGGGATTATTCCAGATGGAGTGAAAATCCTGGGAATTGGCCGTTTGTACTCCCAGTAAGGAAATGGCCAGGATCAATATTGTGTTTTTCATAATTATAATTCAATAAATTCAATGCAAAAGTATTGAATTGTAACTGATAAGAGAAGAAAATACAGGGCTGACCCGCCTAAGTTAGAATGGTTCTAAATTGCCGTCCCGTTTTTGAGCAGGTATTGTTCTGCTTCAAGATTCCAGATGTATGTATTTTTCGATACAATTTCATGTAATCCTTTGAAGAAAGAGTTCTCTTTACCCAATTTCGGTAAATCCAACAGAGCAAATAGCGGCAATGAAATATTAGTGTAAATAAGCTTCTTCCCACCAGGAATATTCGGGAGGTTTTTTGTTGTTTCAACAACGGCATCCAGTCCGCCGACATGGGTAATCATCATGGCGGGATTTATAATTCCCTTCGACATAAGCTCCAGGGATTCCCGCATGTCATCGGTATTTCCCCCGCTGGTGCCCACCAGGTGGGTGAAAGCATAATGAACATTGTAAAAGTTCATTTCGGCTTTAAATTCCGGATTAGTGGGGCCGGCAAAAAAGTTCAGGCAGCCGTCTTTACCGAGTATTTTATCCCCCTGCTCCACCACAGGTTTTACCGGGGCAAAAACAAAGACATCATCAAAGCCCTGATTATTGGTAAGGCCTAACAAATATGCTTTCGGGTCATCCAGTTTGGCTGTATTGGTGTACTCGATACTAATCCCATATTTAGCCGCTTCTTTCGGGGTAAACAGGCAGGCAGCCCTATCCAGACGTGCATCATCAATATCCGTTACTACCATCAGGCCCGGTTTGCGGTTGCAGTGCAGGGCATAGTCAATTGCACCAAGTCCCATAGGGCCCGCCCCTGCAAGTAAGGCAAGATTGCCCCCCTCCTTAATGCCCATTTCATGAATATACGTGCCATTTTTTATATGGTAACTGGCATGGAAAGCGCCGACAATGCATGACATGGGTTCTGATAGGGAGGCCGGGAAATAACCTGCTCCGGTATATGCCAATAAACAATCCATCTCCATCACCTCATTGGGTATTATTATATGAGTGGCATCTCCGCCTATATACCTGAAGGAATATCCGGGTGCATCAAGAGTACCTTTGTAATTCAAAGCAGGTTGGATGGAAAACTTGTCCCCTGCCTTGAATTTTGCCTGCCACTTTTTGCCCACTTCATGGATCTCACCTGAAAATTCGTGCCCTATGATTACCGGTTTTTCGTGCACATTATCCGGTACCCTTTTGTGATCGGCACCTTGTTTGGTGGCTTTGTAGGACGACATGCAGATACTGTCGGAAACTACCCTGGCAAGGATCTCATCATCCTTAATAGGGGGCAAGTCAAATTCCTCCAATCGTAAATCGTCTTTGCCGTATAATCGTATTGCTTTGGTTTTCATGGTATCAGTTAAGCATTATTTGTCCCCCGGTAACCGGAATAGCCTGACCTGTTTCATATTTCTGATCGATTGCGTAGTATACGGCCTTCATAACATCCTCCACTGTGCATCCTCTCCCGGCCGGCACCTGTCCTTCATAAAACCTTTTTACATCGTCAATTGTTTTGGCTCCCGGTACTTTACCTGCACTCAGGTACTGAACAAAGAGCCCCTTGTCGGGATCCGACCACAGGGGCCCGTCGAAAAGATTTCCCGGGGCAACGGAATTAACCTTTATGCGATGTGGCATAAGCTCAAGGGCAAATGATTGAGTCAGGCCGATTCCTCCAAACTTACCCCCGGCATAAGCAAAATTTTTATTGCTTCCCTTTAGTCCGGATTTTGAATTTATCTGGATGATATCCGAAAATTGGTAGTTGTTATACTCCGACTGCAATTTCATAATTGCTGAAGAGAATTTGGCACAAAGGAAATAACCTGTATAATTCACCCTTGTAACCAGGTCGAATACAGTGGGTTCCATCTCGTCCAGTCCACCGGCAAAAAGCACACCGGCATTTGATATCATCAGGTCAAGCCCTCCAAATTCCCTGACGGTTTCCGACACCAGGTTTTGCACCGATTCGGGATCAGAAACATCGGTTTTAACAAAAATGGCCCGATTGGGATGGGTAGGCTGATTTAATTCATCCACTAATTTATTGCTGGTTTCTTCATTAAGATCGGCGATCACAAGATTTGCCTGATGGCTGAAAAGATCCCTGGCTATCCCCTCGCCAAATCCCTGTGCTCCGCCGGTAACGATGGCAATCCTGTTAAGGACAGGGTTGTTTGCCGCCGGTTCTTTTGATTGTCCGGTCATCCCATAGGCCAAACGGGACTGGATCTTTTCTATCTCCTTATCAGCAAGGAATTCGGGGCCCCCGAAATTTTCCGACAAATAGCTGATTTTCAGTTGATCCGAGAACAGGTCCATGAGGGTTTCTGCATTCTTGCAATTGTCACCAACAGCAATTAATCCAAAATCCCTGATAAGTATTAGCAGCGGGAAACTTCCGGTATTTTTCCGGAATGTTTCAATTTCTTTTTCACAGGTGGAAAGAAAACCAGGATCATCTGTTATTTTTTCAATGTACAGGTATCTTCCTCCGCCGTGTTTAACATGGTCGAAGCAGAAAGGCCTGTGGATTTTTTTAAACTGATTTGAGTCTGATGAAAAGTGATCAATGAGTGAATCCTTGCGGAATTTCAGGATTTTAGCATTGCTGCCTGAAACCATCATCCGTATCGCCGGCAGGATATTGTTTATTGTCGAGGCAGGGCAAAAGGTATCGCTGATTTCCGGCAAGTCCTTTACCAGGGGCGACAGGTCATCAAAAATCTTATTAAAAATATCATAAATATCCTCCGGGTTGTTTCCTCCTACGACTATGCCATGGTTTTTCAGGAAGATAATTCTCGGATCCCGGCCCTGGACTTTTCTGAATTTCACAATCTCTTCTTTCACCCTGGAGAACAATTCAAACCCGGGATAATTATATTCTACGAAAACAGCTTTGTCACTGAAGAGTTCATTTATAATTTTTTTGCCATTCCTGCTGCTTGTGAGGGCATTGACCAGGGTTGGATGGGTGTGCGCAACAAATGGGGCTTGCAACAAAACGTGAATAGAGGTTTCAACGGAAGGCTGAAGCGGATAATCTGGATCAACCATGGTCGACAGCAAGTCTAGCCGGGCTCGTTTGAAGCTTTGATCCTGGTCCTGGCTGTATGTTTTCCCAAGGTTGGCTTCCAGCATTTTGCGGTCGCATTCCACAAATCCATCAATATCAATATATCCGAGTTCAGCTCCGCTTCCTTTTACCCATATGGATTTGTCATCCTTAAAGGATGTATTCCCTCCCGCCGCCAGGATCTGGTCCTTGTTTTGCCCGAGGGTGCGGGACATTCTCGCCAATGCTTCCAATTCGTTTTTCATATCATACCATTTTGTTCTCAAGAAAATTGGTCAGGATCGATTTTCCCTCTCTAACGAAGTCTTTATTTTGTGCTGTTTTACATTGGCCATCAGAATTGAGATATCCTTCCTGGCCTTTTCTAATACGCTCTTGATGGGCGATATACACACAAGAGGTCTCCTCGTTTACCTGAAGGAGGAAATCGTCCAGTGGTGTTTCCCCGCTGGCTTTAACTTCCAGGGGGATCATCTCGGGGGTGTTATGCTCTGTCCCAAAACTGACCAGGAAGTTATTCTCATGAAAAAATTCCACGAAAGTGTTCAAATGACCGAGATTGTTTCTCCCGGGGATCAATTCCACGGCCCCTACATTTAATTGTTTGAGGCGGTTCAGTAAAGCCTCTTTATCTCCTTCAAATTCAGTGTAATTCCCGTTTTTATCATCCAGCAGTACTGGATAGCATGGAATACCTCCGGCATCGATAATGATTTCTGCCAGCTCAGGAACCGGAAGAAATGAGCTCTCATCTTCAGGAACGAAAGCTTCGCCACCAGCCTTAAGAAGGCGGTTGCGCAATTCTCCCTCCAGGGAGCTGTTCTCCGACAGGTCGGCTGTAGATTTATGGCCTGAATACAACTTTTCCAGGAATTTCAGCCTGGAACCGGTATCAGCAAAATGTTCATTGATGGTATAACGCAGCCCCTGGGCTATATGTCTTTCCCTAACCAGTTCACGCGCATATTTGCGTTTAATATCTTCAAAGGAAAGGGTAAAGGGAGAATCAATCCTGATCAGGTGTGCCGATAGTTTTTCAAGCATCTCTTTTACCTGGCCCTGGCTTTCGGCCACCACCTTGGCAAGTTTTTCCCTGTTCACCTTCGACAGAGCAACAGGGTATTGAAGTGCTTTGCCGCAAAAATATGTACGACCCGGGTTACTTGGATCATTCACCCTGATCCCCTTGGATTGCTCATCTTTCAGCAGGCCTATGAATTCCACGTTGAAGAGGGGATAAATCCGGTATTTCTGGGCCTGCTCATTAAACTCACGGTATCCATCGGTCACAAAAAAATCATTTATTCCCAATACCTGGATTCCTTCGCCCTTTGCCAGCTCAAATGCTTCTTCAATGGATTTAAAGGCACTAAAAGAATATGGTGTATGAATATGATTATTGATTTTGTACATAATGAGTTATTTGAACCGCCCCAGCCCATGAACTTCAACAAAAATTTATTTACTCAGCATCAGGTGCGATGTCTATCACACCATTCAACACATATTTAGGGAAGTACGGAAAATCATCGATAGTTTTTTCTGTAGATATTCCGCTGAGCACTAAAACGGTATCAATCTCCGATTCAATACCGGCAATGATGTCGGTATCCATTCGGTCGCCGATAATGACAGCTTCTTCTATTGTAACATTGATCTTTTTAAGTGCGTTACGCATCATCAGGGGATTGGGTTTACCAATGAAGTAGGCTGTTTTTCCGGTGGCCATTTCAATAGGTGAGATAAGGGCCTTTGTGGCAGGGGCTATCCCATTCTCCATCGGCCCGGTAACATCCGGATTGGTGCCTATGAGTTTTGCCCCCCTTAGAACAAGGTTGACAGCTTTTTCTATAGTATCATAGGTGTATGTTGAAGTCCCGCCGATTATAACGTAATCAGGATCAACATTATTCATGGTATATCCTACATTATAGAGTGCATTTATCAGTCCTGCCTCCCCGATAATATAGGCGCTGCCTTTTGGTTTCTGACTCTGTAAAAACATAGCCGTGGCGAGGGCGCTTGTATAAAAGACCGTTTTGTCAACCTGTATCCCGAGCCTGGCTAGCTTCTCCTGAAGCTCTTTGGGGGTTTTATCGCTGGCATTGGTAAGGAAAAGGAAGTTTTTCTTTTCCCTGGTCAGCCAGTCGACAAAATCTTTGGCCCCTGGAAGAATCTTGTTTCCGTGATAAATAACCCCGTCCATATCGATGATAAAGCCGGATTTATTTCTTATTTTCTGTATTTCTGATTTATTTGCGTTCATTTATTTAAATATTATATACCCATTTTGTTACGTCTCAATTGTTCCAAAGAAGTAAAGTTAGTGGAAACCTGATGATTTTTAAGGGGTATTATGCTTTCATGTATGGCATCCAACATCCACTCGGGTTGGGGAAAGAAGTAGTCTTCCAATTCGTGTGCCGGAATTATCCAGTTCCTGGAGCCCACAACTACTGGTGGTGCGTCCAAATCATCGAAAGCCAGTTCGGTAATCGTTTGGGCCATTTCTTTCAGGAAAGATCCCCTGGCCGACGCATCCGATGTAAGCAGGATCCTGCCGGTTTTCTTAACAGATTCTAATACCAATTCGTAGTTGAATGGCACCAAACTTCTGGCATCGATTATTTCAGTTGAGATATCGTATTTTTCTTTCAGGATATCAGATGCTTTAATAGCATTATAAAGTGTTGCCCCAACACTAAGAATAGTAAGGTCTGATCCTTTTCTTTTGATATCCGGTTCGCCAAGAGGTATTTCGTAATACCCTTCCGGAACACCACCCTCGTGAAATAGTTCTCCGATATCGTATATACGTTGACTTTCAAAGAATATTACAGGGTCGGTGCCCTGCAGGGCGCTGTTCATTAGCCCTTTGGCATCATAAGGTGTTGCCGGGAACACCACTTTCAGGCCTGGTATGTGGGCAACGAGCGATGACCAGTCCTGTGAGTGCTGGGCACCGTATTTGGATCCAACTGATACACGGATAACCACCGGCATCTTAATAAGGTTGCCGCTCATAGCCTGCCATTTGGGGAGCTGGTTGAAAACCTCATCTCCTGAGCGTCCGAGGAAATCACAATACATAATCTCTGCAATCACACGTCCTCCGGCCATACCGTAACCAATTGCTGTACCAACAATAGCACCTTCAGCTATTGGAGAATTGAACAAACGGTTGTAAGGGAGGGCTTCAGTGAGGCCCCGATACACTGCAAAAGCCCCTCCCCAGTCGCGGTTTTCCTCACCATAAGCAACCAGGGTCGGGTCTTTGTAAAAGCGATCGATAATGGCTTCAAAAATCCCGTCACGAAGCTGGTAGGTTTTAATTTTTGAGAATGGTTTTCCATTTTCATCCAGTGCAAAGCGCTCCTTGTTATTTATTTGTTTTACCCTCGGATTATCCTCAAGCGGCATTAGTGTAACAGGGGTTCCTTCTTCCATCCTGTCCAGGGATTCATTGGAGAACATCATGCTGCCGATGAGGTCAGGCTGTTGCACCAGGTTCATGCGCGGGGATACCGAGTCGTCGATAGCCAGACGCATGATGTCCATAATTGTTTCTGTGGCCGCGCCTTTGATATTGTCGAGATCATTCTGTGCGCAAACTGCATTGGTTATGAGTTCCGTTCCAAAACTCAGGATGGAATCGGATGCCAGCCAGGCCTCGATTTCTTCTTTTGAGCGGTAGGAAGATGCATCGGAAGGGGAGTGTCCGCTGAAACGGTATGTCAATGTGTCAAGCAGTATGGGTCCATTTTTGTCTTCGAGAATTTTCTTCTTTCTGCGGAAGGCATCAATAACGGCTAATGGGTTATATCCATCAATACGTTCGGCATGCATCATATCTGGATTCACCCCTGCACCCAGACGGGCAAGGATATCATAACCCATGGTTTCACCCCGGGTTTGACCGCCCATGCCGTATTGGTTGTTCATGAAGTTGAAGAGTATGGGCAGGCCGCCCTTATAGGCTCCTTCCCACAATGCATTAAACTGATCCATTGCAGCGAAAGAAATCCCTTCCCAAACAGGCCCGCAGGCTGCGGATGCATCACCAATATTGGCCACAACAATACCTTTTTTCTGGTTAACCTTCTTGAACAGGGCAGCACCTACAGAAATATCACCCGATCCTCCAACGATAGCATTGTTTGGGTATACACCGAATGGGGTGAAAAAGGCATGCATGGAACCGCCCAGACCTTTGTTGAATCCCGTTTCCCTGGCAAAAATCTCAGCCAGGGTGCCATAAAGCAAGAATCTTATGGCCAGGCTTTTAACATCTCCTTTGTGATTTTTTCCAATGATTCTCAAAATCCGTCCATCAAAAAAAGATTCCATAATTTTAATGAGTTCCTTATCCCCTAATTGCTGGATAGCGGAAAGGCCCTTTGCCAGGATCTCACCGTGACTCCTGTGGGAACCAAAAATCATGTCGTCGATGTTTAGCAGGTAAGCCATACCAACTGCCGAAGCCTCCTGGCCGATAGATAGGTGGGCCGGGCCGGGATGGTTATATGGGATTCCCTGGTATCCTCCTGTGGTTTTTATCAGGTGGAGCATTGTCTCAAATTCCCTGATAATCTGCATGTCACGATAAATACGGATCAGATCAGAATCTGAGAATAACGACCTTTCCTCTTTCAGGGTTTTATTATACTGGTTAACCGGAATCGGTTTAAATGTGATTTCTCCTGGTTTCCGGACTTCTTTTGGATCGATGAATTGACTTTTTGGCATTTTTTAATATCTTTTATCTTTATTCTTAAATCTTTCGTCTTCGGTCTTGGGTCTTTGGTCTTAAATTCTGACGGGCACAAGGCCCCGTCCCTACTCAAATACTATTTCATGAAATATCTCTGATACTGTGGGGTGCGGGAAAATTATCTCCTGCATGTCTTTTACACGCATTTCCATTTCTATTGCCATCGCGGCACCAAAAATGATTTCAGAAGCGGGGTTTCCGTATAGATGAGCGCCCAGGATCTCTCCATATTTTTCACCCACAACTATTTTGGCAATACCGTTTTTACCTTCATTTTCAACAATAAAACGGCCGGCATATGCCATTGGCAGGGCCAGTGTTTTACAAGCTATTCCTTTGGATTCAGCTTCCCCCTGTGTCATACCAACACAGGCTATTTCTGGATTTGAGTAAACAACCGAAGGGACTGCATTATACCTCATCCTGTTGGGTTTCCCAAGTATGTTGTTAACGGCTACTATAGCTTCGCGGCTGGCGGTATGTGCCAGCTGGGAGAACCCTGTTATATCACCGGCAGCGTAAATATTAGGGATGTTTGTGCGGCATTTTTCATCAATTTTTACCCCTTTGTTGGCCGTCAGCTCCACTCCCAGCTCTTCCAATCCGAATCCCGTAACATTTGCTTTACGGCCAACACTTATGAGTAGTTTGTCCGCCTTTACAGAACCCTCTCCATCCTTGTTTTTGTATATTACTTCATTACCGCGGATTTCGGTGATGGTTGAAGCAGTGTGAAAATCGATTCCTCTTTTAGTCAGATCTTTCCTGAACATGGCACTTATCTCAGGATCAATCCCGGGCAGTATCTCATCCATCATTTCAAACACTGTCACCTTGGTTCCCAAGCTGTTAAAAAAGCTGGCAAACTCCATCCCCACAACTCCACCACCAATAATATTGAGGCTTTCCGGCAGTACATCTATCTGGAGGATTTCCCTGCTGGTTACGGCTTTATCTTTGTCAAGGCCTTTTATTGGCGGAATCACAGCTTCTGCACCGGTGGCCAGAAGGATATTACGACAAGGATATTCTTTGCCTTCAGAAGTTATCAGGAGGTGATCTTTATTCCGCCCGGTGATTTTAGCTTCCCGTAGAATCAGCTC
This sequence comes from uncultured Porphyromonadaceae bacterium, assembly GCA_964465145.1. Lineage (GTDB taxonomy): Bacteria > Bacteroidota > Bacteroidia > Bacteroidales > UBA12481 > JAUVKA01. The sequence goes on along the minus strand of CAYXJR010000015.1, from coordinate 37,512 downwards.
AACATTTGCATGCTTCATTTTTGCCCCAACGCCCCCAACCAGTTTTTTTATCACTTTATTTTTCCGGGCCATTATGGCTGAGAAATCAAAACTGACCTCCTTACTTATAATCCCGTATTTTTCGCCAAAACGCGAATTCTCGTACAGTTTTGCTGAATAGAGCAGTGTTTTCGTTGGTATGCATCCCTCATTCAGACAAACTCCACCCAGAGCTCTTTTATCGAAAAGGACCACTTTCAGTCCGGACTTTCCTGCTTGTTCCGCAGCCACATATCCGGCTGATCCGGCTCCAATTATTCCTAAGTTGTACATCTTATAAATTATTAATTATGAATTATTAATTATGAATTATGAATTTATACCCCTCAGTCCTTACTTTTAACCTTCTAAACTAAATCCTTATCCTTATCCTTAAGCCTCAAGCCCTAAGCCTCAAGCCTTATACTGTTATCCAGTTTTTCAATTTGTTCTTTTACTTCCCTTAGGAATGCGGAAGCGGGTGCCCCGTCGAGCGTCCTGTGGTCGTATGTTAATGAGAGGCCAATGTAGGGCAGGAAGCCAATAATTCCTCCTCCCACATCCCCTGGGCGCTGGATGATAGTGTTCACCCCCAGGATGCCCGATTGGGGAAGGTTGATAACCGGGGTGAACATTTCAACACCAAAAGCCCCCAGGTTGGAAACTGTGAATGAGGCTGCTGTTGGTGCCAGCAGGTCGGGGTCGATATTGCCATATTTACAGCTATTTGCTAGTGCTTTAAGTTCTACAGACAGCTCTTCGATGCTGTAATCATCAGCATTTCTCAAAGCGGGAACCATCAATCCTCGCTCTGTATCCACTGCGATTCCCAGGTGTACCTTGGTGAAGGTCCTTATTGAATCGCCGAGGAAATGAGAGTTGATTTCAGGCATCTTTTTGAGGGCTTTGATGAGGGCAAAACACACCATATCATTGATAGTAATGTTCTGGTAATCACCGGCCTCCATTTTGCTTTTCACTTCCTTCCTTAAATTCAGCATTGCCCTGGCATCTGCACTCATGTGGTGCGTAAGCTGGGCTGAATTCTGAAGGGAGGCATGCATATTCTGGGCTATTACCCTGCGAATGTTAGTGAGTTTTTTAACTGTTGAATCTTCTCCTATTTCTGTGCCTGCCTTTTGCAGGTCGGAGCTCAGGATGCGCCCTCCCATGCCTGATCCCTGTTTTGGAGCTCTCAGCCCTGATTGTTCTGCCATGGCAACTGCCAGAGGCGATAGTCTTTCTCCGCCAAGGGCATAGCTTTCCACATCGCGCTCGATAATTCTTCCGCCAGGGCCGGTGCCTCGAACATTATTTATTGGAACACCCAAAGCCAATGCTTTTTTCCTGGCTCTTGGGGATATTTTAACTTTACCCTCCATGGCCTCAAGGGGATAATCAGAATTCTCTTCAACAGATTCACTCTCTCGGCCCTTTACATCCTCCACTTCTTTCTTTTCCTCTTCTTCCCTATCCCCTACCTGTGCCTTGTGCCCTGTGCCCTTTGCCTTAAACTCATTGATATCTTCGCCGGGATTGCCGAGAACCAGTATGTTGTCGAGGACCGGTACTTCATCCCCCTCATTGGTGAGGATTTCCAGTACAGTTCCGCCCTCGGGAGCCTCCAACTCAAAAACTGCCTTATCTGTTTCATAACGGATAAGGATGTCGCCCTCTTTTACCTCATCACCCTTTTTGATAAGTATTTCAGTGATAATACAGGATTCAACTGATTGTCCCTGTCGCGGAAGAATTACCGGAATGGCCATGATCTTACTTTGTTATTGCCAGCTTGTTATTAATAACATGTAAATACAAGTGGTTGTGTAAATCAAAAAAATGTTATTAAAACTATTGATATTCAGTATAATTTAATATCTTTGCAAAGATAAAACATTCAACTTGTCTTTACAAGTAATAATGAAAAAAATTGCGCAGCACAGGAAATTATACGAGCTTCTCAGGAAGCAGATAGAGGATGGGATTTTCAATGACGGGGATTTGCTGCCATCGGAGAATGACCTCTGCCGCACTTACGGGTTAACGAGGCCGACAGTGCGACGGGCTTTGATCAGTCTTTCATACGATGGATATATACTTACCCAGCAGGGCAAGGGCAGTGTTGTCCAGAATAATCCTAAAGGCATAGGAATCCTTTCGGTGGCCGGAACAACATCAGCCTTGCGCCATAAAGATCTTAGGACCAGGTTGCTGTCAAAACCAATAGTTCAGCCATGGCCCAACCCCTTTATTTTTCCCCTGAGCAAAATGGAGGAAGAGATGGGCTGTATTTTTCTGGAGAGGCTGCGCCAGTTGGAGGGAAGATCAATATTCTATGATGTCAATTACCTTCCGAATGTTAATCTGCCTCGATTCTGTTCAAGGAAATTTGAGAACAACTCGCTCTTTGATATCCTCCGGCAGTATTACAGTATTGAAATTCGCGGAGGCGAGCAAAAAATCAGGGCTATCAGTGCTGGTCCGGTCATAGCCGGCTATTTAAATGTCAAGCCGGGCTTCCCCATCCTCCACCTGGAAAGAAAAATCTCAACCAGCCGTGTTGGATTTTATATCTATTCATCAGTGTATTGCAATACGGATTTCAACGCCATTTCAGGAAGCTTCTGATATCCCCCTGAAAATGCTGCGGCTTAAGGATTTTTTGTAATTTAATGGGTTATAAAAATCAGACTAATGAAACGTTCCATCCTTCCGGTATTGTTGATAATCACATGTTTATCCTTTTCGCTTCAATCACAAACCATTTTATCCCTTGCGGATAATATGGAAATTGCTTCCAATTCTGATATTAAAATTCAGCCAGGCAGTTACGAAATGGCGGACAGCGGCCAGGCCGGGCTAATCCGCATAGTGAATAAAAGCAATATCACTATCGATGGCGACAGTGTGTTCGTTGATGGGGCGGATTTTGGCGGGTATATGATTTACATTGAGAATTCGAGCAATATTACGATAAAGAATTTCGCATCTGTGAGCCGCTTCTATTATGCGATGTCGGTAAAGAAATCATCCGGCATTAATATCAATGACAATAATTTCTCATACAATAAAAAAGATACAGTCGGCTGGATTTTTATTTGGACCGGGCCGGAGGAAGCCCTTGGGGGAGGTGTACTGATGAATGAATGCACCGGCGGGGAGATTTTTGGAAATACCATGATACAGCAGAACGACGGAGTGGCAATGTACAACTGCAATTCCTTTGAACTGCACGACAATACCCTGCACTGGAATTGCGGTTTTGGGATCCGGATGAACTACACTGATAATTGCAATATTCATAATAACGACTGCTCCCATGTTAACCGCCTTACCGACCCCAGCGACTGTGCGGCAATACTTCTGATTGTTTCGAACAACAATATAGTTGAGTATAACAACCTCACATATTCAGGCGACGGGGTCTTCCTCGGACAGTATGAGCACAGTGAAGTACCCAACAACAATTATTTTGCCTATAACGATTGTTCCTATTCCCCTCATAATGCCATCGAAGCCACATTTGCCGATGGCAATATTTATAAATACAATAAATGCAATTTCAGCCATTACGGTTTCTGGCTGGGCTACAGCTTCAATTCCCTGGTTGAAGGCAATGAGATAATCGGGAATTATAATTCCGGGGTTGCTGTCGACCGCGGCTTTAACAATACATTTGTGGATAATGTGATCAGGGCCAATCCTTACGGTTTTGAACTCTGGGAAGGGGGTATTATAAACCTCTATGGCGATCAGTTTTCCCATGATTACAATATCCATAACAATATTATCGAGAGCAATACCTGGGGTATTCATGCCAGGAATACAGAGCACCTTGTTGCCAGAGATAACCAGTTTATACATAACCAGACTGATCTTTACCTTGAGGGAGATTGCCGAAACGACACTATTTCTGATAATATCTTCAAATCACCCACTTTTTATTTCATCCAGAATATGTCGGCAGATAATATTTATGCACTGAACAACACTTATCTGCCGAACGACAGAGAGCTGATCCAGAGGAAGATGAGAGGGGCTGTCAGCTGGCTGCCCTTCAATGATCAGGGGGCGAAATTACTGATGTATAATCCTCCCTGCGACATGGCCGAGCCCCCGGCTTCCTGGAGCATCTATGCCGAACCGGGGATGGGAGCACGTATAGATGAGGTGCTGGAATGGGATTATGAGGATAAAATGGTAGGGGAGGCTTCTATAAAGATGCTTACCGGCAGGGGCTGGGATGTGGGTTTGAATTACCGGCCCGGAGGCGACTCGGTGGCTTTATGGAACCTCAGTGAGGAGGATACACTGAGTGTATGGATAAAAACCATTAAGCAGCCCAGTTACGGTTTCCAGTATTTCCATGTAAGGGTGGGGAATTATGATCAGGGCTATTATAAATATACTGCACCCACAAGCTATCTTAACAATGCCAATAACCGCTGGCGGCATTACAATATTCCACTAAAGGGAAACAGCACCTGGGTCAGGGAGGACGTGGGAAATATGGATCTGGGCCAGACAAGCTATGTTGAGTTCCATGCCGACACATGGGATCTGGGCTATACTATCTGGCTCGATGGCCTGCAGTTCAATGATTGCACACCAACTGGTATTGAAATCAGGCCAGCCATTGATCAGGAAGGAAGTATTTGTTATCCAAATCCTTTCAGTAATGAAACCACCATCGAGTATCGCCTGGAAAGGCGTCAGAAAGTGCAGTTAGCCATCTTCACCATGAGCGGTAAGCAGGTAGCGGTTTTGGTCGACGGCCCGCAGGCCAGTGGTCAGCAGCAGGTCCGGTTTGATGCAAATTCTCTTCCGCCCGGATTGTATTTTTATAAGTTGATTTGTGATGGGGGAGTGGAGACGAGGAAGATGTTGAAGATAAACTAAGGCAAAGGGCAGGAGGCAGAAGACAAATGTAGGTCTTAGGGCAAAAGAAACATGTTTGAAGTTAAGTATAAGGTGTTGCACTGCAAAATCTTATTACTTAACTTTTTTCTTGAAACTTAACTCTTTTGACTTACTTCTGCCTTCTGCCTTTTGCCCTTTGCCTTTAGAAGGGCAGATCCTCCATTGACTCATCCTCATCGTTAAACGGCGGTGGTTCATCCGGCAGGGGTGCGCTCTCGCCGCCACCTGCAGTTTTAACTACTTTCCAGGCCTTAACATCGGTGTACCAACGCCCGTTGAATTCCCTGCTTTCAATATCGATTGATACCTCAACTTCGTCGTTTTGCTTGATCTGGAAATCATCGATCTTATCTCCCCAGGCCATGAAACAAACTTTCTTTGGATATTCCCCTTGAGTTTCAAGGATATACTGCTGCTTGCGCCATCCTCCCTTGCTTGATTGCCCTGACTCTTCAGGAAGCACTTCTACGATTTTACCGGTAATTTCCATTATTTATTTTAATTTTTTTGAATTGTAAAAATACTACCATTTAGTAGAAACGTATATTTTACTATTGAATTTCTACCAGGCTAGGTTGGTCAGTGGAGAGATATTCTGTTCTCACGAATAATGTTCCCTGCTTATATCCAGGATTATAATACCATCCCGTACCACCTGTGTCAAATGCTTCTTTTGATTTTATCTTTTTCAGTTTTTTACCATTAAGGGTAATTTTTTCAGCTGAGTAGCCCGTGTGTATTTCAAGTTGGTAAACACGTTGTTTGAGCCGGCCCTTGAAGTCGCCTGTCGCAGCGTCCAGGATTACCTGAGCCGGGCCCTGGTTATTTTGTGGGGCTTTCACCACAAACAATGTTTCAGCAAAGACCCCATCGCGGTGTTCACGGGTCAGTCCGTCGTCTTCATACATCACGAAGGAAGAATTTCCTGATGGGTAGATATCCAGAGTCAGCGTGTCAGTTGGCCGTTCCCAATCATAATTCATCTGCTGGTACATTGGGATGATAGAACCGGCCCTGACAAAAAGCGGGAGCTTATCCAGGGGGGCCGGGTAGTTGTTAATAAGGCTCTGTCCCCTGTAGGCTGTCCCATCCCAGTAATCATACCATGTCCCTTCAGGGAAATAAATGCTGTCGCGTTTGTCTTCCGGCTTATACACCGGGGCAACAAGCAGGTTTTGACCCAGCAGGTATTCATATTGTGTGGCAGTGCCCCAGGTTACAGGATCATCAGGATACTCGAGGATCAGGCCGCGTACAGAGGGTACCCCTGTCTGGTATGCTTCATTGCATAGTGTGTACATATAGGGGGTCAGCCTCTGTTTGAGTTTCAGGTATTTACGGTTGATACTGGTAAATGGTTCACCGAACAGCCATGGCTGCTTATCCTTGATGCCGTTTTTATTATTACTGGCCCAGCCCGACATCGACATGAAAATCGGTGTAAAACACTTCCATTGAAGGTCTCTCACGTAGGTGGAGTCACTTCCTCCGAAAATACCATCTACATCGCCTGTTGCTGCGTTTTGAGCAGATAGCCCTGATCCAATTACTGTTGGAATATGCCAGCGGATATACTCCCAGGAGCCGCTCTGGTCGCCGGTCCATACAGTAGAATGTCTGTGGGTTCCGGCCCAGCCGCAAACCGACCATATGAATCCCCTTGCATCGGAGTTGTTTTCTATGCCTTCGTAGGCGTCTCTTACTCCATCGATGGCAAATTTATATCCTGATCCAACCCATGCCACATCCAATTTGCATAAGCGGGTTCCCAGTGTTCCCACCTCATATGCGATTTTTTCCACTCCATTCTCAGTCCATAGGCCCGTCATGAAGCCCCGTTTATAAAGCTCTTTAACAACAGAATCGAGCTTTGTATAACCGCACCCATAGCCGTCATTAGGCAGGATCCATCCCCTGGGCATATCATGTTTAATATACTCATCGGCAATCAGTTGGATCACATCTGGAGTGGTCCCCCCAAAGCCGGTACCTTTACTGCCAACGGTTTTTATATCTATCTTTGCCCCACGGTTGTAACAGTTGGCATCTCCCATTCCCAGTGCCCAGCGTGGAGGCAGGAAGGGTTTACCGGTAAGGTCGATGTAATCGTTTAGCACAGCCTTCAGACCGGGGCCGGCAAAGTAATAACAATCAAATCTTGCCTCATTCTGAGTTAATTTAACTGTGTCGCCGAAGCTGTATTCACCTGGTGAATATGTATTTCTAAGAGCGCCATATCCATTTGTGCTCATATAGAATGGCACCGGGTTTGGGTTGCCTCCATCCTCCCAATCGTAATCGATGGTGAGCTTAATGGTTTCCCCGCGGTGAGAGAAACGGCCGTTCTGCATACCCCCGCCGTAGAAGTATTCCTGCTCTCCCCTTGTTAGATACTGAACAGTTTCCTTACCGTATGTCATACCCTGAACCTCTTCCCATATGAGGTTTTCATTGTCAGCTTTGTAGAGGACAAACCTTAATGGGTCTTTATAAGCCCGGAGAGCCAGGTCGGAGGTTTCAAAAAGATGATATGCATCCGTGTCAGTATATTTTACCTGAACATCTTTATCAGGTTCTGATATCACAAGGTCATTACCTGCCGGATTGCTGAATTCTCCATCATAAGCCATCCATATCCGGAAAATATCATTTCTTATAAATTGAATTTTTAATTTGGCCTGATGACAGACAATTTCAAACTCCCGGCTGCCTGGCTTAAATGCCGTGATCTCTCCCAATGAATAAGCACCAGAATAAAGAACTGTGGATATACTGTCATTCTCAGGCCTGCTGTCATTGGGCAGTCTGGAATAGAAGTTTATTTTGTGTATACCAATATCGCTTAGGTCGATTCCTGAAAATGAAACATTCAGGGTGTCAATGATTTTAAAAGGATTTGATTTACCGGCAGGCACATTGATCTTCATGGGTTCACGTTTGTCGATTTTAAGGAAGCAATCGAAATTGGAGGTGATATCATATGCCCCAAGATTGACCAGCTGAAAAACCATCTCATCATTATTGGTGAATGTATTGCCGGATTCCTCATGTGAAGCCAGTTTGTAAGCCAGGATATCGGCATCGTATGCCTCAGAAAGTCTGATATCGTCGACCATCCAGTACCATCTCTGCAGCCCTTTCCAGTGAAATCGCAGGTAAACAGTTTTTTGCTGGGCGGCAGTGCGGGTAATATTTAGCTCAACATCCATTGGATTTGGGCAGTCATTTCCCGACCTAATGCCCTGTCGTACATCATATTTCACCCAGTCTGTACCGTTATTACTTACTTCCACAATCAATCCGGCTCCTCTGGCCGCATCCCGTCGGTTCCAGAAAAAATTTTGCTGAAAAGTCAGTACCACAGATTGTTTCTTTGAGCAATTAATTGCCTGTGTCTGTACGTATGCATCCGGCCATATACTGTCATTTCTCCACGCCCTGGAGTTATTGCCTGTTTTTACCCCCGGGGCGATCTGAAGGTGGAAGCCCCGGCTGGCGGATGCTATCGGGGGAGCCTGGTAGGTTCTTCCGGGAGAACCCGGAAAAGGCTGATCGGTAACGAACCAGCTGACGGCTGAATCATTTTCCATTACTGCTTGCCAGCCTTCCGGCATAGAGCCGTCAGAAAAATCTTCCTGCCAGAAGATTTTATCCGGAGCTATCTGGGTAAAGCCACTTAATGTCAGGCATATCAGGGTGATAGTGAGTAAATGCTTAATCATGGTTTTGAGTTTGTTTTTCTGATGCAAAGGAAGGGTTTTTAAATTTCTTCTACCCTTTTTCCTTGATGAAAAAGGTAGCCAAAAAATCAAAAACAGAACAAAGCTTCCACCCACTGGCCAAAGCTGTCCCGCTGTTCTGTTTAGGCCAGCGCACTTTATTTCTGTTTTATGGAATAACCTGTTGATTTTATCAACATTGTTTTCAAAATAATGAAAAGGATGCACCCTTTTGAAACAGCCCCTTAAGAGGGCTTTGTTTCGGAAGCCGTTATCCCCCAATCCCCCAATCTACCAGTCTACCAATCCCCCAATCTACCCTTTTATTTAGAAACACTCCATTTAAGTCTCATTCTGAGCTAGTCGATGCATAATTTGTATTTTTAGATCAGTCATTTTTTATGGCCGGTTTTTTATAACCTAAATTAAACGTTATGCCGAGTTTTGTGATCACTCAGAAATGCGACGGGTGCAAGGCGCTTGATAAGACTGCCTGCCAGTACATCTGTCCGAACGATCTGATGCTTCTGGACAAGGAATCCGGGAAGGCCCGGAACCGGGCGCCGGAGATGTGCTGGGAGTGCTATAACTGTGTAAAGATTTGTCCTACTCAGGCTATAGAAGTAAGAGGCTATGCTGATTTCATGCCACTTGGAGGAGTGGTGCAGCCGATGCGCAGTTCGGATGCCATAATGTGGTCGGTGAAATTCCGGAACGGAGAGGTTAAAAGGTTTCGTTTTAGAACCAGAACTATTCCTGAAGGCACTGCTATTCCAGACGGAGGATTTAGCACTGGAACTGAAGACCTTAAGAGTCCATTATTAAGAACCGAACCTGAATCCACAGGCATGGATGACCTGTCAAAACTATAGAGCTATGGGAATCACTGAAAGTTACGAGACAGTGAGGGTTAAAACGGATATATTGATCCTTGGCGGTGGTATGGCTGCCTGTGGTGCGGCTTTTGAAGCATCCCACTGGGCTAAACAGAATGGCCTGTCGGTGACAGTTGTGGATAAGGCTTCGATGGACCGAAGCGGGGCCGTGGCAATGGGCTTGTCGGCTATCAATATGTACTTGGGGCTGAAGGATGGGGATAACACCCTGGCCGATTATGTTAAGTATGTGAAGAACGACCTCATGGGAGTGGCCCGTGATGATCTTGTGGCTAATATTGGACGGCACGTGGATTCATCGGTCCACCTGTTCGAAAAATGGGGACTGCCGATCTGGAAGGATGAGGACGGAAAGTATGTCCATGAAGGGAGATGGCAGATAATGATCAATGGTGAATCCTATAAAACCATTGTTGCCGAAGCTGCTAAGAAGGCACTGGAGGAACTTGGCGATAAGGGCCAATATTTCGAGCGGGTTTTTATTACCAATCCTATCATGAATGGTGATCGCTGCACCGGAGCAGTGGGTTTCAGTGTACGGGAAAAGAAATTCTATGTTTTCGAGGCCAATGCCGTTTTAGATACTATGGGCGGTGCTGTCCATGTTTTCAAACCCCGCTCGGTAGGTGAGGGATTGGGGCGTTCATGGTACCCTCCCTTCAATTCCGGAGCCAGCACCTATTTTACCCTTAAATCAGGAGCTGAAATGACCTGTCAGGAAGTGCGGTTTGTTCCTGTCCGCTTCAAAGATGCCTATGGCCCGGTGGGGGCCTGGTTCCTGCTTTTCAAATCCAAAGCAACTAATGCCCTGGGTGAAGATTATATGGAAACCAGAAAGGATGAATTGCAGAAATGGCTGCCATACGGGGCTGCCAAACCCACTCCAGCCAATCTGAGAAACCATCTCATGATGTTGGAAGTTAACGAGGGGAAAGGTCCGATTTACATGAGGACGGATCTGGCTATCCAGAAGATCGTTGATGAGGCGGAGGATGAGAAATCAGCCAAAAGAACACTGAAAACATTAGAAGCTGAGGCTTGGGAAGATTTTCTGGATATGACTATCAGCCAGGCCCTTCTCTGGGCTTCTACCAATGTTAAGCCGGAAGAGACCCCTTCTGAGATTGCAGCCTGTGAACCATACTTTATTGGCTCTCATTCAGGAGCTTCGGGAGCCTGGGTAAGTGGTCCTGAAGATCTCGCTCCGGAAGGATACCACTGGGGTTATCCCAATATGACTACTGTAAAAGGACTCTTTGCTGCGGGTGATGCTTCTGGAGCATCCAGTCATAAGTTTTCTTCCGGCTCATTTACTGAAGGCAGGATTGCCGGTAAGGGAGCTGCAGCCTTTTGTGCTGATAATCAGGGCTTCGATACAATTAGTGAGGAGATGATCGAAGAAATGAAGCGGGAGACCTTCCTCCCAATGGAAATATTTGCCGAACATGGAGGATATACCGAGGATCCTGATATCAATCCCAATTATGTCAAACCCCAGATGTTCATGTTCAGGCTTCAGAAGATAATGGACGAGTATGCAGGAGGGGCTTCATCGGCTTTCAGAACATCAAAACCCCTGCTTGACCGGGGAATGGCTTTCCTGGAGTTCCTGAAGGAAGATGCCATGAAACTTGCTGCTGAAGATGCCCACGAGTTGATGCGCTGCTGGGAGAATATTCACCGTATGTGGCAGGCCGAATCACATATCAGGACTATCCTTTTCCGTGAAGAAACACGCTGGCCAGGCTATTATTTCCGTACAGATTTTCCAGAGATGAAGGAGGATTGGAAATGTTTTGCCAATTGCAGGTGGAATCCCGAAACCGGGGAATGGGAAATGATAAAAAGAGATATTATTGATCTGGTAGATCCTAAGTGATAATGAACGAAAAGGGCCAACATAATCCGGCGATATTCTCAGGGAACAAAAAGATACTTGTTGTTGGCGGGGGTATCAGTGGTATGACCTCAGCTATTGAAGCAGCAGAAGTTGGTTATGAGGTGGTGCTGGTTGAAAAAGAGGAATACCTTGGCGGCCATGCTATTGCAATGAACCAGTATTTCCCCAAACTTTGTCCTCCCTATTGTGGTATGGAAATCAACTTCCGCAGGATAAAAACGAATCAAAGGATTCAGGTATTAACAGGAACTGAACTGAAATCTCTTGAGGGGGAAGAGGGTGATTTCAAGGTCACACTGGAATCAAAACCCAGGTTTGTAAATAACAATTGTACTTTATGTGGTGCTTGTATTGATGTTTGCCCTGCTGAAAGAAAGAATTCTTTTAATCAGGATATGGATACAACCAAGGCCATATACCTGCCACACGACCTGGCTTTTCCTGCACGTTATGCTATTGATGGCGAAGTATGTCTCGGTGAAGAATGTAATAAATGTGTGGAAGCCTGTGATTATAAGGCAATTGACCTTAAAGCCGGAGGGGAGCAGTCTGTTTTAGAAGTCGGGTCTATCGTTTTCGCTACAGGCTGGGAAGCCTACGATGCCAATAATCTTGATGTTCTCTTATTTGGCAAACATCCTGATGTTATTACCAGCCTTATGATGGAGCGTCTGGCAGCACCTAATGGCCCCACTTCCGGGAAGGTTGTGTGTCCTTCCGACGGGAGGGTTCCTCATAAAATAGCTTTTGTACAATGTGCCGGATCCAGGGATCATAATCACCTTCCTTATTGCTCTGGAGTTTGCTGTTCTGCCAGCCTGAAGCAGGCCCTGAACCTTGCTGAAACCATTGAGGGGGCTGACATCAGTATACATTATATTGATTTAAGGGTAACAGGACGAAATGAATCCTTCCTGAACCGGATCGAAGAAAATAAGAACATCAGTTTGATCAAAGGAAAGGTAGCTGTTGTTCAGGAAAATCCAGATGGAAAACTGAAATTGATTGCGGAGGATATACAATCTTCAAGAAAAATGACCTATGAAGCTGATCTGGTAGTATTGGCCACCGGCATACGTCCTTCCAATTTCTCTATCGGACCCGGTAAGGCATCAAGCGGTGATTATATGATGGAAACAATATTGCCCAAAGGAATGCACCTTGCAGGATGCGCCCAAAAACCCCTTGATATTTCAGCGAGCCTGAAACACTCAACCGGCGCAGCACTTAAAGCTATTGTCTCACTAAAAACATCCGAAAGATGAGTGAGGAGATGAAGAATACCAGTGTTTTTATCTGCACATCATGTGGGATAAAAGATTGCATTGATACATCTGGACTGGCGAAAATTGCTGAAGGGTCAGTAAAGTTCGGAAATTGTATTGAACATAAGAATTTGTGCCTTCCCGAGGGACTCGAAATAATTGAGAAAAGCATTATCGACGGTGAATTGTCGAAAGTTTTAATAGCTGCCTGTTCTCCACGGGTTAAAACAGAGGAATTCAGCTTCAACTCTGATATCCTGGTCGAGAGGGTAAACCTGCGTGAACAGGTAGTTGGCAGCCATGAGTCCGACAGTGAAGATACCCAGATGCTGGCGGAGGACATGATGCGGATGGGCCTGGCCAAACTGGCCAATAGCACTATCCCGATTCCATTTATTCCAGATGAGATCAGCCATGAGATCCTGGTCCTGGGGGGCGGGATAACAGGTATCACTGCAGCTATCGAAGGAGCTAAAGCCGGCTATAAAGTAATATTGGTTGAAAAGGAAGAGCTGGCTGGAGGTTGGCTTCGACATCTACATAAACAAATTCCTTCCTCACCTCCCTGGAGCAAACCGCAAAATCCTATACTGGGACCCGCTCTGGTAACATTAAGCAAGCAGAAAAATATTTCTTTGTATACAGGCACAGAGATCCTGAAGATATCAGGACAGCCAGGTGCCTTCAGGGTTGTATTGAATCATATGGGGGAGGAGGAGAGTCATTTTGTAGGCTCTATTGTGCTGGCAACAGGATGGGAGCCCTTTGATCCCAGTGGCCTGGAACCCTTTGGATATACTGATCAGCCTGATGTGATCACCTCGGTGGAGCTGGAGAAAATGGCCGGACTGGGACCTTTCCTCAGGCCTTCCGATGGGAAGCCAGTTAAGAATGTTCTTTTTGTTCAATGTGCCGGTTCACGTGACAAAGACCATCTGCCTTATTGTTCTTCAGTGTGTTGCGGCACATCATTAAAACAGGCTCAGTACATTAGGGAAGCTAATCCTGATGCTAATGTTTTCATTATTTATAAAGATATCCGGATGCCGGGTATGAGTGAGAACTATTATCTGGAAGTTCAAAAAGATAGTCGGATTTTCCTGACCAAAGGTGAGGTGACTGGGATCAAAGCAGAAGGTGACCACTTAATGGTGAATGTCAGGGATAGCCTGATCTATAGCGATATGGATATTGTTGCCGACCTTGTTGTTCTGGCCGTTGGCATGACACCGCGGGATTCCGGGGATCTGAAACTTACATATAGACAGGGACCCGGGCTTCCTACTCTTAGATATGATTTCCCCGACTCCCATTTCATTTGTTTTCCATACGAAACCAGGAGAACTGGTATTTATGCTGCCGGGGCGGTGAGAGCTCCCCTTTCGGTGAGCGAAAGCATGGAGGATGCAGGCGGAGCCATGTTGAAAGCTATACAGTGTATCGAAGCGACAAAAAGGGGTGAGGCTGTTCATCCCCGTTCTGGCGACCAGAGCTATCCTGAGCTTTATATGCAGAGATGTACTGATTGCAAGCGTTGCACCGAGGAATGTCCATTTGGGGCATACGATGAAACAGAAAAGGGAACCCCCCTGCCTAATCCATCCCGCTGCAGGCGTTGCGGCATTTGCATGGGCTCATGCCCGGAAAGGATCATCAGCTTTAAGGATTATTCTATCCAGATGGTTTCCGCCATGATCAAGGCCATACATGTGCCGGATGAATTCGAGGGAAAACCGAGAGTACTGGCCTTTGTTTGTGAAAATGATGCTTACCCCGCTTTCGATATGGCCGGGATGAGGGGCCTGAAATACAGTCCCTTCGTAAGAATAATACCTGTAAGATGCATCGGTTCTGTAAATAATGTGTGGATATCAGATGCCCTGTCGAGAGGATTTGACGGGATTATGCAGATTGGCTGCAAGCCCGGTGATGATTACCAGTGCCATTATATTCATGGTAGCGAGCTTACCGAAACCCGGGGGGAGAACTTACAGGAAACGCTGCAGACAATGATGCTGGAACCTGAAAGGATCAGAACAGAATTTATTGAGATCGATGAGATCGATAAGATTCCTGATCTGATTAATAATTACATGGAAGAGATTGAATCTATAGGCCCAAATCCATTTAAGGACATGTAAAAATGGGTGCTGAAACTATACGAATAAATCCCGACATTGAATTCATTGAGTTCTTGAAAAAGGACAGTGGATCTGATCTTTCCATCTGTATGCAATGCGGCAGTTGTACTGCAGTTTGTGATCTTTCCCCGGAGGAGGATCCTTTTCCCCGGAAGGAAATGATCTGGGCCAGCTGGGGCTTGAGAGATCGGTTGATGGGGGATGAAGATGTATGGCTCTGCCATAATTGCGGCGATTGTTCCACCACCTGTCCGCGGGATGTCCGGCCGGCCGATGTTATGGCCTCTGTCAGGAATTATTCATACCGGTACTTCGCCCGACCGCGTTTTCTCGGGAGATGGCTGCAGTCGCCAAAATATCTACCCTTGCTCATTCTATTACCGGCATTGATAATTGCTGGAATTATTTCTCTTGCAGGAACGCTTAAGATTCCGGTAGGCCCTGTTGATTATTCCCATTTCTTCCCGCATGGATGGCTTAACGGTTCTTTTTCGGTACTGGTAATCCTGCTTGTTGCTGCAATATCAGGAAGCATAAGAAAATTCTATACAGGGATGCGGGATGCGGGATGCGGGAAAAGGGGAAAAACCCAGAAACTGATTAAGCGTTTATGGCAAATTATTCTTCAGAAAGATTTTAAGAGCTGCACCACCAACAGATACCGTTATATTGGTCATTATATGGTGTTTGGGGGATTTGTCATGCTACTGGTTGTGACACTTTTTGCCATCCTTGCAACTATTTTCTTTGAGTACCCAATGCCGTTTTTTCATCCTGTTAAGATTGCCGGCAATCTTGCCGGATTAAGCCTGGCGGCTGGAATAATACTTCTGGCTGTCAACAGGTTTAAGAATCCTTCAGGATCTAAAGCAGGGCAATATACTGATTGGTTCTTCCTTGTGAATCTTTTCCTTCTGGCTATATCTGGGGGGATCGTGGAACTTGCCCGTTTTATGGATTGGTCTCCCTTGGCTTATTACCTTTACTTTGTTCACCTGGTGCTTGTTTGGCTGGTGGTATTATACCTCCCCTACACAAAATTTGCCCACGTGATCTTCAGGACGCTTGCGATGTTGAAAACGTAACGTAGAGACAGATTGCGAGACAGATTGCGAGACAGATCGCGATCTGTCTCGCAATCTTATATGAAATTAAACTCAGACTACTTGTCCTTCAAATCCGCAGAGCTGACTAAAATCCACCAGTTCGTTTTTATAATCCCCGTAAAAGAACAACTGGTGGAAACCAGGGAAGGTAAGGACATTCTGGCCTCCATCCATCTTAGCTTTAACAGATACAACGCATCCTCCGCTTGGAGGGACACTCATATTATCAACTACCGTGCCCGCCGAGATTAAAAGGCGGGATTTTGTTTCTGAATTGCCCGGCAGAAAGTCAAGGCAGCTTATCCTCTGTCCCACTTTCCAGATAGTACGGGGAACAGCATCACGGTTACCGTGGTGGTGGATAAGGTCGAAGGGCTCGGGATCGGTTCCAAATCCATTTAGCCTTGTCGGGCTTGAACAATGTGCTCCGATAATAGTGTCGTCTGAGGTATCGGCTACAGGATCCTGCTGGAATCCCGGACGGTCAAACAAATACTGGGTGATAATATGTGAAGCTATGGCTCCTGTATCGGCTTCGCAGGCTGCCGGAATGCCGTCGTCGTTCATTCGCGACCAGGCGATACAGGGAAGGCTGATAGGCTTATCGGCCAAGGCCCCCAGGCAGTCCATTGAGATGGCGTCACATTCATATTTTTCAAGAAGTTTTCCTGCCACTTTGTAGCTCTTAATCCCATTGATAACATCTTCGCGTGTGGCATCAACCTGTTTGCGGGCCATACGTATATAATCATCAGCCATTTTTTCGAGTTCTTCGTCGACCGGCATGCTTCGGTACGTTTCGAGGAATCTTTCAGCGGGGATATATCTCAGGGTGATCCCTGTATCAGCAAGCCGGACATCACGTTCGTCCTGCCCGGCAATAACCAGGCATCGGGTGTGCCTCATTTTCGCTGCGGCTTTAAGCATCTGCATCCCATACTGTGCCTGGCTGAAGTCGTTGGTAGAGTAAATGATGCTTCCCGGTTTCTCAGCCAATCCTTCTGTATTGGTAGTGAAGGATGTCCCCAGGGGGGAGAAAATTACAGTTGGAATGCCGGAGCCGACAGCCTTGCCGGCAGTTGGCCAGGTATGCTGCTGACGGTCGAGCAACAGAAGCATAAGCCCGTCAACATTTTCATTTTGTGCTGAAGCAATCCAGTTGTCAGCTTCTTCATTTTTGAAAATCGGTTCGCTGCGCAGGTCGAGGGTTACACCTTTTTCCTCTGCTGTTTGGATTAGCAATTCTGTATACTTTTCCCTGGCCGCCTCCCCGTCATATACGGCACCAGGCCACCACATACCGTACTCCTCTTTCCGGCGAACAAAAGCGGCCTTGATATTAGGAACATATTTTGATGCTGGTCCGGATGCCTTAATTGGATTAAAAACTATTTTAGTCTGACCAGACCAGGCGCAGCCTCCAAGAAGGGCAGTCCCAGCGGCTGTTATAGCAGTTGTTTTGAGGAAATCACGACGATTAACATGACTGTGCCCATTACAATGGGCGGGGCATCTTTTTTCTGGCATAATGTTATAGTTTTAAGATCAGTTAAGATAAGAAAAAATAGGACATGTAGAGACAGATTGCAATCTGTCTCTACAATTTTACGGTCTCCAAAATAAACCCTACTATTGGCCCCGGATCCTCCAGGCTATGCGGATGATGACCAATCCCAGGTTTACGGATTACCTTGATGTTGCCTCCATACTTTTTAATTTCTTCAGCAAAAGGATCAGTATTCTCCGAGGGAGGAACCACATCATCGGCTTCACCGATAACATGTATGAGTGGTATACCTGCCTCGGCAATTATTTTGGCTTTACTTATCGGCGATACCCTCCTGGCTTCTTTTAGATCTTCACCTACTATTTCGTAAGCATTAAGAAAACGCTCCCAATCTACCGCACTACCTTTCCCCGCTCCCCGCTCCCTGTTCTCCGCTCCCTTTCCTCCCGGCCAGCTGGTGCCATTGAGCACGGGTGCGTCGGCATATATGCAGGAAACTTTATCAGGGTTTTCAGCCGCCCAGTTGTAAATGATCAGTCCACCCCGGCTCATACCTTCAAGCACAGCCTTTGGTGCAAATCCCAGTTTCTGTATATAGGAGAAAAAGCTGTTCCACCGGCGGACAGCCTCCCCGTTGCCGTAGAGGTTGGCTACATCACAGTACATAACATGATATCCTTGTGCGAGCAGGGCCAGGTCGAGCTGAGGCTCATGGCCCCAGAAGCGTGCACGCCAGATCCATGGCCTCCCTTCGGCAGGCACCTCCGGCATCACTATCTTACAGGCTATCCCCTGGTAATTGAAATCAAATCCCCGATATCCCTGGAAATCAAAAGAATAACGTTCGAGGCGAATTTTATTGAGAGGATCCTCGTCATCTGCTGATACATAAACCAGGTCATCCCTGAAATATGAAGTATTCATGGAATCCAATACGGGGTAGTGATAATTCAATCGCGCCTGGAAGTCCTCCCAGTCGTTTTTATCGTGACCTGTCCACAAAGCTTCGGCCAGAGCGATGGTCCTGGGCCATATCTGGCGGTCCATGGAAACTTCATCACGGTCGATATGGGTCCACATATTTGCCTGGCCTCCAAGAATGAAATGCGACTGTTCTTTTTCCAGCTCTTCAGGAACAGGGTTAAAGGAGTAGATTTTTTCAACAGAGGTGGTGCTGTGACTGTAATCAATATAGCAGTGTGATGTTGGCGACATCACAACCTGATGCCCCTGATGGGCTGCTTCGATTCCACCCTTGATACCCCTCCATGACATCACTGCTGCGCCCTCAGCCAGGCCTCCCTCCAGAATTTCGTCCCAGCCAATAACTTTCCGCCCTTTGGAATGGATATATTCTGTCATGCGGGAAATGAAATAGCTCTGTAACTCATGTTCATCAGCCAGGCCTTCTTCCTGTAAACGTTTCTGGCAGTCGGCACATTCCTTCCACCGGGTTTTTGGTGCTTCGTCACCTCCTACATGAATGAATTCCGAAGGGAATATCTCAATTACCTCATCAATTACATTTTCAAGAAATTCAAATACTTCCTCTTTTCCTGCACAAAGTATATCACTCTTGACCCCGGGGCCTGAAAAGAATGGAAAGATCTCAGATTTTTCACCTGTACAGGATAATTCAGGGTATGCAGCGAAGATCTCTGAGGAATGCCCGGGCATTTCAATCTCAGGAACCAGGGTGACATGTCTTACAGCAGCATAAGCAACTAGTTCCTTCATTTCTTCCTGGGTATAAAATCCACCTTTCTGGTTGGTGTATTTTGGAGCATATTGGGCGCATACAGAAGTCAGCTCCGGATATTTTTTTATCTCAAGCCTCCATCCCTGGTCATCCGTAAGATGTAAATGCAGCACATTCATCTTGTAGAAAGACAGCAAGTCGATCTGTTTCTTGAGATAATCAACTGGAAGAAAGGTACGTGAGCAGTCGAGCATCAGTCCCCTCCATTGAAATTCAGGATAATCTTCTATTTTAACTGCAGGTATCTTTTTCCCTCCATCCTCTGTTTCCATTAACTGCCTGACAGTCTGGAAGGCATAAAAAGCCCCGGCTGGGCCGCCGGTAATGATTTCAACCCCGAACCTCCCAACTTCAAGTTTATATCTACCTTCCTGGTCTGTCCATTCCGGAATTTGGGCGATTAAGATAGTGTTGTCCCTTCTGTCGGGATTTTCTGTAAATCCGGCTTCCAGATCTGTGCCAAGGCTTTTTATAAAAAGGTCGATCTCATTCCTGTATTCATCCAGATCACCGAAAACTAATACCCGGGTATCATGTTTTATGGAAAAACTGCCAATAGCTGCTTCCATCTTCTGTGGAGCCGGGATCAGGCTAAAAGTTATTGTTTCATTATTGGTGCAGGATGCCAGGAGCAATCCCAGACCTAGAAAAAATATTATCGTCTTATTTTTCATCTGTATAAATTATAATTTTTTATCGCCAGGTGTTGCTCGCTGCGCGAACTAGTTAATTCTCGTGCGGATTTGCAGATTTGCCTCACACCCAGCCCCTGCATTCCCTTCGGTCATGGGAGAGGCGGGCAGACCTGCTTCCTTTTCGTAACCTATCGTAACCCATCGTAACCTTTTCGTCACCCGTCACCTGTCACCCGTCACCTGTCACCTGTCACCCGTCACCCGTCACCTTCTTACGAATCCTGCTGACCGAACACTCTTCTGAGCAGGTCACTGGTACGTGCGCTAATATCCGTACGGATTTTCTTCTCCTGGTCTTCAACCTTGATGAACAGGCCTTTCAGTGCCTGGGTGGTTACATATTCATCTAAAGGAATTTCCACCTTACTTACGCCGAGCAGTTTTCCTGCTATGGAGCCGGCAAACTGGTTCCACTTCCCAGTCACTTCGTCCCAACTCTTGCTGGCTGATACCCCAGCCACAATAGGCTTATTAAGTGATCCCTTCACAATGGGTTTGTACAATTCCACAAGCTGGTTGAAAGTTTTTTCCTTCAGGTAATGAGTTGCAGCAGTATCTGCCCCTTTCAGGATTCCCCAGGCATCAGTAATACTCATGGAGGTTATAGCATTTGTGAATATAGGTTTGGCTTGAGCCGCCGCATCTTCGGCCGAACGGTTGATCTGAAGCACAACATCTTCAATAAGTTTATCCAATCCGGGAACTTTTTTGGCATATTCAATTATCTCAGCGGTCTGTGGGGGGAGATTTATCTTCATCAGGGGATCGAGGTAGTACCCATCAGTCTTATTGAGTTGGGCAACTGCTTTTTCCGCTCCGATTTTCAGAGCATCTTTCAGTCCCTGAGCTACTTGCTGTGAGCTTAAAGGAGTTTCCGAATCTGCAACTGTAGTAGCTACCTGGGTTAAAATATCGCAGGAGGAAAGAGTAGTTAATAATATTACCACTAAAAGCTTTGCTGTTGTTTTCATCTTTGAATTTATAAATATTTGTTATTTAGTATTTTGCAATCCACCCCTAAATTTTTGGGTACGCATAATAGTGTTTTTTTTATAAATTATTGGGCCGGAATAGGTAAATTTATCGGGAGTCATTATTGAATAGAAGTAAAAAGTAATTATAAGTTGGCGGCCATTAGGATATGACCATTAATTTTAAAGTTTATAAAGATGAAATTTAAAAGAATTAAATCAGTTTTTGCCCTCAGTTTGATTATTTCACTGTGTTTTTCTGTCAGCTCAATTGCCAAGGAAGTGAGCCGTGATAAAGCCATCCAAATTGCTAAATCAATTGCAGATACACGTTTTCCCGCTGATTGGGCAAAAAGCAAGACCAATATACATGTTCAGGCCTTATTAAAATCTGATTATCCTTTTTATGTTTGTGATGTGGATGGAAGCGGATTTGTCCTGGTTGCAAAGGATGATAGATGCCCGCCAGTTTTGGGTTTTTCCTTTGAAAGCAGTTTTTCCATGGAACTGTCACAAGCCCCGGCTTCACTGCAGGGCTATTTCGAAAATTTAAAATTCACCTGTGCTGCATATATGAACGGGCAGGCTGCCTATCCGGATACAAAAGGTCTTTGGGAGGAATTTTCAACTCAAAAAACCACTTT
Organism: uncultured Porphyromonadaceae bacterium; assembly: GCA_964465145.1. Classification (GTDB taxonomy): domain Bacteria; phylum Bacteroidota; class Bacteroidia; order Bacteroidales; family UBA12481; genus JAUVKA01. Next base: position 15,971 of record CAYXJR010000015.1, on the reverse strand, counting down.
ACCTGAAAAGACACTGTTTATTCCAGCCTTAATGACCACTAAATGGAAAGTGGATAGCCTTTTTTGTGCTGAATTTCCAGCCGGGGCCATGGCGAATGCCTCACCAGCTATAGCCATGGGGCAGGTTTTCAGGTATTTTGAGTACCCTGAATATGGTATAGGAGAATATTGTTATTTATATGGTTCGGCATCGGAGGAGATATGTACTGATTTTGTATATGAGTTTGATTTTTCCACTATGCCTGATGAGACTGCTGATATCCAGGTAACAAGATTATTGTATTATATGGCTGTGGCTTGCAGACTGCAGCCCGAAGGGGCCGATTTGTTAACCTACAGGGAAACTTTACCGGTACATTTTTTCTACAGTGATAATATGAGGAAAGTGGAATACTGGCAGCATGATTTTATTCCTGTTCTAAAACATCAGCTATCAATGAATCGACCTGTACCCGCGGAATGGAAGGGACACGACTTTGTAATAGACGGGTATTATGATACCAATTTTTTTCATTTTAACCTTGGAATGGGTGGGGATTTCGATGGATACTATTTTCTGGATTTTCCAAATGTTACTGCCGATGCAGACCACTTGTTGCTGAGCTGCTTTATAAATTATCATCCCAAATCAAGAATGCCAATACCCCAGGATTTGTCGATGGTTCCCGTAGGCGATAGTCTTAATATCAGCTGGAATATCAGCTTACCCGATTCCCTCTCAGGCCGTCTTGACCGCTATATCCTCCTTAGAGATGGTGTGGTTCCCGTTATGGAAACTTCATCCACTTCAGTGATGATGCATCCCCAGGATATAGGAATCAGTTCTAAGATTAATTGTATTGCTGTTTATAATATATACGGTGCCTCGGAACTAAGCGAACCATACACATATATATCCGACAAAACTCTTGCCAATATCCCCAGCCTGGAGTTAAGACAGGCTATTAATATCGAGCTTGGTTACACAAGCGACCTAAACCGGGTGCCCTTCGTTGGGGAACTGGAAATGGTAAAAAAACTGAATATTGATTTCCAGGATCAGAGGGGAATCGACCAGCTTACTCAGCTGAAACATCTCTTTGTTGATGGGATGTTTATTACTGGTCTGCAAGAAGGCAATTACCTGAATAGCTTAAGTTACATAATGTTGCACAGATGCCGGCAATTTGATTTTACAGTATTAGAAAATACTAATTCTCTCAATGTTATACAAGGGTCCGATGGCCTCCCGTACGACTTATACGATCTTCGTCATAACTCGAATGCAGGAGTAATATCTTTAGCTTCACATGATAATATTATTAATAATTTAGGCGACCTGTACGGTGCCGACAAATATTTTCAAAACCTTTCTTTTTTCGATGTTTATCATATTACCTACCTCACGATTGATAGTTGTTATATAAGTTATGAATCTTACCAGGATATCCTACCGAATATCAGCGGGAATGCTCCTGCATTGGAGCATACTTCCCCATCTTCCTTTGCTCCATGCTATCCCTCACCTGCAAGGAATACCAATGTTCCAAACACAAGCCAGATAAGCTGGCAGGCTAACTTCAATGATGAACCCAACGTATTCTATAATATCTACATTGGAAAAACCCGGGACCAACTCCAATTAGTTGCACCTTTCCGCACTGCCAATACTTACGATTATAGTTTTGAAAATAACCTGGATTATTTTTGGAGAGTAGAAGCCTTGCATAGTGATACAACTTATTATTCAGGGATTTATCATTTTTCTACTTTTGAAGCATTCCCAATGCCCTTTATAGAGAATTTCGATGATTATTATGCCAAATGCGATGTATCGTATGAATCTCCTTTCTGGGTTAATTACGGCCAGGCACTCCCTGAACCGGCCAAAACAAGCAGGACGATTAAAAGATCAGGTCGATATTCAATGGAATTTACTGCCACCAGTGATGCCGGAGTGCTGTTGGAACCCAATGCCGATTCAGCTTATGTGGTTGAGTTTTATTTCAGGAATAACAGAGCAGAATTTGGAATAGAGTTTATGCAAGGCAGCAATGATGGAGATACCCTGGCTGTGAATTCAAGGATCAGCTTATTCGGTGATAACCTGGGAACCTTCGACTATGGAGAATCCTCAAGCCAGTTCTTTTTTATCCCAAATGACTGGAATCTTGCACAAATAACTCTGGATATGCCATCAGGAAAAGGCCGCCTGATTATTAATGAAGTTGAAATTGCCCAGTGGAATTGGAATATGCAAAAGGATGGAACCAATAATACAAATCCCTTCCAGGGGCTACGATTCAGCAATGCGGCCAATACCGGGTCGGCATATATAGATGACCTTAACATTAAGTTCACCAAAACCACAGGTATCGAGGAGATTTTCAATGAATGGCCAGAGGTATCATATTCTCCCCTGCATCATGAAATTCTGATAAATGATAATACAGGGAAAATAACAGGAATAGATTTATATGATTTGAGAGGTAGGAAAATCACTACCTTTGCCAGCCATGGCGAACAAAGGTTTCATCTTGATGATGGGATACCTAATGGATTGTATGTCATGGTAATTAGCAGTAAGGACGGAAGATTCTTGTCAACTAAGATCTCAATTGTAAGGTAGACATTCCAAATGTTTAGACCCAGGATAACGAAAGGAAGGGCAGGATTCAAGTGGATTATGGTACTGGTAATTTTTATCAGCAGCTTGAGTGTATACGGGCAGAAAGAATCCGCAATCTGGTATTTTGGAAAGCATGCAGGCCTTGATTTTCGTGAACATTTTCCACTGCCCCTGACAGATGGACAAACTAACTCTCCGGAAGGGGTAGCCAGCGTTTCAGATTCCCTTGGAAATTTATTATTTTATTCCGACGGCATGACTATCTGGAACCGGTATCATGGAATCATGGCTTCTGGATTATCTGCTGACTCGGCTTCTACCCAGGCAGTTACCATCTTGCCTGGCAGAACAAATCCCAATAAGTATTTTGTTTTTATAACAAAATCTATCTCCTCACCCGATGAAGATAATTATGGTGGCAATTATTATATAGTAGATTTCACCAATAATACTTTGGGGGAAGTTATTTATGATTATTCAGATGATACAGGTTTTGAAGGCATCCTGAAAAATTCAACAGAAAAGTTTGCAGCAATACCTTTTCTGCATAAAGTCAATGATACTTTATCTATTCCTTCATATAGGATTTTAATGCACCAGTATAACAATAACGTATTCTCAATTTTCAACCTTGACGATTCTGTTTATCATATATCAGATCAGGCAATTGGCGCGGTGCATAAAGATAGCGCTAATGATGACGGGAGTCATGGTGGTGCATCTGGTCAAATGAAAATTTCAATGCAGGGAGACAAAATAGCCGTTGCTCTGGAAGGCGAAAGGAGATTTGGTGTATATACTTTCGATAAGGAAACCGGAGTAATTACAGACTCGATTTTCTTACCAGCTGGAGATACTCATGGTAAGACCAAATTTACAAGGATGGCCTATGGAGTCGAGTTTTCCCCTAGTGGAAGGTTTTTATATGGAACTAGCAAAGACGGAGGATGGATTTATCAATGGGATCTTTCAATAGTTGCAGATGCCCAATTAAGAGCAACCGTTCGTTTTATAAGAAGTAATCCCGAAATAAACTGTGGGGCATTGCAAATAGCTCCTAATGGGAAGATTTATGTTGCTATTAAAGGTCAAGATTATTTGGGTGTAATTAATAGCCCAAATAATCTTGATTGTGATTATGTGGAATTTGGAGCCCGCCTCCTTGACAATGAATCAAATAAAGGAGGAATAAGCGAATTAGGCCTGCCGGCAGGTGTTCCAACTGGGGTCAAACCTGAAAAATTTTATTTTAATCATACTTGTTTGGGAGAGGTCACTTCATTTTATCTGACCAATCCGAGGGAGTTTGGGAACTCTCCATTCCAATTTGTAATATATGATGCCGAAAACGCTCAAGTAGGATACGTTGGACGTAGGTGGGATAACGACTTAGAAGCCTATGTTAATGAATATGTGTTCGCAGAACCAGGCGATTATAAAGTAGTTTTACAAGGCCTAAAAAATAATGTTCTTGTAAGCTATACCAGAAAACTAACAATATATGCTCCACCAATAAGTAAATGGCCTCAGGACACAGTAATTTGTGCAGGTCAAACCCTTGATCTGGATGCTGGTAACGGGGCCTTTTATTTTTGGGTTGAGGCTGCAGCTCGAGATAGGCATCTCTTAGTTGATTCACTTGGCAATAACCCAATGACTGGAACTGAATATTCTGCTAAAATGTTCAGAGTTTTTGTAACTCATTACAATGGATGTTTAACTATGGATTCCATATATGTAGTTCGAAGACAACCACCTAGATTATCGTATGAAACAACCGAAGCTAAATGTGCAGAAAGCAATGGAACCGCAACAGTTATCCCTAATGGAGCCATTGAAAATTATTCATATTCATGGGAGGATTTTCCCGAGGAAACCAGTAACAAAATAACAAATGTGGCTGGAGGGGTTTACCGTGTGTTTGTCAGCTCAAATCAAACGGGATGTGAGACCTCAATTGATATAAACGTGGAGGCTCAGGGAACGGTGAGAATAGTATCTTCAGTTGATAGTGACAGCCTGTTATGCCCCCGTACTGAGATTACTCTTACCGCCCAAAATGCTGATTTCATTGACTGGATAATCCCCGAAGGCTTTTTTGGTAGCCAGGTCAAGGTCAGTCCGGATGTTACCACAACCTACAGAGTTAAGGGAGTTTCAATCTCAGTGAGTGATACTTGTATAACTGAGGCAGAAATAACTATTGTGGTTGCTCCGATTAATATTCCTGAATTGGGAGATGATCTGAGTGGCTGTGTTGGGGATACTATTTGGATAAATAGCCCCGAAGGATATATCGATTGGAATTGGAGTAACGGAATGACAGGCAGCTCGGTGCAGCTGACAGAGAGTATAAACCCCTTGATACTTTATGCAAAAGACACTAACTATTGTACCTTTTCGGATGAAATTGGTATTCAATTTTATCCAATGCCAGAGATGGGTATTACTTCCGAAAAAGCGCTGTGCGGGAAACTCAATGGATCGGCAGCCGTGGTCCCGGAAGGAAATCCGGATGATTATACTTTTGAGTGGGAGGATTTTCCCGACAATAACTCAAACAAAATATTTGATGTTGGAGCAGGTTTATACCGGGTACTGGTAAGCTCATTATTGACTGGCTGTGATACAATTGTGGAAATAGTAGTGCAGGAATTCGGAGGGCCGGATACAGAGATTATTGCCTCAGCAGATGGTCCGGTATGTCCGGGCACCCCCATAACCCTTACAGCCAAAAATGCGGATTATTATATTTGGGTCAATCCTGAGGGGTCAATGGAAGAGCAGATTATTGTGGAGCCCTACGTTGAATCCACCTATACGGTAATGGGTGTTACCCAGGATGAGGAGGGCAACGAATGCAGGGGTTATGCTGAAATAACAATCCCGGTATTACCCTACAATAAACCTGATGTGGGCCCCGACCTGAGCGCATGTGAAGGAGATACACTGACCCTCGAAGCAGAAGATTCGTATGAAGATTGGTCATGGAGCAATGGCTTATCCGGAAGGACTATCCAGATTACTGAAAGTGCACCTGAGTTGATCCTTACTGCAATAGATCTTAATCAATGTGCAGTTACTGATACCCTGGGTATTACCTTTCATCCCTATCCAGAGGTTTTCCTTGGTGAAGATCAGACCCTGTGCACTAATGAGCCGGTGCTGCTGCAGGGAGGATCAGGGGAAAACTACCTATGGAGTACCGGCGAAACCAGACCAGAAATATCCGTTTTAGAAAAAGGACTTTATTGGTTGGAAATATCAACAGCAGGTTGTGCCTACAGGGACAGTATGTATATTCAGCTTGTCAATCCCGACTCCATTCGGATCGATTCAGTTATCGTAAAGGATATCAGTTGTTTTGGGGAAGTGGATGGGGAGATCAAGATCTTTGCCCAGGGAACGGGAGATACATATACCTATTCAATTAATGGTGGCCTCGAATATTTCGACAATGGAGGTTCTTTTGAAAATTTAACGGCCGGAGATTATTATAGAGTACGGGTTCTTGAGGATTCAGTCTGCGCCAGGAACTATGATCTTCCCCTAATAATTTCTGAACCAACTGAAATTATAACCAAATATCAATTAGGCTCGCCATCATGCGTCTCCTGCCTGGATGGCCATATCTCCCTCACACTACTTAAAGGCGGCAGTCCTCCCTTTTCAATACTTTGGGATAATTTTGAAACCGGAACGAATAGGAAAGATATTGGTATTGGCAGTTATTCAGTAACGATTACCGACTCCAGAGAGTGTTTTACATACCTGCCTTTCGAGCTGGACATGAGTTATAATATCCCTAATGCTTTCACACCCAATGGTGATGGGGTTAATGATCTTTGGACAATCGGGATTATTGAATACCATCCGGAGGCAGTAGTACAGATTTTCGATTCCAAAGGCCATATGGTATTTGAATCTCCAAGGGGTTATCCTGATCCATGGGATGGGAAATACCAGGGAGAATATCTGTCGATGGGCACATACTATTATCTTATTAGACTTAATGATCAAGATCAGCCTTTGACAGGATTCATAACCTTGTTGAGATAGCAAAATAGTGACGGGGAACGGGTGTCTTACGTCTTGCGTCTTGCGTCTTTATTTTTGTCCCCTGTCCCTACGTCCCCAATTCCCTATTTCCCCATCTTCCCATCAAATAATTTTGAATTTATTTTCGATGTGTTGGCAAATCTTCTTGAAGACCTCATCAAAATTTTCTATTCCATCAATTTTAACCACCCCGTGCAGCTGGTTGTACTTTTCGATTACAGGAACGGTTTTGGTTTCGTGCTCCTGAAGACGTTTTACTATTTTTGAGGTGCTGTTATCATAAGGCATGCAGCGGTCTGTTTTGCTTCTGGCATCAAGCCTTTCTATAAGTTCCAGGGTGGGAACTTCAATCTCTATGATTTCTGATATGGCTGTTCCATGTTTTTTCAGGAGGCCGTCGAGGATATAAGACTGTACAAGAGTCCTGGGGAAGCCCTTGAAAATGAATCCTTTAACATTCTTTGAGTTAGCAAGCTTTCTCTCTATGAGCTGAACCACAATTTCATCAGGCACAAGTTTTCCACTCTCATACATTTCCAGAATCAATTTGCCTGTTTCTGTCCCCTGCTTAATCTCCTGGTCAAGCATTGGGCCTGTAGCCACATATTCCAGACCGAACTTCTTCGCCAGGGCTACACCCTGTGATCCACGACCCGATCCCGGGTAGCCAAACAGTACAATATTGAGTAGGCTTTTGCTAAGTTCTTCTTTGATAATCTTGCCTATCTTTTTGCTGACCTTATCTATACTGGCCGTCCCGTCAAGGCCATGATAGATACCTTTGTCTTTATAGTATTTCAGAACTGGCAAGGTTTTCTCATCGTATTCTTTCAGCCTGTTTCTTATTACTATTTCATTGTCGTCTGAGCGGCCAGAAGAAATTCCACGGTTTAGCAGTCTGTTTACCGACACAGTTTCAGGTACTTCCAGGCTGATTAGACAGTTCAGGGAGGTATTTAACTTGATCATCAGTCCATCAAGAATGTATGACTGTATATGCGTTCGTGGAAAACCGTCGAATAAGAATCCGTTTACGTCCGGATTTTCGGTGATTGTCTTTTCAATAATCTGGACGATTATTTCGTCGGGGACAAGCCCCCCTGATGCGATAATGCTCTGAGCTTCAATGCCAAGCCTGGATTTATTTGATATTTCCTTTCTCAGCAGATCACCCGTAGAGATATAAAACAGCTTGTATTTCTTAATCAGGAATTGTGATTGGGTTCCTTTTCCCGCCCCTGGAGGGCCAAACAGTGCGATATTCAGCATGATAATAAGTTATTTCTGGTAGGTCGCGGTATATTCGGGATTTCCTATAGGAATAAACCATTAAAAAGAAGTTTGTAGGCAACGGATGTTGAGGCTCTGAACTGTGGATTGAACCCGTACATAACTAATTGTCCTTTTCCTTTCTTAAGCCACACCATGGCAGTTTTTTCAGCCAGGGCCTCTTCATTCTCAGCATAGCCGCTGAGGAGGATGTTGTCTTCCGGATAGCTTGCAATAACACGCCGGTCCATATCAAAATTGGGCACAGAGGTAGAGAATACCGGTGATCCTTGCGAAAATACGCCAATGGATTCCGGCATTCCGTAAGTCAGGGCATGATCCTTAACAAGCTTGATCCTCAACAAGGATCCAGGAACAGATAAGGACTGTTTAACTAATGAAGAGGTGATATCACTTACTGGTAGGCTGAACTCTTCTTTAGTGTCTTTGTCTATCTCAATGGTTTGAGTTCCCATGAACAGGCCTGTCGACTGCTCCCAACTCAAAACAACTCCACCCTCATTGATAAAACTAAACAGCTTTTCAAGCCCTTCCTTGCCCATCCCTTTAACATATTTGGGATCGTAATCAGGGACACTATATGTTTGATCTGAACGCTTTCTTTTGCCACTGAGCAGGACATCCTTCTGATTACTTGGGAAAAGAATCACATCGAATGAACTGAGTTTACTTTTAACTATTTCATCGGGTTTCAAAACCGTGAATGGGATAGAGTAAGTGTCAAGTATGTAGCGGGTCCAACCGGCATCCATATCATGGAAATTAGTTTCCACAAGGGCTATTTTGGGAAGGCTTAATTCTTTCAGGCCATCGGGCATGGATTTTTCTTCATAGTTAGGACTTACTGATAAACCCTTAACGATTGTATTCATCTCATCCCGGTTTTTTGCTGTAAGCTGCACTATGAAATCCCCTGGATTCAAATCTGTTCCATTGGAAGTTGCTGGATTTTCAGCCCTGTACACCTTAATGTCTTTTTGCATAGCCTGAAATACCGCTTTGAAACTTTCGTTTCGGGTGGCAGGAAAAACAACTGAATTTGCTGATTCAGGTATGGATTCTGGCTGGGCCAGCGGAAAATCAATCTTGCTCAGGCTGTTATGCAATTCTACGGATTCTTCGTTTACCTCAAAGGATTCCACACCTCTGTGAAGGGGCAATGACCAGGAAGTTATATCATAAGGCCGTATCATCTCCCCGCCCGGGGTGTAATGCCTCTCAGGAAACTTTTGCTTCTCCATGACTTCTTTTATGAAAGCACGGAAAGGTTGGGCCAGTGGTACCACATAATCCCCTTCAGAAATCATTTTAGATCCCAGTAAAACGTCTTTATCAGTTTTGTAAACGGCAACGCCATGTTCATTCAGCAAATTGATAATCCCTATCAGTTCTCCCTCGTCATTTTGTTTCCTGTGCATGACAAAATAATAGGGGGCCTGTGTTTTCCCGGTTTCGACCTGCTTTTTGCATAAATCATTGCGGAATTTAAGAATATCCGCATGGTGCTTGGAAGCAGTTTTTAAAATGGAAAATGTGGAAGAGAGCTCATAATCAACAATATCCCCCAGTCTCCACCATCCGCCTTCCCAGGGTAGTGGCATATTTATGCTCTTTTTATACTCTCCCAAGCCCTTGCCTCCAACGCTGAGTTCACTTTTTTCTATATAAACTGGAGTGGCATATTTCACGCTGGCTGCTTCTGTGAGCATCCCGATAACGTTTTTCCAGATAGCAGTTTCAGTTGACCCCAGCCAGTAATCATCAAACATGTACTGCTGGGATACCCCGGCCTGGCCCAGGGCCGACATATCTTTTGCCATGTTTGATCCGAAAATCCTGGTCCAGCTCCATATCTGCTCGTCAATATTCTCGGCTATCGGATCATGCATGGGAGGCACAAAATATCGCGGGCCGGTAGAACCCATCTGGTGTTTTTCCACCATCACCTGCGGGAACCAGCTTTGGTTATAGAGCCTGGCCACGGCAAGGTTGTCTGACTGAGTAAGTGTAACAAAATCGCGATTATTGTCGTGTCCCACATATTTATGGTAAACACCTGGCATCGAACTGCCTTCGTATTTAGTCCCTTTATATTTTTTATAATGGTCAACAACCATGTCCATGCCGTCAGGGTTTTGACTCGGCACCATCATATATACCACATCATTCAGCCATTGCAGTTTTTCAGGATCGCTGGTTGTGGCAAGATCGTATGCAATCAGCGGTGAGGCCTGTGTGGGCGCCACCTCCCCTGAATGCATCGACAATGCCCCCATAACAAACACCCTTCCTTCCTTCACCAGTTTCTCCTGTTCTTCAATACTCATCTGATCATCCAGGGCAAGGGTCTTATTAATCTCTTGTAGCCTGTGAAGGTTTTTAATATTGGCTGGAGATGACAAAAACACAGCATACATGGTTTTGCCTAAAGGTGAAATCCCAATTTCTTTAATATCAATCCGGTCAGATTTTTCAGCCAAAATCTTCATGTAGTCGATAAGGGGCTGATAATTAAATAATTCCCGGTCAGCACCAGGCTTGAAACCAAAAAATGATTCCGGCGTTGGTAGTTCGGATTGATTGTTTTGCGCACTCAGTGCAAAAATGGCTGCAAAAAAACAAAGGCCTGATAAATAGAAAATTTTCTTAAACATGGGACAAGGGTATTGATTTGCTTCTAAAAATATAGAATATTTGATTCCTTTTACCATTTTTCTTATGCAGTATTATTACCTTTCTTGACTTAAAATAAAAATCATATGAAAACACTTAACGTGAAAATCTTATTATGTCTGTTGGCTATAATTCTTGCCGGTGTTGAGGTGAATGCACAAAAAAAGAAAAAAGAAAAAAGCGAAACAGAGGAAAAATCCAAAGATCCCTTGAAAGGGATATCATTAAACACCTTCAAGTTTCGGGGAATAGGCCCGGCCCTGACTTCAGGAAGGATTGCAGATTTTGCTGTTAATCCCGATAATCATAGTGAATTTTTTGTGGCTGCAGCAGCAGGTGGAGTTTGGAAGACCACCAATGCAGGTTTTTCCTTTGAGCCTGTGTTTGAGAGCCAGGGTTCTTATTCCATTGGATGTGTAACCATGGACCCCAATAACCACAATGTAGTGTGGGTAGGATCAGGAGAAAATAATAACCAAAGAAGTGTTTCATATGGCGACGGGGTGTATAAATCTGTTGATGGGGGCGCCAGCTGGAAGAATACAGGACTAAAAAAATCAGAACACATTGGCATGATTGCAGTTGACCCCCGTTGTTCCAATACGGTTTATGTGGCTGCTTACGGCCCTGTATGGAGCGCCGGAGGCGACCGGGGATTGTACAAGACCACCGACGGCGGTGAAACATGGGTGAAAGTGCTTGATATAAGCGAGAACACCGGTGTTAACGAGGTTCATCTGGATCCACGTAACCCTGATGTTATTTATGCCACGGCTCACCAGAGGAGGAGGAGGCAATGGACTTACCTTGGCGGAGGCCCGGAATCAGGAATATACAAATCCACCGACGCAGGCGCAACATGGAACAAGATCAATAAGGGCCTTCCCCAGGGAGATATAGGAAGGATAGGGATGGATATTTCACCTGCCAATCCTGAAATAATTTATGCAGTGGTTGAAGACGGATCAGGTGGAGGTTTTTATAAAAGCACCAATCGCGGTGCTTCATGGCAGAAAATGAGCAGTACTTCAACCAGCGGGAACTATTACCAGGAGGTGATAGCTGATCCCCGGGATGAAAACCGTGTGTATATTATGAATAGCTACACCCTTGTTTCGGTTGATGGAGGAGCAACCTTCACCAACAGGGGGGAGAGCTGTAAACATATTGATAACCATTGCCTCTGGATTGATCCTCAGAATCCTCTTCACCACATGGAAGGGACAGATGGCGGTGTTTATGAAACTTTCGACAGGGGAAAAACATGGAGGATGTTTACTAATCTACCTGTAACCCAGTTTTATAAGGTGAGTGTCGACAATGCATTCCCCTTTTACAATGTTATGGGCGGAACCCAGGATAACTACAGTATGGTTGGCCCTACCCAGACTCTGAGTGCTCATGGAATTGTTACTTCCGACTGGTTTATAACTGTTACCGGAGATGGTTTTGAATCGGTTGTTGACCCGGTTGACCCCAATATCATTTATGCCCAGTCGCAGCATGGCAACCTGGAGCGCTTCGATAAGAAAAGCGGCGAATCGAGGTCGATCCAACCCAAGGAAAGAAAAGGGGAGAAAGAATACAACTGGAACTGGGATTCCCCGGTACTGATAAGCCCTCATAACCATAAAACATTATATTTTGCTGCAAACAAGGTTTTTAAATCAACTGACAGGGGCGATTCCTGGGAGGTGATTAGCGAGGATTTGGATCAGAATATTGATCGTAATCTTCTCCCGGTGATGGGCAAGGTTTGGCCTATGGATGCTGTTGCAAAAAACGGATCTACCTCAAGGTATGGAGCTGTCGTTTCCCTCGACGAATCCAGGCTTCAGGCAGGATTGTTGTATGCCGGAACTGATGATGGGCAGATCAGTATTACAGAAGATGATGGGGCAAATTGGAGGCAGGTGAACACCTTTGAAGGCGTTCCGGCCAATACCTATGTGTACGATCTGATAGCAGATAAGCACAATGTAAATGTGGTTTATGCTGCCTTCAACAATCATAAAAGCGGTGATTTTACCCCTTATGTTTACAAAAGTTCCGACAAGGGCAGAACCTGGGTCAGCATCAGTGCCGACCTTCCGGAAGGTGCTGTGTATGCTCTGGAGCAGGATCATGTTGATCCTGATATTCTTTTCGCAGGAACAGAATACGGAGTTTATGTAACACTGGATGGAGGTCAGATGTGGAGACAGATGAAGTCGGGCCTGCCAACTATTAATATACGCGACATGGCTATACAGGAGAGGGAGAATGACCTGGTGCTTGCAACTTTTGGCCGTGGATTCTATGTACTGGACAATTATGCCGGCCTTAGGGAACTGAAGGCTGATCTTCCTGAAAAAGAAGGCTATATACTTGCCATCAAAGATGCTTTTATGTTCAATCGATGGTTGCCATTAGGCGGATTAGGCAGTCGTGAAAAAGGATTCCAGGGGGAAGATTATTTCAGTGCTCCCAACCCTGAATACGGGGTTGTGATTAAGTATTGGGTTAAAGAAGGAGTTAGCAGCCTGAAATCTGAACGGCAAAAAGAAGAAAAGGAAAAATTCAAAAATGGAGAGGCTTTTGCTTATCCCTCCTTGGAGCAATGGAAAGCTGAAGAGGATGAATTGTCATCTTATTTGATATTTACTATAAGCGATGATCAGGGCAATTTCATCAGGGAGTTACGGAAAGACCTGGGTGAGGGATTAAACAAGATCACCTGGGATATGGAATATCCATCAACATATTCCGTGAGTGCGGGAAATGCTTCTGAAACTTCAGGTTTACCTTCTTCTGGAATTGAGGTATTGCCAGGAACCTATAAGATCAGCATGTCAAAGAATGTTAAGGGAGAAGTAATTGAACTGGCCGGTCCGGTGAGTTTTGAAATTAAGGCCTTGAATAATCTTACATTACCAGCTAGTGACCGTGCTCAACTGATTGCATTCAAGAAGCAGGCAATTGAACTCAATGGCGCTGTTGGCGCTGTTTCCCAGGCTATTAGCGAAATGAATAAAAAGATCGCACCCTATAAAGCTGCTACCAAAGCTTTCCGTGGCCAGGAAGCAGCCGATCTGATGACCGAGGTGCGTGCATTGGAGGATAAGGTAAAAGAATTGCAAATGATAATGAACGGAGATCGCACACCCGGTAGACTCGACCTGGATGGAGATGTTGCTTTACGGCAGCGTGCAGGTACTGCATTGTATGGCCTGTATGGCAATTTTTCGGATATCCCGGGAAGTGCCAAACAACAGTATGATATCGCCGCTGAAGAATTTCGTCCATTATATCGCAAGACTAATGCTCTGATGAGCGAATTTGAGCAGATGGATAAAAAACTCGGTGAAATAGGAGCCCCGCTTACTCCAGGAAGGCTTCCGGAATGGAGGTAGACTTGTTGACTTGTAGGCTTGTAAATCAGTCTACCAATCCACCAATCTACTTTTTCCGTGGCGGTGCCACATGAACCGGATGTCCGTAATATAGTTCTGCGGCTTCCATTAGTGTTTCTGAAACTGTTGGGTGGGGATGGATGCTGAGGGCAATGTCACTGACACGCGCAGCCATCTCGATGCCCAGGACTGCTTCTGAGATCAGGTCGCCTGCATTTTTACCTACGATCCCAGCTCCCAGGATACGCTCTGTTCCCTCTTCAACAATAAGTTTTGTCAGGCCGGCTGAATCACCATTAGCGATGGCACGGCCAGATGCAGCCCAGGGAAATTTGACTGTACGGTAGGGGATATTTTTTTCCCCGCACTCTATCTCAGTAAGGCCGGCAACTGCAATTTCCGGATTGGTGTAAACTACTGCCGGGACAGCCCTGGCATCAAAAGCGGCTTTCTTGCCGGCTATAACCTCGGCGGCGATACGGCCCTGATAACTGGCTTTATGAGCCAGGAGAGCTCCGCCGCTTACATCACCAATAGCGAAAATTTGATTTATGTTAGTACGGCCTTGTTCATCAACTTTGACAAATCCTTTTTCATCTGTTTCAACACCGGCTTTGTCAAGAGCCAGGCTGGCAGTATTTGGACTCATGCCAATGGATAAAAGAACAGCATCAAAATCCTTGTCGAATGTTTCTCCGTCTGTTTTCATAAAACTGGCCCTGACTCCGGTTTTTGATTCTTTGAGTCCGGTAATCAGGGTCTCAAAAAACATCTCTGCAAACAGCTCTTTGTTCTGGCGCATGTATATAGAAACCAATTCTTTATCCATTCCGGGCATAATGCCGGGCATGGCCTCAACCAGAGTAACTTCTGAACCTAATCCCTTATATATAGTTGCGGACTCCATCCCAATATAACCGCCTCCTATTACAAGGAGTTTTTTGGGTATTGAATTTAGATCCAGGGCAATTTCGGCGTTCATGATCCGCTGGGTATATTCTTCAATAAATGGAAGTTTTATTGGTATTGCCCCTGTGGCTATTATAAGATTTTTGAAGTTGATCTGTTCTGTTCCCTTATCATTAGTTTTTACCTCCAGGTTATTCTGATCCACAAAACTGGCCCAGCCCCTGATATAATTTATCTTTCTAGCTTTAGTTAGTTGTCCCAGTCCGCTGGTAAGTTGCTTTACCACGCTTTCCTTCCAGCTTTTTACTTTCTGCAGGTCGATTTTTGGTTCGCCGAAGCTAAGTCCCCACTGTTCAGCCTTCATCGCTTCCTCCTTCACCTTTACCAGGTGCAGCAGTGCTTTGGTGGGGATGCATCCCCGGTAGAGGCAAACACCTCCGGGATAAGCCTGGGGATCAATGAGAGTGACCTGCATTCCGAGGTCGGCCGCCATAAATGCTGCCCGGTATCCTCCGGGGCCGGCACCGATAATCACTACTTCCTGTTGTTTTATGTCGCTCATAAGATTATTCAGTTTTTAAAGCCATGAGGTGAATGGTTGTTCAAGGACTTCGCAGATCCATCTCAGGAAGCGGGCCCCGTCGGCACCGTCGATAAGGCGGTGGTCATAGCTCAGAGAGAGGGGGAGCATATTGCCCGGCACAAACTCCCCATCACGGAAGACCTGCTCCATGCTTGATTTCGATACTCCCAGGATGGCAACCTGGTTAGGATAGACAATCGGAGTAAAAGAGGTTCCTCCTATCCCTCCTAAATTAGAAATAGTGAAGTTCCCTCCCTGCATCTCCTCACTGGTAAGTTTTCTGTTCCTGGCTTTTTCAGCAAGCTGTCCTAATTCAACGGAGAGCTGGGTGAGGTTTTTTTTGTCAACATCCCTTACTACAGGAACCAACAATCCCTGCTCAGTATCTACGGCAATCCCGATATTGACAAAATTTTTATAAACGACCTGTTTGTTCTTCATGTCAACGCTGGCGTTG
>CAYXJR010000014.1:0-71159 GCA_964465145.1 uncultured Porphyromonadaceae bacterium | reverse complement strand
TGTTTTTTTATTTTACTGAATTTCAATAGTTTACAAAATTATATACACATGAAAACAAAGATTTTAATTATTTGCCTTGTGCTTCTGTCGCAAATAGTCAATGCACAGACGGCTGATATTTACCAGCGGCCTGTTCAGCACGAAAGGTCCCGGGAGTTTGATGCCATTCACTATAAGATCAGCCTGAATGTTGATCTGGATAAAAAGTCGCTGACCGGTGATAATCAGATCACTATGAGCCCGCTAAACAACGGTTTGGATAAGTGTATGCTTGATGCCGAATTCCTTGTTGTCATCAAGGTGACCGACAGCCATGGGAAAGCCCTTCCCTTTGAGCAAACAGATGATCAGGTAATTATCAATTTCAACAGGAGTTATAGCCATAGAGATACTATTCAATTTACGGTCAGCTACAAGCTTGATCAACCGATATTGGGCCTTCGGTTTTTTGATGAAACACCAACGAACCCGAAGATGGCATCTTCGGATTGCTTTCCGAATAAATTGCATCAATGGGTACCCTGTTATGACTATCCCAACGATAAGGTTACCGACGAAATGATAGTTACTGTAAGGAAAGAAAATAAGGTATTGTCGAATGGCCGGCTGGTTGGAGTTAGCGAAGATGCTGCCAAAGAAACAAAAACCTGGCACTGGAGCCAGGAGCTGCCACACTCAACCTATCTGTTCAATTTAAGTATCGGAGATTTTGAAGTCATAGAAGATTCGCTGGGATCTCTGCCAATCGATTATTGGGTATATCATTATCATGCAGAGGATGCACGGAACTCTTTCAAGAAAACTCCGCACATGATCAGTTTCTTCAATAAGTTATATAATTATGAGTATCCCTGGGCAAAATACGACCAGGTAATATCGCCCTATATGGGAGGAGGAGCCGAAGCTACCTCTGCAACTCTATTGGGTGAAGGTGCAGTGACGGATAAAAATGCCGAAAAGGATTTTTCCTACGAAAGGATTATAGCGCATGAAATTGCCCATCAGTGGTGGGGCGATTTAATTACACTGAGAAGCTGGGAGCACACTTGGCTGAATGAGAGCTTCGGAACCTATTCTGATTATATGTACACCCGGAATGAATATGGCGAGGATGCAGGTGCCTATGATTTGCTGGGTAAGAAAAATCAATACCTGAATGAGGCTCATAACCGATATATCCGGCCAATTGTATTCAACAGGTACAACAATCCAGGAGATAATTTCGACAGCCATACCTATCCCAAAGGAGCTAATGTCCTGCACCTCTTGAGATATATTCTGGGTGATGATACTTTTTTCAGAGTTCTCAGTACCTTTTTACATGAGAATGAATTCAAACCGGTCGATACGCATGACTTTATGAAGACCGTGAAAGAAGTGAGCGGAAAGAATATGGACTGGTTCTTTGAACAGTACATTTTCAGTCCGGGTCATGCTGTTTTTGAGGTAACCAAGGCCTGGGATGAATCACGAAAAACCCTTATTATTAAGATCTTACAAAAACAGGATTCCCTTCCGGGGGTACCGATCTATACTGTACCAGTGAACCTCGGATTTACCTTTTCTGATAACAAAATTGTTAAGGAAGTCTGGCTAAAGAACAAAATGGAGATTTTCGATTTTGCCTTTGACTCCGAACCTCTTCTGGTCAGGTTTGATGAAGGAAACTACCTGCTCAAAGAGTGGACATTTAATAAATCACTACAGGAATTAATATTTCAGGCCCAAAATGATGATGTCATAGGTCGGTTATGGGCTGTTAACGAGTTAAAATCTTATAGTGAAGATCCGGTCACCAAAGCAGAATGGTCGAAACGGGCTACTGACGATTCCTTCTGGGCCGTTCGCCAGGCCGCATTAGTAAAGCTTGGACAATATGCCGTTAAGGATCATTTGGATCTGATAAAAGGTGCCATTAAGGATGAGAACTCGAAAGTCAGGCAGTCGGCTATTCGCATTCTTGGAGACCTGAATGATCCTTCGCTGATAAAGTTCTTCAAAAAAGTTTACGAGTCTGATGATAGTTATGTTGTACAGGCAGAAGCTCTCCGCTCCATTGGGAAAACCGGAAGTAAAAGGCAACTGGCATTCCTTAAAGAGGCTGCCACCCGGAAAACTCACCGCAATGTTGTTGAAAGAGCTGCTGCTGCTGCCATTAAGGAGATCAATATACTATGAAGACTACCAGCAGAATATTTTTTAGATTTTTCTTATCTCTCTTCCTGGCATCGCTTGTTGGTTGTTCTTCTGACACCTCCTCTAAACAGGATTCACGCAATGCTGATAACCCCGCAAATTTTGGCCAGCGTCGGCCGGTCAAATTTGATCTGCTGCAGAAAAATTTCAGCAACCCCGACATGATCTATGCCCCATTCATCTTCTGGTTCTGGGATGAGCCCCTGAATCCGGATAAAATGGCCGAGATGGCGAGGGTAATGGGGTCTCAGGGCTTTAATCCCGGGTATGCCCATGCCCGTCATTCGATGGGGGGTACTCCGAGTCTGCCCGACGAGGAGTGGTTGGGAGATCCCTGGTTCAATTCCTTTGAAGCAGCGCTTTCCGAGGCGGAGAAACAAAACAAATATCTGGGGTATTGCGATGAATACTGGTGGCCCAGTTTCCAGGCAAATGGCCGGGTGCTTAAACAATATCCGGAGCTCCGGGCTGAGTCGCTCAATTGGCAGATCATGGAGGCGGAGTCAGGAACAACAATGGAGATTCCGGAATCCTTTTTTGCAGTGGCGGCGCAACTGGATAAACCCGTGGAAGTTTTACCCCCTGGTCCACAATTCGGACAATGGATCTGGGACACGGATGGGATAGAAAAAGAACACAAATGCTGGTTCCGGTATTCATTTGAGATCCCTGAAGGAACTAAAATATCCGGGGCAAGTATTAAAATTTCAGCCGACAATTCATTTATACTTTATTGCAATGGTCAGCGTATTGGCGAAAACGAAGACTGGGAAAAACCTATTGTTTTAGACATAACCCAGGTACTGAATCCCGGAAAAAACCTGCTGGCAGTTGAAGCTTCAAATTTGGATGGCCCTTTTGGACTGATCGCTGGTATCAGGATCAATCTGGAAGATGGGAAATCCCTTGATTTGAGAACAGGCAAGACCTGGCTTACTTCCCTGTCGCCCGGCAAAGCATGGGAACAATCGGATTATTACGAGGGCAGCTGGAAGCCGGCCCTTGAAATAGCTGATGCAGGAGAAGGTCCATGGAGTTCGCTGAGCAATGCTGAACCATTTGTACCAGCCAAGATCAGAAGTTCTACTCTTCAGCTAATTGGATCCGGAGATCCCTTTTCATGGCAAGTCCCCGAGGGGCCTATGTGGCGTATTTATGTCTTTAACAAGTATTTCCATCCTGGAGCTGCAGATGGTCAACAATGTAACAGCATAGATTCGCGCCTGGGTGGTGTTTTTATAAATGTGGCCCTGGAGCCCTATAATCAACGTCTGGGGGAAAAGCTGGGCAAATCAATTCCTGGCGATTTCATCGATCACGAAGGAGACTATGGCTGGCAGCTGGCTTGGTCGGGTTCCCTCGACAGTCTTATTCTCGAAAGGTATGGGGAGGATATTCGCATAAGTTTGCCATTGATGTTGGATCTGGACGTTGAAGGGCAATACGCAAAAACCCGATGGCAATGGTTCGACGCAGTTTCTGATCTTTATGCAGGAAATTTTCGCACAGTGACCAATTGGCATGAGCAGCGCGGAATGTACACTACTGCACATGTCTGGGAAGAAGGGATTCAGCCCCAACTGAATTGCGTAGGTGACCACATGAAAATCCTCAGATCGCTTACCATGCCCGGTCAGGATTGCCTGGGGCTAAAAGCTCTGAGGGTGCATGATTTTAAAGAGGCTCAATCGGTTTCGGAATTTGAAAATGTTCGATTTGCAAGTGAAGTTCTTGGCGCCGGAGATTTTGAGCCGGGGATGGGTAAATGGGGGACCTTTACACCTGAATTATTAAAGCAAAGCGTCAATGCATTCACTGCCTGGGGTGTAAGTCATGTCATCCCACACGGCGTTTTCACCACAAGGAAGTTAGAGGGAAATCCCTGGCCGCCAGATTGGTACAATGAAAACCCCATGTTTCCCTGGTTGCATCATTGGACCGACTTTACCCGTCGCGCCAGTTACATCAATTCGATGGGATCGACGGTGCCGGATGTTTTACTATACAATCCCATGGAAACAGGCTGGATCCTGGCAGATGCCCCTTTACTGGATGTTAACGGTATGTGGACCTTTAACGAAAACCGGCCTAATGCAACCCGTATCAATGAAACAGACAAGGTTTATGCAAAGGCAATAGACGATCTCACCAATTCCAGGATAGAGTTTCTTGTAGGCGATCGCTACTATCTGAAACAGATGAAAGTGAAACAGGGGAAGCTGCTATACGGTGAGTTCGCCTTTGGCACCATTGTGCTACCACAAATAGAGATTTTGACTCTTGAAACAGCAAAAAAAATCGTTGATTTTGCAAAATCCGGCGGACGGGTGTACGCATTAGCTCAGCTACCCGGCGCCTCTGCCGAGAATGGTATGGACGATCCAAAAATGAGAAAATTGATGGAGGTTCTAATAGCCACACCCGGTTTTGTTTATTGCCCCAATGGCTTAAAGGAGAATATTGACAAACCTTCATCCGGTTTGGAAAGTCCGGTGAGCTTTATTTCAGGAGTCTTTCCAATGCTTCAGCAGCACCGACATATCGATGGAAAAGATTTTTTCTGGCTGGTAAATAACAATGACCAGAAGCAGGTGTGCGAAGTGAAAATCGATGGGGTTAAGGGCGGTGCATCCATCTGGGATTGCGAAACCGGAGAAATACGGCCTGTTACTTCTGTTGAAAGCGCTGATGACAGCCATATCAACCTAACATTCAAGCCACTCGAAGCCTATTGGCTGGTTTTTGATCCTGATTCTCCAGTTAATACGGTCAGTGAAAAAGCAGAAAGTCAAATCCTGACGACTCTGACCGGAGCATGGAAAGTAATATATGATCCTGAGATTCAGCCTGCCGTGGAATTTCCAACGGCTCCGCCCCCGCGATTTGCTACCGGTGTGGCAAAACCTTTGGAAGACTGGAAAGTCTGGGGCCTGGAAAAATTCAGCGGCCTGATGGATTATACCAAATCAGTAATTATCGATAAGCTTGGAGAACAAATGTTTCTCGACCTTGGCAAAGTTTGCCATGTGGCAGAGGTATGGGTAAATGGGAAATCAGTAGGTTCCAAAATGTGGGGACCCTATGTCTTTAATATCACTTCAGCCCTGAAACCGGGTGAGAATGAAATCAGAATCAGGATTGCCAACCTGATTAACAATAGTTACGGGGATATCAAGGAATCGGGTTTACTCGGGCCGGTCCAAATCCTTAGGTGTAAAATTTAATATCAATTTACATGAAAGCCTTTTCAAAAATAGTGGTTCAAAAAACAGGTTCTTTCTATAAACCTTTGATACTATTGATAATAAACTAAATTGTTATTCTGATTATGAGAAATATTTTAATCTTGTTTTTATGTCTGGCATTATTCTTACAAGGAAGCATGAAGGCTGCCTGTCAGCAAGTTACCAAAGAAGATCGCCTGGAGTGGTGGCTCGATGCACGATTTGGAATGATGATCACCTGGGGAGCATATGCCCAGGCTGGTGGATACTGGAAAGGAGTTTATGAAGGAGGCTATTCCGAGTGGATAAAATTTCGGGGCATTCCTAATATTGAATATGATTCCCTGATCCGGGCATTTAACCCTGTCGATTTTGACGCAGAAAAATGGGTGCAGATCGCAAAAGATGCCGGAATGAAATACATGGTTATGATGGCCAAACATCACGATGGATTTGCCATGTACAAATCGCTGGTCAGCGATTATAATATTGTGGATATGACTCAATTTGGTCGAGATCCGGTAGGTGAACTTGCCGAAGCTTGTCAAAAAGCAGGTATTAAATTCGGCATCTATTATTCGGTCGACCGGGATTGGCATCATCCTGATGCCGCCTGTGATGAGCATTACAAACAGTGCAATTTCTGGGATTATCCGGAGAACAAATCAGGAAGGATGGAAAGCTGGCATAACAGCTACTTTAAAAATTATGCCGTGAAACAGGTCACGGAGCTGGTTACTAAATATCCTATTGATATCGTTTGGTTTGATGGAATTGGCTTAAAAACCCAGGAAGAAGTTGCCTTACTCGATTCCATTATTCATACTAACAGACCCAATTGTTTAATTAACAGCCGGATCAGCAACTTCGTGGGATCATACAACGGAGATTATGGTTCCAAAGGCGACAATGAAACACCCGGAGGATACCAGGCAGGCGGATGGGAAAATCCTGGTACGCTGGGGTTTTCCTATGGATATTCCGAACGGGATAGCTTCATGAGCCCGCAGGATGCGATTCATAATCTTATTGAGATTGTGAGCAAAGGGGGGAACTATCTTCTTAATGTGGGGCCTAACGGGAAAGGGATTATTATTCCGGAAGCCGTAGATATTCTGAAAGAAATGGGATCCTGGTTAGATGAATATGGTACAAGTATATACGGAGCAGATGGACTACCGCTTGACCCGCCTGAAAACATCCGGATGACGATTAAGCCTGGCAAGTTGTTCGTCCATGTTTTAAATTGGACCGGTCAGGAAGTGAATATCCCTGGCATGGATAAAATAGTCGGCCAGCATTTGGATAAGGTTAAAACTGTATACATGCTTGCTGATCCGAAAAAGAGGCCATTAAAATATCAACTCAACAATGGAACATTATCTATTGATTTATCTTCCTGTCTCATAAAAAAATCCAGGCTTAATGCTTATGCGGAGGTAATTGTGATAAGTGATGGTTTAGAATAATTACCATAATCAGTGGGGGAAGTTATTCCCTGCCCGATAAGTTTTTCGGGATCCTGCCCTGGTGGATGCATTCCGATCGCAGCTTTCTTCCCACTATTTTTTCCACCATTTTTCCGGTTTCGAGAATGCGGTCGATATCAAGGTTAGTTTCAATTCCCATTTCATCCATCATCACCACCATATCTTCAGTGGTAACAAGCCCGACATTTAAAGGTTCTTTGTAGTAATAGGCACCGGTACCCGACACGGGTACTCCGTCGACAATATTTGCTGGCTGCCCGCCGATACCTCCCATCGTTGATTCATAATTAGTCATTCCTGCCTGCAGTGCCGCAAGAATGTTTGCCAGTCCCCAGCCACGGGTAGTATGAAAATGCACAATGTGTTTATGAGGATTGTCCATTTTATCCATCAACATTGAATAATATCTGTAAACCCGGTCTGGTGAGGCCGATCCATCATGATCAGCATGTTCAACATCATTTGCGCCAATATCAAGCCACCTTTTTGCAAAGTCAATTGCATCGTTCATGTCCGTCGGCCCTTCAATAGGGCATCCCCAGATAGTGCTTACAGTGCCATTCACCTTCAAGCCAGCCGCCCTGGCTTTTGGAATATATTCCTCTGCCATTTTCCAATAATCCTTCAGGGAAAGCCCCGAATTTTTCTGGTGGTGGGATTCACTGGTCGAAACCATAAGCAAAATCCGGTCAGGGCCATATCCATCGAGTTTTGCCTGAATAGCTCTTTCAATAGCCTTTTCACGTATAGTAACTGCCGTGAGGCTTACATCAGCTAATTTGTCTATAATTCTTTTGCTATTCCTTATTTTTTTGAACAAATCGTCAGCATCTTTGAATTGCGGCATGCCGACAGGATTACCAAAATTTGTGATTTCCAAGTGTCTAAAACCACATAACATCAGTTCCTCAGCAAGCCATAATTTTGCATTAGTAGGTATAAATTTCTCTTCGTGCTGAAAACCATCGCGAACAGTTATGTCTCCAATGGTAACTTTTTTAGGATAGTTCAATATTTTTCGGCTTTCATTAAACAATAATTACACTTTCCGGCATCCAATTTTGTTTATGCCACTATTAATCAGATAATTCAGATTTCCTTGTTGAAAGTAACGATATATTTGCATAAATTACAACTTTATGGACAGGTGTAGGAAGGACATTTTCATTAATAAATATATACTTAATTCTTACTATATTGTTTAAGCTCAACACCAAAATTGACCTCGCCTCAAATGATTTCAAAAACAATAAAAAAGAGTTTTTGAAATTGATGAGTCAATTCAAAGAAAGAATAGCCCAAAGCACATCAGGTGGCACTGTTGAATCAATAAAAAAACATAAAGGGAGGGGCAAACTTCTTGCTCGTGAAAGGATCAATTTGTTGGTTGACCTGAACACCCCTTTTCTTGAACTTTCGCCTCTGGCTGCGTTCGATCTTTATGGAAATGGATTTCCTTCAGCCGGAATTGTCACGGGTGTCGGCGTAATTCATGGTAAAGAAACTGTCATCATTGCAAATGATGCAACAGTCAAGGGTGGCACTTACATGCAGTACACAATTAAGAAGCATTTGCGTGCCCAGGAAATAGCTATGGAAAATCATCTGCCTTGCGTGTATTTGGTTGATTCAGGAGGGGCTTTTCTTCCTGAACAGGATACTGTTTTTCCTGATCGTGACCATTTTGGCAGGTTTTTTTATAACCAGGCAAAAATGTCTGCTGAAAGAATTCCACAGATTGCTATTGTCATGGGATCGTGCACTGCAGGCGGGGCTTATGTTCCGGCTATGAGTGATGAAACAATCATTGTAAAAGAGCAGGGAACTATTTTCCTGGGCGGGCCGCCTTTAGTAAAAGCAGCAACTGGAGAAGAAGTAACTGCCGAAGAACTGGGTGGTGCCGAAGTACATGCTTCTATTTCAGGTGTTGCAGATCATTTTGCTGAAAATGACTTACATGCCCTTCAAATTTGCCGGAATATATTCGAAAATCTTGAACACCGGGAGAAACAATCTCTTGACACCATAGCAATCGAAGAGCCGGCTTACGATCCGCAGGAATTATATGGAATTGCGCCAGTTGATTTACGTAAAATGGTTGACCCCCGCGAAGTGATCATGCGCATTGTCGACGGAAGCCGTTTCCAGGAATTTAAAACAAAATATGCACCAACAGTTGTTACGGGTTTTGCTTACATCATGGGTTACCCGGTTGGGATCATTGCGAATTTTGGCGTTCTTTTTTCAGAATCTGCATTGAAAGTGACTCATTTTATTGAGCTATGCACATCACGGAAAATCCCACTGGTTTTTTTACAAAATATTACCGGTTTTATTGTTGGGAAGGAATTTGAAAGAAGAGGAATAGCGAAAGACGGTGCAAAAATGGTTCATGCTGTTTCTAATGCTAATGTTCCAAAATTCACTGTAATTTTTGGAGGTTCATTTGGTGCAGGAAATTACGGAATGGCAGGCAGGGCTTTCAATCCACGGTTGTTAATGATGTGGCCTAACGCCAAAATTTCCGTTATGGGCGGTGATCAGGCGGCCACTGTGCTGACCACCGTTAAGATTGATCAGTATTTGAGCAAAGGGATTAAACCTCCTGAAGGCGAAATAGAAAAATTAAGAAAAACCATTTTAGACAAATACAAAAAAGAAAGTTCGGCCTATTACAGTACTGCCAGGTTATGGGATGATGGCATTATTGACCCTGTTGATACCAGGAAAGTGATTGCAATGGGCATAGCCGTGTCCTTGAATAAAAAATATCCGGAACAGAATTTTGGGGTTTTCAGGATGTAATTAAGAAAATTATATGAAGATATACCAAACTATTGAAGTAGAAGAGAGCAACAAGGTCCGCACCGTTTGGCTTAACAGGCCAGCTTTGCATAATGCGATGAATGATATAATGATAGCCGAGCTAACCCAGGTTTTTCACGGTTTTTCTGATGTGGAAGATCTAAGGCTGATCATTCTAAGAGGAAAGGGGAAATCGTTTTGTGCTGGTGCTGATCTGAATTACATGAAAAATATTGCCAATTATGGCCCGGATGAAAATCTTAAAGACAGCATTAAACTGGCACAATTGTTCAGCACAATATATGAATGCAAGCTTCCAACTATTACCGTTGTACATGGGGCCTGTTTCGGTGGAGCCAACGGCTTAATTGCTGCCTGCGATATAGTGATAGCCGGCATTAATACTGTTTTTGCATTCAGCGAAGTGAAAATTGGTATTGCCCCGGCTACCATTGCTCCATTTATCATCCGGCGGATCGGGGAATATGGGGCCAGGGAACTAATGATCACAGGAAAGCAGTTTAAGGCTGATGAAGCATTGAAATGGAAACTTGTGAATCATTCTTATGCCGAAAATGAATTGGAAATAGAACTGGAGAAAATTAAAGAACAAATTCTAAGTAATGGCCCCAATGCAGTAAGAGCAACTAAGGAATTGATCGGGCATTTAGTGTGTGAGCAGCATAACATGGTTGAAACATTGGATTATACAAGCAAAATGATTTCAGAATTACGTGTATCGCCGGAAGGACAGGAAGGAATGGCATCTTTTCTTGAAAAAAGAAAGCCAAACTGGGCCATAGATTGAGTTCAAAATTGAATCAAAATTATTTAAAGATGATGAATGAAGCTGTTTAATAAAATACTGGTTGCCAACCGCGGTGAAATTGCTGTAAGAATAATACGATCCGCCAGGGAACTGGGGATAAGGACGGTAGCCGTCTATTCATCTGTCGATAGCGAGTCGATGCACGTCAGGATTGCCGATGAAGCTTTTTGTATTGGTCAACAAGACTTGTCTGAAACTTACCTCAACATTGAAAAAATTATTGAAATAGCCAGGTCGGCGGTTTGTGATGCCATTCATCCGGGCTATGGTTTTTTGGCTGAAAATCCAATGTTTGTAAAAGCCTGTGATAAAAATGGAATCATTTTCATCGGGCCTAATGCCAGAGCTATTAGCTTGATGGGCAATAAAATAGAAGCAAGAGATTTTGTGGCAAGACTGGATGTTCCGATGATCAAAGGCATCACCGGAAATCCTGAATTTTTATTGAAAAATGCTTCTTCCATCCCCTGCCCTTTGCTCGTAAAAGCGGCAGCAGGAGGTGGTGGAAAGGGTATGCGGATAGTCCAGGATATTACAGATCTCGAAAACACGTTGGAATCAACGAGCCGTGAAGCAAAAAATTATTTTGGCGACCCCACTGTTTATATCGAAAAATATATTGAACAACCCCGTCACATAGAGTTCCAGGTATTAGGCGATAATTTTGGCAACATCGTTCACCTTTTTGAAAGAGAATGCACCATCCAGAGGAGGTATCAGAAGATTATAGAAGAATCTCCTTCGCCAACTTTAACGCCTGAAATCAGGCAAAAGATGAGCGAGTCAGCCCTGCGGATTGCCAGGGAAATCAATTACAACAGTGCCGGGACCATTGAGTTTCTTGTTGACAAGAACCTGAATTATTATTTTCTTGAAATGAATACACGGATCCAGGTTGAACATCCGGTTACAGAGATGGTAACTGGTATAGACCTGGTTAAAGAGCAGATTTTAGTTGCTGCCGGCAATCAGCTCAGGCTGAAACAAGAGGAACTGCGGCAAAATGGACACGCCATTGAATGCAGGATATACGCCGAAGATCCGGCCAACAATTTCCTGCCTTCTCCGGGCAAACTTACACTTTATGTTCCTCCGAAGGGAGATAATATCCGCGTTGATTCAAGCATTGAACAGGCAAGCACCATTCTCAGCTTCTTCGACCCCATGATCAGTAAAATGATCGTATGGGGTGAAAACCGTGAGATTGCCTCCAAGCGGTGCATCTCAGCTTTACAAAACTATATGGTTCACGGTATCCACTGCAATATTGAGTACCTCAGGGGTGTGCTTGAACACAGGGCTTTTCGGGAAAATGATTTGTCCACGAAATTTTGTGATCAACATTCTGTTGAAATTTTAAACCGGATTCAGCAATCCAAATCTGAACTGTCGGTTCCGCTGATTGCTTTTGCCTTATTCAGTCTTCGTTTTACGAGTAGCAAAAACACCCCAAATACCTGGTCTGAGATTGGATATTGGCGAAACAGAATGCAGCTGGAATTTTCAATATTCGACGAAAAGCATTCATTGATTTTTAATAACAAACAGGAAGATCAACTTGAAATTTATTATGAAGATGTTGGTTTTTCAGTTAAAATACTTGCAGAGAATAATAACGAAATAATCTTCAAAGTTGATGGCATTAAGCACCGCGCACATATTTCAATGGACGAAAAAGGAACAGCCTGGATATCATTAAATGGAAGCTTGTATCAAATGAAGCGCCTGGATATGCTGAACATGGAAGAAGACTTTACAAGCCTTATCCGGGGAGACGGAATCAGCAATTTATTTTCACCCATGCCCGGAAAAGTTATCAAAGTGAATGTAAAAGCAGGGGATAAAGTGAAAAGGGGAACTGTGTTGCTCGTTGTTGAAGCAATGAAAATGGAAAACAATATTATGGCAGAAAATGCTGCGATTGTTGAACAAGTAGTTGTGAAAGAAGGAGATATGGTGGATGTTGACACGCAATTGGTTTACCTTGAGATGATTGACAAAGAATAAATTCAAGAAAAAAATATGAATTTTGATTTGAACGAAGAACAGAACATGATCAGGGAATCTGTGAGAGATTTTGCTGAACGTGAGATTAAGCCGGTAGCTCAAGAGCTGGATGAAAAAGCCGTGTTTTCCTACGATCTGACAAAGAAAATGGGGGAACTCGGTTTATTCGGCATGAACCTGCCACAAAAATATGGCGGGCAGGGACTGGATACGCTTTCCTACATCATAGCAGTTGAAGAAATTGCCCGTATTGACGGGTCACAGGCAGCAACTCTGGCTGCCCATAATTCTCTGGGTATAGGTCCTATTTACGAGAATGGTACCGAAAGTCAGAAGTTGAAATACCTGCCACAGTTATGCACAGGAAATGCATTGTGGAGTTTTGGCCTCACCGAACCTGGTGCAGGATCCGATTCGCGGGGAACCAAAACCACTGCCAAACTTGAGGGTGAGGAATGGATTATCAATGGATCCAAAGTGTTTATTACCAACGGTTCAACCAGAATATCGAAAGGGTGCACAGTTCAGGCAGTAACAAGCGATGAGAATGGCAAAAAAGGTTTCACCACCATTTTGCTGGAAAGTGGAACTGAGGGATTCAAACAGCTAAGCATGCATGGGAAAATGATGTGGCGTGCTTCTGATACTTCTGAGCTTTTTTTTGATGAATGCCGGGTTCCTAAAGAAAACTTGCTTGGACAGGTTGGCCAAGGCTCTAGAATTATGCTTTCAACCCTCGACAGCGGACGTCTGTCTATTGCTGCAATGGGCCTTGGATGTGCCCAGGGAGCTTATGAACTGGCACTGAACTACGCTAAAGAACGCAAACAATTTGGAAGTCCTATTTCGAAGTTTCAGATAAATGCTTTCAAACTAGCTGATATGGCCATGAAAATCGAACTGGCAAGAAACCTTCTTTATAAAGCCTGCTGGTTGAAAGACAATGAAAAACCTTACGCTAAGGAGGCCGCAATGTCGAAACTTTATTGTTCGGAAATTGCCAGAGAGGTTGCTGACGAAGCTGTTCAATTGCATGGTGGATATGGACTGATGAAGGATTATGCCGTTGAAAGATTTTATCGCGACCAGCGTTTGCTTCAAATTGGCGAAGGCACTTCAGAAATACAACGCCTGGTGATCTCAAGGCTTATTGGTTGCTAGCCAGATAGTTTTTGATATGAGAATTTTAGGAATAAGTAATAATTTGGTAAGGAATAAATATTAAGCGTATGAATAAGGTAGTAAAGAATGCAAAAGAGGCTATAGAAGGAATGCAAAACGGACAGACTTTTATGCTTGGCGGTTTTGGTTTATGTGGTATTCCTGAAAATACTATCAATGCTCTTGTAGATTCCGAATTGACTGATTTAACCTGTATTTCGAATAATGCCGGGGTGGATGATTTTGGACTTGGACTATTACTCAGGAAACATCAGATCAAGAAAATGATATCATCCTATGTTGGTGAAAACATGGAGTTTGAGCGTCAGCTTTTGTCTGGTGAGCTGGAGGTGGATTTGGTCCCTCAGGGCACGTTGGCCGAACGCATTAGAGCCGGCGGGGCAGGGATTCCTGCTTTCTATGTACCAGCAGGTTATGGAACCGAAGTGGGAGAGGGCAAGGAATCAAGAGAATTCAATGGGAAAATGCATTTGCTCGAATATGGCCTTACGGCTGATTTTGCCGTTGTAAAAGCATGGAAAGGCGATACCATGGGCAATCTGATTTACAGTGAAACAGCCAATAACTTTAATCAAGTTATGGCGATGGCGGGTAAAATTACCATTGCCGAAGTTGAAATATTAGTTCAGGCGGGTGAACTTAATCCCAACGAAATCCATACACCCGGAATTTTTGTTCAAAGAATATTCCAGGGAGTTGATTACGAGAAAAGAATTGAGTTTGAAACAGTACGTGGGTAATATTAAAATCAAAAACTTAAGAAATGAGTCTGGATAAAAACGGAATAGCAAAAAGAACTGCCCAGGAGCTGAAAGACGGTTATTATGTAAATCTTGGCATCGGTATCCCAACTTTGGTTGCCAATTTTGTTCCCGAAAACATAGAAGTTGTGCTGCAGTCGGAGAATGGATTATTGGGTATAGGGCCCTTTCCTGAAAAAGGTAAAGCTGACCCTGATCTTATCAATGCAGGAAAACAAACGGTCACAACCATAGCTGGTTCTTCCTTCTTCGACTCTTCACTCAGCTTTGCCATGATACGCGGTGGTCATGTCGACCTTACTGTCCTGGGTGCTTTTGAAGTAACAGATAAAGGGGATATTTCCTCCTGGAAAATTCCCGGTAAAATGGTGAAAGGAATGGGAGGTGCAATGGATTTGGTAGCGGCAGCTAAAAATATTATTGTAGCAACAACCCATACCGACAGAGCTGGAAACCCAAAGCTAAAAACAGTATGTACCCTTCCTTTAACAGGTATTAATTGTGTGAGAAAAATCGTGACTGATTTAGCGGTTATAGAAGTAAGCGACAGAGGCTTCAAACTACTGGAAAGGGCCCCGGGAGTGAGCGTGGAAGAAATTTTAGAAAAAACCGGAGCACCCGTAATAGTGGAAGGTGATATTCCGGAGATGCAGTTGTAGATTCCAGGAATCAGTAAAACTCTATGATCCTGAGAGCTATGCGCATTAATTCCACGGACTGATCTTTAGTACTTTAAGCCTGTTTTCATTCATGAGGGTCTGTCGCGAATGATAATCGAAGTGCAGGGAATCCAGGGTAAATGTGTAACGGCTTGCGAGCAACCCCAGGCCATTTTCAATGTTGGAGAATCCCTGGATATTAAAATCATTATAACCATTCAGGTATTTCATGTATTCAACCATGTTGTTATCTCCTCCGTGAATATTTATGGAGATGTTGCCGAAGAAAATTTGTTCGACTGAATCATTTGGTGGAATTTGCAGCAGCACCTCCCTGATGAATTCATCGTAGGTTATTTTCATTTCACGGTATTGGTCATGAGGCGAATCAAAATAGTTGGTGTTTTGTATATGCACCCATTTCGACTGAAACAGCGAATCGCCGAGGTCTTCAATAAATTCAAAGGCCACATCGATCTCATTCCAGGGATTGCCACTCCAGATTACTCGCCATGGGCTGGAGGGGACCAGGTAAATGTATTGCTGGCCATCAAAGGGAGTAGAAATGGCACCAATGTTTACTGCGTTGACCATGCCGGTAACCGTTGGCAGGGCGGGGATACCAACCTTTACCTGAATGCGCCTCCATTTATTTCGCGAATCAGTTTCAAAACGATATAATCTTTGCCCTGGAAAATGAAATAATCCTGCTTCTTTCGGAATATCTTCCACCAATTCGATCTCACGGTTTCTTCCATCCACAGTGACTTGAACCTTCACTTCCAGATCATTAAAAAACAGGGAATCATAGACCTGAGCGGAGACAAGGGGATCGTTTTCTGCTCCGAAACTTTTACCAACTTT
The DNA here is from genome assembly GCA_964465145.1 of uncultured Porphyromonadaceae bacterium. Classification (GTDB taxonomy): domain Bacteria; phylum Bacteroidota; class Bacteroidia; order Bacteroidales; family UBA12481; genus JAUVKA01. The sequence goes on along the minus strand of CAYXJR010000014.1, from coordinate 55,142 downwards.
GAGGTAATGGACAGTATCATTATTATTAAAAATTCCATAAATAACAGGTATTGGAGGTTGATCCAGATAAATCACAGGATCAGTCTCACACGCAACGCTGGAGAAAATGAGTACTGCGATTAACCCACGATTGAACAAATGCATAAGAATCATATTGTTAAGGGGAGACAGACTCAAAGGTACTGATTTCTCTTTAGAAGATTTTATTATGGATTTGAAGTGATTTTGTTTGTTCAAAATTTTGTATCAGCTTTGCTAACAAAGGTCAATTTTACACGCGAATGGATAAAGAGTCTGTTATAAGAATAAGCATCCATTACCTTAACAGGTTAAAAAAGAACAAGATCAACTTTTCTGAGGCTTATCTTTTTGGCTCGGCTATAAAAGGCACAATGCACGCAGATAGTGATATTGATATTACCATAGTTCTATCTGATGATTCCAAAAGTTTCGAAACCGAGGTTTTGTTGATGATCCTTAGGAATTCCAAAGAAACTATTATTGAACCTCATTCCTTCAATCATTCAGAATTTACATCTGATAATCCGTTGGTTAACCAAATTTTAGAATCTGGATTGAGGCTCGTCTAACATTAACCGGATAAAAACCTTGCTCAAACCTTGCTCGTTTTAAAAAACGGTGGATTTTCAAGAGCCTCATCGATGCTCAAGTTTTCGGGAATCCCTATTAAGGTCAAACATAAAGATTCCTTATTTCACAAGGATTTCAGGGGATATTTTGGTGTTTTAAAATAAAGCATTATTTTTGCATCCGCTTGAAACGCTTCATTAGCTCAGTTGGTTAGAGCATCTGACTGTTAATCAGAGGGTCCCTGGTTCGAGTCCAGGATGGAGCGCACATATTGTAGAGACAGATCATGATCTGTCTCTACGTGCAAGCCAGATGGATTGGGTTTTGTGGAATATTAAACAAATAAGGCTAATTTCAGGAATCACCTTTATTGGTATGGCGAAAATTTCATTATTTAATCTCCCCCAAATAAGTATCTAACCAATATTTGATATCCCTTGATAATATATTTCTCGGAATAATATGACTAGAAACATCATACACATTGTGAAGCTTACGCTCAGTATCAGTACCCAGCAACTCGAACATTGGTATTTGTGATGAATTCATTGGAAAGAACATATCTTGTTTGCTATTGACCATGAGTACTGGCTGACTCACATGGGAAACAAAATTTACTATATCAACTTCTTTTTGAGCTGGTTGATGGTACAACCCTCCACAAGCTAAGATTAAACATTTTAATCGATCTTCAATAGCACCCATTAATGGCCCTAGGGCTGCTCCCCAACTATAGCCATAATATCCCATATTATCTTTATCAATAACTTCTTTAGTATCTAGATAATCAATGCTTCTGCGTAAATCCTTACCAAGTTTTATTATAAACTCCTTATAGAAAAATGTTTCATCTGGATAATCTGATTTAATTTCACGGCCCCTTTCGTACGTGCCATAATAAATTGGAAACAGCACAGCTCGTCCTTGCTTAATAATAAAATCCAACCTTTTTATTTCCCAATCGTCTTCAGGATCAAACTGTCTTTTAAATAATGAGCCAGAACCTGGGAAATATATGACAGTCTGAAAAGGTGGTGTTCCTTGAGTTGGTAAAAATAAGTAGGCTATTATTTTATCATTTTCATATGCGGCATCAAATATTACTTTTTCTAATGTCCAATGATCAGAAGATACCTGTATCTTTTCAACATTAGCATTTAAAGGAGTTCTGTCATAGTTATACTGTTGCTCTATTAATTCAAATTGTTGATCAGTTGCTAATATTTCATTTCTGAAATCTCTATAATAGAAATCAATCTGATTTTCTAGAGTTTCTTGATTTTCGTTTTCACCAAGGTATTTAATACATCGGAAACCATTAAGACTTAACCTGCTCCATGGATCAGCTGTCCCTGCATCTGTAAACGCATAATCTATATCATTGTAAGCTCCTCCCAAAATAAAACGCTCTCCGTTTCTATTACTGGAATTGAAGCACCATTCTCTGGCATTCCCAGCTATATCGTATGTCCCCAGGTAACCCATACCTTTATAATGACCCACTGGAGCCAATCCTTCTGAGGAAAAATTACTTAGAGGTGTTATTAGATTTCCCAAATAAGTTGATGCAATTCGATTCCAATGGTAAAGAGTAGGTAGACTTTTATTTACAAATTCCGCATAAGCAGCAGCCTCATACCAGGAAATTCCTGTAACTGGAAAACGTTCTTTCCCTGGAGGAAAGTCACCTGATTCCCAATCTTTAGGGCCTATTTTCCCTATTTTATCTTTAAAGCTATTGATAGCTTCATCAAAAGGGATTTCTCTCCCATCTTTAATAAATGCATTCTTCCAATAAATATTATTTGAATAACCACCTCCATCTACGAATTTTTTATATTCCTTATTTGTTACTTCAAACTTATCAACAAGAAATTCGTTAAGAGGCTGACGTTCAATATGATCTATTCCAGGAATGCGAATTGATAAATTCGAAGCTGGGAAATGTATCATCCCAGGTTCAGAATCTTCAATTTTGGTCAATTTGAAATTTAATGTTACTGTATCAGTGAATTCATATGCGTAGTTTAAAGTTAATATTGTATCATATCCTGGCAATGTATACATCCATGCAGTAGCTCCCTTATAAATTTTTTTATTTAAAATTGGAGTTTTTCCAATGAATAAATAGGCACTATCATTAGCGTTGAAAGGCTTTCTATATATCGAGACTCCTTTGGGTTCTGAATTACAGCTCATAATTGTTACTAATTCAGATTCATAATTCTTTAAATTTATGCTATTCCCAATATACCCCGCAGCTTCTTCCAAAACATGAAATGCATCCCAAGATTTCCCCTTATCCACCAATTCCTGAATTATTAATGGAGCTTTGTCTTCAGCCCAGGCTTCTCGTTCTTTTTCTTTTAATTCAGGTGATGTATTAAGAGTTATGGTTATAAGAATTGAAGTAAGAAGAATGTTTGAAGGGAAAGTAATTTTATCTACCAGTTTAAGCTTTCCTTTAGCTATCCTTTCTTTGTTGTACACAAAAAGCAAAACAGAAGGGATTAAAGTCAGGAACAAGACCAATAAAACATCCGTCCAGTAGTTTGATATTTGATATCGGCTTATTGCCCAATCGACAAACTGAATAATTGTCCAGGTACCGACAATATATCCAATTAAAACCTGAGGCACTCCTCTTTTCCATAACAATCGCCAAATACTGGCTTTATTTTCTTCTTCCAATCCCAGTTCCCTTAATGTTTTTGCGCTGACCCGTTTACCTTTCGTACGAGAGCTTTCTATAGAAGGGACTACCAGTCCCTCATTAGCAAGTGCGTATATCTCAATCGGTCTTTTTAAGTCTGCGAATTGGAAATATCCAAGAGACTGAAATTTGAATCCCTTCTTTTCTTTTAATTGCTCATATACCTCTGTTGATAGCATGATACTACCAGCGCATCCAATCGATTCAATATGAGAAACAACCGAAATACTTGATCCAATAACATTCTCTTCATCAATAATTATTTCCCCACGGTGTAATCCAATGCTCAGCATTACCTCAGGGGAACATGATTGCAATTCTTTTTGCAGTTTCTGGGCGCAATTAACTGCAGAGGCTGAAGAATTGAAATAGGCCAGAGACTTATCATCACGATGATGAATAAGCTTCCCCTTGAATGCAGCTACTAATTTTTCAAATACGTCCTTATGCCGTTTTAATATTGTGAGAGCATTTTCCTCGTCCTCACGGACAAGTTTGGTGAACTCCTGAATATCGGAAAGCAGGATTATGGCAGTCTGATGGCGGGTTTCCATTTTGTTAATCGCTTAGGTTTGACAGACAACCCGTTAAGATATGAAGTTGTGACATAATATCCTAATCTATTGTGCTATGTGGTGTAGCGGTTGCTTCTAATGTCCCCCCCCATTGATCCATTCTATTTGTGACATAATGGATCAGGTTTGGGGTGGTGGTTCGAGTCCAGAATGGAGTGCGGGTTGTTTCTTTAATCTATGATCCTATTGAAATATTCAATTGCTTCCCTAATCCAACCTCTATCAACTTGTAGTAGGTTGATATCTGAATATCACTTTGGCCTCTTTCAATCCGTGATATGTAGCTTTTCTTGGTACCGGTTTTTTCAGCGAGTTGTTTCTGTGTAATCTGCGCTTCCTGCCGTGCCTCTTTCAACATAACACCCAGTCTGAACGCCAGCGAATCGGCATCGAATTTACCCCGGGCCGATGACCCCTTCTCTCCATATTTTTCTTTAAGGATTTCTTCGAAATCTGTGACATTCTTCATTTTATTTCCCTCCATATTTTTCATTCAAATATTCTTTCTTTAATCTTTCCGCCTTTTCAATCTCCTTCAGCGGGGTTTTCTTCGTTTTCTTTAAAAAGCAGTTAGTCAATACCACCAATTCTCCCTGATCCAGAAAACACAAGATCCTTATTTTCTTAAACGTGGTTTGCACACGAATCTCATAAATGCCGTTTGTGTTATCAAGATATTTAAAGAACTTAACGGGCACTTGCTTCTCAAATCGAACCAGGTCCAAGACATATTCAATTTTCTCTTGAACCTTGTTGTCCTGGGCCTTATAAAACTCCCTGAAGTTGTCCTTATATAAAACCACCTTTCTAACCATCGCACAAAGTTAACTAATTAGTTTACTATAACAAGGTGACATAATTCAATTTTCATAAGATCGCGTTTGAACAAGCAGACTACCCTATACTTAGAATCGGCTGCCGGATCAGAGAAGAAATTTACCGGGGGTATCAAACGGAAAAAGATTCGAAAAAACGTCAGGTTCCACACCAGACATAATGATAAACAGGGATAATGGAGGATAAATCACGTGAATGCGCACATTTTGAATACATTAAATCCTATGTATCGACAGATTGGGTTGCCTGTTTGGAAGATTGTCTATTCAGTGTAAGCAGAATGTTATTATTTCCGTTAGATAATGTTTTAATATTAAAACAAAATAGCATATATTTGTATCAATAATGATACGTTATGGCAAATAAAAGTTCTGTACTATTACCAAAGACCCAGAAGATTCTTACAGAATTCGGGGAGAATATCAAGCTGGCCCGATTAAGGCGAAAACTTAGTAGTGAACAAGTTGCTGAACGTGCTGGTATGGGACGCTCAACCCTGATAAAAATAGAAAAGGGATACCCTGGTGTTGGAGTCGGTCACTACCTGAACGTTCTCAAGGTGCTTGGGCTTGAAAAGGATTTTTTGCAACTGGCCAAAGATGATGAATTGGGTCGCAAATTACAGGATGCTAAACTGACCATCAAAGAAAGAGCTCCGAAAAGAAATGACAAATGATGAAAAAGAATTTAACAAAACGGGAAATTTTTGTTTGCGCACATTGGGAAGGAATGACTGAACCTATTCTGATGGGGACTTTACATTCGGAATTGCTCAGGGGGAAGGAGGTTTTTTCATTTGGATATGAAGAGAGTTGGATAAAATCTAAATATGCCCAAGTACTAGATCCTGATCTGGAACTTTACGCCGGATTGCACTACCTTCATGACAATAAACCGAATTTTGGCCTTTTCCTTGACTCTTCACCGGATCGGTGGGGGCGTATACTAATGCGACGACGTGAATCAGCTCTTGCCCGATTTGAGCAACGATCCGAACAAACACTCTTTGAGACCGATTATTTGCTCGGAGTATATGATGGCCATCGCATGGGAGCATTGAGGTTCAAGCTGGACATAGGAGGTCATTTTTTTAATGATAACCGACAGATGGCCACCCCGCCCTGGACATCCATTCGAGAATTGGAGGAGATTAGTTTACGGCTGGAAGAGGATGATGTGGTAAACGATCCGCAGTATCTGAATTGGCTCAGCATGTTAGTGGCCCCCGGGTCATCTTTAGGAGGTGCCCGGCCAAAGGCAAGCGTGTTGGATTCAGACAAGCAACTATGGATTGCAAAATTTCCAAGTCGTACAGATAATACTGACATCGGTGGATGGGAAGCAGCCACTTCCGAATTGGCCAAGGCAGTAGGGATCAATATGGCTGATTGTCAAGCCAGAAAGTTTTCGAGCAAACATCATACATTCCTCACCAAACGTTTTGACAGAAACAGAAGCGGTGAAAGAATCCATTTCGCATCAGCCATGACTTTGCTGGGCTATAATGATGGACAAGATCACAATGACGGAGTGAGTTATCTTGACCTGGTTGATTTTATTACTTCTAACGGAGCAAATGTTGATCCTAACCTGGAGCAATTATGGCGAAGGATCGTTTTCAGCATTTGTGTTTCAAATACCGATGATCATTTACGCAATCATGGATTTATTCTTACACCAAGAGGATGGATTCTTTCCCCTGCCTATGATATTAATCCAGTCGAAACCGGTTCCGGTTTAAGTTTGAATATTTCTGAGAATGATAATTCATTGAATTTGCTTTTAGCTTTATCTGTTAGGGATTATTTCAGGCTATCAAAAGAAAGAGCAATTGAAATAATAAAGGAAGTTTCTTCCATGGTAATAAACTGGAGAATGGTTGCAAAAAAATATGGGATCAGTAACACTGAAATGGACCGGAAGAAAAATGCTTTTGCACGGGCTATAATACTCCCTATAATCTAGACCACTGGTTAAGTTTAACCCAACTTGGTAAGACTTACTTTTCAGGTGGTCAATTTAAACCGGCTTCGCATTGTTACTTTCACCGTTTTTTCCAATGTATGAGGTAAATGTTCAAATAAACCCGGATCAGCTAATCTTCGTTCAACTGGAAGGAGAATCTTTCAATGGTGCCAAATATCAAGATGGTATAGCTTAGGCCCGCCCATATGGTAAACTTGCCTTCTGATATGGTTATCCATTCGCCATCCACCCTCCTTGCCAAGATTGAATATGTACCCGGATTGGTTTCTATATACGGGGTGATTTCCATGTAACCGAGACTGCCTTCATACTCGGCATCCCCAAATATCAATCCGTAAGGGAATTCGTAATGATCAATCATTATATTCTTGAACCGGACGCTTGGCATGGGCAGTTTATCCTTGTTACAGCCACCTGTAAGCAGGACCAGGAAAACCAGGATGGAGCAGACAACACTTCTCATGGCGGGGTACGGATTGATCAGATGATCCAAGTTACAAAAGAAAGAAATGGTTAACAAGCGCTGGTTATTCGGAGCGTTTTTTCCAGATAACTACCGGAATCCAAATACTACCGGGAAAACAAATACCGCTATTACGGTCCAAACAGCATAAACCGTAAGGTACCCTGCGACCGATTTTTCAATGATTTCCATGGGGGCGCCTCTAAAACAAGAGCGATATAGTTTTCCGGCTATTATTATCAGGTTCAGGAAAACCAGGATGTTGGTGATTAAAACGACGGTGCGGTTAGGGGTTAATCCTTCAGATACTCTCGAAATGATGGCTATTAATGCAATGGAGTTAATGACAATGGCCAGAACCGCCAGGAGAAATAATGCCAACAGGTTATTCTTGCCGGATTTTTCTTTGTTGATCTCGGAAATGGAAAATATGATCAGGGTTAGTACCCCCAGGAGCATCACATTGAAAATGATCAGCAGTTCCCGGTTCTCCAGGATGCTGCTGTTTGAAAAGAGGAGCGAAACCAGATAAACAGTCAGTGTTACCAGAACTACCGGGGTGAAAACCCGTGCGATGACCGGGGCAATTTTACTGGTGATACCGGGATAGGTCCGGATCAGGTAATACGCAATTACCGGCGCTGCAACGCCGCCTGGGATGGCAATAAAATCTGTATAAAACTTCATAATGTTCATTCCGATTACGTTGAACAAACCCAGTGTGACGACTGTGAGCACTCCTCCTGCCAGCAGGATCAATCCAGTCATGATAATCAACTCGCCATTGAATCGGATAAAATCCATCCGGCCCGTCAAGTTTCGGTAGTTGAACTGTACATAGGTTAATCCGAAGAAGCACCACAGCATCAGCGGAACATGCAAAATGGCTATCAGAATCGAATCACTTGGGCTCGTTGGCAACAGGTTTATATATAGCCCTAAGGCAATCAAAACGGCTCCGTACGGCATTGCTTTTTTTAAACCGGAAACTTTGTTGAGCCTGAAGGAATAAAGGATGAGCCCGTTAAATGCAATGAGTGCTATATCCCTGAGATAAAAGGACTCCCGGTCGACTCTAGTAAATACGGCCGGAATTAAAACCAGGATAGCGGTGAATAGGGCAAGGGCAAGCACCTCAAACAGGTCCAGGAGCTGAGACCCTGTCCTTACTGCTGTCCCTTTCGGGGCCAGGCGGATTTTCCAGAATCTGACCAGGGAAGTATCATAGTCGCCGGAGATTTCGGAAAAACACTTTTCAAAATCCCGTTGATCCTGACGGTACAAATTCTCCAGTTTGTCTGGATCGTTGATACTCTCGATAATTTGCTGTTTCATCTCGGCTCAATTGTTTTGGAGGTTAAGATTTTAAAAAAACGGTTACAGCAGTGGAATAGTATCTTTACAGGCTTTTTATCGGATATTCAAATTTTCTCTTTTGGTGTCAGTTAGCCTTAGGTAGATATTCCAGCAGTAACTAGACAATCCGGCTCAAAAAGGCAATAAATTCCGGAGTTTCTTGAGCTATACTTTCCGAACATTAATCTTCTGTAATCCAGAGTGATCTCAGTATAGCTTCTGACACAGGAGTTAGGTGCTCATTAGGTCCGGAATGTCTATCTGAGCCATAATATTTGTGACAAAATGGATCATAATTTTGGGGTGATGGTTCGATACCACTCTCATAACCGCTGACCAGGATCGGTAAATCTTGGGGGAGTGATTCCAATATCATGATCAGATCACCGACTGTACGAGGTAAAATTGGGTTCACCATAACTCATTAAAATTAAGCACTAAAGCTCGAGGCTCAATTTTAGATGACCACCTAAACCTTCACGAATAATCCTCATAAGTGTCGAAAGGCGAATGTCGCTGGCATTGTTCTCAATCCTTGAAATGTAGTTCTTGGTTGTACCACATTTCAACGCGAGTTCTTCCTGTGTCAGGTTCAGTTGTTTCCTGTCTTCCTGAATAAGCACCCCTATTTTAAAATTTTCATCAACTTTTTAGGAGCTTAATTAGAATTATGGTGCAAATGGACAGCCAATACCTGTTTGAATGAATTAATAGTAATAGCTTCATTAGGTTGAGTGTAATTACAGGGTGTTTTATGATCAATTCATTATCTTGCAGCAAACTGAGCTTAGCAATGGACTTCAATAACTACTTTACATCAATGAAGAGTACCCTTTTACTGGTTTTCATAGCCGGCTATCAATTGATGCTTTTTGGTCAAGTGTCCGTCAGTCATCCAGTGAGGTACGACAAGTCGCCTGAATTTATAGGCATGCAATCCTATGAATCCCTTTATCAGAATGCCATCGGTTCAGATACTAAAGCTATAACAAATGGCAAATCAGCCTCAGTTGAGCAGACCCAAATGGGGACTCAACCTGCGCCTTTGCTTTTAGTCAGTTTTGATGGATTGGGTGAGGGATTTGAAGGGCCTCAGGGAACATCACTTTTCAGAAATCCTTCAGACAATTCCCTGGCAGTTGGACCTGATCACATTGTACAAACCGTAAATTCCCGAATGGCCATTTTTACAAAGAAAGGTTCAAAATATGACTCCACCGGAGAAATCCTCTATGGCCCTGTTGAAACAAACAATATCTTTCGGGGTTTTGGCGGCCCTTGTGAGAAAATCAACAATGGGGATGCCGTAATTCGCTATGACCAATTAGCCGACAGATGGCTCCTAGTAATGCCTTTGTTCCGAAGAGCAGAGCCCGGAATCAATGGACACACCGGTCCAGCCGAATTATTATATCAACCTCCCGCGCTGAGCCCTGAAGAGGCTGCTGCCAGGAACGACTCACTGCGCCAATCTTATCGTGGTCAGCGCCCCGCCGAAGGGCAATATGGAATGTGCTATGCCGTCAGTACCAGACCGGATCCAATGGGCTCATGGTACCGCTATGAATATACCAGGGACTTGTTTCCCGACTATCCCAGGCCGGCCGTTTGGCCAGATGGATATTACACCCCAACCAGCACTGGCGACAATGTGATACAAAAACATGTCGCAGTTGTCGACAGAAATAAAATGCTTAAGGGTGAGGATGCCACTGAGCAAATCATAATTATTGACAGCGTAAATTTTCTTAATACATCAGATTTGGTGGGCAAACAGTTGCCTCCGGAAGGGGCGCCGAATATTATCATGGCTACAGGGGGATCCCAATTGAATGGAATTATAAGTGATAATGGAATTTATGTTTGGAAATATCACGTCGATTGGAAGGATCCCTCAAAATCCAATCTGGAGGGGCCGGTCAAAATTGATGTGGCTCCTTATGAATACCTGGGGGGTGGACAACTAACTGAAGCTGTTCCACAGGCTGGTGTTGAGCGGCGACTAGATGCACAAGGTGACAAGATCATGGCCAATCTACTCTATCGCCGGATCGGTGATCAGCAGTCGCTTGTTGCCGTTCATTCAGTTGCCACCAAGGCTGGGGGAGGTGGTGTGCGCTGGTATGAATTCAGATTGGATCAGAAGGGGGAGGTAGAATTGTACCAGCAGCGTACCTATGCTCCCGATATAAATTTCCGCTGGATGGCGAGTCCGGCGATGGATGCCCTTGGGAATATCGGAATTGGTTATTCATTTGGAGGGGCTGAGCATTTTCCGGGACAGCGTTTTGCCGGCCGGCTGGCTGGTGATATGCGGGGATTATTAACCATGAAAGAGGTAGTTCTTGTTGAAGGACAGAGCGCACAAACCAATACCAACCGGTGGGAAGATTATACCCAAACAGCTATGGATCCCGATGATGATTTAACAATATGGTATGTAGGGGATTATCTAAAAGATGGCGCTAAGGGCTACTCCACCCGAATTGGTGCATTCAGATTGCAAAGCAGGGAAAAATGAGCCTGCATTATCGGGTAATACATCACGATGTCCGACAAAATATCCACAAGCAAATTGAGAATCGTGGCTGATTCTGACCTGATGGCCATTAATACCCTAATGGTTCATTACCTGACGAGGGTTTTTTCAAGTGGCATAACAAGCATAAAGAAATTATTACCTTAGTCCCCCATTTAATTGTCTGGCTTTGGGTTACCCTTGGAAAGTGGAATGAGTAGAAAGATGAAGCTACGGGATTATGTTATTTTGGCGGTTGGGCTCCTGTGCCTGGCCTGCTTTGTTAATACCCACAGACTTTACGGACAGTCCATGTCAAGGGATGAAGCCTACGACTGGGCAAGAAAATGGTTACATGGTATTGGTACCCCGATGAAAAGTACTACCGGCCCTGACACTCTGTTCCTGGAGGGTACTAAAGGACAGGAAAATATTTATCTCGCAGGTTTTGATACTTCAGGATTCGTGGTGTTCTCAAACGATAAGAATCCCATCCTCCTTGCTTACTCTCTGGATAGTCATCTTCCTGTCAACCCCGATCACCCCTTGTTTACAGAATGGTTACCGGCTTATTCAAAACAACTGGCAGAGGCAGAAAACCAAAATCACACTACAAAAAAATCCACAGGCCCTCCTGATGAACCTGGTATGGATGAGTTTGTTGAACCACTGATCGAGGCCAAATGGGGCCAGGGAATTCCCTGGAACAAATATTGTCCTGCCGATGAATTAAATCATCATGCCCCAGTTGGATGTGTAGCCGTTGCCCTTGCCCAGATTATGGACAAATGGGAGTGGCCTGTAAAAGGGAGGGGTTCAAATTCTTATATTCCCGCTTCTCACAGAGAGTATGGCACGGTGGAGGCTGTTTTTGATACTACTTATTACCAATGGGATCAGATGCACAACACCCAACCTACCGATGCTTCAGCACTCATCCTGTTCCATGCCGGGGTTGGGACCAACATGAACTATGGGCCTGATGAATCAGGGGCAAACACCTCGGTGTATGCTTCCAACGCTCTGATTAATTATTTTTTATATAACCCGGATATGATTCTTCGGGAGAAAGAATCCTTTACCTATGATATGTGGGCTCAGTTGCTGAGACAGGAGATGGTGAATGGCCGACCAGTTTTATACCGCGGTACCGATCCAAATGGAGGCGCCGGGCATGCTTTCAATATTGATGGATTCAGGGATGAATATTTCTTTCACTTCAACTGGGGATGGAACGGTGCCGGAAACGGGTATTACCGACTTGAAGCAATGGTAAACGGAGGGGGAGACTATACAAAAGGACAGGCTGCCTTATTTGGTATTCAACCAAATAACAACCCGCAGCACGACCGTCCTTTTGCTTTTGAAGGAATGGCTGGCGATGGTTTTGTTCAGCTATTCTGGGACGAGCCCCTGGTGAACAATCTTTCCCATTACAACATTTATCGTAATGGTGAGCTTATAGAGTCGACCTGGGAAACCCGCTATCGTGATGATAGTCTAATAAATGGCGAAAACTATTCGTACTATCTTGTTGCAGAATACTTAGGGGATCAACCTGGAGAATCTTTGCCAACCCCAAGTATTGATATAACTCCATGGGAACGAATGTCAATAACCTACCTTCAGGATTTTGAGGACTCGTTGGCCGGCTGGCAAATGGGCGGCACAAGTACCAGTTTCCAGTGGATGCGGGCCGATTCACTGGGCTTTAACGGAAATAATTCAAAAGTGATTGGGATTCGTTCTGACTCAGCCGGGCCAGGGATAAAAGTTTCAGATTATCTGATTTCACCTTTGCTTGATATCCGTGGTATAGAAAATGCAGGAATAAAATTCGATTATCTCTTCCGGCAAGTCCCTCATGTAGATTATCTATTTCTTATGTATCGCCGATTCGATACAGGTCTTTGGTATTCTCTTCATCGAATAGATTCAACTAATTCCTGGTCCGACTGGCAAACTTTTTACGCCTATTTCCCTGATGAGGCAAAAAACACTCTTATCCAGCTTGGGTTTTTTTATACTGATAATAATGGTGTGGGACATGGAGCAGCTATTGATAATGTCGAACTTTTTGCCATACAGGCCCCCCCAATACCTGATTTCGCTTTCAGTAATACTGAGAATTGCCAGAATCAGATCATTACTGTTACTCATCAGTCAACGGGTCCCATAACACATTGGTTTTGGGATTTCGGAGAGGGGGCTGAACCTCGATATTCGAACGAGCCGGGTCCGCATGAAATCTCCTACCAGTCAGGTGGCTTTAAAACAGTAAAACTGGTCCTGAATCACCTGGATTATATGATCAAGGAGAACGTTCTGGATATTTACTGGAGCTCAATTGCCAATTTTACATATGAAAGAGAGGGGATGCTAGTGAGTTTTAATAATCTATCTGAGCATACTGAAGCTGTTTATTGGGATTTTGGCGATGGAAATTCCTCCACCGCCATTAGCCCTGTTTACCAGTTTAGGAACAAATTTATTTTTGATGTTGAACTTATTTGTTTTAATCCACCCTGTTTACCGGATACCATGAGGATGCAGGTAGATCTCAGAAATGGTACTGGTGTCGAGAATACTGGTTTTATCGAATCATTAAAAATCTTCCCAAATCCTGCCGTCGATTATTTCGATATGGCTTGGACCAGGCAAAGCCAGGAGTCTTTACTTGTGGAATTTATCAGTGTCACTGGCTCTGTTCTCAGGCGATGGGATGACATTTATTCAGATGAATTCCGGGTTGATCTGAAAGCTTTTAAACCTGGTATTTATTGGGTTAAAATAACAGGTGAAGGCACCCAGGCAGTTAAAAAAATCATTGTATTATGATCTGAGCTCAGGGTTCGCTTCAAGCGAACCCTGGGCTTAATGGTTTTTTTATTATCTTGCCTTTGATGGTTGAAAAAGAATTGGTTCTGTTGTCGCATAAGGTAAAAAGCTGTACAAACTGCGATTTGCACCAAAAGAGGACAAATACCGTTTTTGGCATGGGTAATCCTTTTGCTGAGATCATGCTTATAGGGGAGGGCCCGGGAAAGGATGAAGATCTCCAGGGACTTCCTTTCGTAGGTAAATCAGGACAGTTGCTCGACAAGATACTTGGGGCTTGTGGATTTAACCGTGAGGGGCACGTTTACATTGCAAATGTTGTGAAATGCCGCCCTCCCGGAAATCGTGATCCAGAACCAGAGGAACGTGAAGCCTGCCTTCCATACCTGTATAAACAGATTAAGCTCATCCAACCCAAAATCATCGTTCTTTTAGGATCCACAGCCTTAAAAGCCCTGATAGACCCGCAAGCCCGGATCACCCGCTTGCGGGGAGAATGGATGTTGTGGCGAGATATCAATGTGATGCCAACATACCACCCATCTGCCCTTCTAAGAAAGGTCGATCAAAAAAAAGATGCCTGGGAAGATTTTAAAAAGGTGTATTATAAATATAAGGAGTTGGTGGATCCCTCACATAGTTCACCACATATAGATTCTTGACCCTTTTATTCCTGCCCTAGATAATCAGCATTGCATCCCCATAGGTGCCAAAATGGTATTTTTCCTTAATAGCCGTCTGGTATGACGACATTAGCAGATCATATCCAGTGAATGCTGCTACCATCATTAACAGAGTAGTCAGCGGGAGATGAAAGTTGCTAATCATTGAATCGGCTACACTGAATTCATATGGAGGGAATAAAAATTTATTTGTCCAACCAGAAAACGGTTTCAGCATACCCTGGGTAGAAACCGAACTTTCTAAGGTGCGCATGGTAGTTGTACCTACAGCGCAAACCCTATGCTTTCCTTCTTTGGCCAGGTTAACCATATTGGCTGCCTCTTCAGTGATGATGATGGGCTCGGAATCCATTTTATGCTTGGTAAGGTCTTCAACATCAACTGAACGGAAATTTCCCAATCCTACGTGAAGAGTAACATATGAAAAATTAACCCCCTTGATCTCCAGCCTTTTAAGAAGCTCACGGCTAAAATGCATACCCGCTGTAGGTGCAGCTATAGCTCCTTCATGTTTAGCATAAACTGTTTGATATCGCTCTTTGTCTTCAGGCACCACCTTACGGTTAATGAATTTTGGTAAAGGGGTTTCGCCCAGGGTATAAAGTGTCTTCTTAAATTCCTCATATGGTCCGTCATAAAGGAAACGAAGAGTTCTTCCTCGTGAGGTAGTATTATCTATCACTTCTGCAACCAGTATATCATCTTCTCCGAAATACAATTTATTTCCAATTCGAATCTTCCTGGCAGGATCCACCAACACATCCCATAGACGCTGATCCTGGTTTAGCTCCCTGAGGAGAAAAACCTCTATCTCCGCTCCGGTCTTCTCTTTATTGCCGCGTAAACGTGCCGGGAAAACCTTCGTGTCATTAAAAACCATCACATCCTGGTTGTTGAAAAATTTAATAACGTCCTTGAATTGGTGATGCTCAATTTTACCGGTACTTTTATGTACAACCATTAAGCGCGATTCGTCCCTGTTTTTAGAAGGATGAAGGGCAATAAGCTCCTCAGGCAGATTAAATTTAAACTTGGATAACTTCATGAAATATCTTTCTATTATTAGATTTCTTTTAGATGTGCCTTATACGCAGCAATTCCCTATTTGTTACAATAGATCTAATTTTTTATAAAAATCCCCCAGTTCCATTGCCTGACCGAGGTGAATATCCCCAATCCGCGTGCGGATCAAACCGATTAAATGTCCTCCAGAATCAAGGGCTTTCCCCAAATCCCGTGCAAAAGCACGAACATAGGTTCCTTTACTACATGATATCCTGACTTGTAAGTCGGGGCTTTGCCAGCGGATAAGCTCCAATGTTTGGAAAACAACAGGGCGAGATTCCAAAACGATATTTTCTCCATTGCGGGCATGATCATAAGCACGCACACCAGCCAGTTTCTTTGCTGAAAAAAGGGGTGGTTCCTGCATCTGTTCTCCGAGGAATTGTTTTAGGACCGCAAGGATTTTCGTCTCATTAATATGCTCCACCGGATAGTGGTGGTCAACCTGTGTTTCAAGGTCGAAAGAGGGAGTTGTGGATCCAATCCGTATATCAGCAAGGTATTCTTTATCATGGCCCTGGAATTCATCCAGTTGTTTTGTGGCCTTACCCGTACAAATGATCATGAGACCACTGGCCAGTGGATCAAGGGTTCCTGCATGACCGACTTTAATTGTTTTTATGCCGTATTTATGCACTAAAGAATATCTGATTTTCTTTACCAGATCGAAGGAGGTCCAACCCAAAGGCTTATTTAGTATAAGGATTTGTCCGGCCTGCCAATATTCAGCGGGCGAGGCCAGGGAAGTATTTAAATTCATGTGCTGGATTTATACCATTAAGCGAACAGACCAAATGAAATGGCCAACAAACCTGCAATCAAACAATATACAGCGAACCAGATCAGTTTCCCTTTTTTCACAAGATTGACCATCCAGGAGCAGGCTATCCAACCTGAGATAAAAGCGGCCAGAAAACCTATTAACAGCGGAATGGTGCCCACACTATTCACCGCCATTCCAATATCCAGATCATGCATTTTAATCAGGTTGGCCCCGATTATGGGAATTAGTACCATGAGGAAAGAAAACTGAGCAATATCTTTCTTTCTCCTACCCAATAAAAGACCTGTGGCGATCGTTGCGCCTGATCTGGAAATACCTGGCAGGGTGGCAAAAGCCTGGGCAACACCCATCAGAAAGGCCGATCCGTATCCTATTTCCCCTTCGCTGACCTTGTTTTGAAAGAAGTGTGCCAGGGCCAGCATGGCGGAGGTGATCAGCAGCATTAAACCTACAAAAAGAATTCGGCCGGTAAAAAAACTCTCAATATAATCCTCAAGAAAAAGGCCGGCAATAAGCACCGGGATCATTGAGATAATGATTTTTGCTACATATTGGGTTTCATCATTCCATTTGAATTGGAAGCTGCCTTTCAAAATGATCCAAACTTCCCTGAAAAAAACCACCAGGGTTGATAGAACTGTTGCTCCATGAACCACAACCGTAAAAGTGATATCATCCATGGCCTCCACATTCAACAAGGCCTTACCAAGCTCAAGATGACCTGAACTCGAGACGGGTAAAAACTCAGTCAAACCCTGAACTATCCCCAGGATCAATGCCTCAAACCAATTCATTCAACGATGGATTATTTGGATTTGTTTTTTGGCTTCCACATGATGGCAAAGCCTTCGATTACAAATCCTATTAATACAACGATTGGAGCGACAGTGATCCGTCTTGTGCTGAATATTTCAGGATTAAAAACAGTTGGGTCGTCGGATTTTCCGCCTGCCATGAGGAAGAAACCAATGATAATAATAACAAGCCCGATCACCAACAGGCGATAATTCATCGGCCCGAAAACAAACCCCATTTTCTCCTTAGTACTCTTTTCAACCTTTTTAACCATTATTAATAATCTTAAATCTTGTATCTTGTGTCCTAGTAATACAGTTTGTCCGGATCAATTCGCAAATATTTATTTACTGCAAATAGAGTAGATAGCCAGGAAAGCAGTATTCCAATAGCAAATATGGCGAACATTAAAATTCCAAGGGTTCCATAATCGGTGAATCCAATAATATCAGGCATTTCCCTTTGGGCGAAGAAGATCACTATTATCAGCATGATGGTTGCAACCAGTGAGCCGATCAAACCGTGGAGCACCCCAGTGAAAATAAATGGCCTACGAATAAAACTGCGAGTTGCACCCACTAAATGCATGGTTCTAATGATAAATCGCTTGCTGTAAAACAGCAAGCGTATTGTATTGTTAAAGAGAGCTATGGAGATAAAGAAGAGAAAGCCGCTGAATACCAGAATGATAAGACTAAGATTCCGGACATTCTCATTCACCAGATGAACCAGTGACTCCTGGTAATATACTTCCTTAACCTGCGGGTATTCAAGGAATTCTTTTTCGATACGGGCAATACTGTCGGGATTGGCATAGGCAGCATTAAGCTTAAGGTCGATAGAGGGCAGAAGCGGGTTGAAACCCAGGAAGTCAAGAAAATTTTCCCCCAGCTCCTTTTGTAACTCTTCAGCAGCTTGTTCCGGTGTGACATATTTTGTTTCCTTGACAAAGGCACTGGCATCGAAGTATCGCTGGATCTGGATGATATCTGCCTCTCGGGTGTTTTCTTTCAGTATAACTGAAAAACCAATGTTTTCTCTGACGAAATCCCCCAGCTTTTTTGCGTTCAGCACCAGCAATCCAAGTAGGCTGAGCAGGAATAGGACTAACGAAATACTCACCACCGTAGTAGCGTAAGAACTTCTTAGTTTACGGGTTGTTGTCCGGACTTCCCCTTTCTTCATATTCCACAGGAAATTAGGACAACAAAGATACAAAGAAAAGCGTTTGGCCTTAAATGGTTTTGAAAATTGTTATTTTTAACACCTATAAGCTGATAATTTGGGCATTATAGAGAACCAGGGAATTCGAGGGACCATATTCTCCTATATCGGGGTTGTTATTGGTTTTGTTACTGCCGGTATACTGATGCCGATATTTCTTAGCCCGGAGGAAAACGGGGTTTTGGAAATGCTGGTTACCTGGGGAATGGTTTTTGCCACTCTGGCAACCTTAGGGATCAACAGTGTAACCAACCGTTTATTTCCTTATTTCAGGGATCCTGGCAGTCATCACAAGGGGTATTTTTCGATTTTAGCTTTTGTAGTTGTGGCCGGGCTGGGTTTATCTGTTGGCCTGTACTTTATACTTAGGCCGATGATTATCCGGGACAGCATTGAAAATTCCCCAATGCTGATAAATTACATCGATCTTACTATTCCATTAATGATATTCACTGCAGTATTCATGGTAGTGGATATATATTATGCAGTGCTATATAATGCGGTGAAGGGTATTTTCATAAAAGAGTTTTTACAAAGGGTCTTTTTGCTGATAACACTTCTATTTTTCTACTTCAAAGTATTTGATTTTCCCGGACTGGTGATGGCCTATATTGGAGCGCTTTCTTTACCAGGTATTCTTATCCTTATGTCACTTACCAGGGATGGGGAATTTATTTTCAAGTCACCAAGGTCCGTCATTACACCTGATATGGCAAGGAATATGGCCAGCGTGGCTCTTTTTGGAATTGCTGTTACTTTTAGCAATAGCTTGATCCAGTATGTCGATCGTATTATGATCAACAGTATGCTCGGCGGGGCTGAAACTGGAATTTACGGCCGGGTTTTCTTTTATGGGACCCTGGTAGTGATCCCCCTTCGCCCCCTTTCAAAGATATCTGCAGTTGTTGTTGCCCAGGCCTGGAAAGACGACAACAAAAAAGAAGTCCGATCAGTTTATTTTAAAAGCACCCTGGATCAGTTAATAATTGGACTTTTAGTGTTTGTAGGAATTTGGGGCAACATCAACAATATTCTCCACATTTTACCCGAAGAATATGCTTCCGGTAAATTTGTCATATTCTTTATAGGCCTGTCCAATCTCTTCATCATGGTTGCGGGTGTGAGCGGGGCTATTATCAGTACCAGCCGTCATTACAGGATTTTAACTTTATTCATAATCATTTTTGGATTGCTGGTGATTCTCACAAATTTAATTTTCATAAAAGCTTTCGGGATAGTTGGTGCCGCGATAGCATCGGCCATTTCGGCTTTAGCCTACAGCCTGATGCGGGTAATTTTCCTGAAAAATAAGTATCATATGCAGCCTTACACTTTCCGACATATACTTATTGTTGGGATCGGTGCTGCAGCATATCTGGTTTCCTTACTGATACCAGAATTGGTAAGAGATAACAGTTTTGTCCTTACACTCATATTGGATGTTCTGTTACGGAGTGCGGTTATTATTGTAGTATTTCTTGGTCTGGTCTACGTTTTTAGATTATCCCCGGAGCTGCACAGATTTGTTGGAAAGATATTGACTCGCATCCGTTCCTGATCCTGGTCGATAATCTTAGTGAAATACTATCTTTGTTTTTGTAAACACAGCAAGATTTTGAAAGAATCACTGGTATTAATCGGCGGCGGCGGACACTGTAAATCCTGTATTGATGTAATAGAAAGCGAAAACCGTTTCCAGATTGCAGGGATACTGGATGTGCCTGAACATCAAGGACAAGAGGTCTCGGGGTATCCTGTAATTGGTGTTGATGAGGATATTCCACAATTAGCCAGGACCTACAAATACTTCTTCATCACTGTCGGACACATCCAATCGCCCGGTTTTAGGATTGAAATGTTTTCATATCTTAATGAGCTGGGAGTTCAAATTCCTGTGATCATCTCTCCCTCAGCGCAGGTATCTGGAAAAGCCCATATCGGGAAAGGCACTATAGTAATGCACCAGGCCATTGTTAACACCGAAGCCAGGATTGGAGTCAATTGCATTCTGAACAGCGGGTCCCTGGTTGAGCATGAGAGCATGGTGGGAGATCATTGCCATATATCTACTAAAACTGTTCTTAATGGTCAATGCAGAGTTGGCTCACGATGCTTCATAGGCAGTTGTACCGTTTTGGCAAACAACATTAGCATTCCGGACGACACATTGATCTCGGCTGGTTCAGTTGTATTGCGATCACTGATTAAATCGGGAACATACATTGGTAACCCACTCCGCAAAATACGATGAGTGACAGGGTTTTTATTATTGCTGAAGCAGGGGTAAACCATAATGGAAGCCTTGAACTGGCAAAAGAGCTGGTGGATATTGCGGTGGAAGCAGGAGTTGATGCGGTGAAATTTCAAACTTTTAAAACCCGGCTATTAGTGACCCCTGATACTCCCAAAGCCAGCTATCAAAAGGAATTGACGGATTCAATGGAAACCCAGTTCGAGATGCTTAAAAAGCTTGAATTGGATGAAGAGGCACATGTGGAATTGATCAGGTATGCAAGAGAGAAGGGAATCCTTTTTATGTCAACCCCCTTCGATCACGAGAGTATTAATATCCTTGATCGTCTCGGACTGGAGATCTTTAAGATAGGTTCAGGGGATCTGACAAATATTCCTTTCCTGCGCCATATAGGGCGATTGAATAAACAGGTTATTCTCAGCACAGGCATGTCTACGATTGAGGAGGTTGGCCAGGCCTTGCATGCTTTGATTGAAGCTGGAACTCCCCTGGGGAGAATTACCCTTTTACATGCTAACACAGATTATCCCACTTCTTTTAGGGATGTTAATCTTTTGGCTATGAAAACACTGGCAGAAAAATTCCAAATCCGGGTTGGCTATTCGGATCATACCCTGGGGATTGAAATTCCAATGGCAGCGGTAGCGATGGGTGCATCGGTCATTGAAAAACATTTTACTATAGATAGAAATATGGAGGGACCGGATCATAAGGCAAGTTTGGAACCTTCTGAACTCCTTCAAATGGTAAGGTCTATACGAAATGTTGAGTTGGCCTTAGGCGATGGTGAAAAAAAACCGAGCGAAAATGAAAAATTGAATATGACAGCCGCTCGAAAAAGCATTGTGGCTGGTACCGATATTTCAAAGGGAGAATTGTTCACAACAGAAAATCTTATGGTAAAACGTCCTGGAAACGGGATAAGCCCGCTGCAGTGGGATAAGGTAATAGGCACAAGGGCAATTCGGGATTATAAAAAAGACGATCTGATCTAATGAGAAAAATTTGCGTCATTACAACTTCACGTGCAGAATACGGATTACTATTCTGGATAATAAAGGGCATTAAGGAGGACCCTGACCTCCAGCTTCAATTGGTTGTTACCGGAACACATCTTTCTCCAGAGTTTGGATCAACTATTGACAGAATCCGCGAGGATGGATTTCATATCGACAGGAGTTTCGACCTTCGTATGCACAACGATTCTCCTATTGGGATCAGTCATTCTCTCTCCATTGCTATCGATGGGTTCGCTACTGCAATAACTACCCTTGGACCCCACATTATTGTTTTGCTAGGCGACCGGTTCGAGATACTCGGGGCAGCTGTCACGGCTCTTATTGCAAATATCCCGGTTGCCCATATACATGGGGGTGAGTTGACTATGGGAGCAATTGATGATTCTATTCGACATTCTATAACAAAGATGTCGGCGATTCACTTTGCAGCCGCCGAGGAATATCGAAATCGAATCATTCAATTGGGAGAAGACCCCAAAAGAGTATTCAATGTAGGAGGTATGGGGCTGGATAATATCAAAAAGCTTAAGCTACTTACGAAAAAGGAACTGGAAGAGGATCTGAAAATCAAATTTCGTAAAAGGAATCTGTTAATTACCTTCCATCCCGAAACTTTGAAACCTGAGGAGGCGGATCATCATTTTCAAGAGTTATTGGCTGTACTGGAAAAAGAAAAGGATAGCCTGCTTATTTTTACCCTTCCAAATGCCGATACCGGGCATCAGGCCTTACTTTCAAGGCTGGATGAATTTGTTGGCAATCATCAGCATAACAGTGTGTTATTTAAATCATTAGGACAGGTAAGATATCTTTCGGTGATGAAGCAGGTTGATGCGGTAGTGGGGAATTCCTCAAGTGGGATAATTGAGGCTCCATCATTCAGGATTGCCACAATTAATATTGGAAACCGACAGGAAGGACGTATCAGGGCCAAATCCATCCTGGATTGTGATGCTAACCAGGAATCGATTCAGGAGGCATTTAATAAACTTAATTCCAAAGGGTTCGTGGAATTGGTAAAGCAGGTTAAGAATCCTTATGGAAATGGAGGAGCCTCCGAAAAGGTTGTCAGGTATTTAAAATCCTGCAATTTGATGGAACTCAGGTTTAAGAAGTTTTATGATTTAATATAAGGGAGTTGTACAAACTTAACGAAATTAAGATAAGTCCCGAGACCAGCATTCGTCAGGCATTGCAGGTGATTGATACTGGTGCAATGAAGATTGCCCTGGTGGTGGATGAAACCGATAGGCTTATAGGTACTATCACAGATGGGGATATACGGCGGGGTCTGCTCAGGGGGCTGGGAATGGAGGATATGATACTGGATATTTATAACCCTAACCCGGTGGTAACCAGTATTCATGAAAGAAAAGAAAAGATTATCGAACTGGCGGTATCAAAAAGAATTTACCAGATCCCACTGGTAGATGACTTATTCAGGGTTGTTGAGCTGGCCGAGATAGATCACCTGTTGGAGCGGGAAAAGCATGCCAATAGTGTGGTAATTATGGCTGGAGGGCAGGGCCAGCGTCTGCGCCCACTTACAAATGACACACCCAAGCCAATGCTTTTGGTCGGAGGCAAGCCAATTCTGGAAACCGTGCTCCACGGTTTTCATGACAATGGCTTCTCTAATTTTTATATTTCACTGAATTACAGGGGGATACAAATCAAGGACTATTTTGGAGATGGAAGCGTTTTTGGTGTCAAAATCCAATATCTGGAGGAAGAATCAAAAATGGGTACTGCCGGGGCCCTTAGCCTGATAGGGAAAGAACAAACCCTGCCCCTTATTATTATAAATGGGGACATATTGACTAGAGTGAATTTCGAAAACCTATTGGATTTTCATCAGCAGAATTGTGCAACAGCTACCATGTGTATACGAGAGTATGGCATGGAAGTTCCCTATGGGGTTGTGGGCCTGAGCCAGAGCAATATTATCAGTATTGAGGAAAAACCTGTACAGCAATTTTTTGTTAATGCCGGGATCTATGTCCTTAATCCTGAGGTACTGAAATTCATTCCCAGTGGTACACATATAGATATGACCGCGGTTTTCGAACAACTATTTGCCGCAAAAAAGGCCATTCTCTCTTATCCAATCAGGGAATATTGGATGGATATAGGAAAACCAGAAGATTTCAGAAGAGCAGAAACAGACTACAAAAAGTATTTCAATGGCTAGCACTTTCCGTTACATTGCTATTATCCCGGCCAGGGGGGGAAGCAAACGTCTCCCTGGAAAAAACCTGCGTGAGATTGCCGGTAAGCCGCTGATAGCCTGGACCATCGAGGCGGCGCTTAAGTCCGGTGTTTTTGAAAGGGTGGTTGTTACTACCGACAGTGTGGAAATCGCCCGGATTGCTTTGGATTATGGAGCCGAAGCACCATTTCTGCGGCCCTCGAAATTATCCACAGACAACACCTCAACCGTTGAGGTATTGATCCATGCCCTAAGGCAACTGGGGATTCCGGGAACCAGCCCATTTACCCATATGGCCTGTTTGCAGCCAACTTCTCCACTGCGGGGAGCTGATGATATTATTCATGCGAGCAAAATGCTGGAGGACATTAAGGCGGACGCCGTTATCTCAGTATGTAAAAATGAATATTCTCCACTGTGGAGTAACACCCTGCCAAATGATAACAACATGGAAGGGTTTTTACCTGTTGATATTCAAAAAACTCCCTCCCAGCAACTACCTGAATATTTTCGTCTCAACGGGTCCATATATTTTTGCGATATACAAAGGTTCTTTGATGAGCAAACCCTCTTTTTAAAGAACAATATCTACGCGTACATAATGAGCCGTAAAAACTCTATTGATATTGATGATGAGGTAGATTTCGACCTGGCGGGTATTTATTTGTCGAGAAACTGATCCCAGGGAAGATCTTCAAGACTTATCTTTTTGAAGGCGTCTATGTAGCTGACCGAGCTGGCGTTGAGTATTTCAATATTTTTTGAGTCGGCAAATTCGGCAACCAATTGGTGGCTGCGAAAGGTACGTGCCAATTCATTAAAGAAATCATGCATATTTAATCGTTTAAGGGTTTCGCCGTGATGTTTAGGCAGGCGTTTACCTATTTGGTCATAAAAATGCCTGTCTGTTATCTCAAGGCTGCTATCCTTATTAATATGGATCTCTTCATGCCATGAATGATCGGCACCTAAAATGAAGATCTTTTTGAATCCGATGTGAATGGCTACCATTAGGGCGCCAATCAATACATTCTGGGGTGGAGGCATTCCCCAACCCCTGGAATACATACAATGCCTTACGGGCCTTAATCCCTCGACTGCCGTTCTATTGAAAAAGACAAATTTCAAAGGAAGACCTAAGGCCAATAGTTGCAGGTGAAAGTAACTGTTTCTGGCCTCTGCCGGGACAAAAAGAACCATTTCCCAGCTCAGGTTTTTGTTAAAAGCCTCAAGCATTCTTTCCCTGGCATCTTTTGCTCGTGGCAGGGTTTTTTTCATAAAAAAAACAATGTCCAGAAGCACGTAATATTTTGGCTTCACCAGGATGAAATCCTCACTCAGAACAAACAAATTTACACCCATGGTTTTGCATAAGGCTAATTTGGATCCATATTTATCCAGATCCTGCCGTAAGGAAGGACCGTTAGCCAGTACAAATATTTCATTAACAGGCGACTTGAAATTCCTGAAGCCTGCTGAGAAGTGTAGTCTGAACACTACTCTGAGAATACTGATAAAAGACTGGTACAAGGCTTCGAAGAACTTCTGTATTTTAAGAAGGGTGTAAAACATGTTGTGGCTTTTATGCGAAAATACTAAAAAATGGCTTTGCCTTTCTCCTCTGGCCCTGTATCTTTAACATGTGGTAAACCAGTTAGGCCGACAGTATGAAAACAGAAGTCAAAGGAGGTTTTAGAAATCAAGCCAGCCATAAGGCCTGGGAAGAAGGATCTCCGGTCGTTAGTATTATTACTGTAGTGTATAATGATGCTAAGGGATTGGAGCGCACCCTGCAAAGTGTACAGGCTCAGTCCTATGCCAATATAGAACACATTATTATCGATGGAGCTTCCAATGATGGGACACTTGAGGTTATCAGGAAGGCTGAAGAGAAAATCGCCTATTGGCAAACCGAACCGGACAATGGGCTCTATGATGCTATGAACAAAGGTTTGAAGATTGCATCCGGCGATTATGTATGGTTCATGAACGCCGGTGACCTGATACATAAGAAGGATACTACTGAACAGATTTTTTTTGAAGAATCGGATTATGCTGACATATACTATGGTGACACCATGGTGGTTAATGAGGCCTATGAACCAATAGGTTTGCGACGCCTTCGTCCACCAGAGCAGTTAAACTGGAAAAGTTTCCGCCGGGGAATGCTGGTTTGTCACCAGGCAATACTGGTGAAACGAAACCTTGCTGATACTTATAATCAAAGATATGCCCACTCTGCCGATTTCGATTGGGTAATCTCTGCCCTGAAAAAGACAGATAAGATCAGGAATACCAGACTTATCCTGACATCCTTTCTGGATGGGGGCCATTCGAAGCA
Organism: uncultured Porphyromonadaceae bacterium; assembly: GCA_964465145.1. Lineage (GTDB taxonomy): Bacteria > Bacteroidota > Bacteroidia > Bacteroidales > UBA12481 > JAUVKA01. The sequence goes on along the minus strand of CAYXJR010000014.1, from coordinate 28,891 downwards.
AAATATTCGCCCAGGCTTGAAGGAGCGATTCCATTCCATGAGCCGCCATTATGGCTTTTTGCCCACTCTGGTGCGGCATATACCTATTGCCTTCCGCTTCTTCAGGTTTTACTCCAAAGAGGGGCGGTTTTAAAATTTCCCCGTATCCACCCAAACCCTCCTTAGCCAAGGAGGGCTTAAAAAAATGCATGTATTTTTCCATTTTGACCTTGCTTTTGCATCTAAAGATGTTGATGGTGGGTTTTAAATTAACCACAAAGGGGTTTGAGGTAAAGAAGCAAAAAGCCTTGCCTCTGGTATATAAAGAAGTAAAGCTTGAAGCTGGCTATGGAGTTGATTTATTGATAGAAAACGAAGTAATTGCAGGAATAAAGCGTGTAATTTTATAATCTTTAGTGTTGTCCTTAGTGGTAAAAAATATTTTCCCAAAACGTCTTTTGACGGATCTGCTGGATTTACTTCTTCCCCGGATTTGTTGTTGTTGTCGCCGGGCTTTACGCAGATGGGAGGAGGAGATTTGTAACTATTGTCTGATAGAAATACCTGTGACCCATTTTGAAGATGATCCCGAAAATCTGGTGGCACAGGTTTTTTGGGGCCGGGTGTATCTGGAGCAAGCCATGTCCTGGTTTTTCTTTCATAAGAATTCCCGGTATCAGAAAGCCATCCATCAATTAAAATACCAGGATCGTCCGGGTATAGGCAAAACCCTGGGTAAGGAATTCGGGTACCAGTTATCAGGAAGTGATATTTTCATCCTTCCTGACCTTCTGATTCCAGTGCCTTTGTATTCTAAAAAGATGAAAAAAAGGGGCTATAACCAGAGTGAAAAGATTGCTGAGGGCCTTTCAGAGGCCCTGGGGATTCCACTTGAAACGGAGGTTCTCATAAAAACAGAAGATACTTCGAGCCAAACAAATAAATCCCGGTTCGACCGCTACCTGAACGTAGTTGATTCTTTCAAAGTTGAAAATTTAGAGGTCATAAAAAATAAGCACATTTTTCTAATTGATGATGTGCTTACAACCGGAGCAACCCTTGAGGCTTGTGCAACCAAGCTGCTTGAAATCCCCGGAGTTAGAGTAAGTATCGGGACTCTCGCCTGGGCAAGGGATTAACCAATTCAATACTCACTCATAAAACCTTTGTTATAAACTTCGAGCCCTGCAAGCCGCAGGGCTCTGTTTACAACAGTATTTGCCAGTTCTTCAATATTTTTTGGGTGGCTGTAAAAGCTTGGATTGGCCGGACAAATGATCCCTCCGGCTTCGGTTATTCTAACCATGTTTTGCAGGTGGATCAGGCTGAGCGGTGCTTCCCGGGTAACCAGGATCAGGCGGCCGCGTTCTTTCAGGACAACATCGGCAGAACGGGTGATAAGATCAGTGGCTTCTCCTGCAGCAATGCGGGCCATGGTTCCCATGGTACAGGGAATCACGATCATGCGATCGTATCCGGCTGATCCGCTGGCCATTGGTGCGAAGAAGTTTTCCGGGCTAAATTGCTTAAAAGGATATTGATTAGGCTGAATATCCGGCAGTTCGTATTTCCAGACTGGTCTGGCCGTTTCACTAAAAATAAGGTCGACCCGCTCATATTGATCAGAGAGCTCCTCAAGCTTTTTTAGCAAAAGATGAGCATACAATGATCCTGATGCTCCGGTGATAGCAACAACAATTTTCATTCCTGATTACTGAGCCTTAGATTAGCCTAATAATTCTTTATGCAACGAACAGGCAAGCCATTAACTTTTTGGTAGGTGTCTTCCTGGAAATCTACCTTGCCACGGTAAACGGCCCTACCCATAGCCAGGTGATTCAGCTGGGAATTCACTGTTGAACTCCAAAAATATCCTGCCTGTCCAAGATCATAAAATTTCCTTTCCGCAAATATCAGGTATCCGGAGAATAATGCCTGAAAACCAGATTGGGAGCCCAGCATCAATTCCACTCCTGAATCAATACCCAGATCCTCTTCATAATACAAGTATAAATCCCTCCATTCTGCCTGGGTTGGAAGATGCCATCCTGTTGCACAAATACCTCCAGAAGCCTCATTCGAAGTGAAACGCATGGCCCCATCCCATTGGTATAGTGCACCATAGATCTCGCAATTCTTCGGGTCATTATTGTAGCAATACTTTTCAATTTTTGTGCTGTCTTTTTGGTATCCATCACCATTTAAACCTCCGGTGCTGGAGTGGATCATACTACCTATATTCAGGTTCTCTGCCATCCATATTTTCCCGTCTATTTCTACGGTTTTATATATCTGCCCATTTCGGGGATCCCTGAAAGTGTTCATTGGGTTAAGGGGGCTGTTGGTTAAAAAATGCCAGATTTCTCCTTCAACGGTATGGTCGTATGGATCGTGTGCAACTATTTTCCAATAATAGTCAGTATCATATTCCAGAGGTAAACAATTATAAGAGTTTTTCTCGTGTCCAGAGGCAACCAGGGGTGGATTTGTGTTGGTTCCGAAATAAACATCATAGACCAGAATATCATTCTCCGGGTCGTTGCAAGTCCACCCCAAGGTGCAAAGGGTAGAGGCTTCGCCGTTTTCATTAGTAGGATTTGGGTTTTCTGGTGCATTTGGAGCTTCATTTTGGCCTCCAACGACAAGGGTGAAGGAGGCCTGGTTGGTCAGTCCCTCACTGTCTTTGACCTCCAGGGTAATATTGTAAAGCCCTGGTTCGGAGTATTGGTGCTGAATACTTTTTGTCTGGGAAAATTCTGTATCCCAGCTTCCATCACCATCAAAATCCCAGCGGCACAAGAGATTTGCATTATTGTCTTCTGGATCGCTGGAGGATGAGGCATTAAAAGTAAAAATATCCTGCAGGAATCCTGCATTAGGGCTCACGCTAAAAGAGGCATGGGGTGCACGGTTGGTCCAGGAAACACGAAGGAATTCTGTAGTCCTGTTAGTCATACCACGAGTATCTTTTACTTCCAGGGTGATATAATAGGTACCACCAACATCAAACTTGTGCTCAGTCACCTTGTTGGTTGTGAAGTCGGTGTCAAAGGTCGAATCCGATTCCCAATCCCAGCGCACCTGCAAATCCTCTTCAGCATCCTCAATATCACGTACGTCAGAGGCATCAAAAACAAAAACACTATCTGTGGTACCATAAGTGGGGCTTATGGTGAATAATGCCATAGGGATGGTATTTGGCTCCTCACGGCAGGAATTGACAAGCAGGGGAAGGGACAGAACAAGGGTAATCAGGCTGAGCGATACAAGCCGATTGTTTTTCATGGAATTAACATTTAGTATAACAAAGCAAATATAATTAAAAATAGTGATAGTGGAGGATTGGAGATGCTATCCCATAGCCATTTCAAGCATTCTGGCTTCCTTCAAAAACTCCATAATTCCGATTTCCCGGTAGAATACTAATCCATGAGTTGCCCTTAGTAAAGGGATTTCATTTTGGTAAAAGAAATCTTTACCAAGTAGTAATTGCACCTCTTTAAATTGTTCAACCCATATTTTTTGTGCCAGATCACAAAATGGACCGTGAAGGTCCGGGCTGGGAAATGAGGCATCTAACTGGCTGAGATAGCATTGTCTGAAACTGTTTTGGAGTACTGCCATCCCGTTAAGTGAAACCGGAGCATAAACATTAGCCTCTGATGGATGATAACGATACCAAACATTCCGGTATGCCTGGATTACAAGCCCGGAAAGGTCTTTTTCTTTGCTCCATAGCTGCAAGGCTTCAGCGATCGTTTGGAGAACCTTGTAATGCGTATCAGGACCACTACCTTCAGGATCCATAGTGACACTGATGATATCTGGCTCAATCCTGCGAAACAAGTTCAACACAGGTTCTACATCCCGCACTTTTTCAGGCTGTTCAGTGAAAATATCACCCTTATAAAACCCCAACCTTAAATGATGAACATCCTTGACCTGTTTCCCGCTATGAGCCCAAACCAGCTCTTCTTCAAATTCCCGTATCATTCCCTTTAATTGCTGAATGTCAGGCGCATTTTTTTCCCCTTGATAGTATCCCTCAAGAGTTTGGATGATTTTTTTTATTCGGATTTTAAGGTTCTCAATGGATTGCATCTTATAGATCCTGGCCAGGCAACGGGTGATCCGGTGACACAGGCCCCGTTTTTTCCCCTCTTCATCACGTTCGGCCACCTTGTTCAGGTAATGGTTTACATCTTTATCCCACTTAAATAAATAACCTTTTTCAAAAAAATCCGGATATCCAATCATTTGAATTTCACCTGCCTCAATTAACCGAAGGCAATACTCCAGGTTATCGATAAGAAATTGATTGCTGATGGCCGTAAAACCAGATGTCAGGATAGCAAAATGAATTTTATTGGTCTGGTCACGCAACTGCCTGTTCACCACAGGTAAAATGCCAAGCATGATATCATCATGGTGAGGACCGGTATGGAGTATCGTCTTGCCCGTTACCTTTTCAAGGCCTTTCGACAGGCGATTTTTAACCTCATTGACAGTATCCTTAATGTTTAAGGAAGTCGATTGATTTTTTGATTCCCCCTGAAAACCGAGAATTTCCGAAAGGGAATCCTCGGCAATTTTGTGAGGATATACATTTTCTTTCTGACAATAATCCAGCAAAGCCCGGATTGATTTATCAATATTCCAATCACCTGAGGTGAAATACCTTAATTGCTCATCATATAATAATTTGGCTGCACCTTGAGTAAGGTAAAACCGGGCATTTTTAAGTCCTTGAAGTACCGTAGCCGGATATTTAACATCCGGAGGTAATTCTATAGCATTCTGGATAACGCGGGCCTTGGCTTCTCCGGCTGCAAAAATCACAGCCACAGCATCCTGGTTAAAGCATAGTGTTCCCAGGCCTATGGTTATGACCAGGCGATTGGCAGAGATTTCAATTCCACCAAGATCCCCTGCTGCAGCTGCCTGTGTTTCGTAATTGGTGTTACAAAGACGGGTCGCTGAGTGATGGTTACTTCCCCGTGTATTGAAGGCAATATGCCCGTCGGGACCTATTCCCCCGAGGAAAAAGCCAATTCCACCCATCTCTCTGATTTTTCGCTCATAATCCATACACCAGTTGTCGATCATAAATATCGACCTTTGCCGAATTTCCTCTGCCTGGCTGATGGCCTCACGATGCCTGAGACTTAGGTCAATCCGGAAATCAGGGAATACTTCCAGATAGGATAATCCATTGGCAAGGGGAATCTCCTGGGAATTAATGAGTAAGGCTTTTGTACTATCAAATCCAAGGTCATGCAGATAGAATTTCCTGACAAAATAGAGAAAACTGTTATGATGTTCCGGGCATATGGGATAGAAATCATCGATTTGAACAAACCGTAAGTTCTTCAGCCCTGGCTTTCTGACCAGCGCTAAGCCGCTGTCCTTCATTAGCTGGCGGTTAGCCGGGTTTTCCCAGTTATCAAGTAAATATTTGGTCCATTTTATGAAATATTCAGGGGTTTTTCCTGTTGGAAGGCTTACCACACCCTCCGGATTCTCAGATACCCATTCCAGGAACCGGAGAGCAGTTAGCAAACCCAGTTCAGGGAACTGGTCGACAGTAATATATGGGATACGGGCTGTTCTCGAATCCACTTTGTGTTTTTCCAGGTAGTATTTCTCGACCGCGGAGAGTATTTCTATCATGCTATTTGTGTTTACACAAAATTAGGGTAAAAACCGGATTATTCGATTTCAGTGGGTGGATTGTTACCCTTTAATAAGTTTCCTATTGTCATATCTCTATTTACTGTGATAATCCATACTTTTGCCAAAAACTCAATGTTTATGAAAGTTCTTGGGATGGGCAATGCACTGGTTGATATTATCATGCGACTGCCAGATGATCTTTTGCTGGTAGAATTGGAATTGCCAAAAGCCAGTATGCAACTGATTGATAATGAGCGACTGGAAAAAATTCAATCCCGCTTGGCTGGTCTGGAAACTGAGCTCAATTCAGGAGGGTCGGCTGCCAATACAACTCACGGACTAGCTGCTTTAGGTTTGGAAACAGGTTTCATTGGTTCAATAGGTAAAGATGAATACGGGGCCTTTTTTAAGAGGGACATGGAAGAAAAGGGGATTAAGCCTGTGTTTAATTATTCAAACTCCCCCACCGGCCGGGCATTGGCTCTCGTTTCTCCGGATTCGGAGCGTACTTTTGGGACCTTTCTGGGCGCTGCAATGGAATTGGCGCCGGAGCATATTACACCAGGGGTTTTTGATGGGTATGATTTGCTTCATATTGAGGGCTACCTGGTGCAAAACCATGATCTTATTGAAAAAGCAGTAAGGATGGCACGTGCCGCCGGACTTGAAGTGTCGCTCGACCTGGCCAGTTATAATGTGGTGGAAGAGAATCGGAATTTTCTGGAAGATATTCTTAACAGATATGTAACTATTGTCTTTGCTAATGAAGAGGAAGCAAAAGCTATGACCGGCAAGGAGCCTGTATCTGCTCTGGCAGATCTTCATAGGATGTGCAGTAAGGCAATTGTGAAAATTGGCAAAGAAGGTTCGTGGATACAGACTGATGATGAGCCCGTCCATGTTGAAGCTGTTTCAACCATTCCTGTTGATACCTCTGGAGCAGGGGACCTGTATGCTGCAGGGTTCATCTATGGCTTGTCCCGGGGCTTGTCGGATTACCAGTGTGGGCAGATAGGAAGCATCCTGGCCGGGAAGGTGATTGAATTTACCGGGCCCAAATTACCACTGCCAGTCTGGGGAGATATTTTGGCTTTAATTAAAAGAATTGAAGGGGCAGTTTAAAAGAGCCCGTGTAGCTGAGCATTTATTTTGTCTATAACAAGGTTTATGTCTTCAGGGTTGCCAAGGAAATCCATTGAATCGGCATCAACGATCAGCAATTTACCATCATTATAGGTTTCCACCCAGCTTTCATACCTTTCGTTAAGCCGTTTTAGGTAATCCAGCCTTATGGAATCTTCATATTTCCTGCCTCTTTTTTGAATCTGATTCACCAGGGTCGGAACAGAAGCCCGGAGATAAATCACCAAATCGGGAGGCTGAACCAGGGAAACCATGAGGTTGAAAAGGGTATAATAATTTTCAAAATCACGGGTGCTCATTAGGCCCATTGAGTGCAGGTTGGGAGCAAATATGTAGGCATCTTCATAGATGGTACGATCCTGGATAACCGTTTTATCAGATTTGCGGATATCTAATATCTGATTAAACCTGGAATTTAAAAAGTAAACCTGCAGATTGAATGACCATCTTTGCATGTCTGCGTAAAAATCATTCAGGTAAGGATTGTCGTCCACGTCCTCGAAATGTGCCTCCCAGTTAAAATGTTTACTTAAAATCCGGGTGAGGGTGGTTTTTCCGGATCCGATATTTCCTGCTACTGCTATGTGCATCAGCTAATTAATTTTAGTTATGATGATGGTCTAAAATACAAATTATTTCCTTTCTTCTCCGGTTCCTCAGGGGGTTTTTTTTAACCGGTACAAATGCCATCCTGATTGGTCCTGTATTAGGGCACGGTTTTTTGAAATGATCAATTGCTCCCATTCGGGGAGGAGCATCGTCATGGGCTCTGACAGCCCAGCCGGATAATCGCTGTACTTATAAACTACCTGGTCTCCGATGAAAAGCATCATATTGTCCATAGAGCTTATCCCCATTGTTTTTACTGGAATATTTATTAATTGTGTGCCATAAAGATCGAATTGAATAACATTTTGTCCCTGACGACAAATGTATAGTCGTTCTTTCCATTCCAACATTGGAAACCAGCTTTCCATTTGATTCGTGTTTATACCCCCCAGACGAATATCGACCTGGCGATTAAGATCGGCATCCAGATGGATCAGGGAGCTATTGGACTGATCAATTACCCAGAATCCTCCTTGTCTGGCCCTGCAAATACCAGCTGGAACAAAAATTTCCAGATCATCCAGTCGAACCGGATCACCGAGTGGCGAAAGAGTGCGGTCCAGGAATATCAATTGATTGAAGGTCCGATAATAGACCAGGATACGGAAAGGGTCGGAGGCATCCAACCAGGAAACCTGGCCTTTTTCCGGATCGGAGAAGGTATACATTACCTGACCAAGACTATCTATTTTCCTAATCTGTCCTTCCTGTACCAGGTAAAAATGTCCTAGTGGATCGGATGCGGCCATATTGAAGGTTTCGGAAAAAAAGTAAACGGGTTCCTGTGCAGTTCCATCCAAACAAATATAAAAGAACAACAATAATATTCCGATGCCTCGTATCGGTTTCATTGTAACTGGTTGAGTTTAATAATTTCTTCCACTATATCCCTGTTATTAGATAAACGGGGGATTTTGTGTTGTCCGCCCAATTTATTGTTGGCTTTCAGCCATTTATAAAAGGTTCCTTTTTGAATTACAATAACTTCTGGTCGATGCAGGGCAATGTCCTTATATCGCTTTGCCTCATAATCTGAATTATTAGCCTTAAGTGTATTGTCCAATATTTCAATAAAATACTCAAGATTATCAGGAGGGATGGCAAACTCGATTAGCCACTGGTGCCTGCCACTTTCACCATCTTTCATAAAAACGGGTGCAGCTGTGTATTCCGCCACCTCTGATCTGGTGATTTGGGTGGCCTTCTGCATGGCTTTGTCTGCATTGTCGATGATCACCTCTTCACCAAATGCATTAATAAAGTGTTTTGTCCGCCCTGTAATTTTTATTTTATAAGGCCTGATTGAAGTAAATTTAACTGTATCTCCGATCTTGTATCTCCATAATCCTGCACTGGTGGAAATAATGATAGCGTAATTTTCACCAATCTCAACCTCCTCCAATGGTATAACTCTCGGGTTGTCTGATTCCCACTCATCCATGGGAATAAATTCATAAAAAATACCGTAATCCAACATAAGGAGCATGTCGTCCTTGGTGGGATCATCCTGGATTCCAAAAAAACCTTCCGATGCATTATAGGTTTCGAGGTAATTCATTGGAGAATTGGGGAATAGTTTTTTAAACTGTTGGCGGTATGGCTCAAAACTAACCCCTCCGTGCATGAATAACTCCAGCTTTGGCCAAACTTCGTGAATATGGCTGGCCCCGGTTTTTTCCAGTATCCGGTTCATAAGGACCAGAGTCCAGGAAGGAACGCCGGCAATATTGCTGACATTTTCCTGAATGGTGGCGTCTGCCATCTTTTCAATCTTTTCTTCCCATTCGTCCATAAGGGCAATAGACAGGTCGGGGGTGCGCAGAATATGACTCCAGAAAGGCATATTCTGAAGGAGAACCGCTGAAAGATCACCAAAATAGGAATCGGAGTTATAGTTGGATATCTGATGGCTTCCACCAATAACCAGGCTTTTGCCTTTAAACAAATTCGAATCAGGATAATTACTAAAATACATGACAATAGCATCTTTTCCACCGCGAAAATGACATTCCTCCATGTTTTCCCTGGTTATGGGAATGTATTTGCTTTTTGTACTGGTGGTACCCGAAGATTTGGCAAACCACCTGACTTCGCCAGGGAAAAGCACACTGTCATTGCCCTTCATGGCTTTTTCTATGTAGGATTTAAATCCATCGTAATCCCGGATGGGAATATGATTATTAAAATCAGAATAGGAATTGATATCCTTGAAACCATGCTCTTCGCCAAAACTGGTATCCTGAGCCATTTTTACCAGGCGTGCAAGCGTTTCCTGCTGGACTTCAACCGGGAACTTTCTGAAGAAATCGATCTGATATTGCCGTTTGGTTATGAACCACGACATGAAAGAGTTAATAATCGGCATGAATATTACATTTAGCCCAATTTAACCGAATTGCGGGATTCCAAAAATACAAAAAAAATATAGCTACTTTTGGTAGATCAAAACAGCTTATCATGAATTGGTTAGACCTTCTTATTCTTATTCCGCTGATTGCCGGATTGTTTTCAGGATTTAAAAACGGATTTATAGGTGAGATAGCCTCCCTTGCCGCTCTTGTATTTGGTATATGGGGGGCAATTAAATTTTCTGATTGGACGGCTAACTTGCTGACTACATGGGGAATTGAAAGTCAGTACATGCATATTATTTCCTTTGTAATCACCTTTATTATCATTGTGGTAGTGATCCAGATTATAGCCAAAATGCTTAGCCAATTGGTGAGATCCCTTGCTTTGGGATGGATAGACCGTCTCGCAGGAATTGTTGTAGGACTGGTAAAAGCCGCCCTGATAACCTCTGTTATCCTTTTTGTAATTGATATTGTTGACGAAAGAAAAAGTTTCATTCCTGAAGAGGCGAAAGAAGGATCAATGTTGTATCAACCTATGGCAAATCTGATTCCTAACCTTTTGCCCTTTTTGCACCTGGAGAATTTCGAAAAAGAAATTGATAAGGTGAAAGATGACAGCCTTGATACTGTAACAAGCTGAATGGGCGTTATAATCAAATGACTATCTTTGGCAAAAATTTTTCTATGAACTTTGTTGATGAACTCAGATGGAGGGGTATGATCCACGACATAATGCCTGGCACTGAGGAGATTTTGCTACAGGAAATGGGTTCAGCTTATGTGGGCTTCGACCCATCTTCCGACTCCCTTCATATCGGTAATCTGGTGGGTATTATGATGCTTAAGCATTTCCAGATGGCCGGGCATAAGCCCTATGCCCTGGTTGGGGGTGCAACAGGAATGATAGGTGACCCATCAGGAAAATCCGAGGAAAGAAACCTGCTCGACGAGGAGTCCCTGAGGTATAACCAGGAATGCATAAAAAAGCAACTGTCAAAATTTCTTGATTTTGACACGCAGGCTCCAAATGAAGCCGTGATGGTGAACAACTACGACTGGATGAAAGAGTTTTCTTTTCTTGAATTTATCCGCGAGGTTGGTAAACATATCACCGTTAATTACATGACGGCCAAGGACTCAGTAAAAAAGCGCCTGGATACTGGGATGTCCTATACAGAGTTTTCTTATCAGTTGGTCCAGGGGTATGATTTCTACCATTTATACAAACAGCATGGAGTAAAACTTCAAATGGGCGGATCCGACCAATGGGGCAATATTACAACCGGGACCGAATTAATCCGACGGAAAAGCGGAGGAGAGGCTTTTGCCCTGACATCCCCCATGATAACAAAAGCCGATGGGGGAAAATTTGGAAAAACTGAATCAGGGACCATCTGGCTTGATCCGGGAAAAACTTCCCCCTACGCATTTTACCAATTCTGGATGAATACCGGGGATGTAGATGCGGAAAGTTATATCAGAATATTTACTCTTAGGTCGAAGGCAGAAATCAATGCCCTAATCGATGAACACCGGCAGGCTCCTCATCTGCGCTTGCTTCAACGCACATTGGCGGAAGATGTTACTGCCATGGTGCACTCCAGGGAAGATCTTGAATCAGCGATTGAGGCATCACAGATACTTTTTGGTAAGGGAACCCATGAAACCCTGGTTCGAATGGATGAGCAAACCTTCCTGTCTGTTTTTGAAGGAGTGCCACAATTCAAAATTGACAGGGAATTGATAAGTGAAGGGATTTCTGTAGTTGAACTTTTGGCAGGGGAAACTGCGGTATTCCCTTCGAAAGGTGAATTGCGCCGTTCCGTTCAGGGAGGTAGTGTCAGTCTGAATAAGGAAAAAATATCTGATCCTGAGACACAGATACAAGCCGACTCTCTTTTGAATAACAAATATCTGCTTGCCCAGAAGGGGAAAAAGAACTATTTTCTAATCATAGCCCAATAAAACCAAAATAATGGAAAATTATTTCAACAATAGAAATTTACTGGACCTTATGTGGAAATGGAAGGTTCATCTGATGGCAATTGCTATAATCGCAGGAATCATTTCAGTAGTATTTTCCTCCCAACACTTTATTAAACCAAAGTTTAAATCCATGGCCATAGTTTATCCAGTGAATCTGGGTGAATATTCCGAAGAAAGTTATACGGAACAAATGCTGGAGATCCTCAATTCCGGAGATATCCGTGACAAAATAATCGAATCCTTTAAACTGGATGAGCATTACAAGATCTCCCGTAACTACAAGTATTTTTTTACAGCCATAATAGGTAAGTACAATGATAATGTAAGTTTCAGGAAAACTGAGAATGAGGCTGTTCGGATAGAAGTGCTGGATACTGATCCTGGTATGGCCAGCAATATGGTAAATTCCCTGATCTCTCATTATAACGATAAAGTGGCAAGCCTGCACCGGATTAAGCATCAGGAAGTTTTCGATGTTTACACAGTGCAATTAAAAAAAGGTTACCACAAGCTCGACTCTATTCGTATAGCTATTAATGCCATTGGAGAGCAATATGGTATACTGGAATTCTATGGTGAGCAAACGGCGGAGGCATCGAGAGCCATGTACCGAACCAATACAGTAAAGAGGGAATCTGCAGAGAAGTTCCTCGGTAACATGTCCGATAAAGGATATGAGTATAAAAAACTTAAGGATCAACATGATGGTTTGCTAAAATCATTGGTAGACATTGAAGTCTTACAGGCTGCAGAACGTTCGGAATTGGAAAAAGAAATCACTTACAGCCAGGTTGTTACTCCTCCATTTCCTGCGGATAAGAAATCCTCACCCAAACGCAGTGTTATTGTGCTAATGTCTGTCTTTTTAACCCTTATTTTGGCCATAATAATTATAGGTGTTATCGAAAATCGTACATATTTTTCAGCCGGACCGGCTGCTTCAGAATAAGCTTGTCAGGATCGGACTGGTTTACTCATTATGCATTCTGTATGTCCTTGTCCTTGGTTATTTTATAACCAAGGACAAGTTTATTATGGCTGCTATTCCAGTGGGTTTGCTTGTGTTGATGATTGCGCTTTACCGGCTCGAATTGATTTTTTGGATAATCCTTTTTTCTGTACCCTTTTCTATTCCACTCAAAGAACTTTCAACTGGGTTGGATTTTAATATGTTTTTACCCACAGAGCCACTATTAGCGGGGCTTCTCGTAATTTTCATCATAAAGCTTGCCACTGATGGATCTTTTGATAGAAAGGTATTGCGTCATCCGGTGACCCTAATTATCCTATTTCAATTGACGTGGATATTGGTGACTTCCCTCACAAGCACAATGCCATGGGTTTCATTGAAGTTTTTTTTATCACGTTTTTGGTTTGTTGCAGTCTTTTATTTTATGGCCACACAAGTCTTTCGTGATCCTGCCAAGATCAGGCGCTATTTTTGGGTTATCCTAATACCCTTGGCCTTTATGGTTATTATCATAACTCTCAAGCATATTACACTAGGGCTCTTTGATCAACAAGCCTCAAACCCGGCGGCTGATCCATTTTTTAACGACCACACATTATACGGGGCAATTATGACCTTTTTTATCCCTGTGGCATTTGGTTTCCTTGTCAAGTCAAATTTTAACTGGTGGCAGCGGTTTGGAGCTTTCCTTGTTTTAGGATTGTTGTTCACAGGCCTGGTTTTCTCTTACAGCCGTGCTGCCTGGATTAGTCTGGCTGGGGCAGCCATGATTTACCTAATAATTCTGTTTAAAGTACCCTGGAAAACATTATTGCTTGGGTTTGCTGGCCTTGTTGCAGCTTTTATGTTCTTCGGGAAAACAGTATTGATAGACATGGAGGGAAACAACCAGGACTCTTCCGACAATTTTACCGAACATATTCAGTCTATTTCAAATATTTCCACCGATGCTTCCAATCTTGAACGTCTTAATCGTTGGAGTTGTGCAATCCGTATGTTTGCCAAAAAACCTCTTTTGGGGTTTGGGCCTGGAACTTATATGTTTCAATATGCGCCATTCCAGAAAAAATCTCAAAAAACCATTATCTCCACCAATGCAGGTGACGGGGGAAATGCCCATTCAGAATACCTGGGGCCCCTGAGTGAATATGGTATTTTTGGGGGGCTGAGCATGCTTATGCTGGTTATTTATAGCATCATCACGGGGATGAAAGTGTATAAGAAGCAGAGTGACAAGGAGTTAAAAATGATAGCAATAGTTGTTCTCTTTAGTTTGATCACCTATTTTCTCCATGGTATTTTGAATAATTTTCTCGACACAGATAAAGCTTCAGTGGGAGTATGGGGATTTCTCGCAATCCTTGTAGCCCTGGATGTCAGGTCTTCTTCGGTAAAGAGTGAATAAATACTACTTCACTCTTTCCATATAACTGTTGTCCTGGGTGTTGATCCGTATTTTCGTTCCGGTTTCGCAGAATAGGGGTACCATGATAGTGCCGCCGGTTTCGATGGTGGCAGCTTTAAGAGAACTCGAAGAGGAAGTATCACCGCGCATCCCAGGTTCTGTATAGGTAATCTCCATGACTACAGTGGGAGGCAATTCACAATAAAGTGGGGTTTCAGTATCCACGTGAATCACCACTTCCACTTCCTGTCCATCCTTGAGCAGATCAACGTTATTTATCAGTCCGCCATCGATGGAAATTTGCTCATAGGTTTCCATATGCATCATGTGATAGCCGATATCATCCTTATACAGGAATTGATAGGGACGACGTTCCACACGTGTCTCATTGATTTTATGTCCTGAGGAGAAAGTAATGTCAATGACACGACCACTGGTAATATTTTTCAATTTTGTCCTAACAAACGCAGGCCCTTTACCAGGCTTAACGTGTTGAAAATCAACAATTGTGAAAAGCTGGTCGTTGTGCTCAATGCACATTCCCTTTCGGATGTCAGAAGTAGTAGCCATATATGTTGGAATAAATTTTGATCAAAAATAAGTTAAACTCTTAACAATACCATGCTTCAGAAGTGGTCACCTTCTTTTTTGTGGGGGTATAATTCTATTCTTAGGGATTGTTGCAATAAAATCTTTTAGATAAAAAGGTTCGAAATATGCAGTATTCAAAAAGTCCTTTTTCCCCCAGGCTATTTCTGCCAATTGGATCATGAACCTGGCTGATGGCTCTATTCCTGCAATAAAATGAGCGTTGGGGTGTTGGATTATCTCTCTGCACTTATCGCTGCCATTACCGAAGAACACCACAGGGCCGGATTGCAGAAATTCGAGGTAGGAATCAGCATCAATAATATCAGCCTGAACCTTCCTTTTCAATTCCAGGCCTCGAGAATAAAAAGCCGTATAAACCTCCATACGTCTGGCATCCAGCATAGGGCAAAGCAGCAGTTTATCTGTAATAAGATCTCTCAGGTCGTCGGGATTTTCCGATATTAACCTGCTGGTAAGGGCCTGGAGTGTGGATATTCCGATCACAGGCAGGTTGGCTCCATATGCCAAACCCTTAACAGTTGAAACACCTATTCTGAGACCGGTAAAGGATCCAGGACCAAGACTCACAGATATTGCATCAAGATCCGACACACTCAAACCACTGGATTTCAATAATTCGTCGATAAATGGAGACAGGCGTGTAGCGTGTGACCGGGGATCATTGGTTTCCTTTATTTTCAGCAATTGTCTGTCCTTGCTTAAAGCTGCAGAGCAGATCGGGGTCGCAGTTTCGATATGAAGGATCAGAGCCATTCCTCGAATAAAATTTATTTGACCAGCCTATTTGAGTTCATCTGGAAACCCCCGGTAAAAATCCAAAATACGAATATTAAATATATAGTTGTATTTAGCTTGAAGAAGATCCGATTGAGCTTTAGTCAGGTTATTTTTAGCAATATTGTAATCAAGTGAAGTCAACAGGCCAACGCTATATTTTTTTTCAGTGTATCGAAATGCCTCTTGAAGGGAAGTCAGAGTTTTTTCTGTTGCCCTGTATTTTTCCAGGGCAGCCTGTGCATCAGCCATTGCCTGTTGAATTTCCTTGCGTAATTGATTCTTGACAAGTTCAAGCTGATAACTACTGTTTACAAGAGCGATCTTTTTGTTTTTGATCTCAGTTTGGATAGACCAATTATTGAATATTGGAACGCGAAGGTTAAATCCCAGGCTTGTTGTGCTGGCAAATTCAAGTTGATTCCGGAAGGCCATAATATTTCCTGTTTGGAAGTCGAGTATCCTGTCGGAATATCCTGAACCCCAGCTTGCACTCATGGAAAGGTCAGGACTTAACAAGCCCTTTGAAATTGCAAGGTCCCGTTCATAGAGTTGAACCTTTAGTTCTGCACTTTTAATCTGTGGCATCAAGAGCAAAGCCGATTCATATATTTCCCCGTCTGAGCCCAAAGAAGCTCCCATGACAACATTATCAAAACCAGGCTCATCAATATCAAAAGTGTCAATGTTTTCAAAATCAAGTAATTGAGCCAAGCTCAACAAAGAAAGGCGCAATTGGTTTCGGGCATTAACAAGTTGGAGCTCTTCGCTGGCATACTGGGCCTGTATTTCCAACAGGTCACCTCTTGGCAATGATCCTGCCTTAACAAGCTTTTGAGTATTATCTACCTGGAGAACTGTTACCTCAGCCTGTTGGCGGGCAATCTCCTCCAGTTCCTTATTGAAAAGGATCTGCAAATAGAATCTGGTGATATTTAGAGCCAGGTCATTTTTAGCCCTGTCATAATCCTCGAGGATTATTTTTAAATTCAGTTTATTCCTTTTGATGGTATTAACTGAGCGGAACCCATTAAAAAGATCCACCCCCGAACTGCCGTAAAAAGAGCTGCCCTTACTATTTTCCGTCGTAAAGTCATAGGTCAGCGGATCAACAGATCGACCGAACCGATAAGTTTGGGAGGCTCCAATCCCTATGCCAGGCAGGAGTTCCAACTGGGATTGCAGCAAGTTGTTTTCTGCAAGGTTTATTGTCAGCTCCTGTTGCTTGAGTTGGATATTATTCTCATAGGCAAAGGAAATACATTGGTCCAGGGTCCATTTTTCCTGTGAAATGGCTATGCTGCCAGGAATGAAAATGAATAACAGTAACCAACGGACAAGATAGGGCATGGCGAAAGATTTATTTACTATTCAATTTAGTCTGGAATAATTTAAAAATCCTTTTGTATTCATCTGTCCAGGCATCAGGGTCAGTGAAACTATGTCGCTCCAAAGGATAAGAGGCCAGTTCCCAATTGTCTTTCCCCAGGTCAATAAGTCTTTGCGAAAGGCGTATAATATCCTGATAATGAACATTATCGTCCATTATTCCATGACACATAAGCAGATGGCCCTTTAATCCCTCAGCGAAATATATTGGAGAGCTGCGGGCATAGGCAATACTGTCCTCGGCTGGGGTATTAAGGATATTGGCTGTGTATCCGTGACTGTAGTGTGCCCAGTCTGTCACGGAGCGCAAGGCTGCTCCCGCCTTAAAAATATCCGGGGCATTGAACATTGCCATCAGGGTGATGAATCCTCCGTAAGAACCTCCATATAAACCAATTCTATCAGGATCTATTTCATAATCATGCACGAGGAACTTTGCTCCATCAACCTGATCGCTGAGGTCCTTGCCTCCCATATGACGGTAAATTCCGGTGCGCCAGTCTCTTCCATATCCGGCACTGCCCCGGTAATCCATGTCCAATACGGTGAATCCATTATCAGCAAGAATATTATTAAACAAATATTCATGGTAATAGGTCGACCACCATTTGTGTGCATTTTGTAAATATCCGGCACCGTGAACAAAAATAACCGCAGCACCATTTTTTACTTTCTTATCAGGTTGATATAGACGCGCATAGACTGTGGCCCCATCCTCGGCTTTAAAGGATATAAATTCAGGAACCCTCCAGGAATAGGCTTTAAAAGCATCAGACCTAGAGTCGGTTATTTTTACAGGCTCAGCACCTGCTTTGTTTTCCTGAATATATAATTCCGGAGGTTGGTTGGCAAAAGAAAAAGTAATTGCAAGGGTTTTCTCATTAGGAGAAAGTTGTACGGAATTGCTCCCCACCATTGTTGTGATTTGTTCCCGGGTTCCACCTTCCAGTGGCATGCGGTAAAAATGAATCTCCCCCGGATGAACCTCGTTTGATGAAAAATACCAATACTTTTTTGAAAGAGACATAAATGGGCCGTTCACCTCAAAACTTCCATTGGTTAATTGCTTTTTCTCGCCGTTTTCCATATTCACCCAGTACAAATGGTTGTAACCAGAAGCTTCCGAAGTATACCAGAGTCGTTTGTTATCCGGCATCCATCCCATATCACTACCATATCCAACCCAGGCTTCATCTCTTTGCCGGTCGATAAGTTTTGGTGTCCCAGTGGAAAGATCAATAAGTAACAGCCAGCGATCCTTATGATCGTTTGCACTTGCGGAAAGCACACAATATTTCCCATTATCATCCCAGGTGGGTCCGCTAATGGAAATACTTCTTTCCTTAGCCTCCTTGCCTTCATAACGATCAGGATAGTCTTTCGCGAAATCCGGGAGGTCGTAAATGCCCGGTATAGCTGTGTTATCGATATGGTAGACACTGTCTTTTTCAAGGTCGAAAATCCCCATCTTCATTTCGCCAGGCAGGTTGCCTACCTTGGAGCGGGTGTCCTGAATTTCAGTATATCCTGAAAGAGTAACATAGGTTAGTATTTTAGTGCCTTCCGACCTTTCTCCCCGTTTTGAAAGAGTATATAGCACGAATCTTTCATCAGGGCTCAATTGCACATTGTATACCGAATATCCATTGAGATATATGGGCGAGGGCCCGGTTGATGCATTTCCTTCTCCACCCTGCCTGCCGAATCTCCCACCGTAATACATTGATGGTGCCCGCCTGCCAGAATTTTTAAGTTTGGGAAATAGCTTCAATTGATCCTGGTACAACCATTCGTCTTGCTCATTTCTGATTTTCCCTTCGGGCCTTTCCTGCTCGATTTTCTTTTCCTGGAAATTTGTCAATTGCCGGATCTGTCCCGTCTCACTGTCCCACCAATATAGATCACTGTCAATGATGAAGTTGATCTTTTTTCCGGAAAGAGTAAAATTTGCCGATGAAATTCTTTTGGTGGTGCTGAAAACAGTTAAGGTATCCCCTTTTTTCACATGTACTACCGACAAATCTCCTCCCATGGTGAGGAGCTCAAGGCTTTCATCCCTGTTAAGGTTTTTTCTTATCGGTAAAGCCTCCTGCATTTCCGAACGGTCGATCGGAATCGGCTCCAGGGTCTTAATGTCTACCTGATAGGGTGAAGCCATGGTTTTATTATCCGGGTTCCAATTTAAGAAAACCCGTTTTGAATCAGCTGCCCATTGGATTCGCTGAGGGCTTTGCCCAAGGTAATCTTTGGACATAATTTCCTGGATGCTCAATTGGGACAGGTTTTCTATCTGGCCGTTAGTCGACTGAAAACCAATGATTAACAGCCAAATACTGGTAAAAAGTATAGGTTTGAGTTTCATTATAATAGTTTATAGACGAATTTCCTAAGTTATAAATTTTAGAAAGAAGGTGTATCTCTGAGGAGAATTTTGTAAAAACAAGGAGAAAAGTGTAATTTTAACACTTAAGATGCTTTAAATGGGTAGATTTTACCAGAATGAAGATCGTCAGCTCATAGCTGTGGATTGTATAATTTTTGGTTTTGATGCAGGAAAGCTGAAGCTTCTCCTGCTGAAACGAAATTTCGAACCTGGAAAGGGGCAATGGTCTCTGGCGGGTGGCTTCCTGAAAAAAGAGGAAAGCCTGGATGAAAGTGCTGCAAGGGTTCTTCATGAACTGACCGGGTTACATAATGTGTATCTTGAGCAATTGAAATCCTATGGGCTTGTCAATCGTGATCCAGGCGAAAGAGTTTTGTCTGTTGCCTACTATGCACTGCTGAATATTCGGGATTATGGCATGGATATGAACAGGGATAATGAAGCCTGCTGGTGCCTTCTGTCTGATATGCCTGAACTGATTTTTGACCATCGGGAAATGGTTGATAAAGCTCTTCGGAGATTGAAGCGTAAAGCAAAAATCCAACCTATAGGATTTGAGTTTTTACCCGATAAATTTTCTCTGCCACAATTGCAGTCATTATACGAAGCTATTTACCAGAAGGAATTGGATAAAAGAAATTTCAGGAAAAAGATTCTTTCCATGGACCTGCTGGATAAACTTCAGGAAAAGGATAAATCCAACTCAAAAAAGGGTGCTTACTTTTATTGTTTCAACCAGAAAAGATACGAACAGCTGGTTTCTGATGGATTTTATTTTAATCTCGACCTTTAATATTAGTAGCAATCTGTAAAATGTAAATCTTTAACTAAACCTGCAGTGAAAAAAAATATTAAGAAATCACTATTGGGAATTTTACTTCTTCTACTGCTTGTTTCGGGATGCCAGGATAAAGCATTATCTGATAGTGATTACCCTCCACCATCAAAGGGGTACCCTTATACCTATTCTTTTGACAATTTTTTACGGATACGGCTCAGGCTTTCCGGGGTTACACCTAAATGTGAGGCAATGTATTTCAGTGGGATATAATTGTGAAGATCAGGATCGTTTTGGATTAGCTCCAGATAATTTTCTTCAGCTGATTTTGAAAGAAAAGCCATTTCCCTTTGTTCTTTTTGGAAATGATCCATCTCAAGAATTTTCTGTCCCACCGCCCTGGCTTTTTCAGAATGCTGGTAAAAATATTCCAAATCAGTGCGGCTGATTCTAAAGACAGCTGTTTCAGTCAGCGCTTGAATCTTTAGTTGGGATGGTTTTTGTGTAATGAAGGATTGGTAGGTATCAAAATCATGATCGGATTTCCAAAAACTATCCATAACGACAGGATAAAATCTTTTACAACAATAAAAAAAGGTTTGGTTAGATGGTCTTCTAATATTAAGATATTGGTTGGGTTCTTAAATAATCTGTTCTTAGTATAGCGAAAGGACAGGTATGCGGGATCAGTAAATCGGGTATTTTATCTATTTTTAAAAGATATGATATTAACCCACTCTCAGTAATATGAAAACCCACATTCAAATAGCTTTCTTGCTTTTTGTGTTTTTACCCATCATGCAAGCCCAACAAATTGGGTATCCTGATGAATTAGTAACCCGGGCAGAGAAGACTCTATACCAGGAAACCTCGATGAGCCAGGATGTAAGCAATTTCATCCGCGTTTTATCGGAGAATTGCGCATTTGCCAGCTCTGAAACAATTGGTTTTACCAAAGAAGGGAGGCCAATGGAGATAGTGATCATGGCAGATCCACAGATTTCTCAGGCATCGGAAGCTAAAAAATCAGGGAAGCCGGTAATATATATACAGGGAAATATACATGCGGGAGAAGTTGAGGGGAAAGAGGGTTCTTTGATGCTGATGCGGGACATAGCATTTGGCACCCGCAAAGATTTGATAGAAAACCAGATTATTATTTTCTGCCCGAATTATAATCCGGATGGTAATGATAAACTCGGCAATACCCGCCGTTCCCAGGAAGGCAGCCCGGGACTGACTGGTGAACGTGCCTCAGGTGAAGGTTATGACCTTAACCGTGAAGGGATGAAAGCAGAGGCCCTTGAGGTGAAAGCTTTGCTTGAAAAGGTTATTATTCCATGGGATCCTGTTTTATTTGTAGATCTTCATACTGATAACGGCTCATGGCACGGTTATAACGTTAGTGTCGCGCCTGTTTATCAATCGGCAGGACTTCCTCAGATTACAAATTATCCGGGTGAGAACATTTTTCCGGATATTACAAAAAAGGTTAATGAACGGTCGGGGATCCAGGTTTTCTGGCATGGCTACCTTAGAATGCGGGATGGGGAGCAGTCAACTTTTACAGCATACAGCCACCTCCCAAGATACATGGTCAATTATATGGGATTGCGGAACAGGATGGCAATCCTGAGCGAAACTTTCGCCCACGACCGTTTTGAAAAGCGGATCCTTTCGAATTATCTGCTCGTGACCAGCATTCTTGAATATACCAATGAACATGGGAAGGAGATGCTTGATCTGGTCAGGAAATCTGATGAAGAAACGATTCGCCAGATTGAACAAAGCAATGGCAGCCTTGAGAAAGGTGTAAGGTATGAGCTTAGTCCCAGGGGTGATACAATTGATATGCTAGTCAGGGAAACTGTGACAGAAGAGAATTCTGAGGGTGGCCGTAGAATGATTCGGGGCACAGGTAAAGTATTTTGGACCCAGGATGTTCTGCACCTGAAAAATTTTGTGCCTGAAATAAGCAGCCGGGTGCCACGTGGATATATATTTCCCAAAGAGTTAACCTCGGTGGTTCAAAAACTGGAAGATCACGGGATACAGCTTATGGAACTGGAGGGTAATAAAAAGTTGGAGGGAGAAGAGTTCATTATCAGCCAGTTCAAACAAAGTGAACGGGAAAGCTATGGCGGGCATAAAACCGTCAGCATGGAAGGAGATTTCAAAACAGCCAAAAAATCATTTCCCAAGGGTAGTTATTATGTAGATATGGCCCAGCCTCTTGCATGGCTGATATTTTACCTTCTTGAGCCACAATCGGATGACGGCCTTGTTTTCTGGAATTATTTTGATGATTACCTCATCAGAAATAAGGTTGAGAACGGAAAGCTGGCTTACCCTGTATTTAAAATATACCAAGCCCTTGATTAAATTATGAAAGTCATCCGCAAATCCAGGGGATTTAGAATTAACAAGGTGGTTTGTAAGCCATTTATCCCTAATTTTACTAAGTGATTTCAAAATTTCCCCAGCCAAAAATCAAAATAAAATGAAAAAAATTGCAGGAGTTTTACTGACAGGGATCATTATTTTAACCGGGGCCTTACTTATAGTGCCGGCTAAGGAAAAGAGAACAACCCAAGAGGATCCTGACAAGATGTTCAAACCAACTGAATGGTTTCTTGCTCAGCGTATATATCCGCATGAAACCATCAATCCTGAAGTTTACGAAGAAGTTCGGCAGGAGGCGGTTTTACAAAGGATAGAATCATCACGCTATAAATCAGGGCAGGAGGACTGGGAAATGGTGGGACCCTATAACGTCGGCGGCCGTATCACAGACGTAGAGATGCATCCTACTGATACGGAAACTATTTATGTTGCAGCCGCATCGGGAGGCATTTATAAATCATTAAATAAAGGGAAAACCTGGGAGCAGATATTCGAAAATGAGTATACACAGTCCATCGGTGATATGGCTATCGCCAAAACGGATAAAAATGTAATATATGTTGGAACAGGAGAACCCAATATTGGTCAGGGTTCTATAACTTATGACGGTTATGGGGTTTTCAAATCGATGGATGCAGGTGCCAGTTGGTCCCATACTGGTCTGGAAAATGCCGGCGGTATTGGCCGTGTGGAAATTGACCCTGGAAATCCTGATCGGGTCTTTGTGGCTGCTCTGGGTAATGTATTTGCCAAAAATCCTGAAAGAGGGGTGTATCGCACTCTCGACGGGGGTCAGAGCTGGGAAAATGTCTTCTACCTGTCTGATTCCACTGGATGTATAGACCTTTGTATTAACCCAAACAACACTAATATCATTTATGCTGCCATGTGGGAGAGGGTCAGGTATCCTGATCGCCGCACCTACGGCGGGCCGGGCAGCGGATTATGGAGGTCGGTTGACGGTGGTGATAACTGGACAGAGCTGACTAACGGCTTACCGGGGGGATCAAACGGGAGAATAGGGATCGATATTTCCTTCTCAAATCCTGAGGTTTTGTATTCATTATATGTAAGAGATAACGGAACCTTTAATGATGTTTTTAAATCCACCGATGGGGGCGACAGCTGGACGGCCCTTAATGTGAGCGTCAGCCTCACCACTTATTCATGGTGGTATGGTAAGATGCAGATACACCCTAATGACCCGGATATCGTGTGGTTGATTGAATTCAATCTTTACCGTTCCACCAACGGGGGTGCAAGCTTTCAGCGCGTAAATGGGCTGCATGTTGATCAGCATGCGGTATATGCCCACCCCATGGAACCGGAATTTGTAGTAATTGGAAACGACGGAGGTGTGTATATTTCAGAAAACGGAACTACAACAAACACATTCGTTACTAATTTACCAATCACCCAATTCTACACCTGCGAGGTGAACTTTCAGGATCCAAACCAACGCTATGGGGGGACCCAGGATAACGGGACCGTTGGTACCCAAACCGGGGATGCCAACGACTGGACAAGTTTCTATGGGGGAGATGGTTTTATCGTAAGGGTGGACCCATCTGATTCGAGGTTTATATATGCTGCATATCAGCGTGGAGGAGTTGGCCGGTCAACAAACGGAGGGGCTAGTTTCAGCGGAGCGAATCCTGCAGGCAGTGATCGTTGGAACTGGAAAACTCCGTACATTTTAGATCCCAACACTCCTTCAACCCTTTATATAGGGTCCCATCGGGTATATAAATCAACTAACAGGGCTGTTTCCTGGACCAGGATTTCTAACGATCTGACGAACGGTGATCAGCCGCCATGGAATTATGGGACTATTACAAGCCTGGCGGCATCAAAAATTAATCCGGATATACTGATGGCTGGGACTGATGACGGAAATGTTTGGATAACAACGAATCAAGGTGCTGGAAAA
This sequence comes from uncultured Porphyromonadaceae bacterium, assembly GCA_964465145.1. Classification (GTDB taxonomy): domain Bacteria; phylum Bacteroidota; class Bacteroidia; order Bacteroidales; family UBA12481; genus JAUVKA01. Next base: position 4,503 of record CAYXJR010000014.1, on the reverse strand, counting down.
GAATGGACTAAGGTATCCGAGGACCTGCCTGTGCGATGGGTTACATGCGTGGCCACGGATCCCTTCGATGAAAACACTGCTTATGTAACTTTTAGCGGGATCCGATACCGTGATTATGTCCCCCACGTCTTTAAAACAACTGACCTTGGCCATACATGGATGGATATTTCCTCAAACCTGCCGGATTTACCGGTTAATAATATGATAGTTGATCCTGATAATAAGGGTACTTTTTATCTGGCAACTGACAATGGTGTTTTTGTGAGCTACAATACAGGAGAGTCATGGGCAATCCTTGGAAACGGAATGCCAACAGTACCTGTCCTGGACCTCAATTTGCATTCACCAACAAGAACCTTATTGGCAGCCACTTTTGGCAGATCGCAGTGGAGAATACCTGTTAAAGCCTCTGCCGGCGTTGATGTGCAGGTGAACGGTGAAACAAGAATGGATATTTATCCAAATCCAGCTATTGAGCAAGTTACTATTGATCTCTACCTTGACGAAGCCCAAAAGGGACAGGTCTATATTTTCGACCTTTCCGGGAGAATGATTCGCTCTCTTCACGAGGGTTACCTCCCCAAAGGAGAAAGCCATTTCACCTGGGACGGAGGAAATGCATCAGGTGACCGGGTTGCCGGAATCTACATTTGCCGCTTGGTTACCCAGGGAAAAGTGTTTGTTGGGAAAGTGCAAATTCAATAAATAAAATCCAATAATAATACTATCTGCAGGAGTAGGCTGAATTATTTCAGGTACTCCTCCAGGTAGTTAAAAAACTGATTTTGAAGCAGTAAATAACTGGTAAGGTCATACGCTATCCTATGTGCACCCGGGGGATATATTTTTAAATCGAAATCCTTCCCGGCGTCCGTCAGAGCCCGTACCAACTGAAAAGTATTTTGTGGATGAACATTATCATCCATCAGGGAATGCACCAATAACATATGACCCTCCAGGTTTTTGGCATAGGTGAGAACAGAACTTTTCTCGTAACCTTCAGGATTTTCATCCAGGAGTCCCATATAACTCTCCGTAAGGATACAATCATACAATCGCTGGTCAGTCACAGGGGCCGCAACAATGGCAACTTCAAATACCCCAGGGTGAGCAAGCATAGTATAACTCGACATATACCCACCATAACTGTGTCCCTGGATTGCCATTCTATCTCCGTCAACCCAGGGTTTTGAAGCAAAGTATTTTGCAGTCTCAACAAAGTCATAGCTTTCCCAGGTCCCTAATTGTTCATGGACAATTTTTTCAAATTTTGCCCCGTATCCTCCATTTCCCCGATTGTTCACATTGACAACCAGGTAGCCATGCTGAGCCAGGAACTGATGAAAAGGATTGGACTCAAAAGAATTATACACTCCTTGTGAGCCCGGGCCTCCATAAATGCTCAAAACCATGGGATATGTTTTCCTTTCATCAAAATCCATAGGTTTGATCATATAACCATCCAATTTCTGTCCGTCAGATGTGGAAAAGCTGAATAATTCCCTGGGAAAATAAACATGCTTTTCGATGAATTGATTTACCTCCTGGTTATCGGCTATTTTTTTCAGCATGGTTCCTTTTGTAGACCACATCTCCACCTGGGTTGGTGTATTTACATTGGAAAATACATCCAAATAATACAGCCCGTTTGGCGACACATTTAAATTGTGGTTTCCGGGTTCTTGCGTCAACCTCCTTTTCCCTTTCCCATTAAAACCAATGCTGTATAAATGCCTTTCCAGGGGAGATTCTTCAGTTGACACATAATATAGGTTCTTTTTTTGAGCGTCAATCGCGTCAATACCAACTACTTCCCATTCACCCTTAGTGACCTGGTTAATCAATTTACCGGAATAATCATAATGATAGATATGAACCCATCCATCGACTTCTGAAACCCAGAAAAATGAATTCATGTTTTCGGGAAAGTAGAAGTGGTGCATACGGTTTCCGAAAAAGTCGAACACATCAATCCAGCTGTCTGATTTTTCCTCCATTATTACTTTTTTATCTCCAGTGGTAACCTGGCAAAAATAAAGTTTCAGAACATCATGGGCCCTGTTCAGGTAAACAACCGCGAGTTGTTCTGGTAATGATGTCCAGTATATTCGTGGGATATACCCGTCATTCAGGGGTATATCCAGCCATTTACTGGTTTTAGCCATAACATCAATCACACCTATTTTTACTTTTGGATTGGGGTCATCTACCTTTGGATAGGGTATTTCCTGATATTCCGGATGTGTCCCTGAAAAATCCGTTATTTTATAAATCGGAACCATTCTCTCATCGGATTGCCAGAAAGCCATATACCGGCTGTTGGGCGACCAGGCCCAGGCTTGTACCATTCCAAATTCTTCCTCATAAGCCCAACCAAAACGACCGTTATAAAAATGATTTTCAGCATCATTCGTTAGTTGGGAGTATTCCCCGAGAGCAAAATTGAATACAAAGAGGTTTCCGTTTTTGCCATATCCCAATTTGCTGCCATCCGGCGAAACTTCCGCTGTGAATGCAGACTCCACGACTAGTTTAAGACTTTGATCATCAATGGAATAAAAATAATAATCAGAGTTTCCTGAATATCTCCAAACAGGGCGGAAATTTGTTTGAAAAAGAAGGTATTTAAAGTCTTTGGTCCATTGAAACTCCCTGTATCTGAAGGCCTGGTCTGTGCCGGGAAAATTCTTTCCCTCACTGCTAAATACCATGATTTCTTCATCTGATTTCATGTTATGGGTCCAGATTTCCTGAGCGCCATTATTTATTTTGGTAAAGGAGTATTTATCCCCTCCCTCAATCCATATTACATTGGCAGGCGCTCCTTGTCCACGCAATTGGCCAGCTGCAAAGATTGCCTCACGCAGTGATTCATATTTGGTTTTTTGCCCAAAAGCACTATAGCTGATAACAATGAGTAGAGCAAGCAATAATATTTTATTCCCTATAGTTTTCATATTGTAGAATTTATTTAATTCTTTTATTTTCCTATTCTGTCATAAAGTTATTGATGGCTGACTTTGCCTCGTTTATTCCCGAATACAAGACAATTTGAAGATCCGGACAGCCTGAAATCATTGCAGACAGGTTTTGATTGTTTTTGGCCTGTGAAAGACAAAGGATCTTTTTATTAAGCCCGATAGCTTTTGCAATCTCGAACCCGACTCCAAGGCTTGGGGTACTTACTTCGGCAACGACAAAATCAGCCTGGGTCATCCATTCCATATCCCTTTGGTATATTTCTTCCCCGGAAAGGTGTAAATCGGTCAGGATTTCTTTTTCGCCTATATGTTCAGTTAGAACTGTTCCATATAGCTTTAAGAAAGAAATCAGTTTCTGGTATACTAAAAGGTCGGCTCGCCCGCCACGTATGGAACCACAGAAATATACTTTTACGGGATTCTTATCCATGTTGTTCTTTGTATCGTTCTATTTTTTGAAGGATCATCGGCTCAGCTCCATGATACATTTCCTGTATAAACTCATCATGGAAGTTATATGTTCTTTCCTCGAAAGGCATGCTTTCGATCCGGTCGAACAGCATACCTTTTGCTTTTTCAATATCCCGCCCGTAAATATGGAATGAATCGGCCTGCCAGTTCAGTCGTCCGAGGCGGACCTCCTTGCCGGTTATTTGGCTGATCTTATCGGCGATCTCTTCCCGGTTGAACTGGATAAAACCAAACATATTCATAAAGTTAGCCCCCCAGGCATCATTGCTTCGAAACCTGATATTACAATTTAGCCAATAAACGCCTTTCTCATCCTCCAGTATCCTGTACCAACAACTTTGCAGGCAAGGAGGATCATACACATCCAGATCGTGATTGGGCATCCAGGTAATCATCTGAGCCTGTCGTGTAAAAGGTTGTTCAACCAACTTATCGATCACATGTTGAATTTGATCCACGGTGAATCCCACATCGTGCGAGCTGTTTTTATCCTCCGGATTCTGTAATTCCCTCCAGGAACCATATTTGGCCAGTCGGCCGTGGTAAGTATATTCCCAACGTGTATCTTTCGGATCGTTCATGTTCTTGACCCAGCTGTCCTTAAATCCCTTCAGTTCCAACACATATTCCTTGAGGTCTTCAATTCCACCCGGGAAAGCTTTGTGAATCATCGGGTCGCTTTCTGGCTCAAGGATGGTAATATTCATCGTGCAGTCAATGCTTTGCGGATCATCAGGTTTGTCATATTGGGTCTTGAAGCGGATTCCTTCATTGTAAAGCCTGATTAATGCTGATTCATAGGCTTTTGCAGTACTTTTTTCTTCTACACTAATAACAGGGATATTCATTTTTTCTTTTTAGTTATCAAGCCACTAATCTAATTATTCAATTTATAAAAGAACAGCCGCAGAACCGGATTTTATCACGAATTATTCATTCGGGGGGACGTAGGGTACAATAGGTTATGAAAAAGAGTCTAATCTTTCCCTCCTGCCAGCAGTAATGGTGCTAACTTAATAAAATAATTAGTATCTTAGTAACAAAAAACTAA
>CAYXJR010000013.1:0-72844 GCA_964465145.1 uncultured Porphyromonadaceae bacterium | reverse complement strand
TTTTTATTTTACTGAATTTCAATAGTTTACAAAATTATATACACATGAAAAAAATCACACATTTCTATTTTGTACATTTTTACAAGTAATAAACAAAAATTTGTTAATAAGGTTTATTAGTAATTAAATTCAACTCTGGTTGTGTCAAATGAGGGTAAAAATACCAGCTTGATATTTCCATATCGATCGGCACCCTTACTGGAATTCCATCTAATGTTTACATCCTGATGTCCAATCATTTGACAAACAATATCCTCATCAACATCCATGCCCTGAAACTGCATGGTCTCTCCTGAACAGCAAAATTCACAGTTTGTAAACCCATTCATAATCCGAAAATCAAAATAATCCTTAAAATCGATCGGATTTACATTTTTTACGGAGATCTGAATCCATGCCTTTGGCATCATTTGGTATGTTTCATTATATAAATTGTTGTTCTTTAATACATCCCCGTCAATTTCAAAATCCCAATTGTAGTAATTGCTCTTATAGAAAGTCAATTTCACGGAAGCAAAAATTCGATTTTCGAGATTGAATGAGAAATCTCCCTTAGCGTCAGTGATCTGTATACCATAATTGTCGTAATGAGCTGAATAGATACCAGATTCAATCTTCTGAGCCCATAATTCCACTCTAACACCTTCAATTTCAATACCTTGATTAGAATCGACCATTTTACCGGAAATAGTTATTGTATCTATCTGTTTTTTGCATGAAACAAACACAATAGCCAGCCCTAATACCCAGAAAATAGTCCTTAACATCTTCATACAGTAGCCATTTCAACTGGTATGAAATTAAGAAATATATACCGAATATTATTACCATTAAACCATTAACCTGCTTTTGAAGGGAAGAAAAGTCATAAAATCAGCATGATGGACCAGATATGCCTCAGTAGTTCGTTTTACCATGTCGCCCTCTCCTGCATGCGTTGCTATAATATGGCATACCTCTGCAGGAATACCGCACTCCTCAGCAAGAGAGACACCAGAAAAAGGATGCCTCAGAAATTTACCATAAGGTCCCTGAACTGCTTTGCCATCATTCATCACATATTCGAGCAATTTCCCAACGTCTGCAAGGATCGCCCCGGAGATCAGGACATTCAGGTTAACCGGAAGATCACTACCAAAAAATTCATTGCATTTAACACCTGCATCCCGGGCAATATGAACTACTGCCCGTTTATGAGCCATAAAACTAACTTTCAGGTCTGGCACCAATAGAGTAAATGGAATTGTATTAAGGTCCTCTGGGGAAAGAACGCTTTTTTCCAGGGCCAATGCCCAGGTTTGGGCAGTTTTATTCCGCAGGTCTTCATCGGTGATCCACATCAATTCGGGCCAAAGGTTCAATATTTCTTTGTTCATTTTTATATCATTTACAGGTTTTTGATAATTGCATCTGTCATTTGCTCAGTGGATGCGGCTCCATTTAACAGCACCTCCGGTTTTCCTGTCATTTTCATCATATCAAATGTCTTCACTTTACCTTCCTCGACTACCCTGACAATTGACTTCCCTATTCGATTGGAGATTTCGAATTCTCCAATATGATCGAGCATCATACAGGCCGAAGCAATCATGGCAATTGGGTTTACTATGGATATAGGGTAATCCGCATATTTCGGCGCAGATCCATGGGTCGGTTCAAAAACCGCTACATTTTCTCCCAAATTTGCGCTGCAGGCGAAACCAAGACCACCTATTAATCCAGCAAAGCCATCAGAGACAATATCTCCGAACATATTCCCTGCAACGATCACTCCATAATCCTCCGGGTTTTTGGTCAACCACATCATTTGTGCATCAATATTTGTATTCCAAAGCTCTATTTCAGGAAATTCATTCCGTTGAATTTCCATAGCCATTTTGTACATCATACCAGATGTTTCCCTTATCACATTGGGCTTTTCGCAAACGGTAACCGACTTGTAACCGAATTTATTTGCAAAGCTAAAGGCTGCTCTGAGGATTCGTCCTGTATACTTTCGTGTGAATATCCGTGTGGAAATGGACAATTCCTCAACAGGAACCTTACCGTAATTTTTCAGGAATTTCGGATGCGTCATAAATGCATTATAAACTTCAACACCTGGATTACTCCACTCTACCCCTCCATATAGGCCTTCTGTATTTTGGCGGAAAATAACCACATCGACCTCAGGTTCGATAATACTTCCACCAACTCCCCTGCGAATAAAATTCAGGGGATTGCCCTTATAGCTTTTACATGGCCTGATACATATATCCAGATCAAAATGCTGGCGTAATCCTACAATAGGGCTGGAATAAATGAGCCCTTTGTTTTTTAATCCAGGATCCAGCTCGGCAATAGCTGCATCCTTATGCTTTGAAGTAATGGCACCGAACAATCCCAACTTATGCAGTTCAAGTAGCTTTATGGTTCTTTCAGGCAGAGGATTGCCTTCATTTTTCCAAAATTTCCATCCAATATCACCATTTACATAATCCGCTTCAAAATTTGCTGCGTCAAGTACTCGAATCGCGGCTTTGAGCACAACTCCACCAATACCATCACCGGGCATCGCCACAATCGTTCGCTTAGTCATAAGTGCCTTATTTTTAGTCTAATAATTCAATTTTATCAAATCCTAAATATATAACTTTTTTCCATTTTCAAAAATGATTTTTATTGGATTGAACCGGGGAAGATCATTATCTTTAAGCAATAAAGATTTTTATCATGTCAGTATTAAATAATTTAGAACCGGTATCCGTTTGGAAATATTTTAGCGAGATTCTTAAAATCCCGAGGCCAAGCAACAAGGAAGAAAGAATAAGGGAATACCTTGTAAAATTTGGGACTAACCTGGGACTGAAAACGGAGGTTGATTCTGTGGGTAATGTACTTATTAGTAAAACTGCCATTATGGGTATGGAAAATCGCAAATCCGTGGTTTTGCAAAGTCATATGGACATGGTTTGCGAAAAAAACTCAGATATTTTATTTGATTTTAATAAAGATCCAATTACCGTATGGTCAGACGGCCAATGGATAAGAGCCAAAGGGACAACCTTAGGTGCAGATGATGGTATTGGAATCGCGGCCCAACTCGCATTGCTGGCATCCTCCGATATACCCCACGGACCCATTGAATGCTTGTTTACGGTTGCAGAGGAGACTGGCCTGAACGGGGCTTTTGGGTTGGAATCGGGCTTTATAAAGAGTAAAATACTACTCAATCTGGATTCAGAAGATGAAGGAGAGCTGTTTATCGGGTGTGCCGGAGGTATCGATGTAACGGCATTCTTTGATTATCTCAAACAACCGGTTCCAAAAGGATATAGAGCATTAAAAATTTCTTTGACAGGCCTTCAGGGTGGACATTCTGGGGATGATATTCAAAAAGGCAGGGGAAATTCCAATAAAATGCTGGTTAGGTTATTATGGGAATACAGCGACCAGTTCGACCTGCTGATACACTCCTTCAGCGGAGGGAATTTAAGAAATGCTATTCCCCGGGAAGCCAGTTCAATTGTTCTTGTTCCTGAAAACAAAATACATCTGCTAATTACCGAAACGGAAAAATTCAATAAAATCCTCCGATCCGAATTCAGCCTGTCTGAACCAAATCTTAATCTGCAGGCTGAACTTGCGCAAATTCCAGATTGGGCAATTGATGAAGACTGTCAGGCTAATCTGCTGAACAGCCTTTATGCCTGTCCGCATGGAGTTTTTTCCTGGAGCCAGGCCATGCCTGATATGGTTGAAACATCTACCAATCTCGCTGCCGTAAAATTCGTCAATGATCGCATTGAGGTGACCACCAGTCAACGCAGTTCCCTGGAGTCGGCCAAACAAAACATGGCCAATATGGTGGAGAGCGTATTTATTTTAGCAGGGGCTGAAACTGCGAGAAGTTCTGGCTATCCCGGCTGGAATCCGAATCCATCCTCAGAGATAGTTGAAATAACATCCCGCATATATAAAAATCTTTTCAATACAAAACCCATTGTCAGAGCGATCCATGCAGGTTTGGAATGTGGCTTGTTTTTGGAAAAATACCCTTATCTGGATATGATCTCCTTTGGCCCAACAATCCTTGGAGCTCATTCACCTGACGAACGCCTGGATATAATAACTGTAAAAAAGTTTTGGGATCTCCTTGTTGAGGTTCTTAACCAAATCCCTACTGATGATGCGGTTACCAATAATAGAGCATGATCCTTACCTCGAACCTTTCAGTGAGCAGATTACGGAGCGTCTTAACAGTATCCTCCAAAAAGAAAAGCTTCTGACAAGATCGAATGGGTCGCTGTCTGACTTCTCGAACGGTCACCTTCATTATGGATTGCATCATATATCCGACGCGTGGATTTTCAGAGAATGGGCACCTAATGCTACCGCCATACAACTTATTGGAGAATGTACAAACTGGGAAAGATCTAAAGAATACTCCTTTCAAAAAAAAGATCATGGACAGTGGGAATTGCGATTACCGGAAGATAAAATTAATCATACAAACCGATACAAGTTATGGATTGAATGGCCAGGTGGTGGCGATTTCCGTATACCCCTGTATGCCAGCAGGGTAATACAGAATCCCATAACAAAGCTTTTCGACGCTCAGGTTTGGGATCCTCCCAATCCTTACTCCTGGAATAATCAGCAACCAGGCAGCCCGAAAAAAACGCCACTGCTAATTTATGAAGCTCACGTCGGGATGGGTACGTCAGAGGAAAAAGTAGGGAGCTATACTGAGTTTGCAGAGAATGTTCTTCCACGTATCGCAAAACTTGGGTACAATACTGTTCAATTAATGGCCATCCAGGAACATCCTTATTACGGATCCTTCGGATACCATGTCTCCAATTTCTTTGCCCCCTCCAGTCGTTTTGGAACACCGGAAGAACTTAAAGAGTTGATTGACAAAGCTCATGGAATGGGAATCCGTGTAATTATGGATCTTGTGCATTCTCATGCTGTTAAAAATACTCTGGAAGGGCCAGGACTTTATGATGGATCCCCCGGGATGTTGTTTCACTCAAATCACAGACGGGAGCATATAGCCTGGGATTCACTCTGCTTCGATTACGGTAAAGATGAGGTTATCCATTTTCTGCTATCTAATTGCAAATACTGGCTGGAAGAATTTCGCTTTGACGGATATCGTTTTGACGGAATTACAAGTATGCTATATATGGATCATGGACTTGAGCGATCCTTCTCCAGTTATGATGATTACTTCACATGGAACACTGATCATGATGCAGTTAAATACCTGGGGTTGGCCAATCGATTGGTCCATCAGGTGAATCCCAATGCAATAACCATAGCCGAAGATATGAGTGGCCTTCCCGGTTTGGGAGTTCAAATTGAGGATGGCGGGCTTGGCTTTGATTATCGCCTGGCTATGGGTATACCCGACTTCTGGATAAAAACCATTAAAGAAAAGAAGGATGAGGCCTGGAATGTAGGTGAGATATTCGGCGAGCTGACTAATTTTCGTAGTGATGAAAAGGTTATTAGTTATACTGAGTCGCATGACCAGGCTTTAGTGGGAGATAAAACTATTATTTTCAGGCTGGCCGATAAAGAGATGTACACCCATATGGCCAAAAATACCTCAAGCCTGATTGTTGACAGGGCAATTGCCTTACACAAAATGATTCGCCTGATAACTATTGCTACCAATGGTGGAGGTTACCTTAATTTTATGGGTAACGAATTTGGCCACCCGGAATGGATTGATTTTCCCAGGGAAGGTAATGGATGGTCGTATAAATATGCCCGGAGACAATGGAGACTGGCAAATGACCCGGAACTCAAATATGGTTACATGGAAGAATTTGACAGGTCAATGATTCAACTATTCGGGAGAAAAGATGGTCCCGGGGATTCGCAGGCATTCCTGGTGCATTCAAATCCAGGAGATCAGGTGCTCGCCTTTGATCGTGGCAATTACCTGTTTGTAATGAACTTCAATCCGATAAATTCGTTTACCGACTATGGTGTTCCTGCCCAACCGATTGATTACAAAATCATTCTAAACTCCGATTCCAATAATTTTGGTGGATTTGGAAGAGTTGATGAGCAAATGATGTATGAGCCTGAGCGAATGGGGAGCCTGGGATCTGGGTACCAACTCAAACTTTACCTGCCCAGCAGGGTCGGTTTGGTATTCAAAAAAATTCCAATCCGCCGAATAAAGTGATGACAGAGAAAATTGTCATATACCAGCTTTTCCCCCGCCTATTTGGGAACAACATAAACTCACAAAAACCCTGGGGCAAGATATCTGAAAATGGCTCTGGGAAATTCAACGATATCAGTGAATCTGCGCTTGAAAGCTTGCTTGAACTGGGTATCAATCATATATGGCTGACAGGAATAATACGCCATGCCTCAGGTACGGCTTACCCTGAATTCAATCTAACTCAAAGCCACCCACAGATAATAAAAGGACTGGCCGGATCTCCTTACGCCATTAAGGATTATTATGACATCGATCCTGATTTGGCAATCCGTGTAGATAAAAGGATGGACGAATTTGAAGAGTTGATAATACGCATCCATAAGCATGGGATTAAAGTATTGGTTGATTTTGTGCCAAATCACGTGTCCAGAGATTATAAATCTACCAATAAACCCAGTAATGTTAAGGATTTGGGGGAGGGAGATGACCAGTCGGTTTACTTCTCGAAAAATAATAATTTCTATTACCTGCCAGGGCAAAATCTCTCCCTTCCGATGCAATATGATCATGAAGCATTTTGGGAAGAGCCAGCAAAAGCCACAGGTAACAATTTGTTCTCCCCTTCTCCATCAATGCAGGATTGGTATGAAACGGTAAAATTGAATTACGGAGTAGAATATCCCACAGCTGTAAACCATTTTGAACCAATCCCGGACACCTGGATTAAGATGAAGGATATTCTCCTTTTCTGGAGTTTAAAAGGAGTGGACGGCTTTCGTTGTGATATGGCTGGAATGGTACCCCTGGAATTCTGGAAGTATGGTATAGGAAAAATACGGGAGGAATTTCCTGATATACTCTTTATTGCAGAATTATATGAACCGGAACGTTACCGTGGATTTATAGAGATTGCCAGGTTTGATTTTCTGTACGACAAGGTAGGCTTATACGATTGTTTAAGGGATATCATCTGTGGTGTGAAAAGCACAGAAGGTATAAGTAAGGCCTGGGAAAGGCTGGATGGATTGGATCGTCATATGCTCCGTTTTATGGAAAATCATGATGAACAGCGAATTGCCTCGAATCACTTTGCTGGTGATGCATGGAAAGGCATACCTGCAATGGCTATTTGCACTTTGATGAACAGTGGTCCAGTAATGCTTTACAATGGGCAGGAGGTTGGTGAAGAAGCAGTTGGATCCACTGGATTTAGCGGAGATGATGGGAGAACCAGTATCTATGATTACAGCTCAATGCCAGAATTGCAAAAGTGGAGGAACCAAGGAGCCTGCGATGAAAAATTATTGGATCTGGATAAAAAGCTGCTTCGCGAAACCTATTCCTCATTATTCCATTTTGCAAGGATACGCCCGGAGATCCAGGGGCAATTCTATGACCTTATGTGGCAAAACCAGGATATGGAAGAGCAGGTAAAATCAAAAATATACGCTTTCCTGAGATACAAGGATAATTCTGTCTTGCTTATTGGCGTATGTTTCAGCCAAGAGATTATGCATGCCAGGATTAGGATACCTGTCCATGCATTAGAAATGGCTGGTTTGGCATACAGGGAGAGTTTTAATATTAACCAGCTTCATCCATCCGGCCATTCAGCGGCAAACCTGATGATCAGCCAGCTGACAGGCGCTGGAGTTTTAATTGAATTTGACCGATCCGGCTGGGCAGCAATCAGCTTGTCGTAAAGAGTGTCCCTATTCCCCTATGTCCCTATGTCCCGAGTTTATCAAATCCAGGTCATATAGCTGAAGTCCTGTCTGTGTGGCAGTTTAGGATGCTTTGGGAAAATCCTGATACCTAATTTGAATATACCTGGTTGGGTGGGAATGGTTTTGAGTTTGTAGAACACATGATTATTTTCCCTGGTTGTCTGGGTGAATTCCTTTTTATACACGAACTCTGTTTTCCCCTCTCCATGGGCTCGTACCACTACCAGCTCCACTCCGATTTCATCTGGTTCAAGTCCATCTATATCCAATATTACCTGCATACGATACTTATCTCCAAGGAGTATTGGTTCGTCGAGTTTATAGCTGTACTGGATATCCAGAACTTTTATTTGATCCCAGCTTGATGCGATCCTTTTTTTCCAACGAGATATTTCTCTGGCGAGATGATAATTATTAACCCTCATATCACTCGATCTGGATTCCAAAACAGAATAGAACCTGGAAAAATAATCATCAATCATTCTTTTAGTGGTGAAATTCGGAGCTACCCATGCAAATGTATTTTTTATGTGGGACACCCATTTTTCTGGTATTCCATTTTGGTTCCGTGTATAAAACAGCGGCACCAGCTCATTCTCCAGCAAATTATAAATGGTAGAAGCATCCAATTCATCCTGAAATTCCTGATCAGCATAAATCCGTTCTTCGGGAAGGGCCCAGCCGGCACCTTCTTTATAACCCTCTACCCACCACCCATCTAACACACTTAAATTCATCACCCCATTCATCGCAGCTTTCATCCCCGATGTCCCGGAAGCTTCGAGTGGACGAGTAGGAGTATTAAGCCACACATCTACCCCTTGAACCAATTGACGGGCAACGCTCATGTCGTAATTCTCCAGAAAAATAATTTTTCCGGAAAACTCAGGCCGCCTTGAGACATCAATGATGAATTTGATCAAATCCTGCCCAGCTTTGTCACGCGGATGAGCCTTTCCTGCAAAAACAAACTGAACTTCTCTGCCCTCATTATTAACAATGGAGGATAAGCGTTCTAAATCCCTAAATAATAAATTAGCTCTTTTATATGTGGCAAAACGTCTGGCAAATCCAATCGTCAAAGTCTTGTCATTCAAAGCATTTACAATATTCATCACCTGATTTGGAGGCTCATGTCTTCGAATTGAATTCTTTCTCAACCTTTGTTTGATATATGCTATTAGCCGCTCTCTCTGTACCTCCTTGATGGACCATATCTCATTATCCGGAACCTCATGTATGCCTGCCCAATGTTTTTCATCTGATTGCTCCTCAATAAACAAATTCCCAAATATCTTTCTGTGCAATTCTTGCCAATCTCTGGCAGTCCAGGTTTGGTAATGGACACCATTGGTCACATAACCAATATGCATTTCTTCCGGGTAGTATCCTTTCCAAAGGTTACAAAACATATTCCGAGTGACCTCACCGTGCAATTTGCTAACCGCATTAATTTCCTGCGACAAGTTGGATGCCAGGTATGACATAGAAAATTTCTCATTTCTATTGCCAGGTTGAATTCGTCCCAGGTTAATAAATTCGTCCCAGGTGATATTGATCCGCTGAGGATAATGCCCCATGTATGTTCTAACCAGGTCTTCATTAAAAGAATCATGTCCTGCCGGAACAGGTGTATGGGTTGTGAATAGAGTAGACGCCCTCACAATTTCAAGAGACTCATCAAATTTGAATAGTTTGGCCTCCATCATCCTCCTTATTCTTTCTAGTCCAATAAAGGCTGAATGTCCCTCATTGCAATGATAAATATCCGGACGGATTCCTAAGTTCCCAATCATTCTCACACCGCCAACCCCAAGAATCATTTCCTGCTTCAGGCGGTGCTCTTCATCACCGCCATAAAGGTTGTCGGTTATATACCGGTCTTCCTGGTTATTGGCTTCACAATCCGTGTCAAGGAGATATAGATCTACCCTGCCAATTAAAGCTTTCCAAACTCTTGCATGGACAATCCGACCAGGAAAAGCTACTTGGATGGTCATTATTTGATTTTGTTCATCAAATACTGGTAAAACTGGTATTTCAGAGAATTCTTCGCGAAGGTTTTCCGAAATTTGATCACCGGAAAGTGTTAGATGCTGTTTAAAATATCCAAGGCGGTATAATAAACCTACTCCAAAAAGTTTAATATTTCGATCGCTGGCCTCTTTCAGGTAATCACCCGCCAGTATCCCCAAGCCTCCGGAGTATATCTTGAGGCTAGAATGAAATCCGTATTCCATTGAAAAATATGCAATCTGCGGACCAGTTGCCTGGCTTTTTAGTCCCTGGTATTCTTTAAACTCACGAAGAACTTCATCGTATTTTGTCCTAAAATTTTCGCTGTCAACCAGGTTCAATAAACGAGTGTATGGAACAAGTCGTAATAGTTTAATCGGATTATTATCCACACTGGCCCACAATTCATGATCAATCTCTTCGAACAAGGCCTCAGCCTTATAATTCCATGACCACCAAATATTTCTGGCTATTTCATTGAGGCCAGCAAGGCTAACCGGCAGAATAGATTCCACTGCAACATTTTTCCAAACAGGATCGTTTGCTTTTCGGTTTAGCACTACTCTGGTTTCATCAACTGATGGAGGCAATTCCCTTTCTGGAATTTCCATCAAACCAGTTTTTCCCATTGCTAAACAATATGCTTCTTCATACCGGGCAAAAAAAACAGACCAATTGGCCGACTGAGCCAATATGTGAGCTTTCTTGCGTAAAACAGACAATCCATCAGGATCAATCTCTGACAATTCTTCAACCTTTTCTGCCATCAATTGGATTATACCGGCCGAATCCAGATGAAGGCGGTCCACAACGAAAAAGGGCTGATCTTTCTGCTGGGTAAAATTCTCCTGGAGCCAAAGTCCGAATCCGGCCAGATTAGTGGTCAGGGTTGGAACACCAAAAACCAAACTTTCCAGTGGTGTATATCCCCAAGGTTCATAATAGGATGGAAAGAGTGTCAGATCAAGACCCATTAAGGCCTCATAATAGTTGAGATTCAGAATTCCATCCTGCCCATTTAGATAGCTCGGTATAAATATTACCTTGACCCTGTCACTGCTTTGGTTGGTCAAATGAAGCCTTTCCAGGGCTTTTATAATGCTGTCATCCTGAGCATCATGTAGATTATGTGTAAGATATGGGCTGCCTTTTACTTCCGCCGTTTTATTAAGTAATCTATCGGCAACGCTTTGCCGGGGTCCGTAATGATTAGCTGGAACAAGTATAAAAGCAACAATGTTCCTTTTTAATTTTGGATCCTGATTAAGATAACTCAGGCTTTCGATAAAAAGATCGAGGCCTTTGTTACGGAATTCGTACCTCCCACTGGTTCCAATGAACATTGAATCTGAATCGATCTCCTTTCCCAAAACAGCAGAAGCTACTTTCGCCAGGATGGACCGGGACTCTACTTTTTTTATCTCCATTTCAGCAGGATCCGGCACAAATCCCGGATTGAAACCATTAGGTGTAATGATATCAGGTTTCTTATTCAGAAATTGCTCACATTCCTTTCCTGTGATTTCGCTAACTGTTGTAAAACAATCAGCCTTTTCTGCTGCCAGTTTCTCAAGTGAATGTTTGGCCCTGACTCCTAACTGAGTTGATAACTCATCGGTTTTGAATTCCGTGAGCTTTTCATAAAGCGGATACCCATTCCCTGCCAGAGAACGCCCCATCACCGTGGCATGAGTAGTAAATATTTTTCCGATATAGGGTGCAAACTCATCCAGGTACAATAGGCCCATGCCGGTCATCCATTCATGAAAATGAGCTAAAGCTTTGGTGTTACGGTAATAATCAGTATAACTCTTTATCACAAGTCCTGATGCATAACCGAAGAGAGCCGCCTCAACATAATCCCAGGGCCCGGTTAATGAATCCAGTTTCCAGTTTTCCCAGGCCTTGCTGAAAATTTCATCCTTTCTCGCAATAAGAGGAGTAAAATCCACTATTATAGCTATGGGTTTACTGGCTATATTCCATCGGCCGACACTAATTTTCAATCCCTGTTTTGCAGCCTCCCGATGCCATCCCTTGAATAATGAGTCCTCCTCAATAAATTCAGGATTCTGATGTTCCTCACGCCATATATCAGGCCCAATAGTAATATATTGTTCCCCTAGCCTACTGTCCATTTCAGGGATCTTAGTTGAAATAACAGTATGGATGCCCCCGACCTTATTACAAACTTCCCAACTAACTTCAAAAGCCACATCTGGCCAACATTCATTTTTCATGTCTAAGATTGTAAATGCTTTTTTCTATCGAGCAGTGAAATAACAAAAAAACTAAGATAAATCTGTTTTCTTTCTCTTTCCCTTTTTAACTTCTGAGGATTTTATTCTGACATTCATCTCAGGTAAATCGGGACTTTTTAATGTAACTTTTCTTTCTGCATTTCTCCGTATAGTCCGCTTTTTCCGAAGTTTTTTCAGAACTTGATCGTATTCCGAGATTGCCCTGTCCAGAAGTTCTCCCTGTAGTTCTTCGAGGGGCACATCATGGTATTTAATCCGGTTGATGCTTTGTTCGAGCCGCAGAGAGAAATCGCTAAGAACATTCATGTAATTGATAAAGGCATCGTATGGATTCTGGTAGGGATTGAAATAATTGTGAACGGCCTGGTCTGCAAAAAATTTAGTACACATATAATAGAAGTGATCACTAGCCTGCAGATACTCCCAATCCTTAAATAAATCAACATCTGCGGAACTCCTGACAAGATCCCTGAGCTCATATAATTTTTGGAAGGCTTCATTCTGCAATTCATTCCCCAACCAGGCTGACAAATCTCTTTCTTCATCAGCCCAACTGGTTGGAAATGGAACTGATAAGGATGCAACAGGTTGAAATTTATTTACAATTTCACTTGGAGTATAAAAAGTCATCCCATATTTTTCGATCAGCTCTCCAGGAAAAGATTTGAGAAAACCGAATATGCCAGTTTCCTTTGTCTGATGCTCACCGAAAGTTTCATAATCCATAAATAGGTTTACAACATCTTCCTTTTTATCAATTGAATTGATCCAACTAGAATAGGTTTCAGCCGAAAGCGGCCATTGACTCCAGCTATGATTAGAAAAACGGAAAGCAATGTCATCGCTAAGTTTAAAGTTCCGCAGAAGCAGTTTCAGTTTCGGTTTGAGTACATTATAATATAGGAAATTTGGACTTTTCCATCCCAAAACAAATTTTGCCCCCTCCGCCAGCATTCCAGTAAAACCCATATTTGCAACAATCTCTCCTATACTGTCAGAATAGACTAATTCGGTATTTCTAAATACTTTCGGCTCCTGGCCAAAGAGTTCTTTTATTTTACTTGAATGCAGACTCACCTGGTCGCGAAACTCATCGGTATTTTGTAAGACAGCTATTGAATGGGAATATGTTTCTCCAAGAAACTCAACCTGGCCAGTTTCAGCCAGCGCTTTAAAGCTGTCAATCACTTCAGGGGCATATAATTCAAATTGTTCGAGAGCAATTCCAGTAATTGAAAAACTTACTTTAAATTTGGTTGGATACTTTTTTATCAAATCCATAATCACCTCATTGGCTGGCAAATACGACTTTTGGGCTACCTTCCGAAGTATGCTCTTGTTGGTATAATCATCATAATAATAATGATCCGCCCCAATATCAAAAAACCTATATCTTTTAAGCCTGAAAGGTTGGTGAATCTGGAAATACAAACAAATACTCTTCATCTGGGTATGTTTTAAATTTTTTAGGCCAATTTCATTATCATTTTTCCGGTTGTTCTACCAATGAGGAATAGACATCAAGAATATGTACAGCTGCATTCTCCCATATTAGACTATCCACTTCTTCCTTCCCATATTTACGGAACATCTCCGAAAGGGCTGGGTAATTAATGAGGCTGTATATAGCATCTGCCATGGCATTTACATCCCAAAAATCAATTTTTATAGCATGCTGAAGAATCTCAGAAACACCTGATTGCTTAGAAATAATCACAGGAACATTGGATCGCATAGCCTCCAATGGACTGATTCCGAATGGTTCAGAAACCGAAGGCATCACATAAACGTCACTTAAAGCAAACATCCGATCGACATCTTCACCCTTGAGGAAATCAGTAAAGTGAAACTTGTTGGAAATGCCTAAACGAGCAGCATAGCGAATCATTTTTCTCAGCAAATCCCCACTACCCGCCATTACAAATCGGGCATTATTAGTCTTTTGCAAAACTAAATTAGCAGCCTCAATGAAATATTCGGGCCCTTTCTGATAGGTTATACGTCCAAGGAAAGTTACTACTTTTTCATTCACTGATTTGTGATACTCTTCTTTATTAACATCTGTTTCGGTTTCAACAGCATTGTATACGGTAATCACTTTCTCAGGTGAAATTCCATACTTTTGGATGACTGTATTTCTGGTGAGGTTACTAACCGTGATAACTCGGTCGGCCGCCTCCATTCCCATTTTTTCAATGTCATAAACCAGGGTGTTAACATTTTCGCCTGAGCGGTCAAATTCGGTGGCATGTACATGAACCACCAGGGGTTTCCCACTAACTCTTTTGGCAGCAATGCCGGCAGAATAGGTTAGCCAATCGTGGGCATGAATCAGATCAAATTCCTGAGTTTGTGCTATCTCAGCCGCAACAAGTCCATAATTCGACACTTCCTGCAGAAGGCCGGGGCCATACTTGCCGGTAAACTCAATCTTACCAATTACATCATCCTCTAACCATTCCCCTTTAGTTGTCTCCTCCCGAAGATTCTGCCAATGAAAATCTCGATGATCAATTTTCTCCTTAACAAAAATCTCAAATTCCTCCGGTGAAAGGTAGGGTATTAAGAGAGAACCGACTTCTATATATGTCATCTTTTCCCTCACTTCCTTCCATCCTTTAATCTCTCTTTCATTAATTTCATTATAAAAATGATAGGTCCGTTGCTTCACCGGCACCTGTGCAGCCCCAACCAGGCTGACGGCCGACTGGTCCTCATCGCCATAAGCTTTCGGAACAACGAATATCACTTCTACCCCCCTATAGGAAAGCCCTTTGGAAAGGCCGTAACAGGCCGTTCCCAAGCCTCCGCTAATATGGGGAGGAAATTCCCAACCAAACATTAACACTCGCATAGGTTCCTGTCAATATTTTGATAATAAATACTTAATTCTCAACAATTCTCCCACGCTGGAGGCAAAAGAGATAGCTCCGCAAGGACGGTGTGGAGGATTCCCATCATATATCTCCGAGATCATGCCAATACCATGCTCCAAAAGATCCTCTTCAAAATTCTGTAGAAGTTTGCTAATAAAAGCTACTCCTGATTTATCGTATATTCTTAGCCAGGCTTCTGCAAAAGGACCTGCGAGCCAAGGCCAAACTGAACCCTGGTGATAGGCCAGGTCGCGCATGTCGTGAGTACCTTCATAGGTTGGCTTAAAATCCTCCGACCGGGGAGATAATGATCTGACCCCCTTTGGCACCAGTAATTCCTGTTTAACCTGGTCGAGAACGGCCTTAATCTGTTCCTCGGATAGTGGAGTGTATTTCATTGATGCAGCCAGCAGCATATTTGGGCGGACATCCTTGTTGGGCTTACCCAAATACACATAGTCGAACAGAGTATTGTTTTGTTCATCCCAGAAAGTGAGATTGAAATTGCCCTGGATTTGTTCTTTTATATCTGTCCAATCAGAAATAAAATCAGTGTCCATATTTGCCTTGGCTCCTTCAAGTGCAAAGGAGATGGCATGATACCACAAAGCGTTAATCTCAACTGCATATCCTGGTCTTTGGGTTACAGGCCTTCCATCAACATATGAGTCCATCCAGGTCAGGGCCCGCCCTGGAAGAAAACCATGAAGCAGTCCATTTTCATGAACCTGAATGCCTGGAACTTCCGAATTCTTATAAGCCAGGAGTATTTTATGAATAGGATCCCTGTATTGCTGATACAGTTTTTTTAGGTCATGTCCCATTTCAGACAATTGCTGAAGGGTCCATAGGAACCAGAGGGAAGTATCTGCTGCACCGTAAACCGGTTGATTAAAATTAGGAGAATGATCTGGAAGCAAGCCGCCTTTCATCCTACGAATTAATGAGTTCAGTACCTTATCCGCAAATCCATTATCTTGCATAGCTGTGGATATACCTGGCAGAGAAATCAAGGCATGCCGGCCCCAGCGGCCAAACCAGTGGTATCCTGGAACAATCTCCATTCCTGTTTCAGACTTCCTGATAAATCCTCCTGCTGCATAGGAGAGCCAATCAAAAAAACTCTCCCTGGGTTTAATATGCTTGACAATGCTTGCGAAGGTCCTGTTAAGGCCCATGGTGGATAAATCATTAAGCCCAGCTGTAACAACAATACTTTGTTCTTTTTTTATGTCCATCTCGAGATACCCGGGAACAAAAAGATCCTCCAGGTACTCATATCCTCTGAGTTTTTCTTTAGTATATTCGATATCAAGATACCAATCAGGGGCAGCCACAAAATCAGCTTTCTTTGAACATTGAATGTACAAATCGGGATATTCCGGATACAAACGGGTACTTATCCCATTCTGTGCCACCCCTATCTTTATATTTGCGAACATATTCGCTTTGGAGAGATCATGGATACTTCGGAAAGCCAGGAAGGGTTTGATCCGAATTTTTGTGGGGGAGCTAGATTCTAAAAGGGTGTATCTTATCATCACACGAGCCTCATTATCAACCAATAATAACTCTTTTTGAATGACAACGCCTCCAACCCGGTAAACTATTTTTGGTAGTGGATCCCGTTCAAACCAACGGGCGTATTTATGTCCTTTGGGGTTATACTCACCGGGATATTTATTAATGCCAAGGTTAAATTCCTGACCATGCTGAATAACTGTTTCATGAACGGTAGAAAGAAGCACATGCTTGCCTCCATTTATGGAATTAATAGGGGCAACCAGTAATCCATGATACTTGCGCGTATTACAACCAACAAGAGTTGTACTGCAATAAACCCCACTCTCATTTGACAAAAGAACTTCCTTTGAAAGGGAGTATTCAAGGTTTACCAATTGTGTTTTATCAAACTTAAGATAACTCATAATGCAATAAATGAAACATATGCGCAGGTTTGGGAATAAGAAATAACCGGATTTTTCACCTCCCGAAATTATTATAAAGTCGGTTTATATCCAAAAGTATTTTTGTGGCCGGCCGGCCGGCAAAAGAATTAACAAAAAAAAACAGGAATATTGTTTTCAAAAAAAAAAAGCACCTACATTTGCAGAAATTATTAATCCAAAACCTTATACAATGGCTTACATAATTAACGAAGATTGCACTGCATGCGGAACCTGTATTGATGAATGCCCTGTTGAAGCTATTTCTGAGGGTGATATTTACCTGATCGATCCCGATGAATGTACTGATTGTGGTGCATGTGCGGATGTTTGCCCCGTAGAAGCTATTCATCCCGAATAAGCAGTTCAATTAAACAACAAAAGCCGGCATACGTCGGCTTTTGTTGTTTATAGCCATATGATTATACGCATTATGAAGGCACTCTCCTAACAACATCCAGTATTGTTCCATCCACCCATTTGATGGCAGCTACTATCTCATCTTCGGTTTGAAGTTTTTGAGGCTTTCCGCAAATTTTTTCGGCCTCCCTTTTTAAATCATCAATTGACCTGATGTTCAAACCGGAGTTTTTTGTTTTTTCGATCAAATCCTTCCTAAGAGGATTAATGGCTATACCTCTTTCAGTGACTATCACATCTATGAGTTCCCCAGGACCGCATAGGGTTGTTACCTTATCAACAATAACCGGAATACGATCCCGGAAAAGCGGAATTGGAAGAATAACTGTTTTCGAGAACAAGCAGTTTTGCCAGCCTCCGATTCCGTGAATCATATACCCATCAGAGTGCGTGACCACATTACCATTAAAATTGATATCAACTTCTGTAGCCCCAAGGATAACAACATCCACCATCCCGGCAAAATTCCCTTTACCATGATAATTGTAGCTTGTAAAGGGGCTGGTCCACACATGGTTGGGGTTTTCGGACATGGAGCGGATACCATCCAGATCAAAGGTTTGACCATCCAGGATATAATCTATCAGACCCTCTTCAAGCATTTGCACCAAATACTTATTACTTCCACCCCTGGCGAACCTGGCATGTATACCCTTGCTCTTCATTATTTCCCTGAAATAGTTACTGACTGCCAAGGAGGTACCACCTGCTCCGGTTTGAAAGGAAAATCCATTACGGATAATGCCTGTTGCCTCACAAAACTCTGCAGTCATCTCAGCTAGTAGTAATCGATCTGGGCTCTTAGTAATTTCCGTTGTTCCCGACACAATCATCTCCGGGATACCCACCTTTTCCGTTTCCACTGTATAATCTACATAGTTTCCCTGAATCTGCCAGGGGATGCATGGAAACTCGACCATATGATCTGTTACAACAATCACCTTATCGGCATATTGGGAATCGGCCAGGGCAAATCCAAGAAGTCCGCTCGCACTAGGGCCGTATAATCCATTAGCATTCCCAAACGGGTCAGCACAACCAGCACCTATAATTGAGATATCTATATTAACATCCCCGTCCTGAATAGCCTGGTATCTCCCTCCATGGGAACGCAATATTGCGGTTCCCTCCATTTTTCCCTCGGAGCAAAACTTTCCCAGGGGTCCGTTCATGCTTCCCTCAATACGATTGATAGTTCCGTCTTCCAGGTATGGAATTAGGTGTTCATGACAGGAGAAAGAGGCTGACGGGAACCATACCAGATTTTTTACCCCCAGATCACTGGCAATATCAAAGACCTCGTTAGCCAGCAAATCACCATTACGAAAATGATGATGAGTGGAGATGGTCATCCCATTATTAAGACCGGCTCTAACCAGAGCTTCCCGAAGGCTAGCGACTCGTTTATCCCCATTGCCGGGGAAATTGGCACAGGAAGATATTTTTGGTCCTTTCTTATTAGCATCAGGGATATATTTACCCACCCCCTGGAAAGGAGTCGCAGGCATCCCGTTTATCACTGTCGGCACCATTCTACCGGCAGTATTCTGAATGAGTTGAGAATTATTCATTATTATCCCTCCAGTTTTCATCAAGCAAGCCCAATTCTATTCCCAGGTTAACTATTTTCTCAGCTCTTTTTACTACAGGGGGATCAATCATTTTTGATCCTAAAGAAACCACTCCCAACCCTCTGCTGGCAGCTATATCAAAAGCTGAAACTATTTTACATGCCTTTTCCAGCTCTTCTTTGGCAGGGGCAAAATTCTCATGAATTACTTTGATTTGTCGTGGATGAATACACCCCATACCATCGAATCCTAGGCTTTTGGATTCCTGCACAGTACGTACCAGTCCCTCCACGTCACTGACATCTGAAAAAACAGAGTCAATCGCCTGAATGCCTGCTGCTTTACAGGCATTAACAACAGATGACCTTGCAAAGAATGACTCTCGGCCATCCAGGCTGCGCCGGCACCCAAGATCGGCAGTATAATCCTCAAGCCCAATCGCCATTGCCACCACATTGTCAGCTGAGGATGCTATCTCATATGCCTTAATAACGCCTAGGGCACTCTCAATAATTGGCATCAGCCAGATCTCTCTACTTATCCTGTGTATCTTTTTTATTCTCGTAATTTCCTTATTTACCAGCTCCACCTGAGTTCCACTCTCACACTTGGGTAGAAGAATCAGGTTAACACCATGTGGCACAATAAAGCTCAAATCCTCAATACCCATAGGAACCTGGTTGATGCGCACCATCTTTTCGGCTCCGTAAAAATTAAGATTTCTCAAAGCATTCCTGACCAAATAGCGGGCCTCATGCTTTTTTCCATATGCCACCGCATCCTCAAGATCAAGGATAAGTCCATTGGGTTTATGAAGACCGGCATTAATCATAAGACCTGGAGAATTCCCGGGTAAGTATAACCTGGAAAAGCGAAATTGATCTTTGGGCGTTTGATAAAAGCTATCCGAACCAGTACCCGTCAGGAATTCCTTATCAGTATCAAGGAGCTTTATTATAGCAGCTTCCAGTCGTGCCGCTATTACCCAATTCAGGGCTCCAGTATCCACCAGACCAACATTCATGTGCTGAATATCAAAATATCCCAGCACTTCCCTGATAAGAATCTCTATACTATCTCCATACAGTGCTTTCACCCTGCTTTGCATGCTTATGGTAATCCCACCCGAAAGCGTAGGTTCGAGCATAAACTGGCAGTCGGAGCGGGTTTTTCCACCTGCATTTCCGGCTTCTGCAAATTTTTCCTTATAATCCACAAATAAAGTATTTTAGGCGTCACACAAATATACGTTTTCCGGCACTATTTATTTTTATTTTCACAAAGTTCAGTCAACACGCCGAAAGTGAATTTTGGGTGGAGAAATCCAATATCCAAGCCTTCTGCTCCTGCCCTGGGAGCCTTATCGATCAGGCGAACTCCCTTTCCCTCTGCTTCTTTCAATGCTTCCTTAATATTTTCCACGGCAAAAGCAAGATGATGGATTCCCTCTCCCCTCTTCTCAATAAACTTACCCAGCGGGCCATCTGGATCTGTTGATTCCAATAGCTCAATCTTGGTATCGCCCAACCTGAAAAAGGCCGTGCGGACTTTCTGATCAACTACCTCCTCCAAGGCATAGCAGGTTAATCCAAAAACAGTCTCGTAATAGGCTATGGCAGCCTCCAGGTCTTTAACAGCTATCCCTATATGTTCAATATGTGTAGTCTTCATTATATTATTTCTTAAAACTTTAGGTGCAAAAGTAGTATCCAAATATCAATTATAACCTACAAGGGTAGTTGTTTTTTATCACAAATATTTGATGACACCTAATTGTTTTTCAGACAATTTCGGATAAATAATTTTTCACATCTATTGATTTATATCAGGTTTATTATATTTAATTAAAATTAAATTGTTGCCTGGTTTGCAACCTGGCATAAAAAAAAGATCCAAGTAGATGTAATGAGAGATCAAGATTCATTAAGATACCTGTTCATTGTCAATCCCAAAGCTGGCAAAGGGCGTTTCAAACACCTGATTCCGTACATAAAAAAAGAATTCCCTCAGAATATTCCCTACGATATAGTAATCAGTCAGTTCCCAGGAGAGGCCAGGGAAATGATGCAGAAACGATTAAATGAATATGATGTTTTTGTTTCGGCAGGAGGCGATGGAACGGTAAATGAAGTAAGTGGCGAATTGATTAACACTGGAAAGCACCTGGGAATGATAGCAATAGGCTCAGGAAATGGGCTGGCCCGTGAATTAGGCATTCCCTTAAACTACAAGAGAGCATTAAGGGTTTTGCAAAAAGCCCGACCCAGAATCATTGATTCTGTTAGGATCAACTCACGAACTTTCATCAATATGGCCGGTGTAGGTTTTGACGCAACAATTGCACGCCGTTTTGAAGGATTTGGGAAAAGGGGAATCTGTCCATATATAAGAATTATTCCCCAGTCTCTTGTTAGTTACAAACCACAGAATTATGAGATCATAATAGATGGCAGGCAAATTTTCAGAACAGCGTACATGGTGTCAATCGCAAATACCACACAGTTTGGAGGCGGAGCTCACATTTGTCCACCAGCCAAACCAGATGATGGAATCCTTAACATAGTCATTCTTAATCCTTTCAGATACAACAGGATACCCGGTATGGCTTACTCGCTTTTTACAGGCCGGATCGAAAGATCAAAAGCCCTGGAGATATATTCCTGCAAAAAGATATTTATTAAAGGGGATAATCTGTGTACACATATTGATGGTGAGCCTGTTGAGCTGGGAGATGAGCTGGAGATCAGTATAATACCCCAGTCAATTTCTGTCTTATGCTAGAACAAAAAAAGGAAAATAATACCTTTGAGAACTGACAATAAACTAAAAATTATGAGAATAAAGAGATTATTTTGGATTGCTGGACTTTTTTTATGTACCCAGGCAATGATTGCACAAGAAGAAGCCAGATTATTAAGATTTCCTGCTATTCACCAGGATCAGGTAGTATTCACTTATGCCGGCGACCTATATACTGTTTCTGCAGCCGGAGGTACTGCGCGCCAATTAACTACCCATAATGGATTTGAACTATTTGCCAGGTTTTCTCCCGATGGCAAAACTATAGCTTTCACCGGTCAATATGATGGAAATTCCGAGGTTTTCACTATTCCCTCTGAGGGTGGCGAACCAACAAGGATTACCACTACAGCCACACTTGGCAGAGATGATGTTGGAGACCGCATGGGGCCTAACAACCTGGTAATGTCCTGGACACCAGATGGTAAATCCATCATTTACCGGTCGAGGAAACAATCTTTCAATGACTTTAAAGGACATTTATTTAAAGTTTCTAATGGAGGTGGACTATCTGAACAGCTTCCGTTCTCGGTGGCTGGTTTCTGCAGCTATTCTCCAGATGGATCTAAAATCGCCTATAACCGGGTATTTAGGGAATTCAGAACATGGAAGTATTACCAGGGGGGAATGGCTGATGATATTCGCATATTCGATTTTAAAACCCAAACAACAGAAAAGATAACCGATGATCCTGCTCAGGATATCTTTCCTATGTGGGCGGGGACTAAAATTTATTTCCTATCAGACCGCGACAGGATAATGAACCTATTCGTATATGATACTGAAACGAAGCAAACATCCAAGATCACTGAATACAAGGATTATGACATCAAATTCCCTTCGCTTGGAAAAGATGCCATCGTATATGAGAATGGTGGGTTTATTTATCGTTTTGACCTTAACACTCAACAGGCGAAAAAAATAAATATTTATATCCATAACGATCTGCTTACCGGGCGTCAGGAGCTCAAAGATGTTTCAGGATCAATCTCAGGTATTAGCATGAGCCCGGATGCTGAGAGGCTTGTAGTCTCATCCCGGGGTGAACTATTCAACGTTCCGGCGAAGGAGGGTATCACCCGCAACATCACGCAATCAGGCGGAGCCCACGACAGGAATGCCGACTGGTCGCCGGATGGAAAATACATAGCCTATATTTCCGATGCCAGCGGGGAGTTTGAAATTTATGTTATGAATTCAGATGACCCCTTATCTGCAACAGCCCTTACCAATAAGTCGGACACTTATATATTTAGTTTTGCATGGTCACCAGACAGTAAGAAGCTAATATACAATGATAAAAAGTTTCGTCTGTGGCTACTCGATATTGAATCCAAATCAAAAAAATTAGTTGATGAATCCGGACAGGGGCCTATTGGAGATTACTCATGGTCGCACGACAGCAAATGGGTTGCATATGTAAATCCAGTATTGGGAATGAACCAGATTAGCCTGTACAGCCTTGAAAGCGGAAAATCAACATTTATTACTGATAACTGGTATCAATCAGGCAATCCAGTCTTTACTAGAGACGGTAAATACCTGATTTTTTCATCTTCCAGAAGTTTCTCTCCTACTTATTCAGCAACTGAATGGAATCATGTTTATCAGGATATGAACAAGTTATACCTGGTAGCTCTGGCAAGCGCAACATCAAATCCATTGGGACCTAAAGACGATGAGGTTAAACTTCCAGAGGAGGACAAGGACAAAAATGCTGATGATAAAAAGGATGTTAAGAAAATTGAGGATAAGAAAAAAGAGGAGGGAGAAAAGAGTATGGTCGTGGACCTGGAAGGTATTCAGGACAGGATAATTGGTTTGCCGATTGCGGCCGGAAACTATTTCAACATTCAGTGCCTGGATTCAAAAATATTCTATCTGTTCCGTTCATCCAACAGCAGGGGAATGGCACTTAAAAGTTTTGACCTGGAAACGGAAAAAGAAAATGATCACGGAGATAAACTGAACTACCTTATCAGTAGTAATGGTAAAAAGATGCTGCTGATCCAGGGAAATAAATATAGTGTAATAGGTATACCATCAGCGAAAGCCAGCATGGGCACAACTATTTCCCTTTCCAGTATGACTATCAACCTGGATAAAAAGGCAGAATGGGCCCAGATTTTCGATGAAAGCTGGAGACAAATGCGAGATTTCTTCTATGATCCTAATACCCATGGTGTCGATTGGAAATCGATCTATAATAAATACCAACCACTCGTTCCTTATGTGGAACATCGATCAGACTTGTCTTATCTCATTGGTGAGATGATAGGAGAACTTAGTGTAGGCCATGCCTACGTTAACAACGGTGAACGTCCTATGCCTCAGCGCACCCAAACTGGCCTTCTTGGGGCAGTTATTGAATCCGACCCATCAGGGTATTTCAAAATTGCAGAAATCCTTCCGGGGGCAAACTGGAGCCCTCAACTGAGGTCTCCCCTCTCGGAGATTGGGGTAAACGCCAAAGAGGGCGATTTCATTATCGCCATCAATGGTGTGTCTACCAATACTACAAATGATATCTACAGTCTGCTAATCGGTCAAGCCGGGAAAGTGGTGGAATTGAGCCTGGCCAGCGAAGCAAGTGACAAAGACACACGAAAAGTGCTTGTAAAGCCGATAGCTGATGAATCCTCACTCTACTATTACAAGTGGGTTCAGGGAAATATTAAGAAAGTTAATGAGGCTACTAATGGTGAGGTTGGGTATATTCATATTCCTGACATGGGTGCCAACGGACTCAATGAATTCGTAAAACACTACTACCCGCAACTCACGAAGAAGGCTCTTATTATTGACGACCGGGGAAATGGAGGAGGAAATGTTTCACCCATGATCATAGAAAGGCTCAAGCGTGAGATTACCTATGCCACCATGCACACAAACCAGAAGGAAGGTCAGGTTAATCCGGTTGGGACTATGGCCGGCCCAAAAGTGGCTTTGATTGACCAATATTCAGCTTCAGATGGAGATCTTTTCCCATATCGTTTTAAACACAATAATATTGGGACTGTTATCGGTGTCCGCACCTGGGGAGGTGTCGTCGGGTACAGTGGGGCAGTTCCCTGCATGGACGGCGGCTCAATAATTACCCCATCCTACGGGCCTTTCGCAGCTGATGGGAGTGGTTTCATTATCGAGGGCTACGGCGTGGATCCTGATATCATGGTAGACAATGATCCATATGATGAATTCATGGGCATTGACAAGCAGCTGGATAAGGCAATTGAGGTAATATTGGAACAATTGAAAACATACGATAAAACTGTTCCACCTATTCCGAAATTTCCGGTTAAGAATAAGTAGGAACATGCGGGCCAAGTTAACGTGTGCTGGTAATCCGGATTTCAGTACGTCGATTATCTGCTCTACCCTGCTCAGTATTATTGTTTGAAAGTGGTTGATCGGGACCATATCCTGTAGCTGCAAGTCGTTTAGGAGCAATCCCCTTACTGACAAGAAATTGTCTTACTGACTCAGCACGGGCCCGGCTAAGGTTAACATTGTATTCATAATCCCCTGTGTTATCGGTATGGCCGCCTATTTCGATATTGGATTGAGCATTTTGCGATAACAATTCAACCAATTCCAACAATTCCGGGAAGGATTCCTTTTTAATAGTAAATGAATCTGTTTCAAAAAATACATTTCGCAGAATAACCTTGGATCCCAATTTAAAAGGTTCCAGGAGTATGTCCCAATCAAAGGATTTTCCTGGAGCCAGAGAATCAGAGGGGAGATATGCTGAATAAAAAAGGAAGCCCTGACGGTTTACAACGAACCGGTGATCTTTATCAACCGGAAGGCCAATAAGATATTGTCCAGATAATGGGTCTGATTCAACCCTGGAAATCAGCTTACCATCATGATCCTCGACCTGTACGACAGCTGTAATTGGCTCTTTAGTAACTGCATTTATTACCTTTCCCGAAACAATGGTCAATTGTCCAGGAGCCAGGCTGTCCTTCAAATAAAATCTAAAAATATCCCTTCCTGTGGCGCTGTCCCGATTGGAAGAAAAAACGGCAAAATTGCTTTTACTATGAAAGCTAATTCCCATTTCCTCTCCATGTGTATTAACCGGATAGCCAAGATTAACAGGTATTGACCATCCCTTGCCTCTCTGCCTGGTGGAGACAAACAGGTCTAAGCCACCCATACCTATCCAGCCTGATGAGCTGAAATATATACTCCGACCGTCACCATGAACGTAAGGTGCCAGCTCATCCCGTGAGGTATTTATTGCCGGGCCTGCATTTATTGGTTCAGACCACCCTCCCTCTGTTCTCCACTCACTGATCCAAATGTCCATTCCCCCATATCCCCCGGGACGAGTGCTGGAGAAATAAAGTTTTCTTCCATCCAGAGTGAGGAAGGGGGTGGATTCCCAGTACCGAGTATTAACAGGATACCCCAGATTCAAAGGTAAATCCCATGTTTCTCCTTGCTTTCTGGAAACATAAATATCGCATCCACCCTTACTATCAGGCCGCTTGCAGGCTGTGAAAAACATCAGTCGGCCATCCTGCCTTACTGATTGAGTACCCTCATTACCTTCTGTGGTAATTGGCCCGGGAAGGATATTTGCCGTTGAAAAGTCAGAGTCAATATATTGTGATTCATACAGGTCTTCTTGTCCCAACTGGCCTGTACCTTCCTTATTTCTTTCCTGGCGAGTAAACACCAATCTTTGTCCATCCACAGTCAGACTCGGAAAATATTCATTTTCATTGCTATTAATTCCCAGGGGAACAGGCTGAGGTGCTCCCTTGTTTTTCCTCACCTGGTCAATGGCGAAATGGATTCTCTCCTCCAGGTTCAGACTCTGGTCGTGGTATGGGACTCTTGATTTGCGGAGTTCAATAAGTGCTTCAGAATAATTTCCCTTTTCATATGCCAGCTTGGCCAGTTCCGGAAAAATATTCAGATAGTTAATAGAATCCAGCCGTGTAACGTTTCTCAACGCATAATAAGCAAGCTCCTGATTTTCCATTTCCAGAGCCAACTCACCAAGGAGGAGCCATGCATCTATATAAGAGGGAGCCTTGCTGGTTATTTCCTTAAGCTGCTCCTCAGCCTCCTGCCACTCTAGACCCAGATATAAATCACGAGCCTGGCGGAATTGCTTCTGGATTCTTTTGGATACTGGTGGCCCTGTTTGGGCCATTAAACAAGATTCCTGACCGGCAAATATACTAGCCGATAAAATAAAAATAAATTGTATTTTTCTAGCTAAGCTCACTATGGTATGCCCCAGACCTTGTGCGTTTGCATGGAAATCCGCCACTTTGTATTTTCCCTTATATATACAATTATTGCTTGTATCATTTCATCTTTCCGGCTCCATTCCGGCTGCAAGAATAAGTGACAATCAGAATGAACCCGCTTGGCCATTTCTTCAGCCCATAAAAAATCCTTGAATTCATGAATAATAACTTTCAATTCATGAGCTTTAGTATAATATTCAGGTAAAGGAGGGTTTTGGTTTTTTGGCGAAAGGCAGATCCAATCCCAATGCCCGGTGAGAGGATAGGCGCCTGAAGTTTCTAAAAATAATACCAGCTCCTTTTTTTTTGATTGACTGGTAAGATAATCCAGCTGATATAAAGTAGGTTCTCCTCCGGTTACCAACAGGGAATTACATGGGCTCTTTACCACTCTCGAAATGATAGAGTCGACTTCAACTAAAGGGTGTATACCTGCCTGCCAGGACCTCTTGGAATCACACCATGAGCAGCCGATATCACATCCACCTATTCGAATGAAATACGCAGCTTTCCCTGTATTGAAACCTTCTCCCTGTATACTGTAAAACTCTTCCATCAGAGGTAGCTTCTTTCCTCCCTGAAAGAGATCCCGGTCTGCCATTTCCCATTATCTTTTGTTCGAAGTAAAGATAATATAAATACCTGTATCGCAGAAGGTCAACCAGTTTGTGATGTGTAGATTATTTAAAACCTATCCAATTTAATAGATTTATGACCTGGATTATGATAGAAAATTACTACATCGTTTCATACATCATCCCCCAGGAAGATTAAAGGCATTGGAATGTTTTTTCACACAATATCAACTATCAAGTTCCTAAATACCTTATTTTTGAATTTTTTTAATGAAACTGAACTTTGGAAGGATAGGCCATCGAATTTCTGAATTCCACACTTCAAGCTCCCATTCACCCTTAACACAAAATTAACAATCTGTATATATTGTTAATTATCATTGAATTACATTAAGTATTTCTGCTTTATGGAATGGATTGTCAACAATTATGGTTGATGGTTAAAAACATTGCTTGAAACAGTTAAGCTCAGTTCATACCTTTGACCGGTAAATTTATTGATATGAGAAAGAACATTATCATATTATCTGGACTCCTGCTGTTGTCGGTTAGCGGCTTTGGGCAAGTTTTCAAGATAGTCCTTAATCAGCCTGACGTTCTGAGTGTCATCGCTGGCCATGATACCCTTATATGTATGGATCACAGTGTAGTATTGGGAGGCAATCCAACGGCCACAGGAGGCACTCAGGAATATATTTACATGTGGTCACCAGTTGACGGCCTCGATGATCCCACCTCGCCCAACCCGGTAGCTGCTCCAACACAATCAACAAAATACCTTCTTACCGTAAACGATGGTAATGGATGTCAGGTGATGGATTTTATTAATGTAAACGTAGATTTCTGCCTTGGAATCGATCAGAACTTGGTTAATGAAGACATGGCGATTTACCCCAACCCCAGCTATGGGTTCTTTACCATAAGCGGATTACCCGTTGGGGGGCAGGATTTAATGATCAGCCTGATCAATAGCTTGGGGCGGGAGGTCTTAAGCCGTCGGATACCCAGTGGGTCAGTCTCAGCAGACTTTGATCTGGCAGGGGAAGGATTTTCAAAGGGTGTTTATTTTTTCCGAATTAAGACGGGTACCCAGGTTCTTATGCGGAGAATTCAAATAATCTAGGAGGAGTGATTATGAAGGAAATAAAATTAATGATGGATATAAAGGGGATCAAAAAATCCCTGTTCCTGGCTGCAGTCAGTTTCATTCTCTGTTGTACATATTTTTCTCCAGTATTTGCACAGGAGAAAGTTTGCAGGCAGGATACAGTGAGCATATATATTGAACAATATCGTGGCCAGATCACCTGGCAGCAATCAACCAACGGTTTAGACTGGACAAATGTTCCACAAGCCACAGGTGATACTATATTGCTGATTGCCAATGATCCATTCTCAGTAAGGCTGGAAGTTCTGGATGGTAATTGCAACCCCTTCTATTCAGAAATCATGTCGATTGACATTTCTGAACCTCCCTATGTGCAGTTCCAATCACAAGATTCGGTCTGCATCAACGAGAGAGATTTCCAACTTCTCGGGGGTATGCCCGAAGGTGGCGATTATTTTGGACCCGGGGTGTCCGATGGTCGTTTTAGTCCAACCGATGCTGCTATTGGCATTCATGTGCTTGGATATTATTATCAGGATCCCCTGACCACCTGTGGTGATACCGTTTATTCCCAGATCGAAGTATTGCCTATGAGCACCAAGGCACAAGCCGGCCCCGATATGGAATTAATCACCTCGGATACTGTTCAACTTCAAGCAAATACGCCTCTGGTAGGATTAGGCACCTGGACTATCACTTCCGGAGATGGAGGCAGTTTCACCAATATACATGATCCTAATGCATGGTTTCGCAAGGACAGCTCCCAGCTCGATTATGAACTAACATGGACCATTGACGGCCCATGTGGCACGGAATCAGACCGTGTGAGCATGAATTTCATGGAACTGGGAATAAATCCCTGTCCTGGCACCCCAATTGTTGTGGATGCAGATGGTAATATTTATAAAACTGTACAAATTGGTAACCAGTGCTGGATGTCTGAGAGCCTTCGTACCGGGACCTTTGTAACTAGCACAGCAACCAGCTCCGATCATTCCAACCTCAGTAACAATGGAGTTATAGAGAAGTATTGCTTTGAGAACGATGAAGCTAACTGCGAATTATATGGTGCCCTATACGACTGGCATGAGGCAATGGGTTACTCAGAGGAGGAAGGTGTGCAGGGAATCTGTCCGGATGGATGGCATATTCCCACAAATCAGGACTGGGCCGACCTGGATACCCAGTTTAATCACGGGGATGCTGGTTTACACCTAAAGGAAACAGGAGATTCAGGATTTGGCGGTCAGTTTTCAGGTGACAGGCACACACGTGGTGAATTTTATAGCTTCGATTCAAGTGGATTCTTCTGGTCGTCCAGCTCATACGTTTATAGAGAGGTGAATGAGGGATTTTTAAGAAAAATCGCCGCATGTAATGGTTGGCTGGAAAAAGATCATTTCAATAAAATAACCGGACTGAGCATACGCTGTGTCAAAGATAAATAGGTGCCTGAAAAGGTATTTCTCAGAAACAATATTGTGTTGTCGTTTTAGGAACGCACTACTTTAGTTGTGAGCTCAATGTCGGGATGAAAGTGTTTCTTTACTGCACACTGATTGGCTGATCTAATTAGAGCTGCATCATATTTCTCGGGGAAATCAAACGGAACAAGAATATTGATGAAAATTGAGCCTATCATTCGACGTTCTGTATCATACTGAAGATCTTGGGTCAATTTAATTTGGTCTGTCGGAAGTCCTCTCTGATCGCAAAAATATTTGACATAAACACCTGCGCAAGTCCCCAGAGATGAAAGAAATAACATAAATGGTTCCGGGAACAGTCCTTCTCCCCCACTTTCAGGCAATTGATCAGTTTTTACTGTAAAGCCATTGATATCGGCAAACACCTGTTTGCCCCCGTTGAAATAGATTTCCATAATTATTTATTTATTGGCAATCTTTCAACAATTACCCTGCCATAATATTATGGACATCTCGTGTCTGACATATTGACCTCATAGTCTATTTTTCCTTAAAAATATCTGACACCAATTCAAAATCAACATCCTTGAAATCTGTGCTATATGGCATACCAATTTTAGCAAAACCAAGAATCTGATCTGCAAGTTTGCCTGCCTCAGAACCCTTATCAGACCATATTAACTTAACCCACTCCAAATACTGATTATCCGGATACTTTTGAATCATAGATTCAAATAAGTTATCTGCTTCGTTAAATTTTGTCAGCCTATTGAAAGCCAAAAGTTGAAATATCAGCTTTGATCCTTCATTTGGAAATTTATTGTTTGGATGCATAGCGATTTTGTCGATGTAGGTATTTGCCTTTTTTTGCTGATTAAGTCCTTCATACCCTCTTGCTATTATATAATTCTCCATTCTTTCATCCACATCATATGGTTTTCCAACTCCGAGGTTTACCGGCCATTCCAGGGCCTTCTTGGCTGCTGATATGGCTTCTTTGAAATTATTTGCTTTTAATGCATTATTAGCAACCCTTATACAGGCTTCATGAAAAAGATCCCTTCCCACAGTTGCTCCTTCAAAAGGGAGTACATAATATGATTCAAGGAACCTTATCGACTCCTGGTACTTGTTCATTTTCATAAGTGTCCGGGCGTAAGCAAGCCCAATAGCTGATTGCTCGGGATACTCATCCATATATCTTTTTGCAATAGGGAGCGCCTTTTCAGCCTTCCCCTCCAACAAATAAAGGTCGACCAGCCCCATTGCAGGCCTCCAGTCTTTTTGATCCAGTTCATTTGCCCTAAGCATATCTGCCAATTGTTCCTCAGAATTTTTAAGAAGTTTAGCTCTGGAAACATAAAAAGGTGCAAAATCCGGTACAGAACCACATGCTTTGAATAAGTCAAGAGCGGCATCTGTCAGACCCCTGTTCCAATAAATCAGTCCCAGGTAATACTTCAATTTCCAATTATCATTCTGAAGAATTAAATCTTCTAATATTTCAGCCGTTTCATTTCTGAAGGGGAATACCAGGTATGGTGAAGCAGAAATAACATTGTTCAAATGGGTTTTGGCATATTGATCATCTAGTCGCGCAAGCCAAATATCTCTGACAGGATTATGTGGTGCTAAGTTGAAAACGGTGATGGCTTCACTTTTGCAATTTAAATCATTATAGAATATTCCCAAATCAATATAAGACTCAATTGGAAGCTCATTAGTAATACTGCCAATAAACACCTCTTTAGCCTCTTCTGTTTTCTCAAATAATAAATGCTCGAACCTGACAAAATGATTAGTTGCATCTAATTCATAAAGCTTATCAAGACTTATTTCAGCGTCAGAATATTTTTCCATTTTCCGGTATGAAACTGCCATTAATTGATGAGCTACCGGGTTATCAGCACTGAAGTTTAATGCCTTGCCAGCGTATTCCAAAGACTTTATGTAATCTCTTTCAGTTAGGAAAAGTTTTGATAATTCAATATAAGCGGCTGCACGATAACTAACTGAAGCTGCTGATATTGAAAACCCGCTCTTAGATTCAACATATTTGCCAAGCTTTCGGTTTACAAGTCCATAGAGAAAGTTTGCTTCCGAATCATAAGTATCAATACTTAATGATTGCAAAAGATATTGCAATGCCTTCTGATAATTCATCCGGCGGTAATGCCCTAAAGCCAATCTGTTTAATGCTGGAAGAAATCCAGGATCTTTTTGCAAAACCAATTCGTATGTTTCCAGGGCTTGGCCATACATTCGTTGTTTTTCCAATTCCAATGCCTTGGTATATAAGCCGTATGCTGATTCCCAGTTAAATTTCTCATTGGGCTCAATCGGGCGTTCAACAATATTTTCGGCTGGATTTGATGAATACAATAATTTGCCACCAAGGGATACCACAAAATTTTCAGATTTTGGAATGAATTCGACAAGCATTTTTTCCAAAGGCTTTAGATTAAGGTTTGTCTGGCTCAGGATCTCACCATTTTCAATGATAAGCAACTCATCATCGATTGCCTGAAAAGCACTAAATATTGCCTTGGTCTTCTCCCCTGACTTTTCAATATTTAGCACTCCGTTTGGAGATACTGCCACCATTCCCCCTGTTTCTTTTAGTGGGAACCACATTTCATGCATTACATCTGTATCATAAGGAGCGAATTCTTTGTGTTTAAATGGGGTAAGCGTACTATTATTGGCAGCCTGATTAAATAGCTTACCGGCCTGGAATTCAATATACTGGCCATCATTATCGGTGAGTAGATCCTCCCATATCATTCCTTGCTGGGAAAGGCCCCATATCCATAGTTTTTTTCCTGGCTTATCATCATAATTACTCCAATGGACAAAGCCGAAATCATCATCATGCCAGTATCCCCCAAAGAAATCTGTATAAGAATTCAAAACATGATAAGATTTATAAGAACCAAAATTGTTGTTCTCATAGAAATTAATATCCCGTCCATTTTCATGAGGCCATTCGCCAATTGCTCCACCATGACCAATCCAATTACTTCCCGGATAAATAAATTCCAGGTTACCAGCGGATTTAGCTGCAGCATTCATCCAATGATAGTAGGTGCATGGAAGGGAGGTTTTATTGAACCAGCGTGTTTGAGTTTCGAAATATGCTTTATTGGGATGCACAGAAATTTCTACACTCCATTTTGTACCTGAGGGCAGGTCAATTGCCCCAACCACACAGGAAACACTTCCATCAGGATTCTCCTTCATTAGGTAATCAACCGGCGTAGCACAGGTTGGGATATGTCCTATGTCCCCAAAATTGTATTCTAATCCACCTGATGTCCAGGGGCCGCGCATTGCAACATCCCTGAATTTTACAACATGATTAAAATAAAGAAACTCCTTACCGGTAGATTTCTCAATAGCTCCCCATACTTTGCCGCCAATATCCGGACAAACATATACTTTGATATAGTCGTTCTCCAACACCACCATTTTCCATTTCTGATCAACTGGTTTACTGGTGTATCCATCAAAAGAATAGTAAGGATAAATCCTCCCGATCTCCGGCACAGGATTTGGTTCTGAAAACGGGTATGTCTTCATTTCCAACATTTCTTCTCTAATAGTGGCTTTCTGGGCCATACCGTCTTGAAAAATCAAAAAAGAAAGCAATAATAAAGCGAGAATAGGTCTCATGGTGATCCGATTTTAGAACCGATCAATTTAAGGGGATTTTTTGAGTAATAAAAGCTCAAAGTCACGCGAAGCGCTTCACTACTTGTTAAGATAAATCAGAAAATTGTCCCAAAGGAAAAATCGGGGCGCTCTAACCAGCTGTTGTCAATAAAAAAGGGGATAGATTTCTCTTCCCCCTTTTGTAGCGAGAGGGGGACTTGAACCCCCGGCCTCATGATTATGAATCATACGCTCTAACCAGCTGAGCTACCTCGCCTTTTCTTTAGCGGATGCAAATATAGGATTTTTTCAAAAGTATTGGGAAAACACTGTGAGATTTTGAATTTAATACTGTAAATTTTATTATATTGCGAAAACAGAGGTTATATATACAATCAGCATGGCGGACACGAAAAAGTTTGAACTTGAATTTCCTATTAATGTATCACCTAAAGTATTGTATTATCGCTTAAGCACCCCGAGTGGTTTGAGTGAGTGGTTTGCCGATGATGTAAATCTAAAAGGAACGGTCTTTACCTTTATTTGGGATGGAAACGAACAGCAAGCAGAACTCCTTGGCAAGAAAGACAACAAGTTTATCCGCTTTCGCTGGATAGATTCCACAGAAAAAGAAAGTTATTTTGAATTCCGAATTTCCCAGGATGATCTCACTGGGGATGTTTTCTTGCATGTTACCGATTTTGCTGAGGAAGACGAAGTAGAGGGTAGCTCAGAATTATGGGAAAAGCAGGTGGCCGAATTAAAACATAATCTTGGTTCATAATCGATCTTTTCAACAAGAATTCCCATCTTCGTCCGTTTCAAAGATAAACCAGGTAAATGAAGCGGCTCCATAAATACATGATCAAATCCTTTTTAGGCCCTTTTGTTATGACCTTCGCCATTGCGATGTTCGTACTGATCATGCAATTCGTATGGAAATGGATCGATGAACTGGTTGGCAAAGGCCTTGAATGGAAAGTAATTGTCGAATTGATTACTTATGTCACAGCAAAACTAATCCCCCAAGCTTTAATCCTTGGTGTTTTGCTCTCCTCAATCATGACTTTCGGAAACCTGGGCGAGCATAATGAACTGACAGCCCTGAAATCATCCGGAATTTCTCTGGTTAAAACTATGTATCCTATTTTTATTATTGTGCTATTAATAGGAGCAGGATCATTTTTATTCTCCAATTATGTGATTCCGGTCACTAATTTGAAGTTCTTTACCCTACTCCTCGATATCCGGCAGCAAAGGCCGGAGTTTGATATTCGCGAAGGGCTATTCTATAATGGGATAGAAGGATACAGCCTGTATATAGGAGATAGGAGTAAAGATGGTAAGATCCTATATGATCTTATGATATATGATCATACCAAAAATAAAGGCAATGTTGCCTTGACCAGGGCCGACTCTGGATACATGAGGATAACCGAGGATGAAAAAAATCTAATCCTAAATTTATTTAGCGGCTATAGTTATGCAGAACAACTTTCGGATGACAATAATATCCAGGAAAATAAACCCCTGCGCCAGGATGCATTTGCGAATCAGCAAATCTTGTTCAATTTACCGGGATCAGAATTAAACCGTAGCCGTGAAGACCTATATAAAAATTACTATCAAATGCTCAACATGGGTCAGCTAAAAGACACGGCCAATGGGCTTTACGGCGAAATGTTATGGAGGAAAAATAAAGTTGGCCACGAACTGCTTGAACAGGAATATTTTCGCCTTGAAAATAAAAAAGAAGCCCGGGAAGATTCAAACTACTACGCGAAGCCTGATACAATAACAAATCCTATTGACCTGGTTAGTGCCCTTCCTTTGCAAGACCAACTAGAGGTATACAAGCAAGCTCAAAACTTTGCCCGTTCAGTCAAGGACAAACTGAATAATTCTTATGATACAATGCAAATAAGGAGGAAATGGGTGAATATGTACTGGAATGAGTGGAACCGTATGTTAACATATGCAACGGCTTGCATACTATTCTTTTTCATCGGAGCTCCACTTGGAGCCATCATTCGAAAGGGAGGGCTAGGGACACCAATGGTGGTTTCTGTAGTCTTTTTCCTGGCATACCATATACTTTCCATGGCTGGGGAGAAATATTCCCGTGCAGGTTTCGTCCCTTCCTGGGTAGGAATGTGGGGTGCCATCTTGATACTGATTCCACTTGGCTTTTTTCTAACAGTAAAATCCAACCAGGACTCTAAAATTATGAGCGGGGAATCCTATTTCCTGCTGTTTAAAAAAATCCTTAGCTTTGGCAGGCGTTCGCTGAAAAAAGGGCATGAAGATCCTTCAAATCACCAATAAAGTTCCGGTACCTCCCAAAGACGGTGGTTCAATAGCCAGTCTGAGACTGTCTGAAGGCCTTGCAAACCATGGCCATCAGGTTCAGATACTGGCTATGAACACCAGTAAACATTTTGTTGCACCTGATATTATAAGGAAATTTGAGAAACCAAATCTGGCGATCAGGGCGGTTTTGGTTAATACGAGAATCCAACCTTTCAAAGCATTGTTAAACTTGCTTTTCTCCAAAATGCCGTACAATGCGGTACGGTTTATTTCTTCAGATTTTCGGAAGGTTCTAATTGATCTACTGAAAGAAATCGATCCCGACCTGATTATCTTAGAGAATTTGTACCCTGCAGCATACCTGGATGACATCAGGGACTGTACTCCTTCTCCGGTAGCTTATCGGGCGCATAATGTTGAGCATGAAATTTGGAAAAGGACCACCGATAATGCCAGGGGTATGCGCAAATGGTATCTTGGCCTGCTTTCTGACAGGATACATAAGTTTGAAATGGGAATAATCAACCGCTATGACATTCTGGTTCCAATCACCAATAGAGATGCACAGGCGCTTGATGATATGGGAAATAAGAAACCTTGTTTTGTATTACCAACAGGATACACTGGTGATTATACTGAGTGTCCCGACCTGAATTTCAACAAGCCTGTTGTTGCTCATTTGGGTGCACTCGATTGGTTGCCTAATCAGGAGGGATTAATATGGTTTGTAGAAAAAGCATGGCCTTTGTTGATAAAGGAAATCCCGGGAATTGAGTTTCACCTGGCCGGCCGAAATGCCCCCTCATGGTTTGAAAGGCGAATGAGAGGTCCAGGCATAAAATTTCATGGTGAGATCGAAGATGCTGATAAATTTATTCAATCATACCCTATTCATATAGTCCCCCTATTTTCAGGTAGCGGTATGAGAATAAAAATTATTGAAGCCATGGCTTCCGGCCGGGTAGTTGTTACCACCACAATAGGAACGGAAGGAATTGATACGCAACATAAAACCAACATCCTCGTGGCCGATACTCCAGTTTTATTTTCCTCAGCTATTATTGAGGTAATTAGAGATCCGCTATATTGCCAGGAAATTGGTAAAAATGCTTTTACCTTTGTTGCTGAAAAACTTAATAATGAGAAATTGATTGCAGGATTTTTAGAATTTCTGAAAAATAACATATGATTGTCGCTGCCATCATATTCTGGTTGAGTTTTGCTGCGGTTTTTCACAGCTACATTCTTTTTCCCCTAATCCTCCGTTTACTGTCCTCAAACAAAATTTCTTCATGGAAGGATGAGATTAAGACGGATCCTGTTTTTGTCAGTATTCTGATTTCGGCTTTTAACGAAGAAAAGGTTATTCGGGAAAAGATTGAGAGCATTATTCAATCTGCTTACCCCTCTGATCGATATGAAATCCTTGTCGGCTCCGACTGCTCCACTGATCAAACCAATTCCATCCTTTCTGAATTAGCCGTGGACCCGAAAAACAAACTGCGCTTTTTCCCTTTTGAAATCCGACAGGGTAAACCT
This sequence comes from uncultured Porphyromonadaceae bacterium, assembly GCA_964465145.1. Taxonomy (GTDB): domain Bacteria; phylum Bacteroidota; class Bacteroidia; order Bacteroidales; family UBA12481; genus JAUVKA01. The sequence goes on along the minus strand of CAYXJR010000013.1, from coordinate 35,179 downwards.
AATGTAATCAATATACTAGTAGAATATGCCCAAGGCGATATTCTGATCCTTTCAGACGCAAATGTGATGTTTGACCAGATGACCATAAAGGAACTAATGCTTCCCTTTTCTGATCCGGACATTGGCTTGGTTGACAGCCAGATGATTAATGTGGGAATGAAACGCGAAGGAATCAGTCAGCAGGAAAAGGCGTATATTTCCCGAGAGGTCAGGATTAAACATGAAGAGAGCCTTATTTGGGGTTCTATGATGGGTCCCTTTGGAGGATGTTTTGCTATTCGTAAATCACTGTTTAAACCAGTCCCCTCCAATTTCCTTGTCGATGATTTCTACCTTAATATGCTTGTACTTGAATCAGGTTATAAGGCCATTAACAACCCTAAAGCCATAGTTTATGAAGATGTTTCTAATGATCTGGCCATTGAATACCGGAGAAAAATCAGGATTGCCACCGGGAATTTCCAGAACCTGGCACGTTTCAAAAAGCTATTATGGCCGCCCTGGTCGGGAATAGGTTTTTCCTTCTTAAGTCATAAAGCTATTCGCTGGTTTGGCCCTTTTTTCCTTGCCCTGGCTCTAATTTCCTTGTTCATCCTATCAACCGTCTCAACATTTTTTTTGATACTTTTCATTGCCAATCTCACCCTGTTTTTGGCACCAATAATTGACTGGTTCTTCAAAAAGCTAAATTTTCACATTTTTATTTTAAGATTTATTACCCACTTTTGCGCCATGAATTTGGCCATGTTTATCGGTTTTGTGAGGAAAATGAAAGGGGTAAAATCAAATGTCTGGGAACCAACAAAAAGAAATCAGGACTGATCTTAACACAATTGATGAGGCCATAACAGCTATCCGTCAAGGAGAAATTGTTATTGTAGTAGATGACCAGGACCGTGAAAATGAAGGGGATTTTATAGCTGCTGCCGAGCTGATAACTCCCGGTATAGTTAATTTCATGGCTAAATTTGGCAGAGGATTGATCTGTGCTCCACTTCCAGAATCCCGTTGTGAGGAACTGGATCTTCCTCTAATGGTTGGAAAGAACACTTCTCTACATGCCACCCCGTTCACAATATCTGTTGATTTACTCGGAAAGGGCTGTACCACAGGGATTTCAGCCCACGACAGATCAAAAACGATTCAGGCTTTGGTGGATCCTGACTCCAATCCAGAAGACCTGGCAAGGCCGGGTCACATTTTTCCGTTGAAAGCAAAGGAAAGAGGTGTTCTTCGGAGGGCCGGACATACTGAAGCAGCCGTTGACCTGGCCCGAATGGCAGGATTAAAACCTGGCGGCGTATTGGTAGAAATAATGAACGACGATGGATCGATGGCTCGTCTGCCGCAGCTACTGGAAATTGCTGCCGAACACAATCTCAAAATAATTTCTATTGAAGATTTGATTGCTTTCAGATTAAAAGAAGAAAGCTTGATTGAACGGGGAGAAACTGTTTACCTGCCAACAAAACTGGGAGAATTTATCCTGATCCCTTACCTTCAAAAATCCAATGGACTGGAACATGTGGCTCTGGTTAAAGGAAGCTGGAAGGAGGATGAACCAGTTCTGGTAAGAGTGCATAGCTCTTGCCTAACAGGTGACATTTTTGGCTCATTACGATGCGACTGTGGCCCCCAGTTACATATGGCAATGCAGATGATCAATGATTCAGGCAAAGGTGCCGTCATCTATATGAACCAGGAGGGACGTGGAATAGGGCTGTTTAATAAGATCAAAGCTTATAAATTGCAGGAAGAAGGCCAGGATACCGTTGAAGCAAATCTAAATCTTGGTTTTGATGCTGACGAACGGGATTATGGTGTTGGTGCTCAGATCCTGAGAGATTTAGGCTTAAAAAAAATAAGGTTGATTACCAATAATCCAAAGAAACGTGCAGGTTTGGAAGGATACAATATCCAAATCGTCGAAAATATACCTCTCGAAATAAAACCAAATCCCCATAACGAATTCTACCTTAAGACCAAGCAGGAAAAGATGGGGCATTTTCTTCACATTCCTTACCAGTATCAGGGCAAAAAATAAAGGTATATGACTCAGCAGACTTGATCTGGGTAGAAGATGATTAATACTTACCTTTGTGGTAAATGAATTAATAAGCTGCTGTATGGATACCAGGATCGTCTTCATGGGTACACCGGATTTTGCTGTGGCCAGCTTGAAAGCTCTGGTCGAAGCAGGAGAGAAAGTGGTTGGCGTGGTGACGGCTCCGGATCGTCCTGCAGGAAGGGGTCAACAGCTCATGAGTTCCCCGGTTAAAATATTTGCATTCGAGCACAAAATTCCTGTATTACAACCAGTTAAACTAAAGGACCCTTCATTCTTTGAATCTTTGCAATCCTTAAAACCTGATCTATTCATTGTTGTAGCATTTAGAATGTTGCCAGAAAGTGTTTGGAGATTGCCTCCTCTGGGGACTTTTAATCTCCACGCCTCCCTCCTGCCTCAATACCGGGGTGCAGCACCAATTAACTGGGCTGTGATGAATGGGGAAAAAGAAACAGGATTAACCACTTTTTTTATTGATAAGGAAATTGACACCGGCAAAATAATTCTACAGGAAAAAGTCATCATATCCGATTCCATGTCAGCCGGGGATTTACACGATGAATTAATGATTAAAGGAGCTAATCTGGTATTAAAAACCATCGGGCATATTAATGCCGGCAACACACGGTTGACCAACCAGACCATGTTAGAAAAGCCCGGCATGGTATTGAAACCTGCACCGAAACTTTTTAAAGAACATTGCAAAATTAATTGGACATCAGAAAGCCTCAAGATATATAATTTCATACGTGGATTAAGCCCATATCCTGGAGCATGGACGTTTTTTACAAATGATAATAAGGAAGAAATTTCGGTGAAGATATTAAGTGTGGAAATGCTTGTATCCAATAAGTTAATGCCACCCGGTAAAGTTTACAAATCGGATAAGAATGAATTAATTGTTTATTCTGGGAATGGTGCTGTCAGGATCATGCGATTGCAGCCTGCCGGGAAAAAGATAATGGACACAGAAGAATTCCTAAGAGGATACAGGAAGAACCTTATTACTGCAAGATAGGGTTCATTTATTCACTTCAGGCTTTTTACCCCTCAACCAGATTCGTTGTCCTTCTATTAGAATTGCTCCTTCCTTGAGATTATTTCGCTTGAGCAACCACTTGGTCTTTATTCCGAAGTGCTGGGAGATAGAATAGATGGTCTCACCTTTCCTGACGAGGTGCATATCAAATCCTTTTGCGGCCCTCTTGCGCTTAGGCTGCGTGTATATTATTGCCCCTTCCTGTATTTCCTCGCCTCGCTCTAATTCATTATATTTTCTGATTTCCCATTTTAACAAATCCAATTTTCCTGTAAGCGATTTTACCGTTTCACCTTTACTTGCAATAACAAAATCTACCCGGTTACGATTATGATAAGGCAGCTGAGAAGATTCGAGAGGTTGGTATATCTGATTCGGTGGGCCCGTCACCCTACCATCGGATGTCGAATTTCTCGAAACAGCCCGGAGAATCCCGTTATCCAAATGAGTTAAATTCTCCTCCTCAATAATCCGTATTAAAATTTCTGCATATCCGGGGTTAGTTGCATATCCCGCTTCTTTCAGCCCTTTAGCCCATGCCTTATAATCCATAGGATCCAGCTCAAACAATACCTTATAGCGATCACGGGTTAACAGAAATATGGAATGGTCGTAAAAAGAATCTGCGGGATCCTTATAAAACCTGAAGCATTCATGCTTTTCATCATCATCATAATAAAACCGCTTTCCTTCCCATTCCAGGTGACACTTGATACCAAAGTGATTATTCGCAATTGTGGCTAATTCACTTCTACCAATATCAGATTCAAGAATTGCCTGGGCCATGGTTATGCTGGCCGGAATGCCTGACCTTCGCATTTCGCTTACTGCCAGATCAGAATACTGATTAATGTAGGAAGCTTTTAGGGGGTCTTTCTGAGCATACACAGTATTACTGCTGAAGATAAGGCCAGACAGATATAGGAAAAGTATAATTGAATGAAATCTTAAGTCGGGCCAAAACCACATCATAATAAGGTAGAAACTTTAGTCAATAGTCGCAAAAATAGTGAAATTTGACGACTAACATTAGGCTATGGGTTTTTTGTACATTTGACAAAAACATAATTGCATGGGCACTAGAGAGCTTAACTTTACATTTGAAGAATTTTCTGACTTTAGCATGCTGGATCTGCACATTTCCAGCCTGATAGAGTTAGCTAAAGAAACAGCCAAAAAAGCATACGCCCCTTATTCTGAGTTCAAGGTTGGAGCGGTAGTGGAACTTGCCAATGGAAAGATATTCTCGGGGAATAATCAAGAAAATGCAGCCTATCCCTCGGGAATGTGTGCTGAGCGGACTACCCTGTATTTTGCTAATGCAAATTATCCGGATGTACCTGTCAGGAAGATGATTCTGGTGGCACTCGATCGTGGCCAACTTTCAAAAACACCGGTTTATCCTTGTGGGGCCTGCCGCCAGGTCATGATTCAAACACAGGACAGGTTCCAGGAACCAATAGAGGTTTGGATGGTCGGACAAGACCATATTCACATGGTGAAATCAGTTGATCCTTTGCTTCCCCTAAAATTCATATGGTGATTATCCCCTTTGAATCAGGAACTCATCCCATAGAGCATCGGATGGGGGTTTAGCAATTACGCTTACAGGCACTTGCTTAACAGGGTGCAGAAAACTTATTTTCCTGGCATGGAGATGAATCCCTCCCTCTTTGTTCGATCGTGGAAATCCATATTTCAGATCCCCTTTGATTGGGCTCCCTATATGAGCCAATTGACATCTGATTTGATGGTGACGACCGGTAAATAACTCAATCTCAAGAAAATAATAATTATTTGTACTCCCAATCATTTGATAACGGAGCCGGGCTTCTTTGGCTCCCTTTTTTGCCGATTGCATTATATGCGACTTGTTTTTATCTGGGTTTCTTCTGATGAAATTAATCAATTCGTCCTCCTCCAATGCAGGCCTATTCTTCACAACGGCCCAATAAATTTTTTTCATCTGCTGCTCCTGGAACATCTTATTCAACCGTTCCAGAGCCTTACTGGTCCGGGCAAAAATGACCGCTCCGGTTACAGGACGATCCAGACGGTGCGGAACACCCAAATAAACATCCCCTGGCTTATCATATTTCTTTTTGATATACTCTTTAACCCTGGTATCCAGGGAAATATCTCCGGTACGGTCACCCTGTACAAGGTCAGAACCTGTTTTATTAACAATTATCAGATGATTATCCTCGTATAAAATTTCCATTCCAAACTATCTTAAGTCTTGCGACTTACATCTTGTATTAGTATTGTTCTTTGTCGTTAGGAAAATCGCCATTACGCACGTCGTCAATATAGTTTGACACAGCCCCTTTGATCTCCTCAAAAAGGTTATGGTATCGACGCAGGAACCTTGGAGAAAAATCCTGAGTAATACCCAACATATCATGAAGAACAAGAACCTGGCCGTCAACTCCTGCACCTGCTCCAATTCCAATTGTTGGGATAGATATCTCGGCTGTTACTATTTTGGCCAGCTTGGCCGGTATCTTCTCCAGTACTATTGCAAAACAACCTGCCTCCTCTAATAGGCGGGCATCCCTTATAAGTTTATCTGCCTCATCTTCCTCAGTGGCACGCACTACATATGTACCAAATTTGTGGATGGATTGCGGTGTCAGTCCAAGATGCCCCATCACAGGAATCCCGGCAGAAAGTATACGGCCAACCGATTCCAAAACCTCCTGTCCACCCTCTATCTTTACTGCCGCCGCCCCGGTTTCTTTCATAATACGGATGGCAGAAGTAAGGGCCTCCTTTGAATTACCCTGGTATGTTCCGAAAGGCAGGTCAACTACTACCAGTGCCCTGTGTATTGCCCTAACAACCGAAGCAGCATGGTATATCATCTGATCGAGGGTAATGGGAAGGGTAGTTTCATGACCAGCCATCACATTTGAGGCAGAATCGCCAACTAAAACAACGTCGATACTTGTGGCATCCAGGATTCGGGCAGTGGAAAAATCGTAAGCAGTTAGCATGGCTATTTTCTCGCCACGCAGCTTCATTTCATTCAGAACATGGGTAGTAACCCTTCTGACCTGGTCGTGTAAAGACATAATAATTATAGTTTAATTAATTACGTGGCCGTTCTCCACCGCCACGCAAATCTACAAATTCTTTTTGCACCCGCATCTAATTCATGATATTGCCATTAAATTATGCCAATAAGTACCATCCCAAACAACAGACGAGAGTTATAATTTCACGGATCGTTTTGACAGTTATTGATTAGGTGATATCTTCGAGGCAGAATTGATCCAAGTGAAAAAGACAATAATCTTGTGTTTATTGATTTTTGGGGCTGCCTGTAACAATGACATGCAAATACAGGCCCCATATGTTGATATTCCAGTCATTTACAGCATCCTGAATCAGAATGATTCAACCAATTATCTGCGTCTGGAAAAATCTTTTGCCGGCGAAATGAATGCCTACGAGATGGCAGCAGTTGCTGACTCTATTTACTATCCTAAAGCTGAAGTATTTATGGAAAGGTGGCGGGATGGAGAATTCAGGGAAAAGCTGGTTTTTAATGAAATTGATTCCATCCCCAGGAATACCGGGATTTTTGCCTCCAACCCAAATCGCCTTTATGCTAATAACAGCAAATTGGAAGGAGCTAGTGAATACCGACTCCAAATTGTAATTCCCGGTAAGGAAGATACCATTAAAGCCCGGACAAACCTAGTCGATAAGATTCGTATTATAAAACCTCCCTACACCCAGCCTACACTCAACTTGTCGCAATACAACGGTGAAATACGTGTTGAATGGGAATCAGCCCCCTATGCAAGAGTATACTTTCTGCAGATTCGATTCAATTATCTTGAAGTTTTGCAGAATGACACAATACCTAAATCGCTTGTCTGGAATATAGCACACTATGTATCTGAACATTCTGGAGGAGGAGAAAGGATGAAGACCGATATTAACCACGAGCAGTTTTACAAGTGGCTTCCATCCAAGTTGTTCCCTCCGGAAAATGGGATACACCGAATTGCACAGAAGAAGACTTTTGATTTTCTCTTCACCGTTGGAGGAGAAGAATTGTACACCTTTATGCAGATCTACAATCCCGATGAGGGGATCAATCAGGAAAAACCTGTTTACACAAATATTTCGGGAGGGATAGGACTGTTCTCAGCACGCTACCACCAGGAACTACAGGGTAAAGCCTTTACCTTTCCATCCATCGATTCTTTATCTTTCGGAATACATACCAAATTTCTGGGTTTCGTTGATAGCACTGATGACTATTATAACAGATAGGCAATAACTATTTTGTCATTTTGTCTGGTTTGACATAAGGTGAAAATCCTTATTAAATGTCATTATTTCATACTCATGTCAATTTTCGTTGTTGGCACAATCATTGAGCAGCTAAGCGATATAAATAAGACAACAAATTAAAATAGCATAAAAATGGGTAAAATAATAGGAATCGATTTGGGAACCACCAACTCTTGTGTATCTGTAATGGAAGGTAATGAGCCAGTTGTCATTCCCAATAGTGAAGGAAAAAGGACAACCCCTTCCATGGTAGCATTCGTCGACAAAGGCGAGCGCAAAGTGGGAGATCCGGCAAAACGGCAAGCCATCACCAACCCAACCAAAACAGTCTATTCCATCAAAAGGCTAATGGGTGAAAAATTCAATAACCTTAAAAATGAAATCGCACGTGTGCCTTATAAAGTAGTAGAGGGTGAAAACAATACCCCCAGGGTGGTGATTGAGGATAGAAAATATTCTCCCCAGGAAATATCTGCCATGGTGCTTCAGAAAATGAAGAAAACTGCCGAGGACTACCTGGGTCAGGAAGTAACCGATGCAGTAATCACTGTTCCTGCTTATTTTAATGATTCTCAAAGACAGGCTACTAAAGAGGCCGGGGAAATTGCCGGATTGAATGTAAAAAGAATAATCAACGAACCAACTGCTGCCGCACTGGCTTATGGCCTTGATAAAAAAGGTAAAGACATAACGATTGCCGTATTCGACCTTGGTGGAGGAACCTTTGACATCTCTTTACTGGAGCTTGGTGGGGGTGTTTTTGAAGTAAAATCAACCAACGGGGATACCCACCTTGGAGGAGATGATTTCGATCAGACCATCATCGACTGGTTAGCTGATGAGTTTTTAAAGGATGAAGGCATTGATCTAAGAAGAGATCCTATGGCATTGCAGCGTTTGAAGGAAGCTGCCGAAAAAGCCAAAATCGAACTTTCCAGTTCATCTACAACTGAGTTGAATCTACCATACATAATGCCTGTTGACGGAGTACCAAAACACCTGGTGAGATCCCTCACGAGAGCTAAATTCGAGCAATTAACTGACACACTCATTCAGGCAACTATCGGTCCATGCCAGAAGGCACTCAACGATGCTGGAATTAGTAAAAGTGAAATTGATGAGGTTATTCTGGTAGGCGGATCAACCCGTATACCAGCAATTCAACAGTTGGTTTCTGATTTCTTTGGTAAAACACCGTCCAAAGGAGTTAACCCGGATGAGGTTGTTGCTATTGGGGCAGCTATCCAGGGTGGTGTACTATCCGGTGAGGTTAAGGATGTTCTATTGCTCGATGTTACTCCTCTTTCTTTAGGTATAGAAACCCTTGGTAGTGTGATGACCAAACTGATAGAATCAAACACAACCATCCCTTCAAAGAAAACGGAGACCTTTACCACAGCAGGCGACAGCCAGCCATCGGTGGAAATTCATGTACTGCAAGGGGAACGCCCTATGGCCAGCCAAAATAAAACTATTGGCCGGTTTCACCTCGATGGAATTCCTCCGGCACCAAGAGGCATCCCTCAAATTGAAGTAACCTTCGATATTGATGCTAACGGTATCCTGAATGTATCCGCTAAAGATAAGGGAACAGGTAAAGAGCAGAATATTCGTATCGAAGCTTCTTCAGGACTTTCCGATGATGAAATCAAAAGGATGAAGGACGAAGCTCAGAAATTTGCTGAGGAAGATAAAAAGCAAAAGGAGAAGGTCGACAAAATTAACTCTGCTGACAGTCTGATATTCCAAACAGAAAAACAATTGAAAGAATTCGGAGATAAATTACCGGTTGATAAGAAAAAACCTATTGAAGATGCCTTGGCCAAACTCAAGGAGGCTCATAAAAGCCAGGACCTGGCGGGTATTGATTCAGCCACAACTGAACTGAACCAGGTTTTCCAGGCCGCTTCTGAAGAAATGTACAAGCAAGGAGCAGGAGGGCAGGCAGAGCCTCAGGGGCCCACAGCTGAGTCCCAGAAATCAGGTAAACCTCAGGATGAAGTAACAGATGTGGATTTTGAGGAGATTAAGGATAATTAATTGGATTTCAATATTACCCTGGATACCAGGGCTTAGGATAAATATTAAAAAATGGTTGCTCGTGAGTCTGGCAACCATTTTTATTTTTTGTATTTTCAAGTCATGATTAAGTACTTCATTCCTTTACTATTATTTACTCTTCCTACCCTTGTTTTTTCTCAGGAAGAGAAGACCAACCGGCTTAATGACATGGGGCAGAAAACCGATTATTGGATAGTTCTTGATCAAGACGGCAACAAAAAGTACGAGGGATTTTTCCTGGAAGGCCATCCTGTTGGAACTTTAACAAGATATTATCCCGATGGAGTGGTAAAAGCCATTATGGATCACGACTCTACAGGAGTAAATGTGGAGGCAAAAATTTATGATGAGTTGGGAAAGCTCTGGGCTCAAGGCCAGTATATCAAACAATTGAAAGAAGGAAAGTGGAACTATTACGGGAGCCAGGGTGAGGTTTTAATCGAGATAAATTACAAGGCCGACCAAATCAATGGCCAGGCTATCCGCTATTTTGTGAATGGGAAGATCATGGAAAAAACGAATTGGTCAGATAACGCCATGCATGGTATCCAGCAAATTTTCAATGAACAAGGAGATAAAACTACTGAGATTTATTACAGAAATAATCAAATGGATGGGGCGTATCTGGTTTTCTATCCTGGAGGTGAGCTTGCTGTAAAAGGACATTACCATCAAAATCTTAAAGAGGGGGAATGGATCTATTATTTCATTAATGGCAAAATAGATTATTCTCTTACTTATTCAGAAGGGAAGCCTCTGAATTCGGAGATTTTGGATCAAAGGCAAAAAGAGGTATTTGATCAATATGAGAAAAATAGAAACCTGGTGAAAGATCCTATAATGTACTTAAAAGACCCTGAATCATACTTTCGAAAATAATTCTGGTTAATTTCGCTGGATGAACAAAATACTTGCGGCTTTTCTGTGGATTCTTGGAACTTCAGTTTTTTCACAAATTGCACCTGATGTGTATCTGGTGAATTTCGCCGATAAACAGAATAGCCCTTTTTCTATTGACCTCCCGCAAGATTTCCTGAGCCAAAGGTCCATAAACAGACGTACCAGGTTTCAAATATCTATTACCGAGCAAGACTTACCAGTAAATCCGAGCTATATTCAAGGAGTTCGGAACTTCGTGCCCAGTATCCTTACTGTCTCCAAATGGTTCAATTCTGTCAGTATCAATACAAATAACCCAGAATCTCTTGATTCCATAAGATCATTACCCTATGTTAGGTCCATAAAAAGCACCTGTACTTCCCAAGGCATCCCAGTTTACCCAGATAAATTGAACATATCTGCTGTAAAAGCCAGCAATATACAAGCTAGCTTACCTGATACAAGTTATTACAATTATGGCCAGGGCAGCCATCAGATAGGAATGATAAAAGGGCATATACTTCACAACCAGGGTTACCAGGGACAGGGGATGGTTATAGCCGTTCTCGATGGTGGTTTCACCGGAGCAGACAACAACCCGGCCTTCGATAGTTTATGGAAAAACCACCAGATCCTCGGTACCTGGGATTTTATTAAGAATACACCGGTAAGTTTCCATGAGCATCCACACGGAGCTTGGGTATTGTCAATCATGGCCGCTAACCTCCCAGGCCAAATGGTGGGGACCGCTCCGAAAGCCGGTTATTACCTCCTTCGCACAGAATACGGACCTACGGAATACCTGTTGGAAGAAGATTATTGGATCAGTGGAGCGGAATATGCCGACAGTGTGGGTGCCGACCTGATAAATTCTTCCATAAGTTATACCACTTTTGATGATTCAACGATGAATCATACCTATCAGGATATGGATGGAAACACCACAAGGATAACCAAGGCAGCAGATATTGCCGCCTCCAAAGGAATCCTTGTGGTTACAAGTGCTGGCAATAAGGGTGACAGCCCCTGGCGATACATAGGTGCTCCTGCAGATGCAGACAGTGTACTCACTGTGGGTGCAGTGGATGCTGAAAGAATTTACGCATCTTTCAGCTCAATTGGCCCTACTATCAATGGCAGGGTTAAACCCAATCTTGCCGCTCAGGGTGATGGTACTGCTTTTGTCGCCACAGACGGTAATATATACACCGGAAATGGGACATCCTTTAGTTCACCCCTTATTTGCGGATTAGCCGCCTGCCTCTGGCAAAGCAATAGGTCTGTAAATAATTATGACTTGATTCAGTTAATGCAAGAAACTGGCTCACAGGCCCTTAACCCAGATTTTTATCTAGGCTACGGTTTGCCTGATTTTTCAAAAGCCTTCTTTGATGTTCAAGGTATCGAAATTGATAATATCCAGGAAAATTCTCTTTTAAGAATATTCCCCAATCCTTTTTACAGCTCCTTCACTATAGATTATTATGCTCCTAAACCCGAACCATTAGTTCTGGAAATTTGGGACTTGACCGGACGCCTTGTTTATCGTGAAGAACACGATCCTGGATACAACTCCTTCCAAAGAATAAAGATTTCAGGACTTGAAAATCTCAATCCGGGAATATTCATCACCAGAATTACTACGTCTCAATCAGTCACCCAAGCCCGTATCATGAAACAGAGGACCAGACAATAAGACATGGCAGAGCAAAAAGCCATAAGCCTGTTTGACCTTAACAAGATGGTACGTGAAGTCCTTCAAGAAGGATTTCCAATGACTATCTGGATTATTGCTGAAATAAGCGAGTTAAATGATAATCGCAGCGGCCATTGTTATCTTGAACTGGTTGACAAAGACCCACAAGACGATTCCATAAGGGCAGTCTCCCGTGCAACCATTTGGGCCTCCCGGTACCGGATGATAAAGCCATATTTTGAAACGACTACCGGACAGGCACTTGATGCCGGAATTAAGGTTATGATTTCGGTTAAAGTGGAATTTCACGAACGATATGGGTTCAGCCTGAACATTCTGGATATCGAGCCTTCATTCACACTCGGTGAACTTGCCAGAAAACGTATTGAAATCCTTAAGAAGCTGGAGGATGCTGGAGTAATCAGTATGAATCAGGATTTGGAAATGCCGCTGGTGCCCCAGAAAATTGCCATCATATCCTCGGATACGGCTGCCGGATACGGGGATTTTATTGACCAGCTGAATAACAACCAGGCCGGATATCAATATTACACCCGGCTTTACCCTGCAGCTATGCAGGGCACCTCAGCAGGTAAATCAATAATCCAGGCGCTTGATCGAATTGCTGAACATGAATCCTTTTATGACCTTGTGGTAATTATAAGAGGCGGAGGTGCTAAAACCGATCTTACCAGCTTTGATGATTATGATCTGGGATACTTCATTACCCAGTTTCCCCTGCCAATTATCGCAGGCATAGGACACGAACGAGATGAATCAATAGTTGACATAGTGGCTCACACCAGCTGTAAAACCCCGACTGCGGTTGCTGAATTCCTCATTCAACAGGCCGATTATTTTATATCCGACATGGATAATCTACGGCAAAACATTGTAGAATCTTCCAGGGGAAAACTACTGGTATGGAAAGATCAGTTGACAACCAAGCTCCATACTATGAAACAGGCTGGAGATAGTCTTCTTAAAAATGAGTGGATGTCCTTACGGGAAAAGGCAATCCGGGGTTCTTCCTCCACAGGCCGTTATATTCACCGGCAACAACTAAGTTTAAATACTCAACTATTAAATTTTCAAACATCGGTAAACCACTTCATCGATTTTAACCGGCAAGTGCTAACTGAAAATATTAATAACAACCGTCATGCCGTAAGGGATATGATAATTCAAGAAAATAATAGATTGAGTATGCTGGGAAAAGAAGCTGATCTGCAAGATCCTGCCAGAATACTGAAAAAGGGATATTCAATTACCTTTTATCAGGGGAAAGTCCTGAAAAATTCGAAAGATGTTCACCCTGGGGAAGATGTAACCACCCAGCTGGCTTCAGGTGACTTTAACAGCCGCGTAATTTCAAAAAAAACGAATACTAAATAAGATAAGTTCAAATATGATACTCCGAAATCGTCAGATTCATAATATTCCTGAGATGGAAGCCATTATCAATGAGGCAGAGGTCTGCACAGTGGCTATGGTCAATGGTGAAAAACCATATGTTCTTCCTTTCAACTTCGCCTATCAGGAACAGACCATCTTCCTGCATTGCGATACTCACGGATTTAAACTGGAATTGCTGGAAAAGAATCCCTCTGTTTGCATAAATTTCAATACCGGAAACGAATTATTTTACAGACACAAGCAGGTGGGATGCTCCTGGGGAATGAAATATAAGAGTGTGAATGCATTTGGTGATGTAGAATTTATTAAAGATTATGATAAGAAATATGCCGTCATGAAGCTTATTATGCTAAAATACTCAGGAGAAGATTATGAGTTTTCCGAACCGTCCATCCGCAATGTTGTTATAATGAAACTTGATGTAAGGGAATTCACCGGAAAAAAATATGGATATTAAAACTATCAATTATGCCTGATAAAGAAATCACATACAGCCTGGCTTTAAGAGAAGTGGAAAGTATATTATCAAAGATTGACAACCAGGAACTCGACGTGGATGAACTCGCCGGACAATTAAAGAGGGTTTCCGAGTTGATCAAAATTTGTAAAAAGAAACTCTTTAACGCAGAAAAAGAAGTTGAGAAGATTCTCAAGGACCTGGACGATTAATTCGTTAACCCTGGGATAATGATTCTCCTTACCCTTTTAAGTGTAAGCAGGTTTAAGGCATTACCTTCCATGCCTTCCAGGTTGGATGAGTAGAACCTGACTACCTTATCGTAGAACAACGGGACTACCGGAGCTTCATGGATTATCAATGAATCCATTTTCCGGTAGATCTGATACCTTTCCTTATCAATGGTTGTAACCAGGGCCAATTCGTACAGTTTGTCAAATTCATCCAATTTGAAATGTGTGTAATTGGGGCCTTTAGGAGAAAAATTAGGGCTGTAAAATAGTGCAAAATAATTTTCCGCATCCGGATAGTCAGCAATCCACGACCCCCTGAAAAATGAAAGTTTTGAGTCTGCAACCATGGATCTGAAAGTTGCCCCGGTACTTAATTCCAGCTTGATACGGATGCCCGACTCCCCTAACTGGGCCTGTATAAATTCACATAGATCAAGGTAATCAGATGTAGTAGTGAGTGTGATCTCTGGTAAACCCTCACCATTTGGAAAGCCCGCACTGGTCAATAAGGCCTTGCATTTTTCGGGATTATACGAATAGCCTTCCAGCCCAGGACTGAAACTTGGCAATCCAAGTGGAACAAATCCTTGTCTGGCTGGTGTTCCCATCCCGTTTCGAAGATACTTGATCATTTTACCCCTATCGAAGCCATAATTAATAGCCTGTCTTACCTCCCTGATTTGCAGAGGCCCTGATACCTGTTCTGATCCTTCTGGATTAAAAAGAATGCCCAGGTATTCGGTATTCAGATAAGCTTGTGTGTAGATTTTAAACCGATCTTTGTAATATGGATTCAGCTCCCCTGAACGGGTCAGTAATTCATCTTTGTAACTGGGATGCACTCCTGAAAGGAAATCAATATTCCCCTGAAGAAATTCAAGGAATTCCGATTGCTTATCCACTATGAATCGAATAGATATTCCGTCCAGATATGGTAAAGATTCACCCTTTTCATCTAGCTCGAAATACCTGGGATTTCTTGACAGAATTAGCTTTTCTCCTGGTTTCCAGTATTTTAATTGAAAAGGGCCCGTGCCAATAGGGTGCCGACCAAAGTCCTGCAGGTAATGACTGACCACTTCTTCTGGAACAACTGAACAGTAAGGCATACTTAATAATCCCAAAAAAGCAGGAAATGGCTGATTAATCCTAATTATCAAAGTACTATCGTTGGTGGCTTCAAGTCCTACAGCGCCGGGATGATCCTCAGGCAAGACCCAATTCATTGTCCAGGCCCCGGGTGAAGCTGTGGCAGGGTCCCGGATACGATTCAAGCTATATACAAAATCAGAAGATTTAACCAGTCTGCCCCTTCCTCCGCTAAAAAGCTCATGATCATGAAAATAAATGTCTTGCCTAAGATGAAACGTATATTCAAGGCCATCCCCACTAATCTCCCAGGAGGAGGCGATAGCTGGTATCACTTGCAGTTGGTTGTCCATTTGGACCAAACCGTTAAACAACTGATTTACTGGCCATATGGTGTATTGACTTTTCGCGAAGGCAGGATCCAGGGTTGGGATGTCCTTTGACTCGTTGTACCGGAATACATTCATACTGATCTGATCAGTAGGACCACAGGCTGACAGAATAGCCAAAATCAGGCCGGCAAAGGGCAAAAATATTTTTAGCATAGTATTTGCGAAGGTAATAATACTTAGGTTATACAAATATTGATATATGTAAAATCATTATGTTTTCTGGCACGAAGTTGACCTTCTTTGTAACCATGTAGTGAAGATTTGTAACAGAGCTGGTTTTTTTAATGAATCTTTTTATCTTTACACGCTTAAAATTTTATTATATCTAATAAACAATTGAATTTGAAAACATTAAGGACTATGAAAAGAACAGTATTAGTTAGATCACTACTAGTACCGGTAATTATTTTTGGCTTGGTTGGATTTTCACAGGCCCAGGAAGTTAATGATGCCATAGAAGCCTATAACAATGCGTGGAAACTATCCTCATCAGATCCCACAACCGCCATTGTTTCAGCCAAGGAGTGTCTGGATTTTTGCAGCCAGCTTGGCGCTGAAGGAACTGATGTTAAAATAAAGGCTGAAAACCTCTTACCTGGCTTATATTTTAATGTAGGAAACCTTTTAATAAAAGGGAAAAAATTTGATCAGGCCATCCCTGCTTTTCAAGAAGCATTGAAAGTAGCTGAAAAATATAAGAACGAAGAGTATGTTGTGAAATCCAAATCTATGCTTCCCAAGTTATACAATTCTATTGGGGGTACATATTATAAAGAAGAACAGTTCGACAAAGCTGTTGAGGCCTTGAATCAGGCCATAGTTTATGATCCGGACTACGCAAAGGCCTATTATACGATGGGCTTGGTTTACAAGAAATTGGATGATCAGGAAAAGTTTGAATCCACAATGGATAAAGGCCTGATAGCAGCAGACAATTCGAAAGATAGCAAAACCAAGGATCAGATTAAAAAGGCAGCCAATACTTTTTTCCTTGCAAGTGGAACCAAATCTCTGGCAGATGGTAAAGCCGCGGAAGCTGCTCCCCTGCTTAACAAAGCTTTGAAATATGATCCAGCTGGTATTGACACCTATTTTTACCTGGCTAGATCCTATAATGAATTAAAACAATACGACGCAGCCATTGAAGCCGCCAACAAAGCCCTGGAAATTGAAGAACCTAGCGACGATAAAAGAGCAAAGCATTTTTATAACCTGGGACTCGCATATAAGGGTAAGGGAGATAAGGAAGCTGCCTGTGAGGCATTTAACAAGGCACTGTTCGGCCAGTTCAAGGAAAACGCTCAGTATGAGATTGAGTATGGAGTGAAATGCAATGAATAGATTTTAACAATCCAAAACATAATTAAAGGCGCCTTTTTGAGGCGTCTTTTTTATTATATTGCATGTAAATATTTTTATAATAAAATATCCATGGGGATGAAACCTGAATTTCAAAATCAAGTCATACTTATTACTGGATCTAGCCAGGGCATTGGCAAAGCACTGGCCATCCATTTGGGTCAGAGGGGTGCCAAAATAGGTTTGAATGGAAGGAACCTCGAAAAACTGAATAAATCACACCTCGAACTAAACAACTTGGGAATTGACAACCTAATGGTTCCCGGTGATGTAACAGATTATGATGTATGCGAAACGATCATCCGTTTGTTGGTAAATCATTATGGAAAACTTGATGGAGTTGTAGCCAATGCCAGCATAATGGTTGAATCAACCATTCAGGATATAAAGCCGGAAGTGTTCAAAATGGCGATTAACAGCCAGATTCTTGGTGCAGTTTTCCCCATAAAGGCTGCTTTGCCTGCCCTGATAAAGGAGAATGGATATATCCTGCTAATCTCCTCTTTAGCTGCTATGTATGGCTTAGCAAGGTTTTCGGCCTATTCGATGGGAAAAACAAGCTATAAAAATCTGGCTCAGAGCCTCAGATTCGAACTCAGGAATTCCGGAGTTGGAATTGGGGTCGCCTATGTTTGCTTCACCCAGAATGAACCTCAAAAGCAGATGATAATGCCTGATGGGAGCTTGTCAAGCCTACCAAAAAGGCCCACTCTTTTGCAGCAACCCCGGGAAAAAGTGGCAAAAATTCTGGCTGGCATGATAAAAAAAAGAAAGAAACGCAAGGTATTGAGCCTATATGGCAAAGCATATAGTTTATCAAGCCAGGCTTTGCCTTTATTGCTGGAAACCTATATCAAGAGAAGTTCACCGTTTTAACCAGGCAACTGTTTTTGTCAGGCCATCTTTCAAGGAAGTAATCTGATATCCCAATTCCTTTTCTGCCCTTGCAGCCGACACTGCCCAATGATATTTAGCTTTTGGCACCCATTTGGGTGTTATGAGAGGCTCGATCCCAAATAAATAAGCGGCCTGCAATTGAAACCAGGCAAATACAAAACTAACACCTGGAGGTATTTGATACATCTTCCTCTTGATGCCGGCAACATCTGAAAGAATCTTGAAAAAATCCCAGTAGCTGTGATTTTCCCCTCCAAGGATATATGTTCTGCCAGTCTTGCCCTTCTCCAACGCCAATTCTATTCCGGCAACCACATCCTCGATATAGACATAATTGCCAATACGGTCTTTCGGACCGGGTAGAAATCGCCATCCACTTTTGACATATTTAAGGACCATAAGGGTGACTGAATCTGGTAAGCCGGAAAGGTAAGGACCGTAAACACGTGTTGGACTGACAATTACAACATCCTGGCCTCCAATAACGTAATCTTTTACCCAGGATTCAGACAGGGCTTTTGAACCTTCATACTCGTTAAAAAAATCCTTCTGACGAACAAAATTCTCATCAATAATCTTGTCGAAAGAGGCTCCGTAAACACCTGCTGTTGACACAACAACAACTCTCTTAACTCCTAAATCCCTGGCCGATTGCAAAACCAGATTCGTACCAGTAACATTAACCCGATAGAATTCGCCGGGATCTTCCGACCATACTTTAGCTAAAGCAGCAAGGTGAAACACATAATCACAGCCCGCCATTCCCCTTCGGATCTCGTCTTCCTGCAAAATATCCCCCAAGAAAATTTTTGCTTGTTTTGGCAAGGCTTCCGCCTTTCTTTTTGAACGGCAAAAAGCATGAACAACATGCCCCTGAGAGATAATACTCCTGACAAGATACTCTCCAATATATCCGGTGGCTCCCGTTATGAAATATTTCATTTGCTCCATCTTTTTATCTTCATATTGGGTTGATGATAAAGTGAGAATAAACTATTGGATATTGCCAAACAGGCATGAATCCAAATGCATGGCCACACTGATTGAGTCTCCCAGGCTACCCAGGCCAGTATAATTCCAAAAGGTATGGCTCCCAGTGCCTCCCGTAAGCTTTTTGGATAATGACTCAAAGAATACAAGACGGTCCCCAAGGTGGCTGTTGTCCAGAACCCAAGAACCGGAACCAAAGGGAACAACATTATTCCACGGAATAAAAACTCATATCCCACTAAATAAACCAACCAGGAAAAAATATTATGATAAACCAATCCCAATGACCAGTTGCTCAACCGGATCTTAGGAAATTCCTCCAGGTTCGCCTGGCCTCGGGAAGCAAAATAATTGAACGCTGCTAATACACCTCCTAAAGCCAGACTTCCAAGCCAAACATACTGATTATCTGAGATATCCACAGCCAGTCCGAAAATTTTTACCCAGGAGAAACCCATTATGATTGAAACAATTAGAGGGACCCCTCCAAAAAGAAAAGCACCATAATACCTAAGGAACAAAATAGACTCAGCCCTGCCCTCTTTTTGATGCTTGAAAAAGAATGGCCAGTAAAGGAGGAAGGATATCAGAAGCCATGCCGGGCTAAAAATTAGAAAGAAGTTACTGCTGTCCATTATTTGGCGGTTTCATAAATTCCCTGTAAAAATAACAAATGGGAAGAATTCATTAACTTCGCCCTTCAATTCTTTTGCCATGAAGCGAATTTATTCAATCTTTATTTTACTAATTCTTCTTTTTCCCGGGAGAATTTTTTCACAACAAATTAAAATAGCCTGTATTGGCAATTCCATTACTTACGGCTCTGGGATGGCTGATTCTTCAAAAACGTCCTACCCTGCCCAGCTCCAGTATTGGATGGGAAAAGATTATGATGTCAGGAATTTTGCTGTGAGTGGAGCTACCTTACTCCGCCATGGAGATAAGCCATATTGGGATGAGGTTGAGTATAAGCAGGCCCTTGATTTTAACCCGGCTATAGTTATGATAAAGCTGGGAACCAATGACAGTAAACCCCAGAATTGGTCATTTGGATCAGAGTATAAACAGGATTACCTTGATATGATTGCCAGCTTCAGGGAGTTACCATCCAGGCCAAGGATCTTACTCATACTACCAGTACCGGTTTTTACCGAGGAAAAGTGGGGGATTCGTGATTCTATTGTCAGCAAGGTGATAATTCCTGAGCTAAAGGAAATTGCTGAACAATCAGGCAGTGAGTTGATTGATCTCTATTCTCCCCTACTCGATTACGGCCAATTCTTTCCTGACCAAATCCACCCCGATCCCCTTGGCGCAAGTATTATGGTTGAAATCATTTATCGAAAACTATTTCTCAAGACAAAGGAAGATGGAGGAGGTAATTTCAACCCCTGCACCCATCCTGTCCCAAGTTTTGAATACCGGAGCGGTGCAGGCTGGGGGGAAGGAAACGACTGGTTCTCACAGCATGAGGCCATAAACAAAATTGGAGAAGAAAGGAAGGTACAGCTGGTTTTCCTTGGGAATTCAATTACACAATCCTGGGGAGGTGAGGGCCGCCAGGTTTGGTCACCTGTTAAAGAGTTATGGGATTCACTCTACCAGCCTTTGGAGGCGGCCAATTATGGCATCTCCGGAGACCGTACACAGCAAATAATATGGCGTATTCAAAATGGAAATTTCGATAAGATAAAACCAAAACTTGTCATTCTCACCATTGGGGTGAACAATTTCAGAAGCAATACTACTGATGATATAGCTGAGGGTATAAAGGCCATAGTAAGTAATCTCAGAAAAAAGTTGCCCTCCTCAAGCATATTGCTCCTTGGCCCTTTTCCTACCGGAGCAAATGAGGACGACCCAATGCGGATTACCTATCGCCGGGTGCATCAATTAATCGCTCCCCTGGGCAAGCTTAACAAAGTAATTTACAAAAATATTGGGGAACCATATATTCTGGAGGATGGAACTTTGAACTATACACTCATGAGAGAAGATAATGTTCATCTTGCACCAAAGGGTTATTATATTTGGGCGGAGAGCATCCAGTCGGTAATCGATAAGGTATTTGGCAAAGATTAATGTTTAATAAAAGCTTTATGTATACAATTAACATTAAGTACCTCAATATGAAAAAGATCGCCTCATTTATATCGCTTTTATTAGTTCTTTCAATTCCACTAATGTCCCAGGAAAGAGAAGTTGAGGAATCCTACCGGCCTATCCAGTTTTTTATCGGTATTCAACCTAGGGTAGATTATGAACAAGTCGACGAAATCCGGAAGACATTTGACATCAGTATAGTTCCTGTTCAGTTGGAATATGCGATCAATAATAAGTGGAGCATCCGCTTGTCGCCAAATATTTTCATGCAATTTCGACCTGAATTCCCAAGAGAATTATCCAGGGTAGGAGCCGGGTTAACGATTCCTTACCATTTTTCCAAGAAGAACTCAGAAGAGGGACACCGTGGTTTTTATGTCGGACCACATGCTGCCATTACCATGTACCGTCTGGATAACTTCATTTCAACCACCCTGGCCGGAGAATTAGGATACTACTTTCTATTTAATTCGATATTAAGCTTCAATGTAGGTGTACAAGCCGGCAGAACCCTCAGGATAGATCCTGATAATTCTTATAATTTGCTTTACAACCACACTGCGGCAGTTTTCGCCTTTGGTATTTGGTTCTGAGAAGATTATAATTTTAAAATGATCCCAGCCATAAAATGCCGGCCGGCCTGTGGATAAAACCCATCCATCTTGTACCTCTGCCCCTGATAGAAATAGCTGTACACCCAAGCGTTGGTTTCGTATTCCTCATTAAGAAGGTTGATCACTTCGACAAATAAATTGATTTCTTTCAAGAATTTTGGTTGAAAAGAATAACCAAGCCTGAAGTTATTCACCACATAAGCATCCAGCATACGATCCAGGCTGGAAGTATTATCGATGAACTGTTTCCCAACGAACTTCGTAAGAAGTGATAGGTCCAGGCCCTCTAATGGGTTCCAGATGATCCGGCTTCCTGCGATAATTTCCGGTGAAAAAGCCAGGCTGGTATTCTTTAGTTCAAAATTCTGTTGACCCCAGGTGTCCCAATCATCTACATACTCAATAAAACTTATTATCCTGTTCCTGCTCAGAGTGGCATTCAACTCCCAAGCCAGACTTTTAAATGGTTGAGCAGCTACCGTCAACTCTAATCCTGCCCGATAGCTGTCTGGAACATTCACCATGATTGCTGATCCCACATCATTGATCTCCCCAGTTAGAACCAACTGGTCTGTGTAATCCATGAAATATGCGTTGGCTTCAAGCGAAAACATTCCTGATTTATATGTATACCCCATCTCAAAATCATTTAAACGTTCAGGTTTTATCTCTTGCCCTGGCCGGGAATCGGTGAAATTGCTCCGCTTCGGTTCCCGATTTCCTACTGAAAAAGATAAATAAACTGCCTGATGTTTAGAAATATCCAGGGAAACCCCTGCTTTGGGATTAAAGAAACTGTACTGATGATCCTGGGTGATATCTCTCTGGTCATCATCCTTACCATTTATAGAATAATCTATATGGCGGTATTGCATATCGGCATAAAGATTTACCGATGGAAGAATTTGGTAATTAATCTTAGTGAAATAATTCCAATCTGTTTTAAGGCCTTTGGAGAAATAATATGGATGTCTGATCTCCCCATTTGACGAATATTGGCTCCATATCACTTGTCCAAAGTGGTCGCCATCATAGCGATTCCAACCTCCTCCACCAGTTATAGCCATTTTTCCCAGGGTATAATTGATGCTGTAAATCCCCCCTAAGAAATCATTGTCCAACCATTTTCTCCGGATAATATCAGATGTCAGTATGCTGTCTGAACCAATGATTACCGTCTCGAGAAGATAATCACTTAAATCTTCATCTTCCCTGAATTGCTCATAATACCCTTCGCCCCTGGTGTAATGCAAAGCCAGATTGATATTTAGTTTCCGTAAAGGCTGACAGGACCAATGCAATTGATAATGGGTTTGCCGATAATCATCCACCTCATTATCATAGGTGTATGGATTATAAGTCCGGTCGGTTTCGAGTAGTTCACCAGGAACTCCTCCCCATGCCTGGTATGTGAGTTCTTTTCCTGAAAAAGTGCTTGCCTTAATAATGCTTTTTTCACCGTACCAACCAGCGGAAAGGTTGTAGGATTCCATACTGGCAAAAGCCCGGTCGATGTAGCCATCTGAGCTAATCTGCGACAATCGCATATCAACACTGAAATGGTCATGAATCAAGCCGGTACCTGCAGCTATTGCATTTTTCCAGGTGTTGAAGGATCCTAGTGTTGATTGAATTTCAGAATAAGGCCTGGCAGACACCGAACGTGTCTGAAAGTTGATGTTGGCGCCAAAAGCTGCAGCTCCCTGAGTGGAAGTTCCTACTCCCCTCTGAATTTGCACATTCTCAACCGAGGATACAAAATCCGGTATATCTACCCAATAAACATCATGGGACTCGCTGTCGTTGTAAGGGATGCCATTCACTGTTACATTGATCCTGCTCGGATCGGTTCCCCGTATACGAAGTCCGCTATAACCAATACCAGTACCTGCATCTGAAGTAGCTACTACCGATGGAGTTAGCTCCAGTAAATAGGGAATATCCCGTATGCGGTCAGTCCTGGCAAGTTGGTTCTTATCCAGGTTCGTGTAAGCTACAGGGTCATTAAGGTTTGCCCGACTGGCACGGACAATTACTTCTCCGGCTAAAAGAGTACTCCGAATCAATTCAACATTAATGCTTATATCCTCGCTGAGGCTTATCTTTTTCTCCCATTTATCATATCCGAGGAAACTCACTATCAGGGTATAATCACCTTGTTGAATATTTTTTAAAAGGTAAAAACCCTCATTATCAGATGTAACTCCCATCAAAGTTTTTGATAATGAAATATGGGCAGCCGGGAGGCCTTTTCCTGATTCAGTGGTAATCCTGCCAGATATACTCACCTGTGCATTTAGCTTTATAGTTAGCACTAAAGCCAAAATGACTAAGAGTATTTGTGTGCGCATGATAATTCGAATTTATCCTGGCCAATGTCCCTGTGGCCCTTCTCCCTTCGCCGGCATTATCCGGATCAGGTTCTAAGAGTATGATCTCAGCCCGTATTATTAAGGCACCCCTAGCAGACATTACAAAGTTATGAAAATTTGAGCAAAAAAAGAAAGCCGATAAGAAAATATCCTACCGGCTTCCTAATAAATCCAACAATCAAACTAAACCAACTCAACCTTCAATACGTCATTAAATGCCTTTTTGAGGGAATCCTTTGGCAGAGCTCCCTGGGCCATCGCAGGCTGTCCCTCAACCGGAACAAAGAGGATGGAGGGTATACTTTGAATACCGAAAATCCCTGACAACTCTCTTTCAACCTCAGTATCTACTTTGTAGATGTTTAGTTTTCCTGTGTACTCGGTAGCAAGTTCCTCCAATACGGGTGCAACCATTTTACAGGGTCCGCACCAATCCGCGTAGAAGTCGATTACTGCAGGTAGTTCCCCTTCGAATTTCCACTCCTTGTTAATTTCGTAGTTAAATACTTTCTCTTTAAATGTTTCTTTGGTCAAGTGTTCTATTGCCATGATCTTTTTCTTTTGATTTCTCTATGCTATTAATACCCCTGAAATTCATTATTGTTTAAATATCTATTTATATAGATGTTTATATTTATCAATACCTGTGCCAAGTCAGATTAGGGATCTGATTGGCAAAATGCCAGGAAAAAATGGTAATTTTGTCAGCCAAAGTTCCGAATCTGGCAGGCAATATGATAATAGAGCTTAAAAATCCAATTTTCCGGCGTATTTCAAAAATCGCTTTCCAAGGGAACATGCCCACATATCTAATAGGCGGCTACGTGAGGGACCTTATTCTAGAACGTCCTACCAAGGATATAGACATCGTAACTCTGGGAAGTGGAATCAAACTGGCCAAACTGGTAGCAAAAGACCTTGGAAAGACTAAGATACAGATTTTTAGGAATTATGGTACTGCTATGGTTATGTCCAAAGATCTTCAACTTGAGTTTGTTGGTGCAAGAAAGGAATCATATCAGCATGACTCCAGGAATCCTATTGTAGAGGACGGAACACTGGAAGAAGACTTAAACCGCAGGGACTTTACGATCAACACACTGGCGATCAGTCTAAATGACAAAGATTTTGGCCTCTTACTGGATTCCTTTAATGGACTGAATGACATAAAGGATAAGATTATCCGGACGCCATTGAAACCTGATCAAACTTTTTCAGATGATCCACTGAGGATGCTCCGTGCAATTCGTTTTGCCAGCCAATTGAATTTTAAGATCGATCCAGACACCCTGACTGCCATTACAGCCAACAAACACAGGGTAGATATCCTTTCTAAAGAAAGAATTTCTGAAGAGATCAATAACATAATCCTTACAAGGAAACCCTCAATAGGATTCAACTTACTTGACCAAACGGGATTACTCGAATTAGTATTCCCAGAGCTGAATGCAACCAAGGGTGTTGAGGAAAAACAAAATCAGAAACACAAGGATAATTTTCTTCATACCATTAAGGTTCTTGACAACATAAGTCCACACACTGAGAACTTGTGGCTCCGCTGGGCAACACTTTTGCACGATATCGCCAAACCATTAACGAAACGATTTGAACCAGAGGTTGGATGGACTTTTTACGGGCATAATCATTTCGGTGCCAAGATGATACCGATTATTTTTAAAAAATTGAAATTACCCCTTAATGAGAAAATGAAATATGTCCAGAAACTGGTGAATCTCCATATGAGGCCTGTTACCCTGGTTCATGAAACGGTTACTGATTCTGCAGTAAGACGATTACTCTTTGAGGCTGGCGATGATATTGATGATCTGATGACCCTCTGCGAGGCTGATATCACCTCTGGGAACCCTGCGAAAGTCAAAAAATACCTGAGTAACTTCAATCTGGTCAGGAATAAACTTAAAGAGATTGAAGAAAAAGACCGGGTTCGAAACTGGCAGCCTCCTATTTCAGGAGAAGAGATTATGGAAGTGTTCGGCATACCGCCAGGGATGCATGTAGGAACTATTAAGAATGCTATCCGGGAGGCCATCCTCGACGGGGAAATTCACAACACTAAAGAGGAGGCATGGGCCCTGATGCTAATAATCGGCAAAAAAATGGGACTCACTGCCCTGGCTCCTGATCAACCCAATAAATTTTGAAAGCCTGAGAATATGAGTAAGATCAATTGGAAGCCGGGAACCATGGTGTATCCCCTGCCCGCTGTTATGGTAAGCTGTGGAGCCAGCCCCGAAGAATACAACATCCTCACTATTGCCTGGACAGGGACAATTTGTTCTAATCCACCCATGTGTTATATCTCCATACGACCCGGACGGCATTCCTATGATATTATTAAGCGTACAGGTGAGTTTGTTATAAACCTAACTACTAGCGAATTAGTCCGTGCGACCGATTGGTGCGGAGTAAGATCCGGTCGGGATTACGATAAGTTCAAGGAGATGAAACTCACACCAGGAAAAGCTGAAAAAGTTAAAGCCCCTATCATAGTGGAATCACCTGTGAACATCGAATGCGTTGTGAAAGAGATAAAGGACCTGGGCGTTCATCATATGTTTATTTCAGAGGTAGTGAACATCCAGGCCTCTGAGAGATTCATGGATCCGAACACAGGTAAATTCGAGCTCGCTGCAGCCAACCCTATCGTATATATTCATGGTGGGTACTACCAGACAGGTAAGAAATTAGGAAAATTTGGCTTCAGCGTGGAGAAGAAAAAGAAGTGACACTTTTTGCATGTTCAAAAAAGACACTCAATATTATCGCTTTTGCGCCTATGGTTTTCTCAAGAACCTAAGGTTTTTTGAGCCTTTCCTAATACTGATATTACATGCAGAAGGTTTAAGCTTCACCCAGATTGCCAGCCTCTATGCTATCAGGGAGATTGCAAGGAATATTATGGAGATACCGGCCGGGGTTTTTGCCGACACATTTGGACGGAGGAGGTCAATGATACTCGCATTCACTTCCTACCTTTTCTCATTCGCCACATTTTTCCTGGGAGGGTCTTACCTGATGTTTATCCCCGCATTCCTGCTTTATGCTGTTGGGGATGCCTTTCGTACAGGCACACATAAGGCGATGATATTTACGCACCTGCAAATAAATTCCTGGGAAGATTTTAAAGTCAGCTATTACGGGCAAACCCGTTCGTGGTCGCAGATAGGTTCTGCCATTTCAGCATTAGGCGCCGGTATTATTGTATTGCTTACCCGGGAATACAAACTGATTTTTCTTATCACCATCCTGCCCTACCTGCTTGATCTGGTAAACCTTGCCAGCTATCCAAAAAACCTGGAAGGTTCTCATGTCAACCAAAACAGGATAAGGATTTTTCCTGCATTGAAATCCACGATTTCGGATTTTGTTATTGCCTTCAGCAACAGAGGACTGAGGAAAACAGTATTAGGGCTGAGCATTTACACGGGATATTATAAAGCAGTTAAAGACTTCATCCAGCCAATAATTCAGCTCTTCGCTCTTTCACTGCCTCTGTGGGCATCACGGACCGATGAACAACGAACGGCCGTAATGGTAGGTTTGGTTTATTTCATTCTGTACATGAGTAGTTCCTTTGTTGCACGCAGGTCAGGCCTTTTCGTCAAGAAATTTCCTGATGCCCGGTCGGCCCTGTCAATGACAGTTATTATAGGCGTTATTACGGGATTGATTAGTGGATTGCTTATACTCTTTGGATTAAACTTTCTTGCCCTCATATTTTTCGCCGGTATATACCTGGTTGAAAATCTCAGAAAACCTGTCGGAATTGGTAAAATTGCCGATCAGCTTGATCCCAGGATACTAGCTTCGGCCCTTTCGGCTGAATCACAGGCTGAAACACTATTTGCCGCAATTTTTGTACTGATTCTTGGTCTTCTTATTGATTGCTTTGGTCTGGGATGGGGCATCTTTTGCCTATCTCTGATAATCTTACTAATCAAGCTGTTGTCCTCAAATACCTGGACTGATACTTAAGAAAAGAACCTTTTCCCCCAGGGGGCAAATAGTTAATCTGCCACTTCTATCTTAACATCTTCCACTTTCGCCAGATCTTTTTTGTAAAACATTGCCCCAATAAAAAACAAGACCGATGCAATAACCAAAAAGATCGGAAGGGTTTTCATTGCTGTTTCAAGATCTGACCTGTCGGAAATCCAGCCGATTACCAAGGGTCCCATGCTAGCTCCGAGCAAATTTTGTATCACAACTGCCAGAGAGTAGGAAGTTGCCCTTAATCCGGGATGGACCAGGTCTTGGGTAGCTGCAGCTGCACCTGGAATGAAAGAAGTAATAACCATACCCATCAGTAAGAAGGTGATGTATTGAGGAGTGTCGGTTAATACTACAAAACCAATAAAACAAATGATGGCCGCCAGAATAGCCGAAATAGCGGGGAATAGCAATCTTGAATTCACTCTCTTTTTGCGCCAACGGTCGGTCAGGTATCCCCCAAGAGGTACTCCAATGGCAGCGCCAAGCGGAATAGATGCATTCCACAGACCCATTCTCCAGGATCGTTTTTCTTTCGGATACATTGCCGAGATCATTGCAGAACCACCAGGAGCGTATCCAGCCTCACCTGTACCAATAAATCCACGTGCTACCATAAGTCCACCGAAATTGCTCGTTAATGCACAAGCCACAGTGGCCAAGCTCCATACCGTATGCCATAGCACCAATAGTCTTTGTCCGGCTCCAGCGATCAACCAGAGCTGAGATCGGCAGGGTCAGAGCCACGATCGACCAGTAAACTATTGAAGCAAGCGCCCCCACCTGGTATCCGATATTCCCCAATCTGCCTGAATAAACGGGGTGAGAGAACTAACTACCATCCGGTCGATGTAATCGAACATATATAGGAGAAAAAGAAGGGAAAAAACATAGTTTGTGTAGCGGGGTGTAAACAGATACCCCGGCTTGATTACCTGTGACTTAGCCATTGTTGGAAATTAAATTTGGAAAAACAATTGATAATCTGTCAGGGGTGAAGATTGGGAAAAGAATCGGAGTTTGCAAATTTCTGGTTCTCACCTGTCAGGTTCTGGAGAACTGAAAAGACTATTTTTTATATCTAATATCCAGGTAAACCGGAAGATGATCGGAGTATCCTCCATGGTAAAAATCACCAAGATAAGTACGGTATGGTTTAACTCCCATATTGGTGTTATCCTTCTCCAGAAGATATTCTGCTTCAAAAACGTGTACATCAAATTGACTGGAATATATTCCGCCCGTGGTGTCAAGCAGAGAACCCGAAATAATGAATTGATCCAGCATATTCCAATTTCCCTGGTACTTATAAGATCCTGTATTAATGTTTTTTTGAAGATAATGCGAGAGGTTATACAGTCTGTCATTTTTAGGATCATCAAAACTTGAATAGGCATTCAATCCGGACACTATGCTCAAATCAGTAGGTTCATCGTTAAAATCCCCCGTAATAACGATACGGGCATTCGGGTTTATCCCAAGCAGGCTATCAACCTTCGAACGGACCATTTCGGCCACAAAAAGCCGCTTAGGACGGGTTTCAACCTCCCCTCCAGATCTGGAAGGCCAATGATTAACGAATATGTGCAGGGTGTCACCGGAAGGGAGCTTACCAGCCGCATAAAGTAATTCCCTGGTACTGTATCCTGTATCAAAAGGGAACCAAACCTGCCAGGTTTTATACTCCAGGAGATGGAAATCCACCGGGCGATATAAGAGGGCCACATCGATCCCTCGGTAATCAGGAGATTCCTTGTGAATAATCTCATAGCCAGCATCTTTAAGTGATGTGGCAAGCACCAGTCCTTCCAGCACATCCAGGTTTTCCACTTCACATAAACCTACCAGCACCGGGAATTTTTCATCCCCTACATCCTTCACCACCTTGGCAATATGCCTAAGCTTTTCATAATATCTTTCCGAATTCCATTGGTTCCGGCCATCAGGCATGAAATCCTCGTCATTGGCATCCGGATTATTCAGAGTATCGAAAAGATTTTCCACATTATAAAACATTAACCGATAAAAAGAGTTGCTGTCTTCTGTGTTATCCGTAATTTTCTTCTCACAGGAACAAGATAATACCAGCAGAAGCCCGCAAGACAAGAATATATTTTGTAACAATTTCATTAGTAATAATTTCTATTTTTCTTCCTCTCTTTCATATGCTCCGATATCAGGTCCCTTATCTTTCAGCCTGTTTATTCCGTCAAGGTCGACTGGGAAATACAAGGCATATTCAAGATTGGCGTTATCCTTGGCAGGGGAGAGAGTATCCAAATGATAATCATGATCTAAAGTACTCATAAACCTGGGATTCGCATTTTTAATAATATTTACCCAATGATCTGCAGCAGAGGTTGTTAAGGTATCAACCTGAACAAGGCAATGGTCGAAAATATAATTAAACTCCCCAGGCACGGGCTTATCATCAATAGTATTCCATAACTCAATCTCCATACCCCGGTTTCCTGTTATGATGCAATTTGAGAACAGGGCATTATAAAGGTTATAAATGTAGGCTCTTCCATCATAAATGAAAAAATTATTCAGGACTACTGAGGGATCTGTCCTGGTCCCTATCCCGTAATTATTGGAAATGGTACAGTGGTAAAACTCATAGGACCCTCCCAGGGTAAGGGCCACGCAGTGAGTACCACAATCAGCAATCACACAATTGTCGGCCAGTATGGTGGAACTTTGTGCAAGGATACCGGCTACAGTCATGTTGGCTATCAGAGTATTTGACAAAGTTAGTGTAGGCTTTGCTGTATTGGCAAGAGTATCAAGCTGAATGCCCTTAATCGCATTTTTTATTATCCCGTAATTAATAATATTATCCTTACTGCCGTTCAGGAAATGAATCCCTCCCAAAATATACAAGCCTCCATTATCATATTCAATCCAGGCTCCCCATTGCCCGGGAATATCATCATATAGATGTTCCAGCCTATCACCCAGGAATGAAACCGGCTCCTCCAGTGTTCCATTAACCTCGAGTGTGCCGCCAACCAGCATTGAGGAACGTTTGTGAAAATGAATACGGGTACCCTGTTCAATGGTTAGTGTTTCAAGACTGTCGACGTACACATAACCATACACCAGGTAAGGCTTGTCGTTAAGCCAGGTTTCCGTGCCAACAGTATCAACAACTAAAAGGTGTACATCCTGTCCGAAAGATACCAGGTCCACATCCTGGGTATTGCCATTAGTGATGAATACTACAGAATCCTGCACCACCATAGGTTCATTCTGATTTGTTGGATCCAGAGTCACCTCAACGAATATATAAATGCTGTCATTAGCCGGGATCTCAACATTATCCATTTGGTTGGTTTGAATGCCATCGATATTCAGGCGATAGTGAGAGGAATGAGAGCCTGCAAGAAAGATACGATCAACCACAACAGGCTGGTTGTTTGGATTATAAACCCTGAAATTCAATGTAGTCGAACCGATTGTGGTGAAGATAGTATCGAAAATAACAGTATCCGCTGAAAAAGCCAGCTTGCCTTCAGGGTTACCAGGGATAATAGGTTTTTCACAGGAAAAAATCAAAATCCCCAGCATTGCCGCCAAAAAATACCCCGCAGGAATCCGCATATAAATTTTTTTCAAATGTAACAAAATAACGTAGGGAAGCCGGGAATATTTGATGGGAGGCACTTAGCTTTTTTACTATTTTTGAGCAGTTTTGAATTAGATGTAAGATGTAAGATATAAGATGTCAGATATAAGATGTTAGATGTCAGATATAAGATGTTAGATGTAAGATATAAGATGTTAGATGTAAGATGTTAGATGTTAGATGTAAGATGTTAGATGTTAGATGTTAGATATTAGATATAAGATATAAGATATAAGATATAATAAGATGAAAAATCTCTTAATCCCGATAATACTGTTAATTACTTCATTTTCTTGGGGTCAGAATCCTGTTCAAAAAACAGATATTCTTGTCCAGGGGTATTCTAAAACATTGGAAGGAACACATTTCTGGTATCACTCGGCCCTACCCGATGTTCACAATGCGCTCCTGGTCAGGGCAATTGATGGATCCCAACTGGCTGAATGGGAAACTGATCCGGCACCAGAGACACAGGCAGGACAATATGTCGATTTTATCTGGCAGGCAGGCCTGGGAGCCAATATGGGAAGTGCGAGAATGGACCTTTATCTGAATGATAAGCCCATCTTTTCATTTTTCACAGAGCAGCGGCTAAATTGGGATTATGCAGAAAATGGCATAGAGTTTTCTTATCGCAATGCTTTTGTTGATGGGGCAGGTGATTTTTTCGGTTTTATGTTCCTGCGTATCCCAGGCGTCATGCTTACTCCCGGACAGACCCAGAAATTAAAAGTGATTGGATCAAAAAGCAACAGCCAGGCCTGGTTTATGTGTTTTGAAGAGGCTATTCCCACCGGATTAAGCTTTAATGCCTTTCCCGGGGTCATTAGAAAAAAAGACAAACTCGTGCAGCCTGTATCTGTTCAGGTAGTTTATTTCGGGCAGCCTGCGAAGGGGGAATTATCCATTAACGGGGAAAAAATAAGGGATCTAGATTTGGATTTTGGCATCCAGACCTATAATTTGGAATGGCCTGTTGTAAGCAAGGATACTGAGATTATTGTGGGGCTTGAATCCCCGGAGATAAGCCAGGAGCAAAAAGTGATTCTACACCCGCCTCGTAAATGGAGGGTGAATTTTGTCCAGCACACTCATACAGATATTGGTTATACTCGTCCACAAACGGAAATTCTGGGCGAACACCTGCGTTTTATAGATTATGCTCTGGACTATTGTGATGCCACGGATGATTATCCCAAGGAAGCGCAATTCAGGTGGACCTGTGAGGCTTCTTTCGCTGTTGATGATTACCTCAGGAGCAGGCCGGCACAACAAATTGAAAGATTAAAAAAGCGAGTAAAGGAGGGCAGGATTGAAATTACCGGAATGTATTTCAATTTCGATGAGATGCCTGATGAACAGAGCTATGCTGCTTCTTTACAGTCTATTCGAAGAATACAAGAAGCTGGTATTCCTGTGAAGACAGCCATGCAGGATGATGTGAACGGTATAGGTTGGTGCTTCGCCGATTATTTCCCCGCCCTGGGAATAAAATACCTGAATATGGGAACTCATGGACACCGTGCACTAATCCCATTCGACAAGCCAACTGCTTTCTGGTGGGAGTCACCATCGGGCAACCGGATGTTGGCTTTTAGGGCTGAACATTACATGACCGGCAATACTGTTTTTGGTATCCACAGCCAAAATTTCAACTATTTCGAAGAGAAACTGATGGGGTATTTAAAGGATCTTGCCGACAAGAATTATCCTTATGATTTAATACACATACAACATTCAGGCTACCTCACCGACAATGCCCCGCCCTCTACCCTCTCCAGTGATATGGTACGTCAATGGAATGATAAGTATGAATGGCCGAAGTTACGTACAGCTACAATAAGTGAGTTCTTCGAAGAGATTGAAGAAGCTCACGGTGATGAACTGCCGGTTATTCGTGGAGCCTGGCCTGATTGGTGGACTGACGGTTTCGCTTCGGGAGCCCGGGAAGGTGCGGTATCAAGGCAGGCTCATGTTGATCTTATCGCTTACCAGGGGGCTTTGTCCATGGCTCGATTGATGGGATCGGATCTCCCCATTGGCATTACAGATCGGATCGATGCAGTTAATCAGGCTCTACTTTTTTATGATGAACACACCTTTGGTTTCTCTGAGAGCGTAAGAAGTCCGTTCAGCACCGGCACAATGGAGCAGAGAGCCCTTAAGGAGTCATATGCTTGGGAAGCATTCCGACGCGCCCGTCAATTGGGAGAAGAAGCGCTGGGCATCTTGCAATTATATATTAGCAAAGAGGATGTTCCCACTCTGGCGGTATTTAATACGCTGAACTGGGACCGTTCGGGACTGGTAGAAATATACATTGATCACCAAATCCTGCCTCTCGGGAAAAAGTTCAAAATTTTGGATAGTAACGGCAAGGAGGCAGAGGCACAAGCTTTGGGGCACCGTTCGGATGGAACCTACTGGGGTATCTGGATAGAAGATGTTCCTGCCTTCGGATACAAAAAATATACTATCAATGTGGAAGATAAGCCATTGATACAGAATGAAAATGGCCCACAGGACGCTGGTTATGCCGAGGAGATTCCGGATGATGGTTCTGATATACTAGAGATGGAAAACCAATGGTATAAATTGCAGATAGATAAGAGCTCAGCATGCGTTATCTCCTTATTTGACAAAGATTTATCAATGGAACTTATCGATACTGAGGCCTCTGTTAAATTAGGAGAATTTATCCTGGAAAAGCTGGGTAATCGTTCAGAAATGGAAGCGTATACACTGAAAACCTTTGAAAGAAAATCGCTGGACAAGGTATGGTTTGAGGCGGGTGAAGCAGGCGAAGTGTGGAATACCCTTCGATTTAAAGGGGAAAGTGAAACCCTGATCGGTCCCGCTGGATTTGAACTGGAGATCAGGCTATTCAATACAAGTAAACGTATTGACCTGGCCTATATGGTTAGGAAAAAATCCATTATCGACCCTGAAAGCTTTTACCTGGCATTCCCTTTTCAGCTTGACCAAGGCCAGATTTATTGCGAAGTTCAGGGGGGAGTGATGAGAGCTGGTATTGACCAAATTCCGGGATCATCCACCGACTGGAATACCGTGCAGAACTTTGCCAGTATCCATAATGGGAAAGCCCAGATTGTGCTGTGCAGTCAGGAAATACCTCTCATGCAGTTTGGGGGGATCAATACCGGCAGATACAAGCTTGATGCCAAACCGGAATCAACCCACATATATGGCTGGCCCATGAATAATTACTGGGTAACAAATTTCAATGCAGATCAGCGGGGTGAATTCTCCTTCACATACAGTATTACATCAGGTGTTGACCAGGGAACTCAGGCAGCCACCCGGTTTGGATGGGGTAAGCGTATCACCATGCCTGGCCGTGTATTACCGGCCGGGAAAAAATCTCACTTTCCAGATATTCAATCTATCCTTCAAATTAATCCCGACAACCTGCTGCTAATCAGTGCTCAACCCAATGATGACCCAAATAGCCTCACCCTTCACTTAAGGGAAACCGAAGGTTCGACTGCCTCCTTAACCCAACTTGGTACGAATCATCCAATAAACAAGATATTTTCACCTTTTTTT